>JANQFG010000273.1 GCA_028277985.1 bacterium | reverse complement strand
TCCTTGAGCAGGGTGTCCTCTTCTTCCGGGATCTGGAAGACGTTCAGGCCCACCTTCGCCATGCTGCCGTCGGCGATCTTTCTCGAGTACTCGGCCATGGTCTCCTCGAAAAACCTTCTGAACCAGCCCTTGTCCGACAGGTCGGCCGGGTCCCCCATGGCCTCGATCTCCTGCACGCGTTTCCAGATTCGCTGCTCGGTCTCGTCGGTCAGGGACTCGATGAAGTAGGATCCGCCGAGAGGGTCGACCACCTTGGCCACGTTCGATTCCAGATGGAGGATCTGCTGGGTCCGGAGAGCCACCATGTGGGATTCCGGGCTGGGCGTCCGGTATGCCTCGTCGAAGGCGGAGATCTCCAGGGCCTGGACACCGGCCAGGACCAGGGCGAGGCTCTGAACGGTGCCGCGGACGATGTTGTTTACCGGCTGCTGTGGGGTCAGGGAGAGACCGGAGGTGTGGCTCGTGATGACCGCGGACCAGGAGCGCCGGTCCTTTGCTCCGAATTCCTCCTTCATCATCTTTGCGAAAAGGCGCCTTGTGGCGCGGATCTTGGCGATCTCTTCGAAGAAGTCCATGTTGCAGTCGACCAGGATGGCGATGCGGGGTGCAAAGGTGTCGATGTCCACGCCGCGGCGCAGGAGCTCCCGCACCAGGTGCCGGATCTCGATGAATCCCAGGGCCATCTCGTCCACCGCGCTCAGCCCGGCCTGGTCGAAGAAGTAGGTGTCTTCCACAAAGGAATGGAACCGGGGCATCTCCTTCGAACAGAACTCTATGCAGTCCGCGGCCAGCCTGAGCCTCAGGCGGAAGGGCATGTGGACCGCGTACCCGCATTCTTCCGCGTAGAAGGGTGCCTGGATGACCGAGCCTCGAAGCTGGTCAAGGGGAATGCCGGTCTCCTTGGCGAGCAGGTGAAGGGCAGCGACAGTAATGATCGGTGGCAGGGAAGCGGACAGGACCGCCGAATTCAGGGGAATATCCTTGTACAGTGCCCGGAAATCATCCAGGCAACACAGGGACACGCCCTGGGTCCCGATGGCGTTCGCCGCCAGAGGATGGTCCGGATCCATGAAGGCCATGGTGGGGCTGTCGCCGATCACGTCCAGGCCGATCTGCCCGTGACTCAACAGATACTTGAGCTGTTCGTTCGAACGCACCGGGTCTCCCTCCCCGGAAAGCTCCCGGTGCATCCAGCCGCCGCTCGGGTCGGCCCGGCGGCCCCGCGTGTAGGGGAATTCCCCCGGAACGCCGAGTTGCTTTTCGTAATCCTGACCCTCTACGTCCTCAGGCGTATAGAGCGGCTTCAGGGGTATTCCGGAACGGGTCTCTTGTTCGCTCATTGGTCCATCTCCTTGATTTCCTTCCTGCTCCCAAGGGTGCCCAGGTTGAGCCCCATACCACCGTCCAGGCGGATCTCGGCGCCGTTGATGTAAGCTGCCTTGTCAGAGGCGAGGAACGCAATCAGATGACCCACCTCTTCGGTCTCCCCCATACGGCGGGCCGGGATCATCGCCTTTGCTCGATCCCGTATCTCTTCGGGCATCATGTTCGCGAGCTCCGTACCGATGAGCCCTGGAAGAATGGCGTTGCAGGTGATGCCGTCGCGAGCATGCTCCAGGGTCACGGTCTTGGTCATGCCGAGCAGACCCGCCTTGCTCGCTGCGTAGCCGATCTGTTTGTGAAGCCCTCCGGCGGCCGCACCGGAGGAGATGTTGATGATCCGGCCCCACTTCCTGTCGATCATCGGGCCGATGACTTCCTTGATCAGGTTGAAGGCCCCGGACAGGTTGATAGAGATCTCCCTCTGCCATGCCTCGTGGGTCATCTTCGTCAGGCGTGCGATATTCGTGACCACCCCTGCGTTGTTGACCAGGATCTGGATATCTCCGAGCTCATCCCGGATCCTGCCGACGCCTTCGGCCACCTGAGCAGGATCGGCCACATCGAACAGTGCGAAGGCCGAGCTTCTGCCCAGGGCCGCGACTTCCCGTGCGGTTTCTTCGACCTCGGGCAGAACATCGGCCACGCCCACGTCTGCGCCCTCGCGGGCCAGCACCAGGGCGCTTGCTTTCCCGATGCCCCTTGCCGCCCCGGTGATCAAGGCGACCTTGCCTTCTAATAGCATCCTAGATTGCCTCCGTTCTTGTCTTGGTGCCCTCGGATGGGGGATTGCCACGGCCGCGCTCGCGGCCTCGCAATTTCCACAAGAAGCGGATATTGCGAGCCTAAGGCGAAGCAATTTCCCACCGGATTGGGGTCATGATTGGGGTCAGGCCGAAACTATCAACCCTGGTGGCACGACTGGCGGTCCGAGTGTCACTAGGGTTGATAGTTTCGGCCTGACCCCTTCTTTCCGCTTTGACCGTTCACCTATTCCCTTCTCGAGGACGAGGACGACGACGAGCACGAGGAGGGGTTGCGCGGTGCCTGACCCCTGACCCCCGATCCCTGACCCCTCATATTCGGGCACGGGCACGCACACGGGCACGTGGCCAGGGTGCTGATTCACATCTCCTTGAGCGCCTTCTTCAGAATCTTGCCCCCGGGGTTCTTGGGGAGCATGCCCTCGGTGATGACCACGTGTTTCGGCTTCTTGTAACTGGCGATCAACTGCTTGCAGTGATCGATGATTTCCTCCTCGGTGGCTGTTGCCCCGGGCTTCAGAAACACGACGGCCTTCACTGCTTCCTGCATGACCGGGTCCGGAACGCCGACTACGCCTACCTCCATCACGGCCGGGTGCTGCATGATCGCGTTCTCCACCTCGATGCAGTAGATGTTCTCCCCTCCGGAGACGATCATGTCCTTGATGCGGTCCACCACGTAGACGTACTTGTCCTCATCCATGTGGCCCAGGTCGCCCGTGTGGAGCCACCCGTCCACAAAGGTCTGTGCGTTCGCCTCGGACTTGTTCCAGTAACCTTTTACGACCGTCGGGCCCTTCACCAGGATCTCGCCTACTCTTCCGGCCGGGACATCTTCGTTCGTGGTCGGGTCGACGATCTTAACGTCCACGATCGGCACGGCCGGCCCTACGGAGCTCGGTACGCGGACGACGTTCTCATGGGTGTTGAAGGTGACGATCGAAGTTGCCTCGGTGAGGCCGAAGACGTTCCCGAACTGGACCTGGGGGAAACTCTCGATCATCTGGTTGAAGAGCTCGACCGGCACCGGAGAACCGCCGAAGACGAAGTGACGGAGCGAGCTCAGGTCATAGTCCTTCCAGGGGGCCATGTTCAGGATCACCCAGAACATGGCGGCGACACCGGCGCCGAAGCTGATCTTCTCGTCCTGGATCGTCCTCAGGGTGTCGATCGGGTCAAAGGTCTGGTGGATTACCGAGCACCCTCCGATATTCAGGAAGGAGGTCAACTGGGAATGGATGCCTGTGGCGTGGAACATGGGAGCGATGATCAGGGTCCGGTCGTTTTCATCTCCCTCCGCAATGTTCTTCGCATTCACGGCATTGGATATGCAGTTGCGATGAAGCACGAGGGCTCCCTTGGGCAAGCCCGTGGTCCCGGAAGTGTAGAGGATGGCCGCCGGGTCCTCCTGCGTCACCGGCGGGTCGCTCACCGTCTCGGTCGGCGCATCTCTCTCGATGAGGTCGGCGTACGGGAGGGTTCCGTCCGGGATCTCGTCTCCGTGGACATAGATCCCTTTGACACTGTCCAGCTTCTGCCTCACCCCATCGATGGTTGCCCAGAAAGAGTCGTGCATCAGCAGGCAGGTCGCTCCCGAGTCGTTCAACATGTACTCGAGCTCCGGCCCTGCGCATCGCCAGTTCAGAAGGACCGCGATCCCTCCCAGGCGTACGATGCCGAAGAACGAAACCGCGTACTCCCAGGAGTTGGGCATCAGAATCGCAACGCGGTCACCCTTCTTCACTCCACATTCCTTGAGGGATGCGGCCAGGTTGTTGCACAGCCGATCGAACTCCCTGTAGGTCAGCCGGATCGGTCCGTCCACCACGGCCTCTCGATCTCCGAACCTTTCTACAGTGCCCTTGAGCATCGCCACCAGGTTGTCGGGCCTGTCCTGGTAGTTCCTCATTTCCACGCCGTCGTAGGTTTCAGAGACGATGCCCTCGTACGCCTGGGCCGGAAGGTTCCTGGTCACTGACATTGCCGCTCTCCTTGTAGATTGTCTTCATTCCCCCCGGGTGAGGGGCGACCAAGTGACTTCAAGACAGGGCGATCGCGTCCACGACGATCTTCTCTGCAAGATGCACGGATGCTTCCAGCTTCGGATTCGACCGGTTCACTGCCGGATTCCGACTGGTTCGATACGATTTCACATCACTGAGCTGAACGATTCCCACAAAGAGTCCCCACAGAACGTCGGTGAGTTCATAGACGTTGTAGGTCTTGAGAAGACCCTTTTCGATTCCCATGCCGAGCACCCTGCGGAGCCGCTCGAAATTCCGCTTTCCTTTCTCATTCAACGACGAACTGACCGAATCGGACATTTCCCAGATACGCCCTGACTGCTGGAAGAACTGAACCACCCTGAAAGTGTATGGGAATTCCCTGAAGGCGCTGTACATGCCTTGAAAGAGGTCACGGACCAGGGAGGTGCCCGTTTCGTAATGATCTTCCATCATCCTTTTCTCGACCTCTTCCAACCCTCTGCCGATCTCCTCTATGAATGGGGCCATGAGCGAGAAGTAGAGCTGTTCTTTTGTTTTGAAGTACTGGTAGATGGTCGGCTTCGTGATCTCCGCCTCGAGGGCGATGTCGTCCATCGTCGTCCTGGCATAGCCCTTGGCCAGGAAGACCTTTGTGGCCGCATCGAGGATGCTCTGCGCCCTCTGCTGCTTTTCGCGCTTCTGCCTGCGTTTGACAACGTCCTTGTGCCGGGTAGCGTTTCCTGCCATGAATCAAGCCCTCTGAGGTGCTGTTGAGTGGCCGGCCCCTCTTTAAACCGAGGGGTTAGCAACTTTACTAAGAGTAAAGAGGTCTGTCAAGGGGAAATCCGATGGGAGGCGCTGTTTCCTCGAGGCCGGGAATCCCATGGCTTCAGGAAGAAAGGGAAAAAGGGGACGGATCCATTTTTCTGCAGGGTGAAAAGGGGACGGAAATTGAAAAATAGATCCGTCCCCTCTTCACCCTGCGGCGAGAGGTCGAGGGGCCCGCCCCCTGTTCCCTGACCCCTGACCCCTCTGGACGCGGGGTCAGGCCGGTCTCAAGTGTCCGTGAAGCGGATGGCCACGCCGGACAGCGTGTTCTTCCTCGTCTTGTAGGGGATCGGGCGGGTCGTCATGTAGGCCCCGCCGTAATACCCGCCGTAATAGGGGGAGTAGTACCCCCAGGGTCTGTATACCGGGGCGTACTGCGTCCCGCCGCTGAAGGACATGACCGGGTCCGAGAAGATGACGGCATCGGCTCCAAGCTTGGCTGCCTCTTCACGGATCTTCACGGACAGGTTGGCTCCGGACTTCTTGCTGTTCCCCATGGTGATCTGCGCAAGCTTGATGTAAGAGCGATCCTCCGGTGCCTTCTCCAGGACCGCCACGTCGCTGACCGACGGTGTCGGGGGATAGTCCTGGCTGGTGAAGCGAACCGTATCCGCCCCGGAGCTGCATGCCGTAGTGCAAAGGATCAGCAGAAGAGGAAAGAGCCTGTCCCTCATCCGGAACAAAGCCTTACTCGGATTTCGAGTCATCGCGTACTCCTAACTTGTGCTTCAGGGCGGCCTCAACGAGACCGAACTCGAGCCTAAGTCTCTCCCGCTCCAGGCCGTTCACCTTCTTGTCCGCCGCGTGTAGAAGGGCGTTCATTTCCCCTTTGTGCTTTTCCCACTCCTTGAGAATCCGAGTCTTCTGCTCAGGATCCTTGTCCGCCTCCAAGAGCAGGTCTCTGGAGAACCGGCAGTGACTCACCAGGATGGACATCATATCTTTTCGGGCCTCCATCCCGGCCAGGTCTGTGGCGCGGAGCTTGTTGTACATGGGATACTCCGTGGGCGGGACCTGCTTGACAGCGGCAATCTCCATATCGAGGTTCTCGATGATCCCGTACAGCATGTTCAGGTTGATTTCCTGCAGTTCCGCCACGGATTCCGGGACCTTCGGGCGCATCGTGGTCCTCTCCTTGGTCTGGGCGCACCCGACCACAAGGGCCGCAAACAGAAGGAGGAGGAGTGCTCTTTTCGCATGATTCATGGGGTTTCCCCTTTCCTGAACAGGGTTCCGAAAGACCTTGTATGTTCTCAGCGCAGTGACAAAGCCGACTCTGAGCTACAGCAGCATAGGGGACGTGTTATGGAGTGTCAAGAACGTGTATGCTTCAGGTTTCGCAGGAAGGTCGAGATCCTTTCGTTGACCCCGACGGTTCCGTCGTAATACATGTTCACGATCGGGGTCCCCTTCCGGTTGCTCATCTGCCGGAAGATGGCTCCGGTAATCGTTCCCGGCATACAGGTGAAGGGAGAGACGTTTACGATCATGTCGGCGCCGTCCCTGTCGATGAACAGGGATGCCCTGCCTGCGGAGAGAATCGCCTCGGCGTTGAACTCGACGGGCAGGTACTCTTGGCCCCTCTCGACCATGTCCGCCATCGGGGGTTCGTGACGCGAATCCAGGAGTTCTCCGGCAGCCTCGTAGGCCTGGTGTTCGAGCCTGGAGAGGAAGCTGTTGCCCAGGTAGGATTTGATCATCTCTACCAGGTCTTTCGTCTTTCTCGCCTCGTAGCGATGGATAAAGGATGTGAACAGGATCCACTCGCTCATCGGCGCGAGCCAGGGTTCTGCGCCGGCCTCGATGATCCGGTCCACCACCCGGTCGCAGGAGAACGGATTGCAGCGCACGAAGATCTCTCCCACGATCCCGATGAGCGGTCTGGAAACTTCCATTCTTTCGATCCGGGAGAAGCCGGCCGCCGCGTCCCTGAGAACGCTCGTGAAGGAGGCGCCGTCGCGGAACGAGCGGGCAGAATCGCCCACGATGGAATCGAAGGCCTGCCTGGTCTCGCCCGCCGTCCTTTCGAAGGGGGCGATGCGACAGTAGAACTTCAGGAGCAGGTCGCCCACGAGGATCGCCTTCCACAAGTCCTTCCGCAACTCGTCCGGAAGCCCCATGTATGCGTTCTGCGCGGATGGGGAGACGATCGTCAGATCTTCGTATCCCAGCTTGTTCAGGACGATCCGGTGAAGGGAAGCGTACTGGCCGAACCGGCACGGGCCGTCGCTGGTCGGCATGAAAAGGGCCGTCTCCTCGGGCTTGAGGTTGTATTCCTCCAGTGCGTTTAGAAGACTCCCGGTCGTCACGTGTGCGGGCAGGCATTCGCTCCCGCGGGTGTGCTTTCGGCCGAGCTCGAACTGCTCGGGGGTGATCTCCGGGAGCATCAGGGTCTCGTACCCGTGCTTCTCAAAGGCCGCAGCAAACATCGGGACCACTCCGATGTGCATTGGAACGATCAGGACACGCTTATCGCGCAGGTCCCCGGGGGCTTGTTTGACATAGAGCCGAGTCTCTTCTCTGGGCGCCTCCCCGTACTCCGCCATCAGGTCGGAAAACGCCTCGAGCCGGGTGCCGTACCCGGTGTCGGCACTGTGCTCGTCCAGTTCGAGGGTAAGGGATGGCTTGCTGCCCATGATCTCGTCCACATAGGTCAGGATGAACGAGTCGGGCCCGCACGAGAAATTCGTCAGGTACAAGAGGAAGAGATTCCGGTTCTCCCTGACGAACCGGGCCGTGTTCAGGATGCGCTGTCCGTAGTACCAGAACATGTTCTGGAAGAAGGGGTCCAGATCCTCTTCGCTGAAAGGAAGAAACTCGTACGGGATGACCCGGTAGCCCAGCTCGGAGACCTTTCTCGGAATCTCCAGGTTGACTCCGCCGTCGAACAGGTTGTAGTACCTTCCCACCACGACGACCGCCTTTTCGCCGGTCTGTTCGATTTCCTCCAGGATCCGCGAGCCCTCTCGCCTGCACGCCTCCCGGTACGCCTCCAACGCCCGGAGTCCTTCCTTCCATGCCCTTGCTACCCGTCCTTTTCGGATTCCGAAGGGCTTCAGAGCCGTATGCAGTTCCTTGACATTGATCGGATCCGGCATGGCGAAATCGATGACCGGGCTCATGAGCCGGCCCCGCATCGCCTCGGAAAGGGCTTCCGAAGAGCGGGCGATCGAAGGAGCGGCCTGCACGTACGGGCAGAAGGCCGACTTGATGGTGATGCGAGTCTTCTCTCCCGCGATCAGATGGGGGATGAACAGGGGCTCGTCCGAGCGGGCGGCCAAAGACACGTGGCCCAGAAAGATCTTGATGGGGAAGCAGAACTCGGCCGTGGAGCTCGAGATGCCCGCCTCTGTGGTTTCCCGACTCGTCTGCCCTGTGGTATGCACCGGGATGCCGAGCTCCCCGAAGAAGGCGCGCCAGAGAGGAAGATGAGCATAGGTTGCCAGCGCCATGGGTAGGGTCACCCCGGGGGCTCCCTCCCTTTGCTCCTGTGAGGTTCCGCCCTTTGTGAAGAGCCGCCTTCGGGCTTCAAAGGGCTGGAACAGCCTGTTCGGCTTCTTCTTTGCATCCTCCGGCTCCCGACCGCACATGTACCCCCAGGAAGGCGTTTCTTCCGTTCCCTCGATTCCGGCACGGGTGATCTTGCAGCGGTTCTGGCAGAGCCCGCAATCGTCGTAGGTGACCCGTACGTCCCGCTTGTAGAAGTCCAGACCCCTAAAAGAGGAGCCTCTGTCCGCTGAGGTTGCTTCCTCCCTGGCCAGCTTTGCCGCACCGATCGCACCCGTGACGTGGCAGAAGTGAGAGGTGACGATCTCTCGAGAAAGGATGATCTCGAAGGCGGCCACCAGCCCCTTGTTTTTTGCCGTGGCGCCCTGAAAAAGGATCTTCTTCCCTGTGACGGGCCGGTTGCCAACGACCTTTGTCAGATAGTTGAAACAGACAGAGTAAAGAACGGCCGCCATCGCATCCACGCGGGAGAACCCTTCTTGGAGGAGCTTCTCCACGTCCCGCTCCATGAAGACCGTACATCGTTCGGAGGTGAAGGGGGGCGCTATGCCGAGGACCCGGTCCCCGATTTCGTCGATGCCGAACCCGAGCTTGTTCGCCTGTTCCTCTACAAAGGAGCCGGTCCCTGCCGCGCAGACATAATTCATGTTCACATGGTCGACCCGGCCCCCGCGCATGTGAACGTACTTGGCATCCTGCCCGCCGATCTCGAAGATCGTTTCGATCTCCTCTCCGAACAGGAGCCGTGCCCCGCGTGCGTGCGCCGTGATCTCGTTGACGATCCGGTCTGCGCCGAGGATCTGGCCGAGCAGTTTTCGGCCCGACCCGGTGGTACCGCAGGCCGCAACCTCGAATACGGCGTCCGATTCTGCGAGCAGAACGTCCGCCCGCTCGAGCAGTTTCTTCATCGCCCGTATCGGGTCGCCCGAAGTCCTTCTGTATATGTCCAGAAGGACCCTGTCGTCTTCGTTGAGAACGGCGATCTTGGTGGATGTGGAGCCAATATCCATGCCGAGACTCACGGTGTATCGTCCCCGGAGGGGTTCCAGGATGCGTACTTCGTTATCGTCTTCGTCCACAAACTCTCGAAAGATCTCTTCCCGCGGAAAAACGGATCGCTCGAGGCGCAGGGGAGGTCGAGATGGTGAAGAGGGCCTCGGTTCGAGGGGAGGGGATTCTTCTGCAATTGCAATTGCGCCCCCGCCGTTGCCGTTCTCGGCGAGCAAGGCAGCGCCGACGGCGGCCACGAGGTGTGGATGCTCGATGACGAACAGATCCTGTCCGATCACCTGTTTCAGCCATCGGACCACCTCGTTGTTCAGTGCAACACCCCCGATGACGCCGGTCTTGCCTCGGAGCGGCTCGCCAAGCAGCAGGGTGTTCGCGATTGTAAAGGAGAGTCCGCGGCACAGACCGCACCAGAGCTGCGGAATGCTGTAGCCTTCCTGCTGTCGGTGTATCAGGTCGGACTTTGCAAAGACCGCACACCGTGCGGCCACGGAAGGGGGGTTCTCGACGCCCTTGAAACGAGAGCACTCGGAGATGCCGATTTCCATCCGCCCGGCCTGCTGGTCGAGGAACGAACCGGTGCCGGCCGCGCAGACCGAATTGGTGCGGAAATCCAGCAGATCCCCGTCTTCGCCGACCTTGATGAGCGAGATGTGGCTCGCTCCCAGATGAAGGATGTTGCGGCAGCTTCCATCCAGGTGGGCGCTCCCCCGGATCATCGATTGGACATCATCGATGCGGTGGTTTCCGTTTCGGGAAAGGAGCCCCGACAGGGAGCCGGTAATGCCCACGGTAAGGATCTCTGCCTGGAGGCTTTCCTGGAAGCGGCGGATCACCTCGAGGGGCTGTCCGTTGTGGGGTCCAAAATGATGAGCAACCATCCTTTCGGTGGAGTCCAGTGCTACGGCCTTGATGTAGCAGGAGCCGATATCGATGCCCATCCGCATGCTGCGTGTCCCCAAGCAATCGGTTTCAGGAGGAACCTATTATCTAATGGGATTGTCCGAGAACAGTCAAGGATGCTTGGAGAGAAGGGAAAAAGGAAAATGAAAGGCAAAGGGTAGAGCACGAACAGAGGGATCAGGGATCAGGCTCCGAAATACCACGGGTGCACCGTCGCATACGCCTCCGGTGCAGGAGTTTCGTTGCAGGGGACGAGGGACTATGTTGCCGGAACAGGGAGGCCAAGCAAATCGTTTGGCAACAAGGGGACCGCAGCTATAGGACCACTTCGGGAATCTCCAGTTCCCCTTTTTTGAAGGCCGCCAGGAAGGCCTTGACCACCTTCGGATCGAACTCCGTGCCCGAGCCCTTTGCAATGATCGCCTTCGCCTCGTAAGGAGACATGGCCTTGCGGTAGGGGCGGTCGCTTGTCAAGGAATCGTAGACATCGGCAACGGCAATGATGCGAGACTCCAGGGGGATCTCATCTCCGGTCTTGTCGTGATAGCCTGAGCCGTCGAACTTGTCGTGATGGGCCAGGATGATGGGGATAATCCGGCGAAGGGCCCCGCCTGCCGGTTCCAGCATGGAGGCACTCTTTTCCACGTGCTTCTTCATTTCCACGAACTCGTCCTGGGATAGTCGCGCGGCCTTGTAGAGAAGCTGCCGGCTGGTGTCGAGCTTCCCGATGTCGTGAAGCAGGGACGCTGCGCGCACGTCCTCGATCCTTCCGGGGTTGAGTCGAAGATAGGCTGAGATCTTGGTCGCATAGATGGAAACCCGGTAGGAGTGGTTCTCCGTGTACTTGTCCTTGGACACGAACTGCCTGAGGATGTGGAGAAGGCCGTGATAGGTATCCCGCAACTCCTTCAGACGAGCCCGGCTCGTCTCGTGGAGAGTTCCCATTGCATAAGCGGTGACCACGAGAATGCCGGCCCAAGCCGTTATGTCGTACCAGCGGCCCTGGGCGAATTGCATTTCCACTGTGTTGTTGAAGATCTTCGTGTTGAAATGCGCGAGGAGCCCAACCAGAAAGACGCTCGCGATAGCGGTCAGGGTGGCGTGGCGCCTGCCGTAGAAATAGGCGGAGAACAGGGTCGGGAGCGTGTACAGTCCAAGCAGCATACGATGACCGGTCATCAGGTAGTTCATCAGCGCGGCGATGCTCAACAGGGAAAGGACCAGCCACAGTTCCTTGTTGACTTCGGCCAGCCGTTCGAGCACCGAGGAACCCATGGATTTGACCCTGAGCCCACCGGAGGGTGGCGTTTCTTCGGGATCGAGAGACAGATCATCCGAGAGGTCGTGATACTCGAGTTCTGCGGGATCCTCGCTAGGGTGTATCGCCTGCAATGCGAGATGCTCGTCCACGCTCTCCGCATGTGTTTCTATGTCTTGGGTTCCGTCTACTTTGCGTGCCGGCTCCATGTTTTCCCCCTGTTGGGTCTAGGCATGCTTATCCTCACATCTCTATTCTTCGGCAAACTTGCTAGAAATCTGTAGTTCAAAAAAGTTTTTTAAAGATGGAAAATGCGAGAAATGTAATCTTTTCGGGAAAATAATCCGATTCTAGTTCTCAGGAAAGCCCCACATCCTCCTCCACCCTTGGGCCATGCATATGACCGACAAGAGACCGTCCAGGCTGCGTATTCTCGTGGCGGATGACGAGCAGCTCATCCTGGATTTTCACAAGCACATCCTCTGTGAGAACCAGGGCTCGGACCCTGAGACGGCCGTCTCATTTGATGTGGCCTGCTGCGAGCAGGCCGAGGAGGCGATCCGGGCGGTTCGGGAGGCGAAAGAGGCGGGCGAGCCGTTCGCGGTCGTCTTCCTGGATGTATGCATGCCGCCAGGGCCGGATGGGATATGGGCGGCTGAGCAGATCCGTAAGCTGGACCCACACACACAGATCGTCTTGATGACGGGTAACTCGGACGTCGATCCCATGGAGGTGGTGAAACGGGCGCCTCCTCCGGAGAAACTTCTCTACGTCCGCAAGCCTTTCCATCCACAGGAGATTCGGCAGTTTGCCTCGGCCCTGAGCGCGAAATGGGAAGCGGAGCGCAAGCTGGAGCGGATTCATGCGCAGCTGGAGACCCTGGTCGAAGAACGCACCCGGCAGCTCCAGGAGGCCTACGAGGACCTGAAGAAGCTGGACCTGATGAAGGATGAGTTCCTCTCTTCGGTATCGCACGAATTACGGACGCCTCTGACCTCGATCCGGTCCTTCTCGGAGATCCTCTTGAGCTATGACGAGGTGGCTGCGGGAGAGAGACAGGAGTTCCTGGAGATCATCAACGCCGAGAGCGAGAGGCTTACGCGGTTGATCAATGATCTTCTGGACCTGTCCAGGATCGAATCGGGCAAGATGGTCTGGCACGACGACCTCATGTCACTGGCCGAGGTGATCACCGAGGTGGCGAAGACGCAGAAATGCGCCCTGGAAGAGAGATCCCTGCGGTTGGTGCTCGACATACCGGCTGATCTTCCCTACGTCTTTGCGGATCGGGACAGGGTTCAACAGGTGATCACCAACCTCCTGGGAAATGCGATCAAGTTCTCGTTCGAAGGCGGAGAGATCCGTATCGGGGCCGAGGTGTTCCATGGAAAGCGGTCTCGGGACCCGTCGGAGTGGATCCGGGTGAGCGTGTCGGACAAGGGTGTAGGTATCGACGAGCAGGACCGAGCACTCATCTTCGACAAGTTCCGCCAGGGTCTGAGCGACCATCTGACCGACAAGCCGAAGGGAACCGGGCTGGGTCTGCCTATCTGCAAAGAGATTGTTTCCTACTACGACGGGAACCTCTGGGTAGAGGGCCGCAAGGGAAAGGGAAGCACCTTCCTTTTCACCCTGCCCGCGGTCGCTGCCACTGCGCGGTCGATCGAGGAAGGTGAAGAGATTCCGGAGCTCTCGGAAGACGACGGCAGGAAGACCGTCCTTCTGGTCGAGGACAATCGCAACATGCGCAAGCTCTTGCGCTATCAATTCCAGAGATGGGGTCACAGGGTTCTGGAGGCGGCCTCCGGCAACGAAGCCCTGGAGATGGTTCACCGGACTCATGTAGATCTGATCACCCTGGATCTGATGATGCCGACCATGAGCGGATATGATCTGCTCGGGATGCTCACGGACGACCCGATCACCAAGGACATCCCGGTCCTGATCATCTCGGTGGTGGAAGACAGGGAAAAGGGCATCCTTCTGGGTGCCAGCGACTACCTGACCAAGCCGTTCAGGCAGGAGGATCTCGTCGAGAAGATCCAGCTCCTGCTCGGTGAGGAGAAGAGCTCTATCCTGGTGGTGGACGACGATCCGGGCGTCTCGGAGTCCCTGCGCATGCAACTGGAGGACAAGGGCTTCCAGGTCGAGGTGGCACGGGACGGGGATGAAGCTGTCTCTTCACTGGAGAAGAGGGTCCCGGACCTGGTCATTCTCGATATCATCATGCCCGGCAGGAACGGATATGACGTCCTACGCTGGATTCGCAACGAATCGAAGACCTCGGATCTTCCAGTCATGATCCTTTCCGGCCATCCCCTGGAAGGGGAGCACGAAGAACTGCTCCACCTGGGGGTTGACGCCCACTTCAAGAAATCCGAAGGCCTCGCCGCCCTGTACGAAAAGGTCGACGCGGTTCTCCGGCCGAGCTCTCATTAGGCCCACCCTGTAGCAAATCATATATAAAACAGCCACTTAGAAATTGGGGACAGCCACTCATTTCCCGGGAAATGAGTGGCTGTCCCCAATTCCCATTTCCCTCCTCCTCCTGTGTGGTTCACACCGTCGATCCAGTATCCGACCCGGTGCCCCGAAAAAAGACCTTGACACATCCATGACATTCTTGCTATAAAGGAAACGAATAACACGAAATACGTTTCCTTAAGGGTAAAGGGAGGGGCCCCGATCATGAGGAAGGTCGAAAAAGAGGGTCGCCCGGATCGACAAAGTCGCCCGGATCGAACCGAGAAGACCCGCAGGAGGATCATCGCACACGCGGATCGGGTGTTCCGCCAGCGCGGGTTTCGCAAGGTCACCGTCGAGGAGCTCTGCGCGGACCTCGGGATGAGCAAGCGCACCTTCTACCGCTATTTCCCGGATCGGGATGCACTGGTCATTGCGGTGGTGATGGAGGGTATCGAGCAGCACGTTCCGGCCATCCTGGAGAATCTCACATCCACCGGGCCGGTGGACGTGATCCTCAGGAGGCACTTCGATCTGCTGATTCACAATGTTCTTTCGAACGTTTCCACCCAGGTGATGGTGGATATTCAGGTCCTCATGCCCGAGCTCTGGGACCGGATCGATCAATTCCGCTCCGGTGCAGTGGGCATCATCACGGAGTTGCTCCGCCGGGGCCAGCAGGAAGGCTCGATTCGCCCGGGCATCGATCCGACCGTGGCGGGCAAATTGATCCAGGGGATCCTGACCAATGTGGCACACCCTAGATTCATGGCGGAGCAGGGTCTGAACTTTGACCAGTTCATCACGACATTCAAGGATCTTCTTCTGCAGGGAGTCCTGGTCCCGAGATGCCTTTGTCACGAAGAAGGAGGAGCTTAGGAATGGGAACGAGCGGGACGAGACGAAATGCGCTTCTGGCCACGCTGATTCTGGCGGGATGGCTCGGTTCGGTCACAGGGGCGCAGGCGGCCGAGCCGCTGAAATGGTCGGTACGTGAGGCGATCGGCTATGCATTGGTGAACAGCCCTGACGTGGCGGTTGCCCACAGCAGGATCGACGAGAGGGAGGAGGCGAGGAAGGAGGTCTTCTCAAACTTCCTTCCGGACCTGACGATCGATGCGGGGTACCAGTACCTGGACAACATCCCCCGCATCAACACCGACATCCAGGTGGATGTTCCGATCCCGGGCGTTCCTCCCATTGCGGTGCAGGATTCGAGGGAGATCGGGGCGAACGACAACTGGCTCGCCCGCTTGAGCCTGAACCAGCTTCTCTTCGAATCGGGGAGGGTGTACTACGCGCACAGGGCTGCCGGAAAACAGGTCGAGTCGTCACGCCACGAGGAAGAGACCGTGAAGCTCGGCGTGGCGCGGCAGACGGCGCAAGCTTACCTGTCGGTGCTGATCGCCGATGCGGTTTCGGGCGTCCAGCGTGAGGCGCTCTCCACCGCCCAGGCGCACCTTGAACAAGTCCAGAACCGCTACGATGCCGGGGTGGCCAACCGGCTCGAGCTGTTGCGTGCGCAGGTCGAGGTGTCGAATGTGGAACCGAGGGTGATCGAGGCCGAACAGGACATCGAAACCGCCTTCATCTTGCTGAGAAGGGCGGCGGGGTTGGGCCGTCACGTTGAAATCGAACTCACGGACACACTCGAAGCCGAAGTCGAGGCCATCGACGAAGAAGAGGAACTCGAGCGCGCCCGCGAGCTGCGTCCCGAATTCAAGGTGCTCGAGTTGAACCAGTCGGCGACCGAAGACCTGGCCCTGTCGAAGCGAGGGGGCATGCTTCCGATCATGCAGCTGACCAGCACGATCGGCTATGAAAAACCCTACTTCGCCGTCAATGATTGGGAGAAGATCTTCACGATAGGCGTCGGCATCCAGGTTCCCCTCTTTGACGGGCTGGAGTCTTACCGGGGCATGCGCCGTGCACGGGCCGCTGCCGAGACGATCACTCTGGCCTCGGTGCAGACCCACGCGAACGTTCGTACCGAGGTAAGGACCGCAGTGCTTTCCCTCCGGGAAGCCGCGGTGCGGATGAAGACAACCAAGGAGAATCAGGACCGGGCGAACCAGATGCTCGAGATCGCCGAGCACAGCTACAAGGCGGGAGCCGCCACCAATGTGGAGGTCATCGACGCGCAGCTTGCTGCTACCACGGCAAGGCTGGAGCATCTGAAGGCCCTGTTCGACTACCGGAATGCCCAGATCCACCTTTCGGCAGCGACCGGGGATCTGGCATCGATCGGGAGGTGAGAAGATGGCCAGACGGATCATTCCCCTCATCGTGAGCCTCAGCCTGGTGGGCTTCTTCGGACACCGCTACTGGAAGGAACAGAAGGCTCTCGAGCAGGACGAATCTTTCTACGGGACCGTGGAGGCGGTGGAGGTGCTGGTAAGCGCGCAGGTCATGGGCCGGATTACCAGCCTGGCCGCCGAAGAGGGCGAGCGGGTCGAAGAAGGCCGGCTCGTCGTGACCATCGATGACCTGCTCTATGGTGCACAGGTCGAGCAGGCGCGGGAGGCAGTGGCCTCTGCCACGAGCCAGTCGGCCGTGGTGAAGGCCCAACTCGATGGGGTCGATATTACCCTTGCACGGATCCGCAAGTTGCTCTCCACCGGATCCGCAACAGAAATGCAGCTGGACGATGCGGAAACACAGGAGTCAGTCCTGAAGGCCCAGCAGCAGGTCGTGCAGGCCCAGGTCGTGCAGGCTGAGGCCGCGCTGCATCTTGCGAAGACACAGCTTGCCTACACACAGGTGAGAGCTCCGGTGAGCGGTACGGTCATCCGGCGGGATGTGGAGCTAGGCGAAACCGTGCTTCCCGGCTCGGCGCTGATGACGCTGGCCGACCTATCCACCATGGAGGTCAAGGTCTACATCCCGGGCCCGATGCTGGGAAAGATCCGGCTCGGCCAGCGGGTGGACGTCGTGACCGACAGCTACCCGGATCGAAGATTCAGCGGCTCGGTGGCGACGATAGCGGACGAGGCGGAATTCACGCCGAAGAACGTGCAGACCCGCGACGAGCGAGTACGGCTGGTTTACCAGGTGAAGGTGCGCGTTCCGAACCCGGACGGGGTTCTCAAGACAGGGATGCCCGTGGACGCCTGGTTCGTACAGGAGTAGTCATGGCACTTCTCGAGGCCCGCGACCTTCACAAGCAATTCGGGGACGTCAGAGCCGTTGCCGGGATCGACCTGGACGTGGAACCCGGGGAGATCTTCGGCCTGGTCGGGCCGGACGGAGCGGGCAAGACGACCACCCTTCGACTGCTGGTGGGTGTGCTCGATGCCGACCAGGGACACGCCTCTCTGGATGGGCTGCGGGTGGACGAGGATCCGGACAAGGTCCGCGAACGGTTGGGATACATGCCCCAGCAGTACAGTCTCTATGCGGACCTGACCGTGGCCGAAAATCTGCGGTTCTTCGCGGACATGCATTTCGTCGCAAGGGCCGACCGCAAGGAGCGCCTGGCCCGGTTGTATCGGTTTTCGCGGCTGGAGCCCTACGCCCGGAGGCGGGCCGGCCAGCTCTCGGGCGGGATGTACAAGAAGCTCGCACTGTCGTGCAACATGATCCACAGCCCACGGCTCCTGTTGCTCGACGAGCCTACCACCGGCGTGGATCCACTGTCGCGGAGAGAGCTCTGGGAAATCCTCTATGCCTTTGCCGCCGAAGGGGTTGCGATCGTGGTGAGTACGCCTTACATGGACGAGGCGGAGCGATGCCACCGGGTGGGGCTCATGTCCGGGGGCAGATTCCTCGAGACGGACAGCCCGAAGGAGATCCTTGCATCCTTTCCGGAGAAGATCTTCGAGGTCCTCGTGCCGGAAACCCAAACAGCGCGTGAAACCCTGGAGACCCAGGAGAGCGTATTGCGCAGCTATCCCTCCGGCCAGGTTCTCAAAGTCGCCTGCGTGCCAAGCGTGGGAGCCGAGGACATCGAGCGGTTCCTGACCCGGGCCGGGATCGCCACCTCTTCGGTCGAGCCGACCACCCCGACCTTTGAGGACGTGTTTTTGTCTTGGGAGAGTGAGAAACGAGATGAAACTGCAAGCAGTGCTTAGTGGGGGATCAGGGACCAGGGGTCAGGGATCAGGCCCTGCCCCCCGATCCCTGACCCCTGAACCCTGGTGGGGCAGTCCGGTCGCTAAGCAGCGTAAATTCAAACTCGAACACGCTCGTGAATCCCTGGCTTCGTGGGCAGAGGTGCGGAGATGATTGCCGTGAAGGCGGAGGGTCTCGTGAGAAGGTTCGGTCCGTTCACAGCAGTGGACAACGTCTCCTTCGAGGTGGGCGAGGGGTCCATCTTCGGTTTTCTCGGCCCGAACGGGGCGGGCAAGACCACCACGATCCGTATGCTCTGCGGCCTTCTCGCGCCCACCGAGGGAAGCGGTTCGGTGGCCGGGTTCGATATAGCCAGCGACCCGGACAAGATCAAAGAGAACATCGGGTACATGAGCCAGAAGTTCTCGCTCTATGCGGACCTCACGGTCAAGCAGAACCTCGAGTTCTACGCAGGCGTCTACAGCATTCCTCGCAAGAAGCGTGCGGCGCGCATCGACCTGGCACTGAAAATCGCCGGCCTCCGAGGTCTCGAGCATCGTATGACCGGAACCCTGGCCGGAGGCGTAAAGCAACGCCTCGCCCTGGGTGCGGCGATCCTGCACGAGCCCCGCATCGTGTTCCTGGACGAGCCGACCGCGGGCGTGGATCCCGCCAGCCGGCGGGATTTCTGGGACCTGATTTCAGAGCTGCGTAGTCAAGGCGTGACGGTCTTCGTGACCACCCACTACATGGACGAGGCGGAGCACTGCGATTGCCTGATCCTGATCTACTCCGGGCGGAAGATCGCAGAGGCCACCCCGCGGGAGCTCGTGACCGAGGTGCTGGACGGAACCATGCTCGAGGTCTCCGGGGCTCCACCCAGGGAGGTTGTGGACAGGCTGGAATCGGAACCTCAGGTGAAACGGGCTCAGATCTTCGGGTTGACCAGCCGTGTGCTGATGGAGAACGGTCCGGGAGCAGCTGAAAAACTCGAAGGCCTGCTCGCCCGGGAAGGTTGGCCCAAGACCCAGGTGCGTCCGATTCGGGCGAGCCTCGAGGACGCATTCATGCACCTGATCGAGCTGGAGGACGAACGGATCGCTCAAGAAGGGGGGAGGGCCCGTTGAAGACCCGTATCCCGGCGATCGCGCGAAAGGAACTCCTGCACGTCATGAGGGACTGGCGAACACTGCTGATCGCCTTTGTTCTTCCCATCATCATGATCCTGCTCTTCGGCTTTGCCATCACCTTTGACATCCGTGACATCAAGCTTGCCGTGGCGGACGAGGACCGGAGCCGGGCGAGCCGAGCGCTGATCGAGAAGTTCACGGGAAGTACGTATTTCCGCCTGGTGGCCACCCCTTCGAATCCAAAGGATCTCCTTGCCCTGCTCGACTCCGACGAAGCCCAGATCGGGCTTTCGATTCCGGAAGACTACGGAAGGAACATCGAAAGGTGGGAGGGTGACACCGTGCAGGTCCTCCTCGACGGCTCCGAGTCGAATACCGCCACGATCGCCGCGGGCTATGTGGAGGCAATCCTCACGGGTATGAACATCTCCACGGTCAAGCAAGTGTTGTCCCGGGGAGGCGTGTCGTCCAGGGGCATCCCTCCCGTGGATCTACAGATCCGGGTTTGGTTCAACCCGGAATTGGAAAGCACCTACACGATCGTCCCCGGCCTGGTCGCCGTGATCATGATGATCATTGCAGCACTGCTCACAAGCCTTACCGTGGTTCGTGAGCGTGAACTGGGAAGCCTGGAAGGGTTGATTGCCACACCGGCTCGCAGGCATGAGATCATCATCGGAAAGATGATCCCCTATCTGGTGATCACCCTGATCGATTGCATGATGGCGGCCATGATGGGCGTGGTCGTATTCAAGGTTCCGTTTGCCGGAAGCCTCTCCCTGTTTGCCGGGACGGCCCTGCTCTTCGCCGTGTCCGGACTTTCGATAGGGTTGTTTGCCAGTGTGATCGCGAGCAACCAGGTCCTGGCGAACCAGATCGTCATCTTGAGCACGTTGCTTCCCAGCATCATGCTCTCGGGCTTCATGTTTCCCGTGAAGTCGATGCCCGGATGGGTGCAGGCCGTCACGTATGCGGTGCCCGCACGATACTTCGTGACGATTTGCCGGGGCATCATGCTCAAGGATCAATCGGGGGTCGATCTTGCGCGTCCAACCCTCTTTCTGGTCATCTTCGGGACGCTCCTCCTGTCTCTTGCGGTGGCCCGTTTCAAGAAGAAACTGTGAGGCAGACATGGGTCGCATCATCCACGTAGCACGCAAGGAATTCATCCAGGCGTTTCGAGATCCGCGAATGTTCGTGATCATCTTCATTGCGCCGCTCTTCCAGCTCTTTCTCTTCGGCTATGCGGTCACCATGGATGTGAGCAATATCACGATGGCGGTCATGGACCGCGACAAGAGCCTCGCGAGCCGGGATCTTGTCCGGGCGGTGCTCAACTCGGGCTACTTCACCTTTGTCGGGGAGGTCGAAACCGAGGAAGAGATCGCCGACGTTCTGGTCAACACCCGGGCGGACGTAGTGCTCGTCTTCCCTGAGAGATTTGCCGACAGACTGGACAGAGGCGAGGCTGCCCCGTTGCAGGCACTGATGGACGGGTCGGAGTCCAACTCGTCCGGGGTGGCCATGGGTTATCTGCAGAAGATACTCTCCACGTACGCGCGGGACCAGATCGACATGCGAATGGACCGCCTGACCGGGTCGACCGGGAGCGGCAAGAGACCGGAACCATGGGTCAACACGGAGATCCGATACCAATACAACCCGGAGCTCAAGTCGAGCTGGTACATGGTTCCGGGCGTGCTCTGCATGATCCTCATGGTGATCACCATGATCCTTACGAGTCTCGCCATAACCAGGGAGCGGGAAATCGGTACAATGGAACAACTGGTGGTGACCCCTATAAAACCCTGGCAACTCGTGGCAGGCAAGATGATTCCCTTTGCCATCATCGGGATGGTGGACGTGACACTGATCCTGGTGGTCGCCGCAGGCCACTTCAAGTTGCCCATGGTGGGTTCGATCGGGTTGCTCTACTTCGCCACTTCGATCTTCCTGTTCACCACCCTGGGCATGGGTCTGCTCATCTCTACCTTGTCTCATACCCAGCAGCAGGCGATCTTTCTCGCCTTGATGGTTCAGATGACCTTCGTCCTCCTTTCCGGTCTGATGTTTCCGATCGCTAACATGCCCGAACCGGCTCAATGGCTCACATATGCGAATCCGCTCCGATACTTCCTAGTGATCGTGCGTGGAGTCATCCTCAAGGGCAACGGTCTGTACATCCTGGCACCCCAGTTCTTCATGATGTTTTCCCTCGGCGCGGTCGTGTTTTCGCTGGCCGTGGCTCGCTTTCACAAGACCATAGACTGAAGAAAGGGGTCAGGCCGTGGTTTGACAGAAAACGGCCTCTGTACCTATGCTGCCCCTTGTCCTGAGAAGCACACTTCCAAACGCCCGAAGTGGTCCTGCCGTTCGCAGGGCTATCCGGAGAGAAGCACGCGTGGGTTCCTCCGAATCCATCCACGAGTCGTCTGCACAGAACGAGGCCGAGCGCTCCGGTGCCGCTGCTTTCCGGCTCGAAGTGCGTGGGCTGAAGCTCTCCATAGGCGACCGGGCAATTCTCGACATGGTGAGCTTCTCGGTCGCACCCGGCGAGATCGTCGGCATCCTCGGGCCCAACGGGTCAGGCAAGACTTCCCTCATGCGTTGCATTACCGGTGTGTGGCGGCCCGACCGTGGAAGCGTACGTCTCGATGGAACGCTGCTCGACCGTCGCGGACGGACCAAGCGGGCGGACATGGGGGTGGTCTTCCAGGAACCAAGCCTCGACGTCAAGATGAGCGCCCGGGAGAACCTGATTCTCGGGGCCAGGCTTTTCGGAATCAGCGGCAAGGAAGCGGCCCGGCGCGCGGACGAGTTGCTGACCTTCATGGAACTTGCCGACCGCAGCGCCGACAAGGTGGAGACTTTCTCCGGGGGGATGAAGCGCCGGCTCGAATTGGGGCGGGCCCTGATCAATGAGCCGGTTTTGCTGCTCCTGGACGAACCTACGAACGGACTCGACCCGATCGCCTTCGAGGCCTCCTGGCAGCGCTTCATCGCCCTGAAGAAGGCAAGGGATATCTCGATGCTCATCAGCACGCACCGGACGGACGAAGCGGCGCGTTGCGATCGACTCCTCGTATTCGATCGGGGCCGGGTGGTTACGATTGATACACCGGAGAACCTGCTCGGCCGGCTTGCCGGCGACGTGGTCATCCTGGAAACGAGCCATGGCGAGGAACTCATTACGGAACTGCGCAACCGCTTCGACCTCGATCCTCAGTTGGGCCGGGATGGGATCCATCTTCGAACCGAACGCGGCCACGAGCTGATCCCGCGGCTCGTGGAGGCATTCCCTCCCGGTGTGTTCAAATCGATCTCCCTGCGGAAGCCTTCCCTGGCAGACGCATTCCTTCAGATCACCGGTCACAGCCTGGATGACGAAGAGGATGAGGCATGACGACCCCCTTGGGCTACGACATCGCCACGGCACGAGTCCTCTGGCGCCGCGACCTCGCCCGGTTCTGGCGTCAGCCGGCTCGAATCATCAGCGCGTTGGGGCAGCCCGTGGTTTTCTGGCTCGTGATCGGCTCGGGCCTCGCCGGGACCTTCCGGATCCCGGCCCTGGATGTGGGCTACATGGAGTACTTCTTTCCCGGTGTCGTCATGCTCGTGCTCTTGTTCGCCTCTATCTTCGCGAGCGTCAGTGTCATCGATGACCGGCACCAGGGATTCCTGCAAGGGGTCCTCGCCGGACCGGGTTCGCGTGCTGCACTCGTCTGGGGAAAGTGTCTCGGCTCCACGAGCGTCGCGCTCATACAGGGAGGGATCTTCTTCGCCCTGGCCCCGTTTGCCGGTTTCCCGATCGCCCAGATCGACTGGCCCCTCCTCTTCGCCGCGGCGATATCGGCGAGCCTCGGCCTGACCGCTCTCGGATTCGCCGTTGCATGGCTCCTCGACAACGTGCAGGCATATCACGCGGTCCAGATGATGCTGCTCATCCCCCTCTGGATCATTTCCGGAGCCATGTTTCCACCGGGCGAAGGATTCTACGCCACTGTCATGAAACTCAACCCGGTCGCCTACGGGGTCTCTGCCGTCCGGCATGCATTGTACGGAGGCCTGGCACAGCCGCAGATGACCGTCAGCCAGAACCCCTGGTCCGATGTCGCCGTGGTGGTTGCATTTGCGGCGGCCTGTCTCCTCCTGGCGAGCCGGGTCTGCGCTCGCAGACGCTGAATCACACTCCGAATAAAAAAAAGCTTGACATCAGATAATGATTTCTGTAGATCTAGTTAGTAATTACTTACTAATTTCCTGCTAAAGGCCGCGGCCGGAAGATCGAATATCTCCAGGGGAGGGCAAAAAATGAGATATTCTAGCCTCTTACAAGTTGTTGCGCTGGCACTCCTCTGTTCACTTGCCGGGGCAACGGAACATGATCCGGCGCTTCCGGCCGAGGAAGAGGGACAGGGCACGGTGCTTCCGGCCGTTGTTCTGAAGGGTGATGACGGAGGAACCGCTACCGGAGAAGAATGGAACAGCAGTCATCTGCTGGGAAAAACAAACTTGATTCTGTATGTGGATACAGGGAAGCGGCAGCAGGCCATGCCCCTGGTCGAAAGGATCGATGAGCTCAGCTACCCCCCTGACCTGCTCGGGGTGAGTTTTGTGATCAACACGAGCGCAACCTCGGCTCCCAGCTTCATGATTCGTATGTTGCTCAAGCAGAGAGAAAAGGCGAACTCGAAGATCCGCTATGTGCTCGACAAAAAAGAGGTGCTGATCAAGGTCTGGGATTTCACGGATGAATACGTGAACGTCCTGATCGTGGATCCCACGGGCCAGGTCAAGCACAGGTACGCAGGGGAGATCACCGAGGAGTACGTGGATCAGGTGATCGGCATCCTTGAGAGTGGATTGAAGAACAGGGGCTAGTCCGCGATACCATCCGACAAGATCCCGGAGCAGAACATGCCCTTCCTGTGCCGCCGGACGTTTTTCCCACTCCTTATCTGTATTCTGCTGGCTTGGCCGGCCGCGTCAGTTGCGAACCCTCTAGAGACCTACGGCTACGGCTCGAGGGCCATCAGCCTTGGTGGGGCGTACAGCGCAGTTGCCGATGATTTCGCCGGCATCTTCTACAACCCGGCAGGGCTTCCGCAGATCGGAGACGTCGATGCAGGCTTCGGGATGAACTTCCTGAACTCCAGTTTCCACTCGATCGGCAACGTGGTGGTGGGGGAGACCCCGGACGGAGACCCTGTGATCGGCGACGTGGAGACGAATCTGAGCGACAACGGGGGCTTCATGGGGGGCGTCGCGATCGGCTTGAGCAAGGACATCGCACTGGGCGTCGGGTTCTACCTCCCGTCAACCCACTACCTTGCCAGGCTCCAGACCCAGAACCAGAGGGAGCCCCACTTCATCTGGTACGAGAAGCGCCCCAAGCGTTTCTCCTTCCTGGTTTCGGTCGGTGCGAGGGTCTACAAGGGGCTCCACATCGGCGCAGGAATCGACGTTCTCTTCGGTCCGCAGGGACAGGTGAACGTCTATGTTCCCGTGGGAAGCGAAGGAACCGTTGACCTTGCCCTGACCTTCCGGCCTCGGATTGCCCCGTATGCAGGGCTCCTGTACAAGATGAAGAACGATATGAGCTTCGGCATCGTTTACAAGGAAAAGAAGAACCAGGGCGAGGTGGACATCAATCTGAATGCCTTCATCCTGACCGGCGAGACCGTGACGGCCATCGCGGGAAAAATGGACAGCATGATCTTCTACAGCCCCCGGCAGGTGATTTTCGGGTGGGCCTGGAAGCCGGGGAAGAGATGGCTGGTGAGCCTCGACCTGGGGTGGCTCCAGTGGTCCAAGTTCGATGACGCGACCCTGGACATGACGGTTAAGATCGGACCGAATGAGACCGAGGTGCCGTTCCAGCACGTCTTCGACCCCGGATTCAGCGATACCTTCCTGCCGAGAGCGGGGGTCGAGTACCTGGCCAAGAAGTGGAGCCTGTTCCCGCTGGCCGACCGGGTCGAGCTGAAGCTGCGCGGCGGGTACTATTTCCAGAAATCCCCGGTGCCGGAACAGAAGGCGCTGACCAATTACCTGGACAGCGACTCCCACGTATTCTCCACGGGGCTGGGACTAGCGCTTCGGGACCTCTTCGGATCGACCCGCGCCTTGAAGCTGGACGGGCATTTCCAGTTTCACCACCTGACGGACCGCGAGCACAGGAAGGATTCGGACAGGGTGGACCTCGACGGGGACGGGGTCCCGGAGACCGTGGTGATCGGCTATCCCGGCTATGAGACCGGCGGCAGCATCTTCGCCGTAGGCTTCACTCTCGGAATGAGTTTTTGAAAGCAGGAAGGTGTGCGAGGAGCGAATCCATCAAACCAAGGAGAGGATCCCGATGAAGACTTACATTGCCGCTTTTCTCGTTTCCGTGGCCTTGTTTTCGACCGCATGTGAACGAAAGGCGATCGTATGCCCTGAAGGCAGCGTTACATACCTTGCCGGCCCACAGGCCTTTCCGAAGGTGTCCTCTAACGACAATCCCGCGGGGGCGTCCGGGCCGGTGACGGTCGAAGTCGGGGGGAAGCAGATGAAGTTCGACAGACTCGTCGAAGGTCCGCTCTGCAATACCAAGCTGAGCGGAAAGGTTTACGTAGGGTGCAATGTACAGATCCCCCAGTGGGACAAAGAAGGAAACCCTGTCTTCTTCAAGGGCTGTGATTTCTCGGTGGAGCCCGGGTCCGTGATCTATGTAGGGGGGCACAACAATGCGGTCTTCAAGAGGGGTTGCGCCTGTCATACAGGAGAAATGTACAAGGAATGACGGGAAATCGAAAAAAGGCTTGACAATGGGCCGGAAATCGGTTAGTAAATACTTACTAGCGTAAAAAGCCATTACACAAAAGAGACTTACGGCATGCATCTGAAGACGGGTGCGAAATTCGAACATAGAATCCTCTCGGCTGCTCTCGTGGTTTCGGTGGCCCTGCTCGTACAGTGTGGCAAGAAACCGGGTCACGACAAGACACCCTACCTGCTGAAGAAGAAGCTCAAGCTCACGAACGAGCAGGCGGCCGAGGTAGAGAGCGTCATCGCTATGGTCGAAGACCTGAGGGAAAAAGACCGCCGGCGATGCAAGGGCGACAGTCAGGCCCTGTTGAAAGCCGCCAGAGCGAGAAGAACGCTGGAGCAAGAGAAGATCGAATCCGTCCTCGATGAAGCCCAGAAGGCGAGGTTCAGTGAGATCATCTCCGGATGGGAGGTGGCCGACCGTACCCTGATGATCGCCGATCGGCTCGGCCTGGACCGCACCACAACGAACAGGATCGACGAAATCGTCACCAAGGGGCCCGCAGAGGAAGAGAAGATCGAAGCCTTCCTGACGGATGATCAAAAGGCTCTGTACGGAAAGCTGATCGAGGAGGAGAGGGCGGGACTCAATCGATAGACGGGACTCGTTGTTTTGGGAATCCTTGGAAACCTCTAGGGAGAAAAAGAAAATGGAAAAGAACAGAAAAGCAGGTATCACCCTCGGGGCGATCGGCGCCGTCATGAACATCGTCGGTATCTTCACCATCTTCATGCTCTGGTACGAACGTGCTCAGAATATGGAAGCGGCGGAACCGGGATGCGAAATGCTTCTCAAGTACATCATGCCCGGTCTCTCGGATGTGGGTATCATTGCCGGTGTGCTGTTTGCCGGGGGCGTGTACGGTTTCCTCATTAGGAAGAAATGGGCCTTCCCTCTCCTGGTGATCGGAAGCGTGCTGTCTCTGCAGGCCACCTGGTTCATCAACGTGCCCTTCATGGCTGCCGGCAATCCCCCGGTCTACTTCACCCTCTTCTGGCCGAATCTCGTCCTGTACTTCTTCATCATGCGGTCGGTGGGCAACCGGTCCTGGGGCCACGCGATCCTCGGCATGTTTACCGGAATGGGCTTCGTGCTGTGCTTCATGAACGGCATTGCGAGCTGGAGTCGTATCTTGACCATCGGGACCGAGCTCTTCTATTTCGTACAGCGGCTGAACTGGTTCTCGAGTATCGCCTGGGGGATCGTCACTGCCGGCATCCTGATTCGTCCCAAGGATTGGATGCGGGTACTCGGGCTTGGCGCCGCGTTCACGCAGGTGATGGTGGGAACCCCTCTCGCAGTCGAGACAACCATCGAACTGGGAAGGTTCTCCCTGTTCTCCATAGCGCCGATCATCAGTCTGATCATGTTCTTTATTCTCCTGTCGCCGGCAAGATTCGAACGGATCACCGGAACCCGGGAACAGGAAACCGCCGATGCCGCCATGGAAGCGGACGCGGTTCCTGCTTAGGGACTGTAGAATGATGGCCAAGACGGGTGCAGTCTCCCGAAAACAGCAGATCGCCCGGGCGGCGATGGAGATCATCTCCGAAGAGGGGCTGCACAACCTCGTGATGGTGAAGATCGCCAAGCGGGTGGGTGTGACGGATGCGGCCATCTACAAGCACTTTCGTTCCAAGGACGAAATGCTCCTCTATATGATCGAGGATCTGGAGAAGTCCATGATCGAGAGGTTCGTCGCGCACATCGGGAATGTGACCGACCCGATCGATCAGCTCTACACTCTGTTGAGCTTCCAGTTCGAGTTCATCGAGGAGAACAAGGGAATCCCGAGAATCATCTTCTCCGAATCCCTGCAGCAGCAGAACAAAGAGATCAAGGTGAAGATCGCGAACCTGTTGACCAACTTCCTCAAGATCATCAAGGACATTCTTGTCGATGCGAAGAAGCGCGGCCGGGTGAGTGATGAAGTGGATGTGGAGGCCGCGGCTTCGATCTTCGTGGGTATGATACAGTCTTCCGTTGTCTTCTGGGCGCTGTCCGACTTCTCCTATTCGCTGCGTGTGAGACAGGCCCCATTGTGGCGGGAGTACCTCAGGCTGATCGGGTAGCTTCCCCCTGAGGGTTGCTGCCCCGGATCAGGGCTGTTCGATCGAGGAGGTTAGTAAGTACTTACCAGCAATCGGTGGTTCCCGCAGGTGCCCGGGATGAGCGAAAACGTGAACCGTGAGAGGTGCTTCACATGCAACGCATAGCGAACTGGCTCACCTATCTGTTTCGATCCACCAACGGCCTCGTACTCCTTGCCATGTCCATTACGGCCGCGGTGACCGCCATTCTCGGCACCCTTTCGGGCCCCATGGCCGAGTGGGGGGTCAAGGAGATCATGGTCAAGCTCGTCGGGTTCGACTTGCGTCCCGTTGAGCGCATAGGCCGGCTGGTCATTCTTTACCACGCCATTGCGATGGCCGTGATCGCCATCGAGGTCTACTTCATCACCGCCATCCTGCCGATGAAGACTTCCCAGAGAACCGCCATCAACGCAACGGTTACCTTCGGCTATCTGGCGAGCCTCGTCTTCGGTTTGTGGTTTGCCTACTTCGGGCACAACTTCCTCTGGCACGGCGTCTATCTGTTCGGGCTCTCCCTCATGTTCTTTGCCGGCATCCTGCTGACGGCGGCGCTCAATCCGTGGAACAAGGCGTATTACGTCAAGGACCCTCAATACTCCCACACGAGGAAGGGGGTCGACCTGGAGAGGGTCGCCTTCTTCACGATGTCCGTGGCAACACTCGGCTCTGCCCTGTTCGGGGCGGCGGCGGGTGCCTTCCTGGGGAACGGCTTCGAGGTCTTTCTCGCAGAGGACTTGATTCGCATACCCCACAAGAGCCCCCTGCAACTCTCGGTGGTAGGCCATCTCCATATCATGCTGGCACTGATTGCGATCGCCCTCACCCTGATCATCGGGCGGTGGCTCGATTTCAAGGGCATTCTTCACAAGATCGCCATGCCCTTCATGATCTTCGGAACCATTGTCCTGACCGTGGGCGTGTGGCTGGTCGTTCCCTTCCAGCCGATCGCTCACATCGTCATCTACGTGGGCTCCACCTTCGCCATGCTGGCCGCCCTGTTCCTGGTCATTTTCGGCTGGAGAAAACTGATCATCGATCGCTTGAGAGAGCAGAACATCGAAAAGGCGAGCTTCTTCCAGGGCGTGCGGGCCCTGCTCCATGATCCCCTGAAATTCGGTCCCCTGTGGCAGATGGTGTTCATGAACTTCAACGTGAGCGGGATCGGGATCTTCATGGCCGTGAAGCTGGACGAAATCATTCGCGTCTGGCCTGCCCGGGACGAGAGGATCACCCTTGTGGGCCACTGGCATATTCTCTCCACGCTGATCGCGAGTATCATCCTCATGTATTACGCGGACAGGGTCGGGTTGAAGGGGAGGGTGAGGCAATGGTTCGGCTGGATCCTGATCATCGGCACGGACATCGCTTTTGCCTCGGCGACCCTGTTCTCCACGAAACGTCTGGGCGTGTCGGAGTTCGGTCAGCAGAGCTACGTAGATTCCCTCATGCTGCTCATGGACATCGGATTGGGCGCGACGCTGGTTCTCCTTATGGTCTTTCTGCTCTGGCGTCTCCTGGACATGCTCAAGCCGGAGGGTTCATGGAAAAAGGACGTAGAGAACGTCCCACAGGAGGTGGTGTCATGAGACGACTCACGATTCTTCTCTTATGGGCATGCCTCTTCGGTCTAGGTGCGGGTTGCAGTGAGGACGTTGTAGAGAAGAGCAAGATCAATGTTCCTCATGTCGATACCGGCGTAGATGCAAACGGGTGGGCCAGGATTCCGGCCGGTTCCTTTTATAAGGGGATCCATCTCCATGTGACCGAGATCGACAACGACTTCGAGATGATGGTCACGCCCGTGACGAACCAGCAGTATGCGGACTACCTGAACAAGGCGGTCGCAGCGGGAAGCGTAAAGATGGTAGATGGGGCCATCACCGGATACTACCCGGGGGACGAGTTCCACGCCTACAAGCACGAGTTCGAGATCAAGGCGGGAGACAAGGCGCACGTAACATTGAATGAGCCCGGTTTGCGCATTCGATACGAGGGGGAACGTTTCTCCGTACAGAGCGGATTCGAGAACCACCCCATGGTCATGGTCTCCTGGTATGGCGCAAAGGCCTACTGCAATTCTCACGGCTGGCGGTTGCCTACGGAAAACGAGTGGGAAAAGGCTGCCAGGGGCAAGGATGAGAGGGCTTACCCCTGGGGGGACGAGATCCCGCGGAATCAGGCCAACTTCTACAGCAGTCGGGATCCCTATGAAAAGATTTTCGGGAAGATGGGGGGCTCGACACCGGTCGGCTACTACAACGGACAGAAGCACGACGGGTATCAGACCCTGGATGGAAGAAGCCCCTATGGGCTGTACGACATGGCCGGCAATGTCTGGCAATGGACCGGGGATGACTATCCCTACATGCACTACCGCTGGATGCGCGGCGGCAGCCACGCGAACTATGACTATGACGTGTGCGTGTGGTCGAGGAACAGCGCGGGCCCGGAGCATTACGGAGTGGGTGTAGGATTCCGTTGTGCCCGAGACGTATCGACAGATAAGGTAGCGGAGAGGTAGTCTCAGGTTTTTCATGCAACGCGGTCAGGGAATGGAGCCAAGAGGATGAACAGGGATTTCGGCGGAGAAGGGCTGTTAGGACGGTTCGCGGAGAAGCTGACCTATTACTGGCAATTGATCAAGAGCCACCAGACAGGGTTGCTCCTGCTCACAGGCGTCGCCGGCTACATCAGCGCGAGATGCCCCGTCCTGAACCCGGACGTTCTTCTGGGGCTGAGTGTGAGTCTCTTCCTGGCCATCAGCGGAAGCACGATTCTGAACATGATCTATGACCGGGACATCGACGCCATGATGCGCCGTACCTGCAAGCGGCCTCTACCTGCCGGCAAGGTGAAGGTAGAGGAAGCCTTCATTCTGGGCGTGGGGCTTTCGCTGGTGGGTCTGGGTTTGGCCTTTGCCATGTCCCCCCTGTTCGGCTGGGTGGTCTTTGCCGGCCTGTTTCTCGACGTGGTCGTGTATACGATCTGGCTGAAGAGAAGAAGCGCCTGGTCCATCGTGTGGGGAGGGATCGCCGGTGGCATGCCCATCCTGGCAGGAAGAGTGCTTGGAACCGGGGAGTTGGATCTCATCGGCGGCCTGCTGGGTCTTGCCATCCTTCTTTGGATCCCGACCCATATCATCACTTTCAGCATCCGGCATTCCAAGGACTATGCCAGGGCAGGGATACCCACGATTCCGGCTGTCTATGGGCAGAAGAACACGAGGTTGATCGTTGTCGGATCCTCGTTCGGGGCAGCCGTTTCCATTCTTCTCGCGGCCTTCAGCCTGGGGCTGTCCTGGGGCTTCATGTGGCTCCTCGCGTTCCTGTCACTGGGGATCTTTGCGCTGGCCGTAAGGAACATCTTCCGGCCTACCGAAGACGTCAATTTCGCGCTTTTCAAGTATGCCTCCCTTTACATGGTGGGATCCATGTCCATCATCTCACTCGAGGGGTTGCTGGTGCTATGACACAAGGTTCGAAAGGATACGGGCCCCTGATGCGGCTCGTGATGTCCATGAGTCTGCTGCTGCCGTTGCTTCTCGGCTTTTCCGGGAAATCGGAACCATCCGTCTGGACCCGGGAACACATAAAGGATGTTCCGCCCATCATGATGAAGGATCCGTTCCTGGAACTGCTCGGGCAGACCGACAAGCCGATCCCCTACACGTATGAAGAAGCGGTGAAGATGGCGGGCCATTCCTGCAGTGCCGTTGCCGGGGCGTGGACCATCACGCGAAAGGCACTGGAAGCCCTTTTCCCGGGCGAGGTCCCGGAACGGGGGAGAATCATCGTCGAGGCCCCTGGTGCTGAAGACGAAGGGGTCGTGGGCGTCTTTGGGGAGGTCATCACTTACGTCACCGGGGCATCCCCCGGGACGGGTTTCCCCGGAGGACCCTTTGGTAAAGGCTATCGAAGAAGAGACTTGCTGCGATACAAGGAGGAACCCACCCATACGCCTCTCAAGGAGATGGTGTGGGTCTTTCGGCGATTGGACACGGGTGCCGAAGTAGGTGTTCGGTACGATCTGTCCATGGTTCGACCGGTGGGAACCCCTGAGCACAGGGCCGTGGCCGGAAAGCTGGCCAGGGGAGAAGCAACCCCCGAAGAAGCTGCGAAATGGAAAGAGTACTGGAACGGACGGGTTCGATTCATCTTCAAGAATGCGGATACGCTTAAGGGTTTCTTCACGCTTACCGAGCCGGGCGCTGCCCCGCCGTCGGAGTAAGGTGCGATCTCATGAAGAATGCAATTCCTGCGCTTGTGTCCACCGGTGTTCTGCTTGCCATCCTGCTCGTCGGTTGCACCGGTTCGGAAGCCCCTGCCGGGAAAGCCGAATCAGACAAGATTGGACACATCATCGTCACGAAAACCGGCTCGGAAATGGGACCGGTCGAGTTCTTCCACAGAAAGCACAAGAAGTTTGCCATGAACGAGGAGAAGTGCAAGACCTGCCATCACGAAGGCAGGTGGGGGCAATCCTGTGGTGAGCCGGGATGCCACAACGATCCCGAGAAGGACGAAGGCGCCGCGAGGATCCACATAACGTGTCTGGAGCGGTGCCATGCGGCGACCGAGGGCAAGGCGCCGACAGACTGTATGGATACGCGATGTCATCAGAGTCTGGAATAGAAGGGTACTACAGCTGGAGGAGGAAGGAATGAGCAGGTTCGTGACACTGTGTGTGGTGGGCTCCATGTGCCTCACGTTGCTCTCGTGCAGTTCCCCGGAGTGTCCGCTCAACCAGGGGATGAAGGGCGCCAAATTCGAAGTGAAGGACATCGAGAACGGGAGTGTCATCACGATCACCTCCGACAACCCGGACAAGGTTGCCGAGATTCAGAGGCACTGCAAGCAGGTGGTTGCCGCTCCCAAGATGGCAGGCATCCTGCCGTGCGGGAAGTGTCCCGGAAGTAAGAAATGCTGGGACAAGAAGGAAGTAGAAACGGAATAGGTTTGCGTCCGCAGGTACGTATGATCTACAAGGTCGTCTCCATTGCCGCCCTTCTGGTGCCGGTGCTGGTCGCACCCGTCTGGGCGGGAGTCGAAGGTCATGAGAGATCCGCAGAAACCTTCCTGTTTCTGCGTCCCCGTGACTGGATCAGCCTTGCCCTGTGCGGGGTGGGTCTGCTCTACCTGGTCCAAGCCCGCCTGAGATACGGGACGAGACTGCGGATTCTGGGCCTCGTCTTCTTCGCCTTCGGTGTCTTCTCTGCCTTGCCCCTCGGCAGGATTGCATCCGCCATGGCTCTCCACCCCAGCCCCTTGTGCGTCCTGACCAAACCGTTTCTCTTCCTTTCCGCCGGGTACGCGGTGCCTGTGGTCTTCCTCACACTTCTGATCCTGATGGGCCTTCTCACCGTGATCGGAAACAAGCTCTTCTGCGGCTGGAGCTGCCCCATAGGCGCCGTTCAGGAGATCGTGCACAGGATTCCTCTGCCAAAGGGATGGAAAAGGAAACTGCCCTTCAAGATGACCCATGCCGTACGAATCCTGCTCTTTGTCTTCTTCTTGATTGTCGTCTTCACATCCTCTGCCGACATGTACGACTACGTGAATCCCTTCGAGGCACTTCATTGGGACTTCGACCCATGGATGATGGGTGTTCTGTGTGTGGTGTTGGCGGGGTCCCTCTTTCTGTTTCGGCCCTTCTGCTATCTCGTTTGCCCGGTGGGCTTACTTACGTGGGGGCTGGAACACATTTCGGTAGCCAGGGTGAAACTCGACAGGAGCAGCTGTGACGATTGTGGTCTCTGCGAGAAACAGAGTCCCTGCCCGACGGTGCCGGCCGTTCTCGAGGGCCGGAGATCCAGGCCGGATTGTCACGCCTGCGGCATCTGTATAGAGGCTTGCCCGAAGGATGCACTCAAGTTCAGAGTGTGAAACACGCAGGTGATATGACCTCAAGTTGAAGTGGATCTTGGTCCGGGAACAATCCTTCCGACGGTAGCATGCGAACAGAAGAAGGAAGGGTCTCGCGCTTCGCCTGCTTTGCCCCGTTGGAATTCATATAGACAAGAGAAGCCCCGTTAAGGCCAAAGTACCGTCCCCGCTTCAAACGATTCCATTCGGAGGTCAAAACAATGAGAGGGAAAACGTTCATTACGTCATTCGTGGCGATCCTAAGTCTGTCCCTACTCTTCACAGGAATTTCTGCCGGAAAGGCCCTCGCCTTTTGCGAGAGGTACCCTGTACTCTGCGGGGGATGGACGCAAGACCACATCCTGCTGGTGCCGCCGATTCGGATGTATGAGCCGTTCTTCGAACTCTTTGAGCAGAGAGACAGGCCCGCTCTGTACAAATACAGAGAAGCGCTGAAGCTGGTGGGTCACTCCTGTGGGGCTACGTCCGGGGGATGGGTCATCACCAAGAGAGCCCTCGAGGTGCTCTATCCGGACGAGATACCCGTGCGCGGCGATATTCGAATCTACGCCCCGGGAGCGGAAAGCGAGTGGAATCTGGGCGTAATAGGCGAGGTCATTACCTATATCACCGGTGCAGCCCCCGCAACCGGCTTTTCCGGTGCAGAGTTTGGAAACGGATTCACCCATCCCATGACCGGCGAATCCTATCCCGGAGATCCGATCTACAAGAGAAGAAACAAGATGGTGTACACCGAGGAACCTACAGGCCTAACCCCGCCGAATCAGCCCTTTGTGGATTGGATTTTTGAACGTATCGATACGGGCGTGGAGGTGTGCATACGATTCATGGTTGGCGGGCCAAATGGGATCCAGCCCCCAGCGGATGCAAACAGAAGACTCATGGGTGCAAAGGTGGCGAGCGGAGAGGCGACTGCGGAAGAAGCCGCGGATTACGTGGACTGGTGGAATTCCAGAATCGAGTACGTGTTCGACAATGCGGACACGCTCGTTACGGAATGCCCACTCCCCTGAGCTGAGTCACAAGTGCCGCTCAGACCGTATCGGATCTCCGAGCGAAGAGAGGAGGTGTCCCTGTCGGATGCCCGCCTCTCTTCGCAGGAACAAAGCGAACCATCCTTGCCGACCGTATGATCGATTGCACCGACTAGACCTACCCCCGGCGATTCATTCACGAAGGAGAGAATCATGGATTGGAGTAAAGCAGCTATCGCCGGTTTTGTTGCGGGAGTTGTTCGGGCCATCTATGATTACGGCATGTATTGCCTGATTATGAGAGGCACGTATCATGGCCATGAAGAAGTCTTCCGTCAGCAAGCCAATTACGTACTCTACCCCGTTATCGAGATTCTGATCGCAATTGCCGCAGGCCTGTTTTTCGCCAGGAGTTACTCTGCCTGGAAACCTGGTGTGAAAGGTGGATTGGCCTTTGGCTTCTGGATCGGGATCATTACGTTCTTTACCACCTTCTTCATTCCGCTTGTATTCAAAGGCTTTCCATATTTTCTGACTTGGTGCTGGGCATCCATCGGCTTCATCGGATGGCTTCTTTTTGGTGCAATCGTGGCGACCATCTACAAAGAACCTGCACCCAACTAGTCCATGTATTATGAAACGGCTCCTTGTCCTTCTACTCATTTCATTCCTGACCGTCTCCTGTAATAGTGAAATCGACTTGAAGGATTCCGAAGCAGGAGACAGGCAGGAGATCATTCCTGTCTCCTTCGATGATTTCAAGTCCAATCCTGAGGACTACTACGGCAAGTATGTGGAACTCGTGGGGATGTGCGTTCGTGTAGATAAACGTGGGGGCAGCACGATGTATATGATCGGCAAAGATCCTTCCTTTGAGATAAAGGTTCTCGCGGGAGAGGATGTAGTTCGATTCACCAGGTATTTTGAAGGACGCGTGATGGAAGTGTGTGGATATATCCGTGAAGAGGTTAAAGGCATTCGCACATACGCAGGGCCAAACTACTACATCGAAAGCAATCGATACAAGCGAATACCGAAGGAAGACATAGTAGAGGAACAATGATGAAAGCGAGGACGATCAACAACGCTTTGCACAGATATCTGGGCTATTTCTTTTTTGGAATGACGATTGTGTATTCGTTTTCGGGGCTTGCCTTGAATCACATACATGACTGGGACCCTAGCTATATAGTGCTGCCAAAAGACATTAGTATTGATACGGAAGAAGATTTGACCACCCTCGATGAAGCGAGAGTTCGTTCAATCTTTGGCCATTTGATGGGGAAATACGATTACAAGAGCCATTACTACCCGGACAGGACTACGCTCAGGATCTTTACGAAGGGGGGAACGATCACCGTCAATACCAGCACAAGTAAAGGTGTATTGGAAAGAGTGATAAGAAAGCCCTTCTTTTTCGGCGTCAACTTCCTGCACTATAATCCGATCAAGTATTGGACATATTTCTCAGACCTCTATTGCTTCGGATTGATCGTTCTGGCGTTTACGGGCCTGGTGGTGCGCAAGGACAGAAACGGCTTGTCAGGCATGGGTGGATGGTTGACGCTCTGCGGTGTGCTCATACCTTTCATTTACATTGCCTTAATCGTCGATTTCTCGAATTACTAAACGACCCTGCCTACACTCGGATCATGTCCTCGCCGGTCAAGAACTGGCAAACGCAAGCAGGCAATACCCTACCAAAGGCATAGGACTACTTCTTGATGCATGTCAACGACACAGAAGCCCAGATCCTGTACAGTGTGAATATGAGGAAACGTCGGAAAGGTGAACGAGGAGGCTCTGGATGACCATGATCAGGAACCGGATAGAGGAATGGTTCGAGCGCCTGGGGCACCGTATCTACAAGCACAAGTACAAGACCCTGGTCGTCATGATCCTGCTGATTGCAGGGATTCTCTCCCAGCTTCCGAAACTCACCCTGGATATCTCCAATGAAGGCTTTCTGCACAACGACGATCAGAGCCTGATCGATTACAACGCCTTTCGCGAACAATTCGGCAGGGACGAATTGATCCTGGTCGCCGTCAGCGCGCCGGACGTATTCGACAGGGCGTTTCTCGACAAGTTGAGAGTCCTCCACGAAGAGCTGGACGAGAAGGTGCCCTACGTGGACGAGATCACCAGTCTCGTCAATGCCCGCAATACCCGCGGAGAAGGCGACACGCTGATCGTGGAGGATCTTCTCGAAGAATGGCCCGTGACGGACGAGGAGCTTTCCGAGATCAAGAAGCGCGCACTGACGAACCCCATGTACGAGAATACGCTCGTGTCCGAAGACGGCACGATCACGACGATCATCATCAAGACCCAGACCTATTCGTCGGTGGGACACGAAATCGACATCATGGATGGGTTCGAGGAATCGGATTCCGTGGAAGGAGAATTTCTCACGACCCAGGAGAACAGCGAAGCCGTCCACGCGGTGTACCAGACTACGGAGAGATACAGGGATTCCGGGTTCGAGGTGTACATCACGGGCTCTGCGGCCATCACCCACTATCAGAAACAATTTATCAAGCGTGACATGCAGACCTTTGTGAAATTCGCGTTCGCCTCGATCGTCCTCTTCCTGTTCGTGATGTTTCGCAAGGTCTCCGGGGTGATCATCCCCCTTTTGATCATCATTGTTTCCTTCCTTTCCACTTTCGGCTTGATGGCCGCTTTCGGGGCTGCCATCAAGATGCCTACACAGATCCTTCCCTCCTTGATTCTGGCCGTGAGCGTCGGCTATTCGGTTCACCTCCTTTCTATCTTCTATCAGCAGTACCGCAGCAGTGACGACAAGGAAGAGGCGATCGCACACGCACTGGGCCACTCGGGGCTCGCCATCGTCATGACGGCGGTGACGACTGCTGCGGGTCTCTTCTCCATCTCGACTTCGAGTGTGGCGCCCATCGCGGATGTGGGCCGTTTTGGAGGCGCCGGGATTCTGCTCTCCATGCTGTATACGATCATTCTCGTGCCCGTGTTGCTCGCGATCCTGCCCATACGATCCTCGAATGCGAAGAATAGAGACCCCGAAATCACAGCCATGGACAGGCTGCTTGCGGGCGTCGCTCGATTCTCTACGGGATACCCCGTTCCGATCCTGGCTGTATCTTTTCTGGTCATTGGTGTTTCCATCTTCTACATCCCGAAGATCGACTTCGGTCATGACATGTTGAGATGGTTTCCAAAAGAGAATTCCATACGTATCGCAACCGAGAAGATCAACGAGGAGATGCGCGGAACGCTGAACATCTCCGCGATCATCGATACCGGAAAGGCGAACGGCCTTTACGATCCGGAGTTGCTCAAGCGGATGGATGAGACGTGCGCATATCTCGAGACCCTGGAGCTGGACGAGATCTTTGTCGGAAAGGCCTGGTCGATCACCACCATTCTCAAGGAGAGCAACCGGGCGTTGAACCGGAACCTGGAGGAGTTCTATTCGATTCCGGACGACGCGAACCTGATCGCCCAGGAGCTCTTGCTCTTTGAAAACAGCGGTTCGGATGACACGGAAGACTTCGTAGACAGCCAGTTTTCAAAGGCGAACCTCATCATGAAAGTGCCCTACGAAGATGCGGTTGCCTACGCGAAGTTCCTGGAGATCATCAGGGGTCATTTCGATACGAAGTACAAACACGAAGAGGTCACCCTGACAGGCATGGGTGTCATCCTGTTTCGGACCATGGCGAACGCGGCCAACAGCATGGTCAGAAGCTACACCTACGCCTTGATCGTCATCACCTTCTTCATGGTTCTCCTGATCGGGAAGATCCGGATCGGGCTTCTCAGCATGATCCCCAATCTTGCGCCCATCGTGATCACTCTTGGAATCATGGGACTCTTTCAGATTGAACTGAATCTGTTCACCATGCTGGTGGCGAACATCGCCATCGGCCTTGCCGTGGATGATACGATTCACTTCATGCACAATTTCAGAAGGTATTTCGAGCAGAGCGGGGATGCCGTTCTGGCCGTTCAGAAGACCATGCACACGGCGGGCCGGGCCATGCTGGTCACGTCCTGTGTCCTGTCGATCGGCTTTTTTGTTTTCATCTTGGCCGAGATGAACAATGTTTCCAAGTTCGGCCTTCTCACGGGCACGGCCATCGTGCTCGCGCTGCTTTCCGACTATTTCATTTCGCCGGCTCTCATGGTCGTGGTGAACAGGAACAAGGGGGTTCGATGATGAAATGGGCAGTGGGAAGGTGCCTCGTCGGTGTTCTCGTCCTGGCTCTGTGGGTTGGGATGTCCGCTCTCGCGATGGCCGGGGATGATCCAGAGGCCCGGGCCATCATGGAGAGGGTGGATGCCAGGGATGACGGTGACAACGAGACGGCGGACGTGAAGATGATCCTGATCGACAAGAGGAATCAGGAGAGGATCCGGAAGATTGCGAGGTTTTCGAAATACAAGGGCGAGGACAAGTACCGCCTGATGTTCTTCCTCCACCCGGCGGACGTAAAGGACACGGCTTTCCTGACGTATGACTACGATGCGCCCGAGAGGGATGACGACCAGTGGCTGTACCTGCCCGCCTTGCGCAAGACGAAGCGAATCGCAACGGCGGACAAGAGCGGGAGCTTCATGGGGTCGGACCTCAACTATGCCGACATGACGTCCCTGGATCTGGAAAAATACGACTTCACTTTCTATGAGAAGGGCAAGGAAGGGGAAGTGAGGGACAAGAAGGTGTGGCGGATCTGGTCCATTCCGCGGTCGAAAGAGGAGATCGATGAGACGGGCTATACGAAATCGCTCCTTTTCGTTCAACAGGACATCGACATGGTCGTCCGGGCCATCCGCTGGGAAAAGGATGGCGGCTATTTGAAGTATGTGGATCTTCGGAAAATCGAGCAGATCGACGGCATCTGGACGGCTACCGACACCCTGGTGACCAAGAAGAAAGGGAAGACCAGGGTACACAAGACGATTCTGACCCTCGACAACGTGAAGTACAACCAGAGCCTGGATCTGGACATGTTCACCATCCGCAGGATGGAAAAAGGGCTGTAAACCAAAAGGGACGATGAACAAAGTCTTTTTGCTCGCCTTCCTGGTCATCATGGGATCCTTCGCCACCGTCTTCTGCGGGCAGGATACCTTTGCGCAGGCCCAGGAAGAGATGGACGGATTCCTGGATGGGTTCGAGGAGGAGGGGGGTGAAGAGGTTACCCGGGAGGAGGTGAGTGAAGACGAGCCTTCGGGTTGGAGCCTCGATGGAGAGATCACCTTTACCACCACGTTCAATTTCTCGCCCGATGCTTCGTCCCCCTGGAATGGGTTCACGATGGTCCGCCCGGAGGGAGAGGTGACACTGAAGAAGAGGATCTCCCCTGCCTGGCAGGCCCAGGCGAGCGTCCGGGGTTTCTACGATCTGGTGTACGTGCTGCGCGGCAGAGATGACTATACGCACGAGGTTCTCGACGACTACGAGAAGGAATTCGAAGTTCTCGACACATTCGTTCAAGGGAGCCTGACGAAGAAGCTGGATGTGAAAATCGGACGCCAGATCGTTGTCTGGGGCCCCCTGTTCAATATCCGCGTGACCGACGTGCTGAATCCGCTCGACTTGAGGCTTCCCGGCCTTACCGACCTCGATGTTTTGCGCCTGCCGGTGACCATGCTCAAGCTGGACTATTTTTTCGGGAGCTGGGACCTGAGCGGCATGTGGATTCCGGAGATCCGCTTCAGCAAGCGACCCGCGTTCGGCAGCGATTTCTTCCCCTTCCCCATGCGGATGCCGACGGAAGAGAGCCCGGACAACGGCTTCGAGTTCGATGACGCGGAATGGGCGGTCGCACTGCTGGGGAATTTCAGCGGCTGGGACCTGGGCTTCCACTGGGCCTATGTCTATGAAGACCAGCCCCATGCGTTCGTGGTTTCTCCGGGGCCGCAGGAGAGGCGGGTGCTGAAGCACGCACGCACTCACATGTTTGGGGCGGAAGGTAACGTGGCACTAGGCAACTGGCTGTTGAAAGGCGAAATTGCCCTGTTTGAAGGATTGGAATACTCGAACACGCCCGGTGTGGATTACTGGAGGCTCGATGTGGGCGGAGGACTGGAATATGCGGGCTTTCGAGAAACCATCATCAGCATCGAGGCTGTGAACCGGCACATTTTCGACCACGATCCGCTGCTCGAGCTCCCTGGGGATGAAGTACGGGAGAACGAGTTTCAATGGGCCTTTCGGTTCGTGAGAGACTTCCTGAACGAGACCCTCACCCTGTTCGTGGTGGCGTCCACCTTCGGCGTCAAGGCGGACGATGGCGCCTTTGAGCGGCTGGCCCTCGAATACGACATCACGGATGCGATTGCGATCATGGGGGGTGTGGTCTTCTACCAGTCCGGCGACAAGGGAAGGTTCAAGAACGTTTCGGCGAATGACCGGCTGTTCTTGGACCTGACGTACAGCTTCTAGGGGATTGCTTCGGTCGCATTCGCTCCCTCGCAATGTCCAGGACTATGCCGATGGATCCCTGCTCCCCGCCTACTGCCTGCGGGGACAAGCTTCGAAGGGATGACGGCGTCTTCGGAAAAGCGCCAGGAGTTCTTCGTGCACCTGGGGCATGATGCCGACCGGCAACTCGTGGCCGATCCCCTCCATCCAGACGAGCCTGGCGCCCGGAATGTGGGCGGCGCATTTGGCGCCGTGGCCCGGCGGTACCAGAGGGTCCTCCGTTCCGTGGAGGATCAGTGTAGGAACAGAGACCCGTCCCAGTTCCTCAAGACGAGAGCCGGATGCGAGAACCGCGGCGAGCTGATGTGGCTGTGCCTGGGGATTGAACCCCCGTCGGTCCAGGATGTTTTCTCTCATCGCCTCCCGCTGGAACGCCTCGTCAAAGGGGAACCGGGTGCCGGCAAAAACCCTGGCCGCACCCAGGCGAAACTCGATGGTTTCGGCGGGCACCGTCAGGTGATTCGGGAACCTCGACACCAGATCCTCGTGGAGGGCCTGGTGCTTCGCCACATCGATAGAGGGTTGAACCTCCGGATCCGGATCCAGGGGAAATGCCGAGGAAGCGATGGAGGTGAGGGTCCGCGTTCGATCCGGATGGCGGATCGCGATTTGCTGGGCGATCATTCCCCCCATGGAAGCGCCGACGATGTGCGCATCTTCGATGTCCAGGGCATCGAGCAGGCCCACGGCATCGTTCGCCATGTCCTCCAGGCGATAAGGGTGGTTCTCATCCCAATCCGCAATCCATTCAGAGAGACCGCAGTCCCGGTTGTCGAAGCGAACGACATGGAAACCGGCCTCTACGATCGGCTCGTAGAAGTACGGGAACCAGGCGGTGCACTGCTCATCCATTCCGATGATGAGCAGAACCGAAGGATCGGCCGGGTAGCCGAAAGACTCGTAATAGATCCGGAGCCCGTTGGCAGTCACCCTTCCTCGCGCGTTCGGTTGGATACCCATAGTGGCCTCAGCTCTTGTTCGAGGTCTGATAGTGGACCATCTTCTGTTTTCGGCTCCGCTGAATCAATCCCTCGCGCCCCTGTGCGGTCCGGCCCTTGAGCCTGTAGCCTATCGAGTAGTAGAGTATCCTCCATGAAACAGCTGAACACATTCACCCATGCACTCCGCGACATCTGCAGGGATCGGGTCCTCGAGGAGAAATGGCTGCTTGCGCCTTCGAGGCGTGTCGGTTTCCAGTGGCTGGATGCCGTCGCCCGTTCGGGACAGCCCGTATTGAACGTAAGGGTGAAAACCCTTCAGCACATGGTTCTCGACCTGACTTCGGGGGAAATGGCCGCGAAGGGCCTGCGCTTCCTCCGTGGGGTGGGTGTCGAGGTTCTGGTCGGTCGCTTGTTCGGGCGACTGAGGGCGGCCGGCGGCGGGTATACGACCCGCTTGGAGCCGAGCCCCGGGCTGACCCAAACACTCGCACGGTCGGTTAGCGATCTGCGACTTTCGGGCCTGAAAAGCTCCGACATCCGTCCGGGCTCTTTTGAGGTGAAGCGGAAGGGGGAGGAGCTCGGACGGCTCCTGAAGGAATTCGAGAGAGTCCTCGAGGCGGAGCGGCTGATGGACAATGCAGAGCTGCTGCGCCTGGCGACTCGAAGGCTGCAGCGCGAGCCCGGGGCTGTGCCCGAAGAGAGCCTGATCCTGGTCCCCGAGGATCTGGCAGAGGATCTTCGAAGGTTGGAGAGGGACTTCCTGGAGAGCACGCCGGAGGAGCAAAGGATCGTCCTTCCCGTGGATCCCCCCGAACTGCCGGTTGTGAACGGGATCTTCCGGGCCCTGGGTGAAGTGAACGAGGTGCGCGAAGTGTTGCGGCGCTGTCTCGAAGCGGGGATCCCCTTTGATGAGGTGGAGATCCTCCACGCGGATGCGGCCACGTATGTTCCATTGATCTACGAGATCACTTCGAGATTGACGGACGATGATGACGGAGACTCTCTGCCGGCAACCTTTGCGGAAGGAGTCCCTGCCCGTTACGGCCGCCCGGCGCGGGCGCTGCTCGGGTGGCTCTCCTGGATGCACGAAGGGTATCCCCAGGCGATCCTGGTCCGGATGATTCTGGAAGGGCTCCTCAGGATCGAGCCGGCTGAAGAGGGAATCTCCGGCTTCGCCGAACCGGCCCGGCGTCTGCGGGCGGTTCCGATCGGCAGCGGGCGGTCGCGGTATCTGACGAAAATCGACGAAGCGATCGATGCGGTCGAGAGAAGGCTGGCATCGGGTCGATTGAGCGACGAGGAAGGCGAAAACGCAGGCGACGAACCGTTACGACTGACAAGTAGATTGAAAGGCCTGAAGGCGAGCCGTGAGTTCGTGCACGGACTTCTGTCGAACACGCCGGAAAGGGTGGTTCACCAGAAGGACCTCCTGGAAGCGGCGCAGGCCTTCCTTGATCGGCATACCCGTCATACCAACCGGTTCGACGAATTCGTTCGCAAGAAGCTCGTAGACGAGATCCAGGCACTCGCCGAGTGGATCGGCGAGGAGGAGGTGGAGGGGCTGGACATTCGGAAATGGCTGGAGGAAAGATGCCTGACTTCGCCTGTCCGCGGAGAGCGGCCTCAACCAGGACGTTTTCACGTTGCTCCGGTCCAGGGCGGCGGGCACTCGGGCCGGAGCCACATCTTTATCGTGGGCCTTGATGACAGTCGGTTCCCCGGTTCAGGCCTGCAGGATCCCATTCTTCTCGACGGAGAGAGGCGCAAAGTATCCGGAGATCTGCCCACTGCGGCGAGCCGCCTGGAACGAACCACTCAGGGGTTTGCGCGGCTCCAGGCCCGCCTGCGCGGCAAAGTGACGCTGAGCTACTGCTGTCGAAGCCTGACCGATGACCGGGAGATGTTCCCGAGCCCGGTTGTGCTCGACGCCTATCGGGTCCTTGCCAGAGATCCGCAGGGGGACCAGGATGACCTGATCCGGTCGATTCCCGAGGCCGCATCCTTTGCGCCGAGCCGTCCGGACCGTTGTCTCGACCTGACCGAGTCCTGGATCCGGTGGATGTGTGAGGGGGATGGAATCCTTGATCCGGAGAAGGTGATCGTCCGCAGCTTCCCCCACCTCGGGAGGGGGTTTGTCGCGCGTGAGGCAAGGGCCAGCGACGCCTTCACGGAATATGACGGATTTGTGCCGGAGGCGGGCGAGGATCTGGATCCCACCCGGCCCGACGGCCCCATCCTTTCCGCGAGCGCGCTCGAGACGGCGGGTGCCTGTCCGATGGAGTATTTCTTCCGGTACGTTCTCGGCATCCGGCCTCCGGATGAGATTCAGATGGATCCAAGGATCTGGCTCGATCCTGCCGAGAGAGGCCAGCTCCTTCATGCAGTGTTTCGAAAGTTCATGCACCGTCTGCGTGAGCAGGATCTCCTTCCGGACTTCCAGAGGGACGAGCAGCTGCTGATGCAGATGCTGGAAGCAGAGGTTGCATGGTGGAGGGACAACAAACCCATCCCGTCCCGGATCGCCTACGAACGGGAGGCCATGGATTTGCGGCTTGCATCCCGTATCTTCCTTCAGGAAGAGGAGAGATTCTGCCGCGAGAGCAGGCCTTTCTGCTTCGAGGCCTCCGTCGGGCTGTTGCCCGAGGGGCAGGGAACACCCCTGGACACACCGGATCCGGTCAGCCTGCAGCTTGGAGCTGGCCTGACTCTGCGCGCCAGGGGCCGGATCGACCGGATCGATGAGGTCGCCGGTGCCGGTGGGAATCGATACTCGGTCTGGGACTACAAGACGGGAAGCAGCTGGAAATACCGGAGAGACAGGGCGGGTACACTCGAGGATCCGTTTCAGGGCGGCAGAATCGTACAGAATGCCCTGTACATGCGAATGGCCGAGAGTCGCCTGAAGGAAGCCGTGTCGCCGGATGCTGCGGTCGACCGGTTCGGTTACTTCTTCCCGACCACGCGCGAACACGGTGAAAGGGTCGATTGGACCGCGCCTGAGCTGGCGGAAGGGGTTCGTGTGCTCGGGAGCCTTTGCGAGATGCTCGCGCGGGGTGCCTTTCCTTTTACGGACGATGCCGGAGACGTCGGCTACAGCGACTACAAGGAAGCCTTTGGGAATCGGGACGCAGCTGCCGAGGCGTCCGAGCGCAAGCTCAAGAACCGGGAGAACAAACCCCTCGAAGGGTTTCGGAGACTGAGAGGATATGACGCGGAATAGACCCGGTTCACCGGTGCCTGCCGATCAGGATCAGCGGGATCGGATCGTCGAGGATCTGGACCGGAACATGCTGGTCGAAGCGGCCGCCGGCACGGGCAAGACGACGAGCATGGTGGAACGTATGGTCGCGCTCCTGGCCGCGGGCAAGTGTGAGGAGATCGGCAACCTGGCGGCCGTGACGTTCACCAGGAAGGCCGCGGCCGAGCTTCGGGCACGTTTCCAGGTGAGGCTGGAGTCAGCCGTACGCGAAGCAGGCGAGGAGGAAGGAGAGCGACTCGCCAGAGCCCTGGCCAACATCGAACAGGTCTTCATTGGGACGATCCACGCTTTCTGCGCCCGTCTGCTGCGGGAGCGGCCGGTCGAGGCGAATGTGGACCTCGCGTTCGAGGAGATCGACGGGGACGCGGACCTGAGGCTACGATCCGAGGCGTGGGACGAGTTGACGGCCGACCTTCTATTTGAAGATACGGCCGGCCTGCGTTCGCGACTGGATCGACTCGGCCTCACGGTGGAGGACCTGGAGGGCGCCTTTGTTCGATTCGCCGACTTTCCTGACGTGGACGAATGGCCCGCGCCGGAAGAGGCGGCGGAGGGTCTGGATCTGACCGGCGCACGCGCAGCCCTCGAGGAATACGTGGCGCACATGCGAAGAATGGGCCCGGACCTTCCGCTTCGTTCGGGGAACGATTCGCTGATTCCCCAGTTCAAGCGCCTGCCAAGGATCATATCCCACTACGAGGATTTGAGCACGCCGAGTCATCTCATGGAGGTGCTGGCGCTCTTCGACAGAAAGGGGAGGGTGGTCCAGAAGGAGTGGATGCAGGAGGGGCGCTTCTCGAGGGACGACGCGAAGAGGGAGGAGGCCCGCTGGGAGAAGTTTCGTGAAGATGTGGTCGGGCCCGCCCTGCGTGCCTGGCACGAGATCCGCTACGCCACGATTCTGCGGGTACTGTTCCGTGCCCGGGAAATCTACGACCGTCTGCGGGCGCAGGCGGGGCTGCTCAATTTCCAGGATCTCCTGATCAAGGCGGCCGAGCTCCTCCGGGACAAGCCCCATGTGAGAAGATATTTTGCGGGTCGTTTCCGATACCTCCTGGTGGATGAGTTCCAGGACACGGACCCGGTCCAGGCCGAGGTGATGATGCTTCTGACGGCCACGGATTCCGGGGAGACCGAATGGCGAAAATGTATCCCTCGGCCCGGCTCGTTGTTTGTCGTGGGAGATCCGAAGCAGTCGATCTATCGATTCCGGCGGGCGGACATCGTTACCTACAACGAAGTCAAATCCATGATCCGTCGAGGCAGCGAGAGGGGAGAAGAGGGGATTCTTCTGGAGCTTTCCGTGAACTTCCGGACCACGGACGGGATCATCGAATGGGTCAACCAGGTCTTCGAGCCTGCGAAAGAGGAACCCGAAGATGCGACGGTCACGAGCGACAGGTTTCCCGCACGGGATTCGGAGGAGTCTCCCCGCTATGTGCCCCTACAGCCCGGTCGGCCCGGAGGAAACGAGGGGGAGTTGACCGGCCTGTATGCACTTTCGATCCCGGAGGAATACTCGAATGCGGACCAGGCGATCGAATACGAAGCCGACCGCATCGCTCGCACGATCCGGGCAGCCATTGACTCCGGCATGACCCCCGACGATTTCATGATCGTCACCTATAAACGCAAACATCTCAGTCAGTACGCCCGGAAGCTTCAGGATCTCGGTATTCCAAACCAGGTGAGCGGCGGTACCCTGCTGAACGAGGTGGATGAGCTCCGGCTTCTTCACCTTTGCCTGCGCGCGGTGATCTATCCGGACGATCCCGTCTGCCTGCTGGCCGTGCTCAGGAGCGAGCTCTTCGGCGTGAGCGACACGGCGCTCTACGCCTTCAAGAAGGCGGGCGGTCGCTTCTCCTACAGGGAGCCTTTGCCGGAGAAGGGCTTGGCCGACGCGGAGACGGAGGCCTTTCGGGACGCCTTCGAGCGCCTCCGACGCTACGCGCGCTGGCTGGCCCGGCTTCCCGTTCCGACTGCCCTCGAGAAAATCGTGGCACACCTTGGGTTGCTGGTCCTTGCCGGCAGCCGTCCGGGTGGGGACGTCGAGGCGGGGAGTCTCGCCAAGGCGATCGAGATTCTCCGGGACGCACAGACACGGATGTGGACGAGCGAACAGGCCGTCGAGGGCCTGGGGGAGTTGGTCCACGCGGAGACGGCGTACGATGGGATCTCCGTTCGGTCGGGCGAGAGGCCCCTGGTGCGGATCATGAACCTGCACAAGGTCAAGGGGCTGGAAGCCCCGGTCGTGTTTCTTGCCAGTCCCTCTGGCGATTACGATCACGGAGTGCAGACCCACATCGATCGCTCGGGGAATCGCACGCTCGGGCACATGCTTGTTCAAGGGCCCAAGCGAGGGTACCAGCAGCCTGTGCTTGCCCAGCCCAAGGAGTGGGAAGAGGTCGCTGAAAGGGAGCGGGCCTTCTCTGCGGCAGAGGCTCTACGGCTTCGCTACGTTGCCGCCACCCGTGCCGGGCGTGCCCTGATCGTGAGCCGACGTCTGGGGAAGGGAAAGAAGCGTTGGAGCCCATGGAAGGCCTTCGAGCCCTTCTTGGATGACGGAGCCGAGCTTCCGGATCCCGGCCCCCGGTCCTGTCCCGAAAGAAACCGAAGGCCCCTCACCGAGATGGAGATCGAAGAGACACGTCAAGGGCTTTCGAATCGCCTCGAGGCGGCTTCCGGCCATACGCTGGAAGTCATTGCAGCGAAACGGTACGCCCTGGAGACGGCTCCGAGCTTGGGAAGCAGTCCGCTGCAGCCGCTGCCTGAGGGAGATCGGTGGCTGTCCCCGAACTCCGGCCCCAACTCCGATCAAGGGCTGCAAGATCACGAGGACGGAGAGCACGGTGTGGAGTGGGGAACGGTCATTCACACCCTGCTGCAGGTTGCCATGGAGAACCCCGGCGCCGATCTCGCGGAAGTAGCGAAGGCAGCGGTTCTGGAACAGGATCTGGACCTGGCCGTGGCGACGACCGCCGTGGAAGCGGTCAAGGCTGTGATGAAAGCGGAAATCTGGCAGAGGGCCCTGGCCAGCCGGAGACGCCTCGTGGAAGTCCCTTTCGAGATTCTGATGGAGCGTGAGGGCGCCGTCCCGGCCCTGGTTCGTGGAGTAATGGACCTGGCCTTCGAGGAGCCGGACGGGTGGGTCATCGTCGACTACAAGACGGACAGCCTTCCGGGCGGCAAGCCGGAAGCACTCGTCGCGAAGTATGCACCACAGGTCCGGCTGTATGCGGAAACATGGACACGAATCACCGGTGCGAAGGTGAAAGAGCTGGGCTTGTACTTCTCACGAGCCGACCGGTTCGTACCGGTTGAATTCTAGGGCGGACAAAAGGCGAGGACGAGGAAGAGAATCGAGGACACGATCAATACACCTCTCAGGATCGTCACTTCATTCCATAGCCGCCCGATTCCGAACGGCTCCTTGACAGAATCCCGATCCATGATGTTTGCTCCTACGGTTGTTGCCGTAACCTGTACATCCTGATAAGAGGGCAGGAGAGCAAATTCGGGGCCAAACCCATCGGAAGAGGGCTTTTCTCAATACTATCAAGTAGTTGTCGCGAAATCCCCAGACCTGGAGAACCCCTCCCGCGCGTCAACATCTTGTCTGTTTTGGGAAGGATTTTTCTCACCCCCCAGCCCACATATCATCGAGTAGGCGTGCGGTGCCGGCCCGAGTCCCGGTGTCGCATCACGTAGAGATCCAGCAGTCGCCGAATCATCTTCTGATACGGGGTTCCATGTTTCCTGGCCTCCCGCTTGAAAAACTCGACGCTCGATTTGCTGAGCCCAATGGTGACCTTCGTCGTCTCCTCCCTGAAGGCGAGTTCCTCAGGGGGGGGCAGGAAATCGTCGATTACACGGACATCACCGATACCTTCATCGGTGTATTCAATCCTCTTCTTTGTTCGCTTCTTCATAGATCCTCTTTCCACGTGAATTTCACGTCGCTCACGTTCGTATCCTAGCATGGGTTATGTACTTTTTGCAACAATTCTATACATATTATAGTATGGTTCAATTCTTGCCTCCGAAAACGACCTGATTTTGATCTGCAACGGTCGTGCCCTCCTGTCGGCCATCGGGAAGGAATGCCTTCAAAGGGTCGAATGAGCAGGCGCAACATGTTGATTGCGGTTGTTTTGTTTGGCTATTTCCTGATGCGGCAACGAAAGGGGGAGTGCCGACGAGCCGGCGCTTGGTCCTTACGGTTTGTGACTCTTCGTCTACGTATTCAGGGACCAATTGAAGGGGCCGCTTCTTCGTGGGTCGGAACTCTGGTCTGCCGGTCCCCATCGTGGTGGGAAACAAACACATAGATACAAGAGGTTAGGTGAAGCACGATGCAACATGATCAGCCGAAGAGCGAGCGCAGGCCCTACCTGGACTGGCTGAGGATATGGGCAACCTTACGGGGAGGGGGCGCATCACGAAGTGGGATATCCACATGGGATTCTCACGGCCGCCAAGGCCCCTGTATCACTGATCCAGCAACTCGCGGACCTTGATGGCCAGGGCGTTGACCGGGAAGGGTTTCTGGATGAAGTGGACACCTTCTTCCAGGACGCCGTGGTGGACGATCACGTCGTCGGTATAGCCGGACATGTAGAGAGTCTTGATATCCGGATAACGAGCCGATATCTGTTCGAAAAGTTGCTTGCCGTTCATGTCGGGCATGACCACATCGGTCAGGAGCATGTGTACCGGCCCTTCGTGGTGCTCCAACAGTGCAAGCGCTTCCTTTCCGCCTGCGGCGACAAGGACCGTGTACCCCCTCTGCTTCAGAATGGTGCGGGCGAGCTTCCTCAACTGTCCGCTGTCTTCCACCAGCAGAATGGTTTCCGAGCCGAACAAGTCGGAAGGTGTTCTCAGAATCTCTTCCTTGCCGTCCGCGGGTTCGGTCGTTATGGGTAAGTAGACCTTGAAGCTCGCCCCCATACCGGGCTCGCCGTAGGCCCAGATGTTTCCGCCGTGTTGCTTCACGATGCCGTAGACGGTCGCAAGGCCCAGGCCGGTGCCCTTGTCCTTTTCCTTGGTTGTGAAGAAGGGTTCGAAAAGATGTTCGCGCACATCAGCGTCCAGACCGCATCCGCTGTCGCTGACTACCAGCATGACATAGGATCCGGGGACTACGCCCTGTCTCTCTGCCGCGTAACTCTCGTCCAGCTCGGCCAGTGCGGTCTCGATGGTCAAGGTGCCGCCGTCCGGCATGGCGTCCTGGGCATTGACGGTAAGATTCATGACGACCTGTTCCAGCTGGCCCACATCCCCCTTGATGGACGGAAGAGGCTCGGCAAGATTCAGATGAATGGCGATATCCTCACGGATCGTACGGCGAAGGAGTTTCTCGAAATTCTTGAGGAGGGTGTTCACCTCGATGTGCTTGAATTCGAGTGCCTGCTTGCGGCTGAAGGCAAGGAGCTGGCGCACCAGATCCCTTGCCCGCATGCTCGCCTCCACGATCTCTTCCAGCGGCTCTCTGCGTGGGTCGACCCCGACGGCGTCCTCCAGGAGCATTTCACCGTAGCCGAGGATCGGGGCGAGCAGGTTGTTCAGATCGTGAGCCACACCGCCGGCAAGCCGGCCGATCGACTCGAGCTTCTGTGCCTGATGGAATTGCTCCTCCAGCTGTGCCCTCTCCTCGTCGGCGAGTTTTCGCTCGGTGACGTTTCTGAGGATCGCTCTTGCAGACACGACCTTCCCGTCATTGATCTGGGGGACGGCATTCGCCTCCACAAAGACCTTCTCGCCTTGTTTGTTGACCAGGGCCGTCTCGAATCTCCGGATCTCTCTTCCCGCAAGCACGTCTTTCAGTCTTCCTGCCGTCTCAACTCGATTGTCCGGATGGATCAGCTCCATGATGGGCTTCCCAATGTATTCCTCGCGTGAATAGCCCATCGTTGCCAGTTCAACCGGGTTCGCGTCTTTGATCCTGCCGTCTTGATCCACCATATGAATCATGTCGAGGGCTTCATTGAAGAGTCCCCGGTATCTCTCTTCGCTCTCTCTCAGGGCATCTTCCGCCTGCTTGCGCTCCGTGATATCTGCGTGAGAACCCAGCATCCGGACGGGTCGACCTGCGTCATCCTGAAGAACCGATGCTTTGGCTAGAATCCAACGATAGGATCCGTCCTTGTGGCGGAACCGGAACTCGACCTGATGGTCCTGGCTTCTTTCCTCTACGCTGTGCTGAACCTTCTGGACCGTGGGTTCCAGGTCGTCGGGATGGATACGACTTCTCCATTCTTCGAAGTCGTCATTGATCTCATGATCCTCGTATCCGATCTGTGCCTTCCATTCTGTCGAGTAGTGCACACTGTTCGTAACCAGATTCCAATCCCACAAACCGACATTTCCCGCTTTTACCGCTTCGTTCTGTCGGAGGATGGCTTCTTTCAGCTGCAACTCCGCCCGCTTGCGCTCGGTCAGGTCGGGGAAGGCCACGATCCCTGCGATGATCCGCCCCTGTTCGTCTCGCAACGGTGCAGCGCTGGCCGATACCCAGTGGTCGCCGTCTTGCCGCCTTATGATGATCTCGGTGTTCCAGATCACATCGCCGCGTTGGACGGCGCGAGTGAGTGGCAGATCTTCAGGGCGATAGGGGGTGCCGTCCGGGTAGAAGGTCGGCCAGAACTCGCGGTGCTCCTCCAGAGGAATTCCCCTCACGTCGTCCGGTGTCTTCGCCAGCAAATCCTCGGCCGCCTGATTGATGTGGGAAATGTCCACATGCGGCGCTTCGGCGATGATCACGGGGATCGGAATCTGCTCGATAGCGAACTGAAGGATACGCAAAGCGCGGCTGGCTTCTTCTCGAGCGTGGTGAAGCTCAGTGATGTCCTGAATCGTGCCGATGTAGCCGGCAATCTCCCCCCTGTCGTTGAATATGGACCTGGTCTCGTTGTGCACCCAGACGGTCTTTCCATCGGAGCGTACGGCCCGGTAGTCGAGGGTAAAGGGTTCTTGCTTCTCGACCGCCTCTTCAACCGTGGTCTGCCACACTTCCAGGTCGTCGGGATGGACGAAAGATCTCGCGAAATCGAATGAGGGTTCCTTTCGAGGGGCTCCGAATATCTTGTATGTCTGATCGGACCAATTAACCCGGCCGGTCGGGATGTCCCACGACCAGTCGCCGATCTCCGCGATTTCCTGGGCCAGCCTGAGTCGTTCCTCGCTGCCCCGGAGCGACTCGATCGCCTGATGGCGCTCCCTTTCGGCCTTCTTCTTGTTGAGGGCGCTGAGTACTGCCGGGCCCAACCTCTTCATGTGCTCTTTGATCACATAATCATCCGCCCCGGCCTTCATGCATTCAACGGCAGTATCTTCGTTCATGGAGCCGGTGAGGATGACGAAAGGCACGAAGTTAAGCCTCTCCCTGGCTATCTGTAACGCGGTCAGGCCGTCGAAGGCGGGAAGCATATAGTCCGAGATGATCAGATCGGGCGCAAAGGAAGTGAGCGCATCGAAATAGTCTCTCTCGTTATCCACGACATGCAGTGTGTGCTCCGCGAGTACGGTTCGCAGCTCCCTTTCTGCCAGTTCCACATCGGAAGGGAGATCTTCCACGATCAGGATGCGTAGCTCTTGGGTCATGGGGATTTCGTTTCCCTTCTCTTATAGTGGCTTCTCGTTGACAACCAGCCAGTAGAAACCGAGCTGGTTCATGGTCTTCACGAAGACATCGAAATCCACCGGCTTCACCACGTAGCTGTTGGCACCCAGATCATATGCGGCTTGAATGTCCGGATCTTCCTTGGAAGAGGTGACGATGATGATCGGAATCTTCTTGGTATGTTCGTTCGATTTCGCCTGCCTCAGGACCTCGAGACCGTCCACCTTCGGAAGTTTCAAATCCAGGAAGATCACTTTGGGGGGCCTGGATACATCCCTGCCTTCAAACATGCCTCGTCCGAAGACGAAGTCGAGCGCCTCCTCACCGTCCTCAACCACGATCAGGCTGTTCGCCAGGTTGTTCTTCTTCAATGAACGAACCACCAGCTCGGCATCATGGGGATTGTCTTCGACGATCAGGATTTCGCATTCTTCGTGTTCCATATCCTATCCTCCTTGCGTGTCGGCAGCGAGAAGCTCAACGTGGCGCCCTTATCGATTTCGCCGTCCGCCCAGACCTGCCCGCCATGGCGGTGAATGATGCGTTGCACCAGTGCCAGGCCCACCCCGGTGCCCGGGAACTCTCGCTGGCTGTGCAGGCGCTGGAAGACCCCGAATACCTTCTCCTTGTATTTGGGATCGAATCCGGTGCCGTTGTCCCGCACCGAATAGATCACCTCATCTTCTCTCTCCTCTGAAGTCACCCAGATAAGAGCAGGTTCACGAAGCTTTGAGAATTTGAGCGCGTTGGAAAAGAGATTCATCCAGACCTGGCGCATCAAGTTCGTATCGCCCACCGATCTCGGCAGGTCGGAAACATTGAAAGAGACCCTTTCCAGGTCTTCCGGGGTGACCGCTTCATGAAAGATGGCGATCGCCATGTTCTTCATGTCGATCTCGGATGGGTGCATGGCGGTTCGCCCCAGGCGCGAAAATGCGAGGAGGTCGTCGATGAGCTGACCCATCCTGCCGGTGTTCTCTTGAATGATCGTGCCCAGCCGCTGGCCTTCCTCGTCCAGCTGAGCAACGTAGTCCTCCAGCAGGATGCGGGAAAAGCCTTCGATGGCCCGCAGCGGCGCGCGGAGGTCGTGAGACACGGAATAGGCGAAGGCCTCGAGCTCTTTGTTCGCCGTCTTCAGTTCAGCAGTACGCGCTTCGACCAGCTTTTCCAGGTGCTGCCTGTATTCCGCGAGCTCTCTCTCCGCCAGCTTGCGCTGGGTGATGTCTCGATGGATGCCGACGATGAGCAGGGGGCGTCTCTCGCTGTCAGCGCGAACCGTCTTTGCAGTGGATGCGATCCACGTGTACTCCCCGTCCTTTCGTCTTATGCGGAACTCAACGTTGTATTTGGGCGAGGTTCCCGAAACGTAGGCCTCATAGGCTCGTTCCACCTCAGGACGTTCATCCGGATGAATCTGGCCTATGCACCATTCACCCGGCTGGGGCGGAAAATCCGAGTCGTATCCGAGCATTCCCAACGCGACTTCGTCGAAGGTCACCCGGTCCGTCTCGAAATCCCATTCCCACAAGCCTTCATCCGCGCTTTCCATGGCGAGATGCAAGCGCGCCGTCGCTTCCCTCGCCTGCTCTTCGGTGCGTTTGCGTTCGGTGATCTCCCTGTGAATGCCGACCACGAGCAGGGGGCGGCCTTCCTTGTCTCTGCGGGTAATCCCCGCGGTGGACGCGACCCAGGCGTAGTCCCCGTCCTTTCGCCGGAGCCGGAATTCGATGCTGTATTTCGGTGAGGCTCCTGAAATGAACGCATTGTACGCCTCTTCCACAAAGGGGCGATCATCCGGATGCATCTGGGTGAACCACCATTCGCCCGGCATGGGCTGCATGTCCGGCTCGTAGCCGAGCATGCGCAACGCGACATCGTTAAAGGTGGCCAGATCCGTCTTCATGTCCCATTCCCACAAACCCTCCTCTGCACTTTCCATGGCGAGCTGCAGCCGCGCCATGGTTTCTCTCGCCTGCTCCTCGGACCGTTTTCGCTCCGTGATGTCCTGGAAGATGCCGCTCATCGCCACGCATTCGCCGTCTCTATGCAGCGGCTCGCCTTGAACCCGACACCAGATCAGATTCCCTTTTGCAGTATGGATCTGCAACTCGAGATCGAAGGGCGTGCCGTTCAGAACGGTTTCATTGTAAGCTCGCTCCAGAATCTCTCGGGAGTCCGGGGGATAGTAGCTCAGGTGTTCGTCGGTTCCCGGCGGCTCCCGGTCGGGGGGTATTTCGATGATGTCGTAAAGGGCCCGGGTCCAGACGGCCTTTCCGGTCGTAAGATCGTGCTCCCAGCCACCGATCTTGCCCATCCGGCCGGTGGCATTCAACATCTTTTCGCTCTCGCGCAGCAGTTCCTCCGACCGCTTGCTCTCCGTGATGTCGGCGACCACGCCGATCAGCCGTGTGAAACGGCCCTCCTCATTCGTGAAGAGCCTGCCCCGCGCTTCCACCCATTTTCGCTGTCCATCGGATGTCACGATCGGGTGGTCGAACTGAATGACACCCAGCTCGGATGGTTCTTCCAAGAAACTCCTGACGATCCGATCCGTATCCTCTCTGGCCTCAGGTGCGACCAGATCGAGGTACGCCTCGTAGGTGCCGGCGAAGTTTTCAGGAGCGGTGCCGAAGATCTCATGAGTCTCTTCCGACCAAACGACCCGGTTCTGCTCCAAATCCCAATCCCAGGTGCCCATGCGGGCAGCCTGGAGCGCCAGGCGGAGATGCTCGCTGCCTCGCCTGAGCTCCTCTACGTCGAGTCGGCCGGTTTCTGCGACGTCCCTGCGGCTCGTGGTCATGATCTCTTAGCCCCAAAATTACCGGATTCGTTCAGTTTTGTCTCTTTCTCTCGGTTCCGAATCAGGGACACGCACGAGATTCCTCCCGAACGAACCCTTCGGATGGATTAGATGTATACAATCTCGTTTGGTCGCGACACGGGTGTCAAGGGTTTTCTTCGATCTGAGTACCGATTCCAAAGAGATTTCTCACATCTTCCACGATCAGGTACAGGCAGGGGACGAGGAGCAGGGCGATGAAGGTCACGAAGAGGATCCCGAAACCGAGCGAGATCGCCATCGGGATCAGGAACTGGGCCTGGACGCTCGTCTCGAAAATCATGGGTGATAGCCCGCAGAAGGTGGTCAGCGAGGTCAGAAGAATCGGGCGAAAGCGTCGGGCCCCCGCTGCAGTGACACTTTCCAGGGAGGTAAGGCCTCTCTGTCGGTTCTCGTTCGTGGCGTGTATGAGCACGAGTGAATCGTTCACCACGACACCCGACAGGGCCACCATGCCCATCATGGACATGAGGCTCAAGTCATACCCCATGATCAGATGCCCAATGGTTGCGCCGACCAGGCCGAAGGGAATCGCGGCCATCACGACGACCGGCTGTATGTAGCTCCCAAACGCGACGGCCAGCATGGCATAGATCACGATCAGGGCGAGGGTGAGGCCCGTTCGAAGGGCTTCCAGGCTCTCCCTCTGCCATCGTTGCTGGCCCTCCAGGGAGTAGGACAACCCCGGGTGGCGGGCCATCAGGTCCGGCAGGACATCCTTCTCCAGGTCGGTCAGCACCTTCGTCGCGTTCGCCACGCCGGGCACGACATCCCCGGTCACATTCAGAACGCGACGGGCATCTGCCCTGTTAATCTCCGTGTAGGCCCTTCCGCGTGTCACGGTGGCCGCCTCCCGGAGCGGGATTTCGCCGCCCCCGGGTGCGAGGATCAGCAGCTCCTCGACGTTGTACTCGCTCTTGCGCTCCGCTTCCGGAAGCCGGACCATCACCTTGACCTCTTCCCGTCCCCGCTGCTGCCTGAGGGCCTCGGCCCCGTAGAAGGCGCTTCTCACCTGTCGGCCGAGCATGGACGCCGTGATTCCCAGGCTGCGGGCCTCGGGCTTCACCTTGAAGTCAAGCTGGGGCTTGCCGAGGGAGAACCCGTCGTCGATGTCCTTGACCCCCTGATACGATCGCAATGCGTCTGCCAGCTGTGTGGCTGCCTGTTCCAGGACCTGTACGTTCGCGTGGCTCAGTTCCACGTCAATGGAAGGCCCCGAGCCGACCATCAGGCTGTAGGTGTAGGTCAGGGATTCCGTCCCGAGGATCTCGCCCACCTCCTCGCGCCACTCCCGGACGAAGTCCGCGGCAGAGACGTCCCGCTGGTCGGTCGCCACGAGATAGACCTGCACATGGGCCAGGTGCCCGCCCCCGCCCAGCGTCGACCCTCCGCGGGTCGGGCGGGCGCTCCCGACGTGGGTGGAAATGCCGCGAGTGATCTTCTCACCTCCGTGCCTTTCCAGGACAGTTCCGGCCGCTTTTACGACGCGGGCCTGCACCGCCTTCGTGTCCTCCACCGCTGCCCCGTATGGCATGGTGATGCTCGCGTAGACACGCTCCGAGTCGATCTTCGGAAAGAACGTGAAGTCGATATGGCCTGCCTGGTCGAACCCGATCGTGACGATCAGGATCGCGAGACCGACCGACATGGTCAGGTACCGGTTTCGCAGGCACGTTCTGAGCCCGGGCTTGTAATAGCGTTCGATTGCGTGCTCGAGCGCCCTGCCTATGGGTTTCTGTATGCGGCGCAAGAAGGCCCAGAAGCCGTGCTCCCCGGTCTGACGCAGATGTCCCAGATGGGCGGGCAGCACGAACAGGGATTCGATGAGTGAGATGAAGAAGACGGCTACGACCACGGCCGGGATACTTCGAAAGATCTTGCCCATGACCCCGGGGACGAAGAAGATCGGGATGAAGGCGACCATGTTCGTGAGGACCGAGAAGGTCACGGGCCAGGCGATCCACCGGGCGCCACGGATCGAAGCGGGCAGGTAGGCCATGCCCCGCTGGCGGTTCTCGTAGACGTTTTCACCCACGACGACCGCATCATCGACCACGATTCCGATGGTCACGATGAAACCGAACAGAGAGATCATGTTGATCGACACACCGAAGAACGGAAGGATCAGCAGCGACCCTAGAATCGAAATGGGGATGCCCATGGTCACCCAAAAGGCGAGCCTCACCTCGAGAAACAGGCCGAGGAGGAGGAGAACGAGAACGAGCCCGAGCCTTGCATTCCGGATAAGCAAACCCATGCGCTGCTGGAAAATCTCGGACCAGTCCCGCCAGACCGTCACGCCGATCCCGGGCGGCAGCCTCTCGTCGATTTCAGCGGCGCGGGCCTTGACCGCCTCGGCCACCTCCACCGGGGTCTGGTCTCCGATCCTGTAGACCTTCAATTGGACTGCGGGTTTGCCGTGATAGAAGGCTGCCTCGTCGGTGTCTTCGAAGCCGTCGATGATTCGAGCGATGTCGCCGAGCAGGATCTCGGTTCCGTCTGTGCGGCTCACAATCGGGATGTCGGCAAAGTCCTTGCCGTAGTCCCGGCGCTCGGCGGTCCGCAGGAGCACCTCGCCCGTGCGGGTCTTGACCCCGCCTGCAGGAAGCTCCACGGCGCCGCGACCCACCTGGTTCGCAATCTCCTCGAGGGTGAGGCCGTAGGCCCGTAGTGTGGCGAGCGGGACTTCGATGCTGATTTCGAGCGGGGGGATGCCGCTTCGCTCCACGAGGACGATCTTCGGGTCCTGCAACAGCTCGTCCCGAACCTGTTCCGCCACGCGGTGCAGCACGCGTGGGTGGTGATCGCCGTAGACCAGCAGCGAGATCACTTCCCTGCGCCGGCTCAGGACGCTGACGACAGGCCGCTCCGCTTCCTGCGGGAAGGAGGTGATCCGGTCCACGGCGTTCTGAATGTCCTGCTGGGCCTTGTTCGCGTTCGTTCCGATCAATAGCTCGATCTGGACGACGCCGACACCTTCGTAAGCATTCGAGGTGACCCGCTTCACCCCGTCCAGGCCCCGAACGCCGTCTTCGATGGCTAGGAGGATGCCTTGCTCCACCTCTGCCGGGCTGGCCCCCGGGTAAGGCACCTGCACTTGCACGAAGTCCAGGTCGAATTCCGGAAAGACCTCCTGCTGGATGCTCAGCCCCATGATGATGCCCCCGACGATCAGGAGCAGCATCAGCAGGTTGGCCGCCACGGAGTTTCGGGCCATCCAGGCGATGGCGCCGCGTTCTTGATCCATACCGTTCATGGTTGCTCGGTTCGTAGTTTCATGCCGGGCAGGGGGGAGGGGATACTGTTGACTACGATTCGTTCTCCCCCGTTCAGCCCCTCTCGGATGAGCACCCTCTCCTTGCTGCGATGAAGCACTTCAACGGGCTGGAACACGAGCCGGTCCTCCTCGCCCATGATCCAGACCTGATCCCCCTCCCGAATGGCCCTGCGGGGCACTGAAAACACCTCTTCAACGCTCCTGCCCTCGATCTCCACCCTCACGTATGCGCCGAGCATGAGGGGAAGGCCGTGCGGATTGTTCTCCGACTCCAGGCCCAGCGGGTCATCGATCTCGACCAGCACACGTGCCATTCTGCCCACCGGATCCAGATCGCCAAGGAGCCGCACCAGCCGGCCGGGCCGTTTGACCTGCACGTTTCCGCTCAGCTCCTGGGTTACGGTAACGACCGATGCGTCGGTTCCCTCGGTCCCGGAGAAGCCGATCCAGCGAAGTCGGTCAACCGGGATCGAGACCTGAACCCAGAACCGGTCCGTTCCGATCAGAGTGGCAAGCTGGGTTTGAGGGCTCACAAGCTGACCCTCGTCAACGAATTCCTCCTGGACGACCGCATTGAAGGGGGCGTACACTCGGGTCCGCTCGAGCTGAAGCCGGGCCTGATCCAGCATGCTTTCGGCCGCGGCAAGGGAGGCCTGCGCGTTCTTCTGCTGAGGTTTTCGCAGGGCCAGCTCTTTGCTCGCCTGATCCAGGGAGATGTCCTCCTCGAGGAGCTTCCATTCCCTCTCGGCGATGACCTGCCGGCCCTTTTCCAGCTGGATCTCGAGGCGGGCCTGCTCAACGGCAGCCTCCTGCTGCTTGACCGCGGTTTCATAGTCCCGCGGATCGATCCGGACGACGACCTCGCCGGCTTCGAACAACCCGCCGGGCAGGAGCCTGGGGCTCTGCTCGATGATCCGGCCGCTCACCTCCGGCTGGAGGACCACACGCTTGGCTGCCACCACCGTCCCCATCGCTGCAACACGTACCATTTCGGTGGATCGTTCTGCCTGGACGACTTGCGCGATGGGCGGGATCGGCTCCAGGCGTTCACGCTCCGGTCGGGGGCGATGCGCAACGAGCCACCACGCACCCATAATGCCCACGGCAAGAACGATCAGCGGAAGTACCCTCCGGAGTGGATTCCGACCCTTCATCGATGACTCCCTGTTCTATCCCTTCTTTTCTGTTTTCCCTTCCCTCGGTTCCAGGGCGAGGGTCCATGTCCCCCCCAGGGCCCTGTAGAGCTGCACCCGGAAGGAGAGGAGTTGCCGCTCGGCCGTGATCTGGCTTCGTTCTACCGTCTGAAGGGACTCCAGTGCCGCCAGCACCGGCAGGTAGTCGCTCAGACCGTTTGCGTAACGCATTCGCGCTTCCCGCAGCGTGTCCTGGGCCAGATTTACCTGCCTGTCGAGCTCCTTGAGGAAGTCGGTTTGTTTGCGTTCCTGGATCAGGGCGTCCTCCACTTCCTGAAGCGCCTGGAGCATGACCTGTCCGTAACCGCCAAGGGCCTCTTTTACGATCGCCTTGTTCCGGTCCACCTCTGCTTTGCGCCGGCCCCCATCGAAAACAGGCCAGGTGATGTTCGCAAACAGGCTCCAGATCCAGTTGTCAAAGAGGTCTTCGATCTCGTCGAAGTCCCGGGATTCGTATCCGGTCTCGGCCCCGATCCGCAGGGCGGGGAGCCTTTCCGCGACCGCCGCCGCAACGCGATGATCGGCAGCGGCTAGCCGCAAGTAAGCGGACCGGACATCGGGACGCCGGGTCAGGACTTCCGAAGGAAGTCCTGTGGGCGGCAAAGGGGGTAGGGCGGGCAGCACGCTGCGGGCGGGTGGCTCGAACGCACGAGGCGGATCTCCCACGAGCACGGCGAGCTGATGGCGGAAGACCTCCCGACCCGCTTCCACGAGCGGGACTTCCGCCCGGGTGGCCGCCAGTTGCTGTCTCTGTTGGTATACGTCGAGCGCCGAGGCGAGACCCTGGCTGAACCGCAGCCGGGTCAGCTCGAGGAAGGTCCGGCCCGTCTCCTGCTGTTCCTCGAGGAGCATGGTCTGAGCGCCCTGCTCCACGAAGGAGAACCAGGCCTCGGCCACCTGGGCGGCCAGGGTCGTGGCGATGGATTCCAGATCTTCGCGGGTGGCCTCCATGTCCAGGACGGCGCCCCGCTTCAGCGAGGCGATTCTCTTCCACACGTCCAACTCGTAGGCTGCTCCTATGGTCAAGGGGATCCGCTCCGTAGTTACCGAGAAGGTTCCCAGTCTGTCACCCCCTGAGAAGTTTGACTCGGACTTGCTGTATCCGGTTGCAATCTCGATCTCGGGCCAGTGCCCGGCCGCTGCCTGCCGGGCGAGGGCGGTGGCTTGCTCGAGCCGCGCCCAGGCCTGGGCAATGTCCATGTTGTCCGCAAGGGCCTTCTCGACAAACGCGTCCAGGGCCGGATCCTCGAAGGCGACCCACCAGCGATCTTCATATGCCTTTGGCGAGCCGGATGTGCTGAACTTCTCCGGGATTTCCACGGGGGGAGGCCTGCTCTCGTTCGCCTTGTAAGGGGCACACGCGAAAAGGCAGAGCCCAAGCCATGCGATCAGAACGGTCTTTGGTAATGAAAGGCCCTTCATTCCGTTTCTCTTCGTTTCTCTCTATAGAGACCTCTATCTCTTATGGATACCTGGTGCTTGGGCGAAGATTCAATTCGACCAGGCCCTCCCTGAGGAATCCCAGTCCTGTGGCGATCTGGGTCAGCCCCAGAAGGATCATCATTGTCAGCGCCTCCCAGCCCTTCTGTTCCTTGAAGGCTCGGCCCAGCAGGGACCTGTAGAAACGAAAGGACTCGAACTCGATACGCCCTCTACTTCGTTCGGCTCGCAGACGATGGAAGCGATGGGCCGCCCTGCCGTAATTGAAGTGTTGTCGTAGGAAGGACAGCAGGGACAGTTCGTGTGCGTGATACACAACGGCGTCCGCCATGTACACAACCGGTTGGCCATCTGCAACGAGCCGGTCGCAGAGTTCGCGATCCTCCCCGGCCGCACGTGGAAAGGACGTGTCAAAGCCGCCGATCTGCCGGAACAGGTCGGCCGAGATCACCATGTTGTTCGAGGTCAGGAATCGGGCTCTTGTGGGATCGGAGTTGTAGTACTCGTACAGGAAGGAGATGAGCGTCTGGCTGGCCTGGGAGAAGAGGTTCTGCCGCAAGACGTTCTCTGTGCGCCCGGTGACGGCGCATACGGGGGTCTCTGCCAGTGTTCCTGCCATGGACTTCAGCCATCCGGGCGAGGGTCGGCAGTCGTCGTCGACAAAGGCGAGACAATCTCCCTTTGCCAGCTCCGCGCCGTGGTTGCGCGCGGCAGCAGGGCCTGCGTGGTCCTTCGGCGCGAGCCTCACGGGCAGCCGTTCCGCAGCTTCCCGGACAACGGCATCGGGAGGGGTCGGGCTTCCATCGTCGACAACGATGACTTCCATGCTCGTCAGTGGGTAGTCCGCTTCCATCAGTGCCTGCAGACACCTGGCCAGCGCCTGTGGGCGCCTGTAAGTGGGTACGATGATGGAGAAGAACGGCAGATCCATAATGCCCCGTGCGGCAGATCTCGCTGGATGTGAGCGCCTCAGCCAGGGTCTCCCTCGCTGTATGCATTCAGGAACGAATACTCCCGGCAGCGATCCATGACCCGATCGATGGACTCCCGCGGCCAGGAGATCGTCTTCCGGCTGCGATGGGGTGTCGGACGAACAATGGACGCACAAGCAGAGAGATAGTCCGGTTCGGCCTCGACCCCGATAAAACGGCACAGGCGTTCCAGGAAATGCCCGGGATGATCGACAAACGCCTCGTGGCGCATTTCGAACACCTCCTCTTTGCCCAAGTCGGTCCTGATACGGGAAACGGTTTCACAGAGGCGGAAATAGTATTCAATGGAACTGTCGAGCCCCGGAGCAATACCGTGTGAATCCGCCTTGCGGCAGATCGTAGCAATGTTGTCCAAGGGATGCCGCACTACATGAATGCACCGTAAGGGCATCCTCACGGTTTCGCGAAGTCGTTTCAGCAGGTAGGGGCGCCGCTGCAGACGCAGGACCGCGCCGCCTCCCAGCTTGTCTCCCACCACCCGAAGAGAGCGCGAGCGCCCCTGCCACTGACCCGGCACCTCGTAGAGATAATTCCCGCTCCTTCTGCTCTCCGCCGCCGAGCGCATTGCGTTGCGCATCAGCAGATAGAAGAGCTGGAATCGGCTGAACCGTGCGTGGACGTACATCAACGCGCCCTGTTCGTGCGCGATCGTCACCTCCGGGTGCGCGTCCAGCAGCCCTCCTACGATACTGTGTCCGCTTCGAGGATGGCCGATGAAGAAGCAGTAGGACGCGACTTCTTGAAACTCGTTGAGGTGCCTCAGCCCGCCCAGAAGCGACGACGGCCAGTCTGCTGCCAGTTGAAAGATCGTGCGCGTGATTCCCTTCATCTCATTCCGACCCCTGCTCTAACTCGTGCCCTGCACATAACCTGCCGCTTCACCGGAGGTCCAACAAGCGATCCCGAGCATGGTCACCGGGAGGGCTTTCAGATAGGACACGGTGTATGCCCCGAAGAGGACGCTCTGTGCCGCGTTTCGTGCAAAAAGCTTCAGGAAGATCAAAGGCGACAGGAGGGCGTAAAAGGAGCGTCTGGCCGGGGAGAACGCCTTTGCCCGGCATCGCATGAGAGCAAAACTCTTCCCATGGAAGAATTCGTGGCTGAGAAAGCGTCCCAGTCGGTCGATATTCCGATGGTACACCAGGACCGAGGGGTCGAAGTGTATTCTGTGGCCCTCCCCGGCGAGGCGCCAGTGGAACTCCGTGTCCGAACAATACGCCCCCTTGATGAACGCCCCGTGGTCATCGAAGAGCTCCCTCTTGTAGCTGATGTTCGCACCCGCCATGTCGGCTACGAAACGAGGGGGCCCCGATGGTTGCCAATGACTGAACTCGGAGAAGTAAGCCCCCCATCCTACATAGCTCTCCGGGTTGCCGCAGGCGATCGCCCCGCCCACGACCGGATGTTCGGCCTCATGGGCCCGTATGATGTTTTCCAGCCACAGCGGGGCTGCGCTGCAATCCGCGTCCGTCATCGCGATGATCCGTCCCCGGGAAACCCGGATGCCTTCATTTCGGGCGTCTCCGGGGAATTTGCGGCCCGAGAACTCGAGGACACGGATCCCGGGGAAATGCTCCTTGATGAAATTCGCGGTGCCGTCCGTGGAGCTGTCCACGACGATGATTTCGCACCGCTCTCGTGCGGCCTGTCCTTCGAGGGAAGCGAGGGTGGCTTCAATCGTGTCAATGGAGTTGTAGGAGGCAATGATGACGGATACGATCGGCTCGGCGCTCATCTGTTCACTCCTGAATGCCCCACTCTCCGATCTCGAACGCATGGGAGACGCATCGGTCCACTCCCGCAAAGTTCAGTGCGCACGTGTCGCAACGCATGTCCTTCCGATCTCCCTCGAGAAACTTCGCCCGGACTCGGCGGAACTCGTCTCCGAACCAGATCTTGCCGAAGTCTGCCTTTCCGTTGCTGCCGAAAACGTTTCCCAGAGAAAGCTCATTGCCTGTGTGATAGTCGCAGAGCACGACCGACCCGTCCCGATAGATGGTCGGATGATTCCAGAACTTTTTGCAGGTGTTTTCTTGCCGAATCGGCTCTCCGTCCGGCCCGTAGGAGAACCTACGAAACTCCTGACGGCACGGCAAGAGCTCGGCGCCCTCCGCCTCGTTGTCGAAGCTGCAAAGGGTCTTCAGGCTGAAGATATTGACACCCATCTCTCGTGCGAGGGCCCTCATTCGGTCGACCTGCTCCTCGTTTTCGCGGGTCACGAGCATTCGGAGATTGATGCGTGGAGTTGCCGCCCCCTTTTCCTTCTTCGTATTCACGAGCTGCTTCAATCCGGAGAGGACCCGCTCGAAATCACCCTGGCGGCGGTATTTCTCATAGGTTTCCGGGTCGGTGCCGTCCAGCGCCACGATGAGCACATCCAGGCCCGAGTCGATCAGCTTGTCGATGTTCCCCTGGCTTTCAAAGAAGTGTCCGTTCGTGCTGCTGATGATCTGGACCCCTTTGGCCTTTGCGACCTTCACCATGGGGAAGAAGTCCTTGTTCATGAACGGCTCGCCCCACCCCCAGAAGTGGAGGAGGAGGACCTCGTCGCCCACCTCATCCATGATGCTCTGAAAGGCCTCGAGGCTCATGAACCCCTGAGGCTTCCCGTCTGTCACCGAATGGCAAACCGGACAGCGAAGATTGCACACGTTGCCCGGCTCGATCTGAATCAGGGTGGGATAGGCCCAGACCTTGTCCGATTTCAATATCCAGGCGAGCTCGGTGAGGAACCAGTTTCGCAGCCTTCGGCCGGAAAGGCGAGGGTATACGAAATCGACCTTGTCGAAGGTCAATACGAGACGTCGGGTGAGGAGAGTCCGAAAGACGTCGGCAACTCTCTTCATTCTGTTCTCTCCTGTTGCTGCTTCGCTTTCTCCCCGGCCACGATCGCCGCTGCGTCGGCCAGAAGTTGCTTGGCATCGTAAAGGATCCCATCTTTGATGACAAGAAGGACGCCTCCGACCCGCTCGACTCATGGGTGTTGCCGTTGTATTTCATGTGGCCCGTTCCATAGAGCGTTTTCAGATTGCTGAGGGGGTTCTCCTCCACGATGACCAGATCCGCCTTCTTGCCGACCTCGATGGTGCCGATCTCGTCATCCACACCCAGGAGTTCTGCCCCTTTCAGTGTAGCTGCCCGAAAGATTTCCAGAGGATGAAAGCCGGCCTCCTGGAACACCTCCAGTTCTCGAATAAAGTCGAAGCCATAGAGCTTGAGACCGAAGCCTACGTCGCTGCCCGTACAGACACGCCCGCCCCGATTCTTGTAATCATTTACGAACTCGAGCCACACACGAAACCCCTTCGCGAACTCGATTTCCATGGTGGTCGTCCAGTCCCTGTAGAAGGCCCAATGGTTCCCGGGAACGGGCATGAAGAATTGCGAGAGTGCCGGCAGGGTGTACTCTTCGTGCCATTCGGCCCAGAGGGCCCGCTGGATGTCCCGGCCGTGCTCCCAGGGGGCAAAGGTAGGCACCAGGGTGAAATCGTGCTCCAGCATGATGTCCAGAGCCTCTTCCCACAGGTCACCTCCCGGATCGGTTCGGAGCCAGACCATCGCGTCCTGATAGGCCCGCGCTTGTTCATCGTTGTGGTTGTAGTCCTCCGGATAGGGCACGACACCGCCCGCGTCCGGGATCAGGCTTTCGACGAGGCCAAGTGGGTGCTCCAGGCTGGTGAGGCCCATCTTCACGAGGTCAAGAGAGGGCGTCCTCGGGGAAAAGAGGACCGTGTTGTGGCAAGCGCTGCGAAGCCCCCTGCTTCTGGCGCCTCCCAGAAGGGCTTTGCAGAGAGCAGGCGGGCCGCCGAAGGTCTTCACACCTTTTACGCCGGCCTCGACCATCTGGTCCAGCCAGATCTCGACCTCCTCCGGCGTGGTCGGGCCGAAGCCGTATCCCATGATCCAGGGAAGGGGATACGGGTGTATGCGGGGTGCGGTGATCTCGTTTCGCTTGCTCTTCTCCTCGTGTTCGCGGGTCCATCCCAACCCGTTCAAACACCCCGCGTCCCGGACCGTGGTTACCCCGTGGGCCATCCAGAGCTTGAAGATGTACTCGGCAGGCTGCTCCGAGCCCTGTGGGAAAGGCATGCCGACATGGACATGGGCGTCGACGAAGCCGGGCATCACATATTTCCCCGTGGCATCGATCTCATGGTCGCCCGAGCTCTGCTCCAGCCGATCCGTATAGGCGAAGACCGGCAGGGCGGTGATCCGATCGTTCTCGATGACGATATCCGCCGGGCCAAATGCGGGTGCGCCGGTTCCGTCGATCACGGTCGCGTTCTTGATCACCAGTTTCCTGTAGGGCCCTGTTCCCTCTTTTCGCTGCGGTGCGGCCAGCGAAGGCTCGAGCCCGAACGCCTGCAGGGCAGAGATCATCTCATCGCCGATGGGCATGGTAGTTCTCTCCAACGAGGTGTGTTGAATGTGTCTCCCTGATATTGCCCGAAAAGCCCCGGGAAGAAAAACCGTAGACATTGCCCGGAATTTCCTTGACAAAAGGGGTGGAAACCTGCAAGAATTAAATTATTGATAATTTGACTCAATTGTTCAATTCATTGAACAAGCAGGCGGAAACCCACCATGAATAGAAAAGAGGAAAGAACCGAGGAGATCTGCAGGGCCGCGCTCGGCAGTTTTTCCACCTACGGCTTTCGCAAGACCACTGTCGGGGACATCGCTTCCGAACTAGGCATGACCCAGAGCAACCTCTACTTCTACGTAAAGGATAAGAAGGACCTTTATGAGAAGGCGGTCGGCTTTGCTCTCGAGCAATGGCAGCAATACGTCAGGGACGCGATCGAGAAAGAGCAGGATGTGAGACAGCGGTTCCTCGTCATGTGCACCAAAGCGGTGGAATACCTGATCGAGAATGACGAATTGCGCCGGATCCTGGTGCGGGATCCGGATATCTTCCCCATGTTCCCGGGGGATGATCCCTACGAGGCGATCACCCAGGGGACCGTCCAGATGATCCGGAGCATCCTCGAGCAGGGGATGGCAGAGGATGAGTTTATACGCCTCGATGTGGAAAAGACCTCCCAGGTCATCCTGATGATCTACAAGATGCTCGTCATTCATACCTATATCCAGACCGACAAGGAGTTCGTCCAGGGGATCTTCGGGCACATCATGGAGATGATGACCCGTGGGCTCTTCCTTGAAAAACAAACGTGAACAGGAGAGGCAGGCCATGTCGGATCGAGTCGAGTATTTGAGTGCAGAATGGCGCGCGATCGCCGAAGAGGCCCTTCGCGAGCGGCTCACGCCGGACAAGATGAAGAACATCTCCACTTCCATGTCCAACATCTACAAGAACTGCCCGGACGGAACGGAGCGGTTCCTGTTCGTCGCCCTGGTAGACGGTGCCGTCGCCGATCTTCAGGTCGGTGAGGGAGATCCTCCCAAGGCGGAGTTCCGGATCACGGGTGACTACGAGGTCTTCTCCAGAATTACTCGTGCAGAACTGGGGGCCCACACTGCGCTCATGACCGGGAAGCTGAAGCTGAAAGGAAACATGGTGAAGGCGCTCAAGCTCGCCTCCCTTGCCGATCGAATGAACAAGATCTTCTCCACCCTCCCGACGAATTACTGAGAGGTACTCGACATGAGTGGCAACGATCCCTATTTCATCGATTTCCCGAAAAGGGTGAAGGATGTGCAGGCGGCCATGCAGTCCGAGAACATCGACGTCTACCTCGGCTCCCGTCTGCGGACCCTTTCCTGGATCCTGGACGCATTCTGTCCCTGGAGGAGTTTTCTGGTCATCCCCTCGGAAGGCACGCCCACGGCATTTACCTTTGTCATCGATGCTGCACGTGTGGCCGACGATTCCTGGCTGGATGAGGATCAGGTGCTCGGATTCGTCCCGATCGGGGGCCAGGATCAGATCGCACAGATCGGCGACCACATCGAGGAGCTCCTGAAGAACGGCAAAGGCCGTCTGGGTGTGGAGAGCGGCATGTCGAACTACCTGCCCGAGGGCTTCTTGACCAAATACGAGTACGATCAGTTCCAGGCGGCCCTGCCGGATGCGGAGTTCGTCAACGCCCACACGATCATCGACCGCCTCGCCATGATCAAGGACGAGGGCACGATCAACCGGTTCCGGGAGGCTTCCCGGATCGTGGATGTGGGCCACAAGGTGGTCTTCGAGGCGCTCTCCAACGGCGGATGGAAAGGGATGACCGAAACCGAGATCGGAGGGCTTGCCGCCCATGCGATGCGCAAGGAGGGGAGCGAGTTCGAATGGTCCTTCACGGGCGGAAACGAGATCGCCAGCGGGTACCGGACCGGCCTTGCGGGGGGCGCTTGCACGCCCGCATCGCGAAGGGAGCTCAAAGAAGGGGATTCCCTCATGGTGGATATCCACGCCATGTTCAAGCTCGGGCTGGGCGATCACGCGCACAACTACTTCATCGGCAAGGCAACGGACCGGCAGCGGTGGCACGCCGACAATTTCGTAGAAATGGTCGAGCGTACGCTGAAAACGTATCGGGCCGGCGTCACGCCCGTGGCCCTTTCCCAGGAGTTGATGGATTTTGCAGAGGAAGGGGGATTTGCCGAATACATGGTCCCCGGGTTCGAACACGGCATCGGCATGATGGGCGACGAGTGGCGGATCGGTCTGAACGACGGGCCCTTTCCCTACTGGACCAACCCGGAGCACGTGTACCGGGAGAACGAGCTGATCATCTGTGCCATGCAGTACGCCTGTCCGGAGGAGGACATCGGGTTCCGGTACGAGAACCCGATCGTCATCGGGAAGGACGGCTGCGAGGAACTTTCGAAATACCCCCTCTCGATCGATGAAATCCTGTGATCAAATGAACATTTCGAGTCTGATCGCCGAGCTCGAAGAGAAAAAGACCCTGGAGGCTGTGAAACAGGCCCTCTCGGATGGGGTCGACCCGCTCACGCTCGTCGAAGAGATGAGAGGCGGAATGTCATGCGTGGGGGAAAGGTTCGAATCGAGAGAGTATTTCCTGCCGGAGCTCATCCTCTCCGGGGAGCTCTTCAAGCAGGCGATTGCGATCGTGGAGCCGTACATGAAGCGGGTCTCGGCCGACTCGAGAGGCACCGTGATCCTCGGCACGGTGAAGGGAGACGTTCACGATGTCGGCAAGGATCTTGTGGGCACCATGCTGAAATGCGGGGGATACGAAGTACATGATCTCGGGGTGGATGTACCTCCCATCGCGTTCGTCGAAAAGGCGAAGGAAACGAAAGCGGGGATCGTAGCGCTTTCAGGGCTCCTTACGGTTGTCTATGAGTCTATGAAGAGCACTGTCGAAGAGTTGGAGGAGGCAGGCCTCAGGGATCGAACAAAGGTGATGATCGGCGGCGGCTCCATAAACCGGAAGGTACTCGAATACACCGGGGCCGATGTGTACGGTAAGGATCCGGCCGAGGCGGTGAGGCTGGCCCACCGTCTGAGTGGTGGAGACGACCGTGCGACGAATTCTTGAAAATGACAGGATGGGCGCAGAGGAGAGGCTCGAGACGGCCCTGGCCCTGAAGGTGCCTGACCGTGTCCCGGTATCTCCCCTGATCTACTACTTTGCGGCCAGGCATGCGGAGATGAGCCATGCCGACCTGTACAACCCTGCCAAGTACAACCAGGCCCTGGACCGGTGTTTCTTCGAACTGGGGCCCTGGGACGCAGTGTATCCTCTGAACTTCTACTTCCCGGAGATCAACTCCTTTCTCTTTCCCATGAAGGTCCTGGAGCCGGGACGGGAGCTCCCGGAAGATTCGATTCGTCAGTTCCTCGAAGAGGAGATCATGCAGTTCGATGACTACGACTGGATCGTGAGCACGAGCGAGAGATCCCCGCGTCTGATCCATCTTCGACTGTTCATGGAAAAATGGATACCCCGTATCCACGACCACATCGGCGGAGGTTTGAGATCCTATGGATACATGGTCCCCCGCATGATGATCCATCTGATTCGGTGGCGTTCCGAATTCAAGCGATGGAGAAAGGAGAGGGGGTTGGCCCTGTTGTATGGCTATGGATACGAGGCCCCTTTCGACAACTTTTCCATGGCGAGAGGCCTGCTGAACTTTGCCAGGGATCTGAGGAGCCATCCCGAAGAGATCCGAAAAGCCGCGGAAAGCCAGATCGAATCCTATGTCTTCTCCATGAAGCTGGCGAGCTGGTACATGGGCTGCAATCGCGTGATGATCGCGTTGCATCGATCCTCGAATCACTTCATGTCGCCCGACATGTTCAGGAGGATATCCTTTCCTTCCGTGAAGAGGCTGGTAGAAAGACTGGCAGAAGAGGGATTGTACTGTGTGCTCCACTGCGACGGAGATTGGGAGCTGAACCTGGAAACCCTGCGCGAGTTGCCTGCAGGGAGATGCATCGCGCAGTTCGATGGAGCGACCGACATCTTTCGGGCCAAGGAGATCATCGGCGACCGGATCTGCATCTACGGGGACGTTCCGGCCGACCTGCTTACGCTCGGCTCCATCGACGAAGTGGACGAATACTGCCATCGGTTGATCCAGGAGGTCGGCAGGGGAGGGGGATTCATTCTTGGCTCGGGTTGCGAGCTGGCGCCGACGGCGAAGCCGGAGAATGTCAGGGTGATGATGGAGGCTGTCAAGAAATACGGGTATTATGAGAGGTCGACCGGAGAGGACCGAGGAGCTTCCAGCGGCGAGCCGATGAAACGGTGCATGGGAGAGGAGCCATGAGCAGGGCCAGGGTTGCGGTGCAAAAGGTTGCAGGCCAACCGGATCGAGCCGTCGGGGCCGTATTCGATGCCTTTGGTGGGGCTCGCGAAAAGCTGAAGAGGTGTCGAGCCGTTTTCATCAAGGTGAATACGGTCTACTTTCATCCCCATCTGTTCACCTCCATACCCATCCTGGAGGCGGTGGTAAGATATATCAAGGGGCTCGACGCTCGAAAGAAGATCTATGTCATGGACAACTGTTCCCAGGGCAACTTCACGCGCCTCAACTATGCCGCCACCGGTATGGACAAGGCGGCCGGGAGGATGGGCGCCAAATGCCTCTACCTGGACGAAGAGAAGACAGTCACGGTCTCCACCGAACAGGATGCGGGCGGACCCTTTGAATTCCCGAAGATCCTTCACCGCCACCTCGTCATGGAGAGAGATGACTCCTTCTACCTGAACATGCCGGTGCTCAAGGCCCATTGCCAGGCGCAGATGACGGCCGGGCTGAAGAACCAGATGGGTCTTCTGTCCGATCTGGACCGAGCAAGGGATCACAATCACGGGCTTCACCGGAAGATCGTGGATATCTACCGCTTCATCCAACCGGATTTCACCCTGACGGATGCACTCAAGGTGCTTGCTGGCGGGCCCATGCCGGCCGGCAAGTATGTCGAAGAGTTGCTGCACCCCAGAGACCTCGTCCTAGGGGGAACGGACACAGTTGCAGTGGACGCGGTGGCAACAAAGGTGCTCGGACACGAGCCCTCGGATGTGAAGCACGTGGAGCTCGCGTCTGAGGCGGGTCTCGGTGTTGCCGATCTTTCGCGGATCGACATCCTTGGAGAGTTGCCGCCTGCTTCGGAGAAGATCCCATGGGAGTTTCAAACGCATCTTCCCGAGGGGATTCGCTTCGTCGTGGGAAAAGGTGGCGCCTGCTATGAAGGGTGCCTCGGGCACGCCGAGCAAGTACTCGAGTTGGTGGTCAACGATTCCGGCGCGTCCGAAAAGATCAAGAAGAGGCCCCTCACGATCCTCGCCGGGAAGCAGTTCGAAGAGACCCAGCTTGACGATCTCACGGAGCCGGTCGTGGTGCTCGGCAAGTGTGCCTGTGCCGAGGTCCTGCCTGGTTTGAGAAACCGATACAAGCAAGTCGATGTTCTCGACACGTGCGGACGTTGCGACAACATCCTTGCCGTATCTCTGAAGCGGCTCGGCGTGAGCCCCTTTGCCCTCTCCCCCGTGAGTCTGCCGAAGATGATCTACCACTTCCTGGTCGGCAAGCTCAACGGGTTGAAATACACCATTCCTCGCTGACGGAGAGATACCCCGCGCATCGGCGGTTCTACGAGGGCGCCGGGCCCTCGGTCCTGTCGAGCACTTGCCTGACGGTTCTGGCGAGCGTTTCGCTGTCGATCGGTTTCATGATGAATGCATCCGCTCCAAGATCGGCGGCCCTCTTGTCGCTCAACTTTTTGCTGTAGCCGGTACAGATGATCGTCTTGATATGGGGCCGGATCTCTTTGAGCCGGCTGATGAGCTGATCCCCGGTCATCTGCGGCATGGTCATGTCGGTCACGACCAGATCAAACCCGTCCGGGTTCTCCAGAAAGCGCACGAACGCTTCAGAGGGATCCGTTTGTGCCTCCACGCAGTACCCGAGCCGTTCCAACGTCTCATGCGTCATCTTTACGAGAGATGGCTCATCATCGACGAACAGAATGGTTTCAGTTCCGGTGAGGGGGGTCTCCTCGGCTTCAACGGCTTTGCGAGGAGCCGCATCCGTGGTTGGGAAGTAGCAGCATACGGTGGTTCCCTTTGCGGGCTCGCTCTCGATACGGATGAAGCCGTTCGTGTCTTTCACAATACCATGTACTACGGAAAGCCCCAGGCCGCTGCCTTCGTCCACAGCCTTGGTTGTATAGAACGGATGAAACACACGTTCCAGAACATCCTTCGGAATACCGCAACCCGTATCGGAAACCGTGAGCCTCACATACTCTCCCGGCTCCAGGATCTGGTCCGAAAAGAACTCTCGTTCTGGTACGCTCACATCTTCCAGACGGATCCCCAGCTTTCCACCGCCGTCTTCCATGGCTTGCGCCGCGTTGTTGCAGAGGTTGATCAACAACTGGTGGATCTGCGTCTGGTCCGCCAATACGGGACGGGATGTCTCTGCGATGTTTTGACTGAATCGGATGTTGGCCGGGATCGAAGCTCTGAGGAATCGAATCGATTCCTGTATGATCTGTCCGATACGTACAGGCTCTTTCTGCTGGATACTCTTTCGACCGAAACTCAGCAACTGTCGGGTCACGTCTTTGCCGCGCAGGCTGGCCTGCTTCGCCTCGAGCAGGAATCCGTGCGCCGGGTTCCAATCCGGAAGGTCGTCCAACGCCAGCTCCGTGTTTCCGAGGACGATGCTCAGGATGTTGTTGAACTCATGGGCGATCCCGCCTGCCAGTGTTCCGATCGCCTCCATCTTCTGGGCTTGATCCAGTTGCGCCTGGAGGGCTCTTCTTTCCCGTTCGGCAAGGACTCTGTCTGTTATGTCGTGTCCTGTCCCCTTCATCAGCAGCGGTTCGCCCTTCTCGTCGAAATCAACCGTACCGACGCCGTGGACGAATCTCTCTTCCCCGCTGGGCAACAAGACGCGAAACTCCGCCTCGTACCTTCCGGTCTCCTCCAGAGACTCCTTGATGGCATGCTCGACTCTATCGACGTCATCTCTGTGAATCCTGTCGAGCACCGTCGCCAGACCCGTGACAGAGTTGGTTGCGTCCATGCCGAAGATCTTCAGCATTTCTTCCGACCAACTGACCGCATCTTCGGCCGGATCCCACACCCAGCTTCCGATATGGGTAATCCGCTGTGCCTCGAGAAGATCGTGTTCGCTCCTGCGAAGGGCCTCTTCGGCTTTCTTCCGGTCGGTGATGTTCTCACCGATGGCCACGAAATAGGCGGGCTTGTTCGATTCATCCATGATGGAGGCGATATAGGTGTTGATCCAGATCTCCTGTCCGTCGCTACGGACATTGCGCTTTTCGACTTGATACCATTCGCGTCGTCCCTCCAAGAGCGCCTCGTAGAGGGGCTCCTCCCGGGCCAGATCATCCGGATGGGTGAAGTCCTTGAAAGAGAGGCCTTCCATTTCCCCAGACCGGTAACCCATCATCCTTTCGAACACGGGGTTCGAAACCAAGGGCCTGCCCTCCAGGTCGACCAGGGCGATCGCAATCGGGGCATACTTGAAGATCGCCTGCAACCGGGCTTCGCTGTTTCTCAGATCCGTCTCCGCTCTCTTTCGCTCGGAGATGTCGTTGATGAAACCCTCCAACAGAAGCGGGGCGTCCCCCTCCTCCTGCACGGCGATTCCCCTCTCCCAGACCCATTTCTCGGTCTTGTTCTTGTCGAGGATTCGGTACTCGACCGTAAAGGGCCGGTTCTCATTCACGGCGTTCTGAATCTCGCGGGATACGTGTTCCCGATCATCCAGGACGATCAGGTCGTTGTACGCGAGTGTGCGATTGTCGATGAGTTCGGCGGGCCGATATCCGGTCAAGGCTTCGCACCCGTCGCTCAAGTACAGCATGGTCCAATCGGAATCGTACAGACAGCGGTAGGCGATTCCTGGTAGATTTCCTATCAGTGTGGAGAGCTTTCGTTCACTCTCCTTCAGGGCCTTTTCAGCGCGTTCCTTTTCCTGGATCTCCCTCTGCAATCTCCGGTTCCATTGGAAGATGAGCAGGAGAATGACGGTGGCCAGCAAGACGACGCTGCCGATCGCCCGGCCAACATAACCCCAATCGACACTCCTTTCGAAACGAACCAAAACCCATTTGTCGTAGAGGGCATCCCCCATTTCCTGGTCGATCGATGCCAAAGCTTTGTTCAGGATGGTTACCATTTCGGGCCAGTCTTTGCGGACCGCAATGGTTAGATTGTATTCGTAGGGCGCTTTTGCGGCGATCTTCAGATTGGTGATTCTATGCTTTCTGATATGCCATGTGAGGATTCCCATTGCCCCGGCATACGCGTCGGCCTTTCCCTCGGACACGAGGCGAAGACCTCGTTCATAGTCTTCCGTGGGTATTCGTCCGATTTCCGGGAAATCCCTTGCTATCCATTGTTCGGTAATATGTCCCTTGCCGACAACGATCTTCCTGCCGACAAAATCCTCGAGGGAAGTGACGAGCGGGAAATCGATTCTTGTTACCAGAACGACCGGGACCACATGGAAAGGTTGGGTGAGGCTCATTTCCTGCTGATGGCGCTCGCTTGGCGTTACTCCCGGAAGCACGTCTATCTCATTGTGCAATGCGGCATTCCAGGCCTCTGAAAAACTCGCGAAAGACAGTATTTCCAGCTCTGAACCGATTCTCTCCTCGATGGCCCGGATGTAGTCCGGAACAATACCCTGAGGGTTGCCCGAACTGTCCGGGAAAGAATAGGGTGGGGAGTTTGTCCAGACACCGATTCTAGGAAACGGGTGTGCGGCCAGCCAGGCTTTCTCCTCTTCCGCGAGCTCGATGCCTTCGAGCGGTTGGGCCCGGGTGTCGGCAGGAGGAGATGGAGAGGCGAGAAGGAGGATGAACAGGATCGAGGCAAGGATGGTCAGGAGAAGCTTGGGCCGTTTCAAAGTTCGACTCCAGGGAAAGTCAACAGGGTCAACCCCACACGGAAGCTGTATTCCGGGTGAGGACAACTCGATGAGCCGGTCGGAGTCGTTGTTACCGTTCTAAGGAAGGACGAGCTCTCCGATTTGACAAATAGATCCTACCACAGTCTCTACCGGCACGCACGTGCAAACCCGACGCATCGCGCCTGCGTGCATGAAAAAAGGGGACAGTCGATCGGGATCTCTCATTCGTTTTCCGCGAGGAACGAGCGGATCTTCTCGAAGTAGGTTCTTCCGCCTACGAAGTACGTATCGTTGTGCGTTGCGCCGGGGATCGGGACGAATTCCTTCGGATCCGGCGCCAGCTCGTGGAGGGCCTGGCCGAGCCGGTAGGGCACGATTTCGTCCCGGGTCCCGTGGAACTGAAGGAGGGTGGCGCTGATCTTGTCGATCTTGTCCGCCGAGTCGAATCGTTCCGTGATGAGTCGCTTCATGGGCAGAAAGGGAAGCATCGACCCTGCCATGTCGGCAGCCGAGGTAAAGGTGCTCTCCAGGATGAGTTTCCGGCAGGGCACGCGGGATGCGAGGTCAACGGCTACCGCACCACCCAGGGACCGCCCGAAGATCGCGATCCGTTCGGGGTCGATGTCGTGTCTTGACGAGAGGTGGGCGTAGGCTGCCTGCGCGTCCTCGTAGAGTCCCTGTTCGCTTGGACTTCCTTCGGACAGACCGTAGCCCCGGTAGTCGAATATGAACACACTCAGGCCGATCTCATGCAGGCGTCGTACGTTCTCTACGCGGTCCCCGATGTTTCCCGCATTCCCGTGGAGGAAGAGCAGGGTCACGTCGCTGCCTAAGCGCGGCACCATCCAGCCGTGGAGGGCCACGTCGTCCGTGGTCCGGAAGTGGACGTCCTCGTAGGGCATTCCAAGATCGGCAGGGTTGTAGGCCAGGGTGGATGTGGGGAAGAAGATCATCTTCCTCTGGAGAGTGCTCCACATGCCTCTGATACCCCATGTGTAGATCGCTGCACAGAGAAGCACGCCGGCAACAAGGTAGCCGATCCGTCTCATTGCCTCACGTACTTTCCATTTTCATGGGCGGCTCGGCCCTGCCGAATGAGCCGGCTCAGGTGTTTTCCCATGATGGCCCATTCGCCGAACTCGTAGAAGTATCTCGGCTCCCGCGCCTTCCCGTATACGATCCAGGCCTCGATGATCGCCTGCTTGTCCCGCGGTTGTTCGAGGAGGTGCAGCAGTCTCTCCTCTCTGTTGAGGATCACGTTCACGTAATCGTCCCAGAGCGGGCCCGGTTCCTCTTCGAAAACGCCTTGCTCGTGGCCGGTGATCCACACCCGGGCCGGGATCTGTCGCAACCGGTCGATGGATGCCATGGTTTTTTCGATGCTGGAGTAGACGTCGCCGTACCAGGGTCCAAAGGGGGTGAGGTCGTAATCGCCCAGGAAGAGCACCTCCGGTTCCCTGAAGTAGAAGGCTAGATTTCCCGGCGTGTGGCCGGGAGCGGCGATCACCTCTACGGTGACAAATCCCAGCTCCAGGATTTCGCCGCCCTCCAGGAATCGGTCCGGGGTGCGCGGCTGGAAGTCGAACTGATCCTTCATGAATTTCCTGAATTCGGTCCTGTGGGGCCCTGTGCTGTCGTCGATGGCGTACCAGTCGAGAAAGGTTTCCAAATCCGCCAGGGGGGGCGCGTCCTGCTCGGATGTCCACAAGGGCACGTCGTCAAAGAGGCCCAGGTGCATGATGTGGTCTTCGTGCCAGTGGCTGAGACAGACCGCCTTCACTCCAGGGCCTTCCCGGAGCTGGGACAGACGCTCCCGATCCGAGCTGGGATCGATGAGGATGCCGCCGCCCTCGTCTTCTATGTAAACTGAATGGCAGTAGGGGTACTTTCCGTTTCGCTCGCCGGGGATGAACCGGATGGGACCGAATCGACGCTCTTCCACAGGTGCCTCCTTATGTCGCAGCTCAGCAGGTTGCCTTGAAGGGCCGTCATTCCCGCGAAGGCGGGAATCCATTGGCTCAGACCCTCCTTGCTCCCTATTCATGCACGCCGAGGAGGGAGTGTCAACGGACCGGTTCATGGGGAAGATATCTCGAAACGACATCGCTACGATTTGGGTGGGCAGCGAGTACGTGCAGACGAGGAAAAGAATGGGGACGAAGAAAAGGGGACGGATCTATTTTTTTCCTGTATTCGCACCGAGAGGACCGGCTCAGTGATCTTTCGAAAGCTGCTCCTCCAGCCACTCCCTGATTTCTTCGTTCAGCGGAAAGACCCCTCTCCCTGATGGAGCCGTCTCTAGAAAGCGGTCTCTCAGCTTTTTGGGTATCTGAATGGCAGCCAACTCCAACGCTTCATCCGAATTGATCTTCATGAAGTGGATGATGGGAGGGTCGTGCCAGGTGCTTATGGTGAAATAGTAGGAAACATCGCTTTTCGACCTCACCATGTTTTTCCCGCGGGACCAGTTCGTACCCCACTCCAGATAGCGAGTAACCGCATCTTCAGGGGTCATTTCCCAGTCGATATCATCAAGTATATCGGCATGATCTTGAAGCGCTTCTATTTGCATTCCCGTTTCCTCCTTCATACTTGGCCAAATCCTCCTAGATTTTTGATTACCGTGCATGAAGAAAGGATGCGAGAAATCTCATTCTGAAGCGCAACGTGCCTGTTTTGACACACGATTCCATTCTCTCGTATTCTATTCCTGGCCGAGATAGGCTCACTCGATAATGGAGCTCATTTCCCGCTCACTTGAAACGTGAAGAGGTGCTCCGATGATGGGTGAAGGGCGTTACCCCCATATCTTCTCGCCTCTTGATCTGGGGCACACCACCCTCAAGAACCGCATTCTGATGGGCTCCATGCACACCGGCCTCGAGGAGGCGCCGGGCGGGTTTGAGCGCATGGCGGAATACTTCAGCGAGCGAGCCCGTGGTGGCGTCGGCATGATCATCACCGGTGGCATTGCCCCCAACCCTGAAGGCTCGGGCGGCGCGAAACTGCAAACGGCCGAGGAAGCCGCACAGCATCGTATCATCACCGAGGCGGTTCATGCTGTCGTTCCGGAAGTCAAGATCTGCATGCAGATCCTGCATACCGGGCCACTGGCCTGGACGGAAAACCTGGTCGCCCCGTCTCCCATTCGAAGCCGCATCGGCTTCTTCACTCCCAAGGAACTCGATGAAGAAGGGATCGAAAAGCAGTTCGCGGACTTCGCCAACAGCACCGTGCGTGCGAGAGAAGCGGGCTATGACGGCGTCGAGATCATCGGGTCCGCCGGCTACCTCCTTTCCTGCTTTCTCGTTGAGAAGACCAATCAGCGGACGGATCGTTGGGGCGGATCCTATGAAAACCGCATGCGCTTCCCAATCGAAGTCGTGCGCCGTTGCCGCGAAGCCGTGGGTCTCGACTTCTTGATCATCTTTCGCATTGCTGCCATGGACATGCTGCAGGGCGGTATGTCCTGGGAAGAGGTAGTGACCCTTGCCAAGCGAATGGAGGAAGTAGGCGTTTCCATCATCTCCTCTCACTTCACCTGGCACGAAAGCGCAGTGCCTACCATCGCCACGATGGTGCCGCGCGCGGCCTTTGCCTCCGTCACCGGCCGTTTGCGCAAGGAAGTGAACGTTCCCTGCATCACATCGAACCGCATCAACATGCCGGACGTCGCGGAAAAGGTGGTGGCGGAGGGCCACGCCGACATCGTCTCCATGGCCCGGCCCATGCTGGCGGATGCGGAGTTCGTCCAAAAGACCCTCGAAGGCCGCGAAGACGAAATCAACACCTGCATCGGGTGCAACCAGGCCTGCCTCGATCACACCTTCGCTGCCCAGGAGGTGAGCTGTCTCGTGAATCCCCGGGCCTGTCACGAAACGGAGCTCAATTACGAACCGACCGACAACCCAAAGAGAATTGCAGTCGTGGGCGCGGGGCCTGCCGGCCTTGCCTATTCCACCATCGCCGCGGAACGCGGTCACAAGGTGACGCTCTACGAAGCTGCGGAGGAGATCGGCGGGCAGTTCAATCTTGCCAAACGTATTCCGGGCAAGGAGGAGTTTGCCGAAACGCTCCGCTACTTCGGCCGCATGATCGAAGTGACGGGTGTCGATCTTCAACTGAATACGCGCGTCACGGGCGAGATGCTGAAGAACGAGGGCTACGACGAGATCGTCGTGGCCACCGGTATTACGCCGCGCCGGCCGGTGATCGAGGGTATCGATCACCCCAAGGTCATCAGCTATGTCGATGCGATCACCGGTGCGAAACCAGTGGGCAAAAAGGTCGCCATCATGGGCGCAGGCGGCATCGGCTTCGATGTTGCGGAACTCATCAGCCACGCAGGGCCCTCCGGGGCGCTCGACATCGATACCTTCGCAAGAGAATGGGGCATCGACTTCAAGAACCATCCGCGAGGCGGCGTCACCGGTGTTCAACCCCAGGTTGCCAAGGCCGACCGTGAGATCACCATGCTGCAGCGGAAGACCACGCCTGTGGGCAGGGGGCTTGGCCGCACCACCGGTTGGACGCACCGGCTCACCCTAAGGCGCCGTGATGTCAAGATGGTGAACGGCGTGGAATACAGGAAGATCGACGACCAAGGCCTGCACATGAACATAGGCGGCTGGCCGGACATACTGGATGTGGACACGGTGATTGTCTGCGCAGGCCAAGAACCCTTCCGAGACCTCTATGACAAGCTTCAGGACAGCGATGCGAATGTGACGCTGATCGGTGGTGCCTATGAAGCCTCAGAACTTGATGCAAAACGCGCCATCAATCAAGCGGCCCATTCCGCGGCAGCCGTTTAACCAACCATCTATCTCCGTGTAGTTCCGGGTTCATTCCTGAACAGCGATCAGACTCATCCGTTCCTCCTCATTCGAACGACGGTCTTTCCGAACGCGCGGCGCTGTGCGACTCTGTCGAGTGCGGCCGGGATCTCCTCGATGGGGATCTCGCATTCGACTTGGCCTCGGATGGCACCATCTCGCCAGCGTGCCAACAGACGATCGTGCACCTTCTCGAGAAAAGGCTTGTCATAGGCACCGACGAAGACCCCCACGACCGACACATTCTTGCGCACCAGTATCTCCGTGGAGGCATTGTGCCAGGCTCCGCTCGCATAGCCGATGGCGAGCAATCGCCCCTCGTTGGCAATACAGCGGAGTGCCCCATCGAACGCCTTTCCCCCCACAGGGTCGTAGATGACGTCCGCGCCAAGTTTCCCGGTGGCTTCTTTCACTGCCGCCACCACATTCTCTTCGGTGTGATCGATGACAACCTCGGCTCCACAGCGCCTGCATACTTCGACCTTCTCTTTTCCTCCAGCGACGGCGATCACGCGTGCTCCAAGTGCGCGGCCGAGTTGAATCGCCGCGGTGCCGGTCCCGCCGGCGCCCCCGAGAACGAGCAGAGTCTCACCGGGGCGAAGTTGACCGCGCGTTTCGATACCCAGAGATGCGGTGTGATAAGGGATGACGAAACACGCCGCCTCTGCGGGGTCCATCTCCTCGGGTGCCGCGAAAGTGGAGCTGTCGGGGGCCAACGCCTCATCGGCGAAGCCGCCGAAACCGCGGTAGAAGGACGTGAGCGCCATCACGCGCGTACCGACGGGTGTTTCGGCGTTGGCGCCAGCGGCCGTCACCACACCGGCCACCTCCTGGCCGGGAGTGAAGGGCAAATCGGGCTTGAAGGGATATGTCCCACGACACATGAACACATCGGGCAGGCCCAGCGCCGCGGCATCGACCCGGATCCTCACCTCGTCCGGGTTCGGTACGGGAATATCCGCCTCGCCGAGGGCGATCACTTCGCCCGGCTCTCCATGTCGCTGGACTTTCCACGCCCTCATCATTTTTCCGCCTCTTTCTTCACCCACTATGACCCCCCTTCTTTGTCGCCGGCGGGGTCTGAATCTTTCAGGTTGGCGGTACGCAGGAAATAGAGGTGCTGCAGTTTCCGGCTTTGCTCGGATACGGCGAGCTCTCCAAGAAGCTGGGCTTCCTTTTCCAGGTAGACGGCTCGGGGGTCGTCGAGTGAAGACTCCAGGAGATCCAGAATGCGAAGTGGGGCATCATGACGTCCCCGGGTCTTCGCAAGGACGGAATGGCGGGCGTTGGCGAAGATCGGCTTTCGAGCAACGACATCGGGGATGGCCGCGCGCTTGATGGGGTGCTCGGGGAATGTCTCGTCTTTGTGGATCCGGATGTGCCTGGAAAAGGCCGCTTCCAGAAGCTTCTCTCCTGCGTGGATTTCGTCGACCAGACCCATCTTCTTTGCCTCTTCTCCCCTGACCAACCTGCCCGACAGCATCAAGTCGAGTGCGTTGGGCAAATCAATTCTCCGGGGCAAGCGATAGCTCCCGCCGAACGCCGGCAAGAGCCCCAAGCTTACCTCGGGAGCTCCTAGTACAGTATGCGGAGAGTCTGAAACGACGATGGTCTTGCAGGCAAGGGCCAGCTCGAAGCCTCCGCCCAAACAAACTCCGTCGACACATGTGATCGTGGGGATCGAAAGGTCCTCGATTTTGTTGTAGATCCGTTGCCCGTCCCTCGCGCCTTCCACACCACTCTGCACGTCTTTCAGGTCTCGAATCACTGCCACGTCCATACCGGCCAGGAAGACATTCTTCTTGTGAGAAAGGAATATCAAACCTCTGATATCCCCTTCTTGCCTTTCTGTTATCTCTTCCAAAGCAGCGTCGAGCTCCTCCATGGTTTCCAGATCCAGGGTTGTCAATCGCTTTTTTGACGCCTTTCCAAACCCTATCCGGGCTATTTGATCCATGATCTCGAAAGTGATCTTCCTGTATTCCATCTGGCCCTCTCTTCTTCCATCGCCGTTGCCTGCGCCTACGATCTCAGAGACCTCTGCCGCGGTCAACCCATCTGTCGGGGAAAAGCTCTTCTCCGGCAAGGAAAGGGGAATGCAATCCCGGTTTGTTCAAACAATAGTTCTTGCCAAAAGGTGGTTCTTCCCTTAACGTTGGGAAGATGGCACATTGAGAGCGAGTTCAGGCCACATGAACCCGGCAGGAAGGGAGAAAATCATGAGTGAAGACATCTATTTCAAGCTCGGTGAGCGATTGAACGAGAACCCGATGAAGATGCTTCTGGTGGATCCTTTCCTGGATATCCTGCGCGAATTCTACACGGAGGAGGAGGCGACTCTGGGGGCGCAGTTTCCTCTTGGCGCCCACAAGGCACCCGAGTTGGCCGCCAAGCTGAACCGGGATGAGAAAGAGCTCACAGACCTCCTGGAAACCATGGCGGACAAAGGGTTGATATTCGTAGCGAAAACGGAGCACGGAGACAGCGAGTATTCCCTTACGCAGTTTGTCCCGGGCGTCGTGGAGTTCCAGTTGATGCGCGGGACAGATACGCCCAAAGATCGTAAGACAGCCAGGATGTTAACCGATTATTTTGAAGGCGAGATGGGCAAATTGACGGCCGAGGTCATGAAGGACCCGGAGATGGCCAAGCAGATGATGCCCGACGCGCCGGTCCGCACGGTTACGGTGGAGAAGGAACTGCCTGCCGGCAAGGAGATCTATCCTTTCGAAAAGGTCACAGAGCTGGTGAACAGAGAAACCTCCTTTGCCGTTGCGCATTGCTACTGCCGGCATCACGCCTACCTGATCGACGAGCCGTGCAAGGTGGAGGGAGCGCCGGATTACTCCTGTCTCTGGTTCGGCAAGGTGGCGGACTACATCGTGGACCGAAAATTCGGAAAACGCATATCCAGGGAAGAGTGTCTCGAGGTCGTGAAGGCTACCGAGGACGCGGGGCTGATTCACAATGCCGGCAACGCTCTGGATCAGACGGTGGCCATGTGCAACTGCTGCGGTTGTTGCTGCGGGTTCATCAAGATGCTGAAGAGCTACCCGAACACCACAATCATCGCGGACTCCAACTTTGAAGTGGCGATAGACGCCGAGAGCTGTTCGGGATGCGGAGACTGCTTGGATCGCTGTCAGTTGAGTGCGCTGGAGCTAGCCGATGAGGTGGTTCAGGTGGACAAGGACCGCTGCGTCGGGTGTGGGAATTGCGTGACCGTTTGCCCGACGGAGTGTCTGTCCATGGTTCGAAGGAAGGACGAGAAACCGCCTGTGATCGGTGACCGATTTGCGGGGCTCGGCGTCTAGTCCACGTATCCCACGCTTGGCTTCGACTCACAGAGACAACCAGTGGATCTGTTCTGATCCGGGCGCGTCCGTGTGGTTCCATGTGCATTCCTCCACGGAATCCTCCCATAACGATATAGGTAGACTTGGGCCCCCCGTCGGGGGAGTCCTGCAACAGGATTGCCCTTTACGGAATCTAATCGGAGTGAAGCTGGCGATTCCTACATTCCGGGGAGAAGAACCATGACGATCTCAGCCGATTATCCTTTCGAAAGCAAGTACCTGGCTGTGCTCGGTGCAAAGATGCACTACGTCGAGCAGGGAGAAGGGCAGACCTTCCTCTTTCTCCACGGAAACCCGACCTGGTCGTATCTCTGGAGGAACATCATCCCCCCTGTCTCGGAGATCGGCCGGTGCGTGGCCCCGGACCTGGTTGGTTTCGGGAAGTCGGACAAGCCGGATATGGGCTATACCTTCCTGGAACACTACCGGTACGTGGAGGGGTTCATCGAGCAGATGCAGCTCAAGGACCTGGTCCTCGTGATCCACGACTGGGGAGGCGCCCTCGGATTCTACTACGCCCTGAACCATCCGGAGAATGTGAAGGGCATCGCCTTCATGGAAACCTTTCCCTTTTGCCTGTCCTGGAAAGACTTTCCTGCGGGATTCGGGATTGGCTTCCGTCTCTTCCGTACCCCCATGATCGGGCAGTTCATGATCATGAGGCTGAACCTGTTCGTGAACCAGATCCTGCCGGCGGCCATACATGCGAAGCTCTCCAAGGAGATCCATGCTCGATACAAGGAGCCTTTCCCCACGGCGAAATCCAGATTTCCGGTCTATGTCTGGCCGAACGAGATACCCCTCGATGACCGGCAGGGGGAAACGTACCGGGAGATCAAGAGGGTGGAGGAGGCGCTTACCGATTTCAAGTTCCCCATGCTCCTGTTTTCCTCGACTCCGGGCGGGTTGATTTCTGCATCGAGGGTCGAATGGTTGAAGCAAAGGATCAAGGACCTATCGGTCAAGGATATCGGGCCGGGGGTGCACTACCTCCAGGAAGACAACCCGGACGGGATCGCGGCCGGTATCGTGGAATGGGCCAGGGACAAGAAGCTGGTAGACACATAGGGGGTCGTCACTCCGGTGAGAAGGGGTATCCCTTAGCTCAGACGCCGGGCCCCGGCCCCAACCATGGACGTTGCGAGCGAAGCGTGGCAATCCCCCAGCTTCGTGTATGCCCGGCCGAGGAGCTAGGAGATTGCCGCGGTCGCTGTCGCTCCCTCGCAATGTGCGCAGATTTCGCGACCGTATTTGATGCACATCTTTCCTCAAGGAGGTTGTATGAGCCCGACAATCACTAGGTTGCCGGTGAGCTTTCTGGAGGGCATGCTGCCGGGACTGCCCGCGCGGGGCGCACTGCGTGACTACGAGACGTGGTGGGAGGAGGAAGGGAAGGGGATCTCGGATGCCACCGACCGGGCCGGTACGCCGTGGGTCAGGATGTTCGATCGGATCGGAAACCGGGTGGACGAGATTCTTCTGCCCCCTTCCTACCGGACCATGGTGCAGAAAGGTTACCAGGAGGGGATCCTCTGGCGGGTTTTCCAGGAGAACAGCCTCTTCTCATCCTATCTTCTCGGATACGTGGCCTCCTTCTACGACCCGGGACTCTATTGCCCGTACACGGTGTCGCTCTCGACGGTGGTCCCTCTGGCAAAATACGGGACGGACACTCTGAAGGATCGGTTCATGCCGAAGCTCCTGGAGCGAGACGGAAACGCCTGGCAGGGAGCTACCTGGATGACCGAGGCGCGGGGAGGGTCGGACCTTGGGGCCACGGTGGAGACCGTTGCGAAGCCGGAAGGGGACTGGTGGCTACTGGACGGCGACAAGTACTTCTGCAGCAACATAGGGGCCGAGCTTGCCGTTGTTGCGGCCCGGCCGGAAGGGGCCCCTCGAGACGTGAGGGGATTGGCCCTGTATCTGGTCCCACGGTATCGCGAAAACGGGGATCTCAATTACTTCATTCGGAGGTTAAAGGACAAAGTCTCCACCCGGTCCGTGCCCACCGGAGAGGTGGAACTCCGGGGGAGCGAGGCCTATCTGCTCGGCAAGCCCGAGTGGGGCATCTACCTGATCATGGACGTGCTCAACTTCTCCAGGGTGGCGAACTGTATCGGGAGCGTCGCGGTCATGCAGAGGGCCCTGGCCGAGGCACTCGGGTTCGCCGAAGAGCGGGTCGCTTTTGGAAAGCGGATCATCGAGCATCCCCTCTTGGCGAAGCAGTTCGAGGACCGTCTGTCAGACCTCCGGGCAGCCTTCGCGATGGCATGGGAGTCGGTCAACCTTCTGAACGAGACCTGGCGGGAGACGCCACCCTTCTCGGAAAGACACCACTTGCTGAGGCTGGTGGCCCATCTGGCCAAGTACTGGACCGCGGAGCTGGCCGCTCAGACGGCCAAGTGGTCCATGGAGGTTCACGGAGGGATGGGTGTCCTGAGTGAGTACGGCGTGGAAAGGTGGCTTCGGGAGGCGATGGTTCTTTGCATCTGGGAAGGCACCCCCCATCGCCAGATGCTGGACGGTTTGGAGGTGATGGAAAGGAAAGGGGCCCATCGGCTGCTCTTCGAACACATGAAGCCATTAGCGGATCCGAAGGAACTGGCCGAGATGGATTCACGGGTCGAAGAGCACCTCGCTCTTCCGCAGGAGGAGAAGGAGGCCCGCGCCGAGGAGATCTTCCCCGACCTGGCGCGATTCACAGCCCACGCCCTCCTGGCCAAAGGCACCGGCTGAGCAGGCGTCGTCCCATCGAAAAAGGGGTCAGGTTCCACAAAAAGTACGGTAGCCCGCGGTAAAGGAAGCATCAGCAGGTTCTGCGAATTTGGCAAGCTTCAGATCCTCATCATAAGGTCGCTGCAGTGCAACCAGCAACTCTTCGAATGGATCGAGGTCATGTTCGTCTGATGCAGCGGCCAGCGCTTCCTCAACATGATGGTTTCGAGGAATGAGCCAGGGATTCACCTCACGCATCGCGTGCCCACGCCTTTGAGCTGCGTCAATTCCGTTCATTGAAACACTACGCCTATCCACCTCAGCACAGCGGGTCTGCCATTTCGCCAACCACGCATCCAGAGCCTTCTGTTCGGAAAACAGCTCGCGCAATTCAGACAACCGCCCCTCGGCCGCGTCAGCGAGTCTTCGCCAAGCAAGCGTGTAGTCCACCTTGTCGGTGTGTAACAACGCAAGCCATTCGTCCAACAGAGCCGTATCAGCAAGAAGGTCCTGATCCTTCCCACCGCGCAAACCCAGCTTTGCGCACATGATTTCCATCCAGTTGTGTCGATAGGTCTCAGGAAAAGATTCCAATACTTCCTTGGCTAGCGAGATAGCCCGGTGCTCGTCGTCAGACAGCAAAGGCAGCAGGGTTTCTGCCAGCCTGGCCAGATTCCACTGTGCGATGAGGGGTTGATTCCTGTAGGCATAGCGTCCTTGTCCGTCGATAGAGCTGAATACAGCGTTGGGATCATAAGCTTCCATAAATGCACAAGGCCCGTAATCAATCGTTTCTCCGGCAATGCTCACGTTGTCGGTGTTCATGACGCCGTGGATAAAACCCAGACTCATCCATTGCGCCACCAAAGCGGCTTGCCCCGCTGTAGCGAAGCGCAGGAACTCCAGGTAGGAATCCGTTTTCCCGAGGAGCGCCGGACAGTGTCGAGCAATGGTGTAGTCGGCCAGGCGTTTGACACGGTCATGCTCGCCCCTTGCGGCAAAGAATTGAAAAGTGCCGATGCGGATGTGACTGGCTGCGACACGGGTCAAGACGGCACCAGGCAATACCTTGTCACGATATACGGGTTCACCCGTTGCGGCGACTGCGAGGGCGCGCGTGGTGGGTACACCCAGGGCATGCATGCCTTCTCCAATCAAGACCTCCCGCAGCATGGGGCCGATCGCGGCCTTTCCGTCGCCGCCACGGGAGAAAGGGGTACGGCCAGAGCCTTTGAAACAGATGTCGTATCGCTTCCCCTGCTGATTGATGACTTCGCCGATGATCAGGGCCCGACCATCGCCCAGTTGAGGGCTGAAATGACCAAACTGGTGGCCTGCGTAGGCCTGTGCAATCGGTTCTGCCCCCTCGGGTAGCCGATTGCCTGAAAACAGCTCAGCCAATGCAGATTTTTCATAAAGGTTCAAATCCAGGCAGAGGTCTTCTGCCAGGGTCCGGTTCAGGTACAAAAGATTCGCCTCTGGCTTGTCCTCAGGTAGGCAGGCTGCATAAAAACCCGACAATTCCCGTGCATAGGTATTGTCAAAAGGAAACTTGGTCATCTCTTCCGCTACGCGTTCAGCTTTCATAGATTCCTCTCATCCCTGGAGTCGAGGATGTGGTGGATCCACTCCCCCAATCATGCTCTACTTGGCTTCTGTTTCCGTTTTGCGGCGACCGTGTCGAGAAGAACACGCAGCCCCAACTACTTGGATGTACCAAAATCAGTCAGAGATCCGCCGGGGAGAGACGAGTGCAAGTCGGGCCGTCTCAGTTCAGGGAAAGAAAGAGAAGAAGACAAAAGAAAGAGGACAGGATCAGGAGGATGGTTCCCACGGCGGGCCAGCGGCCCAGCCCTTTCTCCACATCGCGTAGGATCTGTGAATTTCTGCAGGTATCAACGAGGCCGGGGCCGGAGATCGCCAGGCCGTCCAGCGCCCTCTGCCACACGGGTGCCAGATAGCCCCTGCGGGTCCTGTCCAAGGAGGTCGTCAACCAGGTGCCTACTGCCACCATATCGCCGGCGGGTATGAACGGTATCCATCGCATGACATTCCCTTTATAGAGCAGGAACACCACCGCCGCTGACAGCCCTCCAGCGAGGACCGGCCAAAGGGCCTTCACGCATGCAATGAGAGACATGGCTTTCTTCACATACAGCTGCGCCTCCGGCAACAGCCACGCACACAGGGCTGCCAGGAATACCGTGGCGGCCCAGGGAAGCCGGACTCCTGAGACTGGATGATGCGAAGAGGATTCTCGCAGAACGATGAACAGAAACCGGATCATCAGGATTGTCGTCCCAACGGCCGCAAGAGGCAGGAGGATGGCCAGGGTTGTGGGCCAGGGCTCCGGCAAGAGGGCAACGGCACTCTTCAGTGCCGTTTTTGCCACGATCCCGGTAGTGAGAGGTGCCCCTGCAAGCGCCAGTGCCGGCAGCAACAAACCCAGGATCAACCACCATCGCCGCCACCCGTTCTGCTGCCCTGCACCTGCGACCCCGACGCCGAGGAAGAGGGCGCCTTTTGCAAAAGCGTGGTGAAGGGCGTACGTGATCACGGCGGCATGGGCCATAGGCCAGATCGCGGGTCTGCAGAGCCCCACGCCGATGCCCACCGTCATCAGCCCCATCTGACTGATGCTTGAATAAGCCAGAACCGTCTTGGGGTTCGTTTGCAGGACCCCCACCAGGACGCCGAAGAAGGCGGCGACAACACCGGCGACGATACATAGACTGCCCCATTCCGGGGCGCCCACTTCGCCCAGGGGCAGAAAGCGGATCCAGCCAAGCAGGCCGGCCTTGATCATTGCGCCGCTCAGCACCGCACTGGCCGGGGTCGGGGCGGCCGGATGCGCGAGGGGCAACCATACGTGGAGAGGGAGAGCCCCGGCTTTGATCCCGAAGCCCAGAAAGATCAGAGAAAAGAGGAGTCCGTTTTCCGGTGCTGCAGCCACGGCGGACAGGTTCAGGGAACCCGTGAGGTCGTACAGAATGACCAAGCCGCTGAAAAGGAGCACCTCTCCGAAGACCACCAGATAGATGTAGATGCGACCCGCTCGCAGGGCTTCCTCGTCTCCGTTGTGAATCACAAGACCGTAAGAGGAGAAGCTCATCAGGGCGAAGAACAGATAGAAGCTGCCCATGTCCTGCGCCAGGATAAGGCCGAGATTTCCGCCCATGGCGAGCAGATAGAAGAAGAAGAATCGGTAACGGTGCCGGTCCTCCGCGAGATAGTGCCGACCGAACAGGCCCGACAGCAGCCAGAGAAGTGCGGTGAAGAAGAGAAAGACCCGGCCGGTGGCATCCACGCCCAGGCGAATCGTGAGCAGCAGCCAGGTGAACTCCCGATGTACATCCATGGGTGCGAACAGCGCCAGAGCCAATGCCGGCAGGGCCGACCAGGCGTACAGCCGGGCCAGAAGGGGCTGCCAGGCCCTCACCAGACAAGCCAGGCTCAGGGCGATGGGTAGTCCCGGCCCGAGTAACAGGAAGGCCTTCTGCATCGCGTCGGGCAGATCGAATGAGCTCACGGTCCGTACTCCCTCGCTGCAATCAGTCGGGCCCAGGCAAGCGGACTGAATGAAGCATCCGCCAGAAGACCGGCGGAGAGTGCGAGAAGCGCTGTAATCAGCGCAGGCATCAGCAACATCCAGTGGGTTTCCAGTCGCCCGCCGGAGTGCTCTTCCGGCCAGGGCGTCCCACGCTCCCGGAACCAGGCCCGATGAAGAATGGGCAGAAAGTATGCAGCGTTGAGCAAACTGCTCGCTGCGAGCACAAGCAGAACCCACAGCTGTCCGTCCGCCAGTGCACCTGCACCCAGATGATACTTGCTGATGAAACCTGCCATAGGGGGCACCCCGATCATGCCGAGAGCCCCCAGGGTGAAGGCCGCCATGGTCAGGGGCATCCGCTTGCCGACGCCATCCATCTCGCGGATCGAATGGATACCCAGGGTTTCCGCAAGGTTCCCTGCGCAGAAGAAGAGCGTGATCTTCATCATTCCCTGATGCACCAGGTGAACCAGGCCGCCCACGGTCGCCACGGGCCCCACGATGGAGACGCCCAGGACGATGTAGGAAACCTGGCTTACCGTGGAATAGGCGAGTCGCTTCTTCAGCCCGTCTTGGTTCAATGCCCGCAAGGAACCATAGACGATCGTAAAGGAAGCCACCACCGCCAGCGGGCTGAGAACACCGAGGCTGTCGGCAAACTCGATGCCGTAGATGTCATAGACGACTCTGACGATGCCGAAAGCACCCGCCTTCACCACGGCTACTGCGTGCAGTAGTGCGCTTACCGGGGCGGGAGCGACCATGGCCTGGGGCAACCACCCGTGAAGGGGTACGATGGCGGCCTTCACCCCGAGACCGGTGACCAGGAGAACAAAAATAAAGGTGAATTCCCTGTGATACAGCTCGGCAAAAGGCCGGAGCATCCCTCCCTGAACGAAGTCCAGGGGGCCGACCAGCGCCTTGAGCCATGCAGCACCGACCAGGAGCAGGGCGCCCCCTGCAAGGGTGTAGGCAAGATAGACCCTGCCGCCGCGCATGCTCTCATCGGTCCCTCGATGTACAACGAGCGGATACGTGGACAGGGTCAGCATTTCGTAAAACATGACGAAGGTGATGAGGTTGCCGGCCAGGGCGAAGCCCACGGTCGAGCTGACACACAGGCTGAAGAATCCGAAGAAGCGGCTGCGGGACTCAGGCGAGGGCTCAAGGTATGCAATGGCATACAGGGTCGTCAGGAACCAGAGGATCGCGGAAAGGGTTGCGAAAAGGACCGAGAGCGTGTCGGCGCTGAGGACGAGATCCATTCCCGGGAGCAGGGGCAGCCGGGTCTCGTACACATTGCCGTGGAAGACGCCCCAGATCATCACCGCCGTGAGAAGGAGCTTCACCGTGGCCCCCAACAAGTTTGCGGCGGTGCGCAGCCCCACACGGTGTTCCGGGAGGCAGAAGATGAGAATGCCCGGCAGCAGGGAACTCAGCACGATCATCAAGGGCAATGAGGAACCCAGGTTCACGGCGTTCCTCCTGTGAGTACCGGTCCGCTCAGCGGGGCGCCGATCCTGAGTATCTCGAAAGGCAGATTGCCGGTGACACCCAGCCCCAGGGCCACCAATCCCAGCCCCAGGGCGGCAAATTCCATGCTCCACGGGACAGGCCGGCATGCCGGAACTTCCTCCACGTACCGGAAGGCCCGAGAGAAGACGCGAAACAGGTAGACAGCAGCCAATAGTCCTCCCAGAAGGATCACCACGGCAAGCCACCACTGACCTCCGGCCAGTGCGGCATTGAGCAGCACCCACTTGGCAAGGAATCCTCCGCTGGGCGGCAATCCCATCAGACTCACTGCCGCCAGAGCGAAGGCGAACAGGGTCACCGGGAGTCTCCGGGCGGCTCCGTCGAGTTCGTCGATCCGGTCATGGCCAAGTCCATAGAGCACCGTACCGGCCGCAAGGAAAGCAGCACCCTTGGCACAAGCGTGGGCAAGAACAAAATAGAGTCCGCCGCTCAAGGCGCTGAACCCTGTTCCTTTGCTCTGGGACAAGGGAAAAACGAGGAACAGATACCCGAGCTGCGCCACGGTCGAGTAGGCTATCAGAAGCTTCAGACGTTCCGCCAGCATGGCATGGATCGAGCCCCAGAGTATGGCGGCCACTCCCAGGGCACCCAGAAGATGGGCTGCGTAAGGTGTGATCACCCCGGCGAAAACCTGAAACCACAATCTCAACAGCAGGTAGAACGAGGCCTTCACAACCAGTGAAGACAGAATGGTGCTGACCGGGGCGGGCGCATTCGCGTGTGCGGGTGGCAGCCAGAAATGCACGGGGAAGAGTGCAGTCTTCATCGAGAGGCTCAAGGTCATGAGGGTAAGTGCGATGAGGGTGGTAGGAGTCGATCTCAGAACCTCTCCCAGCAGATGCAAGCTGAGGGTCCCATAGGAGAAATACAGGAAAGTCACTCCCAACAGATACCCCATGGAAGCTAGCAGGCTGACGAGCAGGTAGCGCATGGCCGCCGTGATTGCGTTCGGTTTTCCTGCCGATGCGACCAGGGCCACGGCCGAAAGCCCGAGCAGCTCCAGTGAGACGTAGAGGTTGAAGATGTCGGCAGATAGAAACATACCGTTCAATGAAGCCCACATGAGAAGCCAGATCGGCCAGAAGAGGCTGGAACCCGGATCCTGCCGCGGCTCGGCCCTCCTCTCCTTCGGGGAGGAGTAATATCCCGTGGCAAACAAGGTGGTTGCAGACCCCACGATCCCGGTCACGGCCAGCATAAGAAGCGACAGGCCGTCCACGTAGAGCTCGATCCCCAACGGAGCCATCCAGCCGCCTACAGCGTAGCGCTGCGGACCTTGATCCAGCAGTTGAAGGAGGAGACCCACGAGAGGAGGCACCAAGCCTATCGCCGTGGCCATGCCCAATGCCGCCCCACGACGGGTGAATAGGAACGAAAGGACGGCCGTCACCAAGGGAAGAAAGATCATCCAGACGGGCCAATGGATCGGAAGCGACATATCAATCGGACTCATCTTCGGGAAGCCGGGGACTCCCGGTCATGCCCCGGACCCGGCGAACAAGAGCAAGTGCAAGTGCAGTCGCACTCACAGCCACGACCAGACCGGTAAGTACCATTGCATGGGGAACCGGGTCGGCGGAGGTCTCGCGGGAGACGTACGACAGCGCCACCAGTGTGAGGAAGACGCCGCTTGCCATGATGTTTGCGGCAAGAATCTTCCGTATGAGGTGGGAATAGGATATCAGGCCGACCAGGCCCAGGCTGAACAGGGCGGTCCCTACCAGTGCATAGAGGGTGGAAACACTCATGAGGCGAAGCTACCTCCCTCTCCTTTGCCGTGGACTTCCGTGCCACGATCCCGGATCGACGGTCTGCCCCCGACAAACAGACAGAGGAGGGTCACACCGATGGACAGGACGGCGAAGGTCTCGATCAGAAGGATGAGGAGTCCGGCCCGCTTTTCGGGGTATTCAAGTAGCTGACCACCCATCATTACACAGCCGATCGCCACAACAGCGAAGAAGGAAAGGCCCAGGACCAACGAGACTCTGAAGCGCCATCCTGCCAGGGCTGAGACGAACCGTGCCCTCATCAGCACCAACAGGATCCCGGCGCTCGCCAGAACGGCCCCCGCCTGGAAGGCGCCTCCGGGCGCGTGTGCACCCACCCACAGCAGGTACCCTGCCGTGACCAGCATGGTGGGCAGCAGGATTCGTACCAGAGCTGTGAGAAAAGGCTCTTCCTGTCGGACCCGGTCCGGCGTGTCCACCTCTCCAAGAGACCAGACGCCCAGGAATGCCAGAAAGAGAACGGCGATTTCCAGCAAGGTGTCATATCCGCGAAAGTTCAGCAGCACGGCTGTGACCGGGTTGCTGACACCGCTTCGTTCTAGATTCGAAAAAACATCAGACTGAAAAGACGGGATCGGATGCGACAGTGACAATACTGCCCAACCGAGGAAGACGGTCAGGATCAGCACCAATAGGCTGATGAACGGTGCGGCTGAGGATCCACCGATCTTGCCACGATCGGCGTTGACTTCGCCCAATTCCTCGTTTCGTTGCTCCTCGCCCATGTGTCTGAGTGCGGACAGGAACAGGGCCCCCGTGATCCCGGCCCCGATGGCCGCCTCGGCAAGGGCGATGTCCACAGCGTTGAGTCGCACCCACGCCAGAGCCATGAGCAGCCCAAAAGCGATGAATAGAACTGCCGCTCTGAACAAGTCTTCAGAACGCAACAGCTTCCAGGCGAGCCAGAGCAGGCTAAGGCCCAGCGGCAGATCGAAGGCCCACTCACTCCACGTCATCGTTTCTGCCACGGCTGGATTCCTCTCCGTAGGGCGGTCCGGGCAACAAGGTAGCAGGAGGTTGCACTCGCCACAAGGACCAAGAGCCAGATCACCAGCAATTTGACAACGGCGGCCCACGAGGGAGACTGCAGCATCGCTCCGAGGATGACCAGGCCGAGCCCGATGTTGTCCGCCTTGGTCAGGGCGTGAAGCCTGGTAAATACGTCTGGGAACCGGAGAAGACCGGCCGTGCCGGACAGGAAGAACAGAATGCCGAGCAGGGTCGATCCAAAGCCGAGGTACTCCGCGAGATTCACAATAGCCTCTCAACGATCACCGGATGCAGGCCCCCAGAAGCGCGTAACGAAGGCAACGACCGCAACGGCGGCCAGCAAAGCGAAGATCAGAGCTACGTCAAGCAAGGATGGCATGTTCATGACTCTTGCCAATACGATCAGGACAGCGACACCGGTCGTGCTGAACAGCTGGGCCGCCAGCATCCTGTCGGGAGCCGTCGGTCCCCGCAACACACGGACGAGCCCTGCAATCACGTTGAAGAGAAGAAGACAGGCCAGGATCAGGTAGGCATCAATCACCGGGGGTTCCTTTCGGGACCATCCTCTGGCAAGGGTGAAAGAGCGAAAATGCGGGCGACCCGGATCTCCAGGCTCTGCAAATCCTCGAAGAAGTCGGTCCGGGTGTCCAGCACGTGCACCCTCAACCGGTCTCCTGCCAACTCCGCACTCAGGGTTCCGGGCAGCAGGCTTACCACATTTGCCATGAAGAGGCGGGGTGCCCCGACAGGCAGGTGCAAGGTGAAATCCAACAAGGCCGGATCCAGCAGGACTTTCGGGTGCAGTGCCCGCCGAGCCACATCGATACTGGCGCAGAAGGAGCGCCACAAGAAGAAGGGCAGGAACCTGATCAGCCCCACCGGCCGCAACGGATGCCTGACTCGACCGGAAATCATATGACTCCAGGCGGTCGCAATGAGGACCACGGGTCCGCCGATGACCCAGGATTCTCTGTTTCCACCCGACAGAACCGACCAGAACAGGGCTAGGATTGCCAGCCTTGCGCTGATCCGGTGGATGTCCTGCCGGAGCCATGTTCCGTCTTGCCCCGGATGACCCGTGGGGAGACCATCCGCGGTCGATCCTGAGGGTTTTCCCACTGTCCACCCCCGTAGTTGGTTCGGTTGAGTGTTATGACCAAGCTCAACACCAAGAGCAAGACTACTTGAAAAGTCGAAGAAAAGGGGTTTGACCCCTGCAGTGCACTCAATGTCTCCCGGATTTGTCATCCGTATCGAACTGGAAAGCCTTCCGGACCAGGTAGTAGCCAATCGACAGAGCCAGGACCAGGGCCGCGATGCCGAGGATCGTGCCGCTCTCCAGCTTCTTCACGTCGAGGATGATCACCTTCCGCGCGAGAGCGATCAGGGCAACGGTGAGAACCACCTCGATGTGGATCACGTTCTCCTTGATGTAGATCTCCAGGGTCTCGAACAGCTCGATTCCGATCAGGACCAGGAGAAAGATCCCGAACAGGTCGAGCAGTTCGTTGATGCTGAGGAGAAAATAGGGGGGATGATCCACGATATCTTTGTAGAGGTTGTAGCCCAGGTCGATGGTAGCGAGGAGGAGGACGAGCCCCATCATGAAGGTGATAAAGAAGACCAGGACTCGTTTGAAGCCGTCGAGAGAGGCGAGCAGCTTCAGATCCTGAAGACTGCGCATGTTGAAGATGGGTTTGCGTTCAGGCATGGCACGCTTCCCTTCGTCAGTAGGTGACGCCGTCTAATGAGGGAATGTCATCTTGGCCCCGAACCACCCGAGGATCCCGACCAGGACCGCAAAACTTGAGGAAAGAGCCAGGTAGGCCCACCCCGCGGTTCCCATGTTGACCAGGATCTCCGGATTCGTGATACGCCAGAACAAGGCGACCAAGGTTAGGATGAAGAGCAGACAGGAGACACTGAGCTTGATCTTGATATTGTTGCTCATCTTGGCCCCGTAGTTCACCCACCACGTCAGCGGCCCGGTCGACATCCCCACGAGCATGGAGGGCACATTGAGAATGAGCATGTGAAAAGCGGTTTTCTCGAAAGGCTCATGACCGGTGAGTAGGTAGAGCACGTTGAAGAAAGGGAAGACTAGGTTGAAGACGAGCGGAAAATGCACGGTCATCGGGTGAGGATGCCGCCGCAGCATGGGAACCTGTTCGAACAGGGCGAGCAGAAAATCCGGTACGCCCTCGTCCATGGGATCCTTCTCCGGTTTCAAGGTGCCGACCTGTGAGAACTTGTCGAACACCTCGGGGCCATGGGGTGCGCCGCCGATCTCTTCCGTGAGGTCGACCCCGGAAGGGTGCCGTTTCATATGCTGTCCTGTCTTCCAGAGCTTGCTCTCTGAAACGTCGTACACCTTTCCTTCGTATCCGACGTAGATGCTGGGCTGGTCCTCGCCATTGTGCGTTGCCAGTTCTTCCCGGCTGAATTCCTTCGTTTCGGAAGCCATATCTGATACCTCGTCGAGCGTCGTTGCTCAGCTGAGCCGTCTTTGCCGTTAGGGCTGGGTTACGGTATTCTGCCACGGCAGCCTTTGCCTGGCAACGCCTGGGGCTCCATTTCGCAACTCAACGCCGGAGGCGTGCATCCAAGACAGAAAAATCTGTAACTCCCTCTCAGCATAAGGTATATTCGCGCCTGATTCATCTGATATAACGAAAAACAAGCAATGACAGCCCTTTCCTTCTGTCTAACGGCGAAGCAGCTGACAGTGGTCCGGAAGTAGAATGACAGGCCTATTCATAGCGGTTCTTTCTGGGTTCTTCCTTGCTCTTGTCGCACCGTGGGTACACCGTCTGGCCCCCCGCCGGTCGGGCTGGATACTTGCATCTCTGCCCTTTGCGTTGACGGTCTATTTTGTCTCCTACATCGGGTCCCTCGCGCACGGGGATACGTTTCATGCCGAATTTCAATGGATTCCCTTTCTCGGCATCAACCTCACCTTCCTTCTGGACGGCCTGAGCCTGCTCTTCTGCCTGCTGATCACCGGTATCGGAACCCTGGTCGTCATCTACTCGGGAGGCTACCTGGCGGGCCATTCCCAGCTGGGCCGGTTCTATGCCTATATCCTGATGTTCATGGCCTCCATGCTCGGCGTGGTCCTGTCGGACAATGCGATTGCCCTGTTCGTGTTCTGGGAGCTCACGAGCCTGAGCTCTTTCTTCCTGATCGGTTTCGATCACGAGCGGGAAGCATCCCGTGTGGCTGCTCTACAGGCCCTGCTGGTGACGGGTCTGGGCGGCCTTGCCCTGATGGCCGGTCTTCTGCTCATGGGCCAGGTCTACGGAACGCTGGAGTTGACCCAGATGATGGCCCAGGGGGGCGACGCCCTTCAGTCCAGTCACCTGTTTCTGCCCATCCTCTTCCTGGTGCTGGCCGGTGCTTTCACCAAGAGCGCACAGTTCCCGTTCCACATCTGGCTTCCGAATGCCATGGAGGCCCCGGCCCCTGTGAGCACCTACCTGCATGCGGCGACCATGGTCAAGGCGGGAGTCTACCTCATGGCCAGGGTCAATCCCCTGTTCATGGGGAGCGAGGTCTGGTTCTGGATGCTGGTAGGGGCAGGGGCGGCGACGATGCTGCTGGGCGCCTACCTGGCCATGGTACAAAGCGATCTGAAACGGATTCTCGCCTACTCCACGGTCAGTGCCCTGGGCACGCTCACCTTTCTGCTCGGTCTGGGCACCGCCCGGGCCGCGGAAGCGGCCATGGCCTATCTCCTGGTTCATGGCCTGTACAAGGGTACTCTCTTTCTCACGGCCGGCGCCGTGGACCACGGAACCGGCACTCGGGATGTGAACGAGCTGGGGGGCCTCCGACAGGCCATGCCGATCACCGCACTTGCGGCCGGTTTGGCAGCCCTCTCCATGGCGGGGATCCCTCCTTTCTTCGGATTCATCGGCAAAGAGGCGATCTACGTGGCATCCCTGGAATCGACCACGGCCCAGGGATTCATCGTCTGCGCTTCCCTGGTAGCGAACCTGCTTTTCGTTGCCATTGGCCTGATCGTGGGGATTCGCCCGTTCTTCGGTCAATTGAAGGAGACGCCTCATCATCCTCACGAAGGATCGGTCGATCTGTGGATCGGCCCCTTGATTCTAGGCTCACTTGGGCTGATAGCGGGCCTCGCTCCCGGTGCCGTGGGCCATGATTTCGTCCTGCGGGCGGCTTCCGCGGTTCTGGGGCGCCCGGTGGAGACCCATCTCGCTCTGTGGCATGGGTGGAACACAGCGGTGGCGTTGAGTCTGGTCACCTTTGCCGCGGGCCTGACCGTTTTCGCGATCCGAAAACCCCTCTGCAATGCGATGGGGGCCCTCGCCCGGGGCCTTGCTCCGGTGGGGCCGGCAAGAGGGTACTTTCACCTACTGGACGGAACGATAGGTCTTGCCCGGATGGTGACCCGGGTCTTCCAGAGCGGCTATCTGAATCGATACCTGCTCTTCGTGCTGTTCGCCACGGTGGGTCTCGCGGGGTACACGCTCTTCTTTCGGGCGGGGTTCTCCTGGCCGGACACGGTTCTGGATGTTCGGTTCTACGAGGCCGGGCTTGTGGTCGTGATGCTGGTGGCCGCCCTTGCGGCGGTCCGGTCCAGGAACCGTCTGGCCACGGTGATTGCCCTCGGGGTCGTGGGCTATGGGGTGGGGCTGATCTTCCTGTTCTTCGGCGCTCCGGACCTGGCCATGACCCAGATCCTCGTGGAAACCCTCACAGTGATCCTCTTCGTTTTGGTCTTCTTCCGACTGCCCCGATTCGTCGTCTTGAGCCGGTCGGCGGGCATGCGCCTGCTCGACGCCTCGATTGCCCTTGCCACGGGGGGCCTGATGACAGCCCTGATCTTGACGGCGGTCAAGGTCCAGTGGAAGCCGAGCATTTCGTCCTACTTCTCCGAACACAGCTATACGCTGGCAAAGGGGCACAACATCGTGAACGTCATCCTGGTCGACTTCCGTGGTTTTGACACGATGGGCGAGATCACGGTTCTCTCTGTGGCCGGGGTCGGCGTCTACGGGCTGCTCAAATTGCGAGCCAGGAAAGGAGATGCCTCGTGAAGCCCGTCATACTGTCCGCCACGGCCCGTTTCCTGTTGCCCATTCTGTTCATGTTCTCGCTCTTCCTGCTCGTGAGGGGCCACAACCTGCCGGGTGGGGGCTTTGTGGGGGGGCTCGTGGCCGCCGCCGCTTTTGTTCTGTACGCGGTCGCACATGACGTGGAGGAGGCTCTCCGCATGCTCAGGGTGAATACGATCACTCTGCTCGGGGTCGGGCTTCTGCTGGCGTTGGGCAGTGCCACACTGTCCCTGTTTCAGGGGTCGCCCTTCATGACCGGGTTGTGGATGGATCGTCACGTGCCGGTCCTCGGCAAGCTGGGCACGCCCGTTGTATTCGATATCGGCGTATACCTGGTCGTCCTGGGCGCCACCCTGACGGTCCTGTTCAACCTGGTGGAGGAATAGGGGATGGAGGTTCTTCTGGCGTTTCTGATCGGCGGACTCTACGCTGCCGGGCTCTATCTGATGCTGGGGCGCAGCATTGGAAAGCTGATCGTGGGCCTCGTATTGCTGAGTCAGGCGGCCAACCTGCTCATCTTTACGGCCGGCCGATTGACCCGGGCCGTTCCGCCCATCATCCCCGAGGGGGCGAAGCATATGGTGCCTCCCTTTGCGGATCCGCTCCCTCAAGCGCTCATCCTGACCGCCATCGTGATCGGATTCGCGGTGCTGGCTTTCGCCCTTGTATTGGTGGACCGGACGTTCCAGACCCTAGGAACCTATGACATAGACGAGATGAAGAGCACCGACACATGAAACGGCTACAGTACGCGGCAAGATACGCGAAGCGGAGAAAGATGAGGGGAGAGGGATCAGGGATCAGGGGTCAGGCCCTGCGCCTCCCCGGAAAAGCGGAGATGCCGTGATGCAGAACACGAAAGACACTTTTCGCACGGATTGGGAGCGATGGACGTGAAGGCGCTGCTGGTCCTGCCGATCGTTCTGCCTCTGGCCACGGCCGCGGTCTGCTATATGACCTGGCGGTGGCGGCAGGTGCAGCGACTCGTTGGCATTGCGGGCGCGATGGGTCTCTTCGCCGTTGGCGTGGCTCTCCTTGCGGTGGTCTGGACCCAGGGCATTCAGTCCGCGCAGATGGGCGGTTGGCAGGCGCCCTTCGGCATCACAATCGTGGCAGATCTTCTCAGCGCCGTGATGGTTTGTCTGAACGGCATGATGGGTCTGGCCGTGATGGTCTATTCTCTCTTCAGCATGGACTCGGGGCGAGAGTCACACGGATACTACCCCCTTCTTCACATCCTACTGATGGGGGTTTCCGGCGCCTTCCTGACGGGTGACATCTTCAACCTCTATGTCTGGTTCGAGGTGCTGCTCATCGCCTCCTTCGTCCTCATGTGTCTCGGCGGCGAGCGCGCCCAGATCGAAGGGGGGTTGAAGTACGTAACCCTGAATCTCGTTTCGTCGGCCCTGTTCCTGGCTGCGGTGGGGATCCTTTACGGAGAGGCCGGTACCCTCAACATCGCCGATCTGGCCGTGACTCTGCGCGAGAGCGGACAGATCGAACTCGTGGACACCCTGGCCATGCTTTTTCTGGTCGCCTTCGGGATCAAGGCAGCCATCTTTCCCCTCTTCTTCTGGTTGCCTGCTTCCTATCACACGCCGCCGGCCGCGGTTTCCGCGATCTTCTCCGGCCTGCTCACAAAGGTGGGGGTCTATGCCCTGATCCGGGTGTTCACCATGCTCTTCATCCAGGATCTGGCCTACACGCATACCCTGATCCTCTGGACCGCGGGCCTGACCATGGTGATCGGCATCCTGGGCGCCGTCATCCAGGAAGACGTACGACGGCTGCTCGCCTTCAACATCGTCAGCCACATCGGCTACATGATCATGGGCCTCGGGCTCTTCAATCCCCTCGGCCTGGCCGGTTCCATTTACTACATCGTGCATCACATCATCGTGATCACGAATCTTTTTCTGATCAGCGGGCTGATCTTCCACCTGCGGGGTTCCTACGATATGGGAAAACTGGGAGGTCTCTATGTGGCGCGGCCTGCGCTCGCGATCCTGTTCATGATCCCGGCCCTGTCCCTGGCAGGCATCCCGCCCCTATCCGGCTTTTTCCCCAAGCTCGCCCTTGTGAGGGCCGGCCTGGAGAGCGAGCAGTACTGGCTGGTCGTGGCGGCCCTTGCCGTGGGGATTCTCACTCTTTATTCGGTCATCAAGGTATGGAACGAGGCCTTCTGGAGGCCGGAGCCTGCGGCCTCGGAAGGACCCTCTTCCGAGATTCCGGATGCTGCCCGACCCGAGGCGACGAGCCGGGCCATGTGGGGCACCTTCCTGCCTGTCGGTGTGCTTGCCGCGATGACCCTAGTGCTTGGACTGGCCGCAGAGCCGGTCTTCGATCTGGCGGCACGGGCGGCCGAGCAACTGTTGAACCCTGAAGGCTACGTATTGACGGTACTGGGAGGAGGGACGTGAGTTTCTTCTTGTGGAATATACTGCTGGCCGTGAACTGGGCCCTGCTGACCGGAGAGTTCAACCTGGAGAACCTGATCGCCGGCTTCGTGATCGGCTTTGTTCTGTTGTTCATCCTGAGGCAATCCTTCGGGCAGACCGACTACTTTCCGAAGGTCCGCAAAGGGATCGGGTTTTTCCTTCATTTCTTCTGGGAACTCCTGAAAGCCAACGTGAGCGTTGCCCGGACGGTGCTGCTCGAGCCCCGCGACAAGATCAATCCCGCCTTTCTGGCCATCCCCCTGGAGGCAAAGACGGACGCCGAGATTGCCCTTTTTGCCAACCTGATTACGCTCACGCCCGGGACCCTGAGCCTGGACGTGTCCACAGACCGAACGGTTCTGTATATTCACACCCTGGACGTGGAAGACGTGGACGCGCTACGTGTCGAGATCAAGCGTAGCCTGGAGTGCGGGCTCCTGGAGGTGATGCGATGAACGTCCTGGATGGCGCCATCGTCCTGGCATCCGTGATGCTCGCCCTTGCGGTGGTTCTGGCCTTCGTCCGTGTGTTGCGCGGCCCCAGCCTGCCGGATCGGGTGGTGGCCTTCGACCTGATGACGAGCGTGGCCGTAGGGATCATGGTGGTCTACTCGATCGCCATGGAGGAGACGGTCTTTCTGGATGTGGCCATCGTGCTGGCTCTGGTCTCGTTCCTGGGGACCGTGGCCTTTGCGAGATACCTCGAACGTCGAGAGAAGAAGTAATGGTAGAGATTCTCATGGAGTGGATTACGGCGCTCATGATTCTTCTGGGGGCCTCCTTCATGCTGCTCGCGGCGATCGGGGTCCTGCGCCTTCCCGATGTTTGGATGCGCATGCACGCCAGCACGAAATCGGCTACCTTCGGCATCGGCTGTATGGCGTTTGCACTCACGGTCTCCCATCTGCACGACCTTGGGGTGGTGATGCGATCGATCATCATCATCGGTTTCGTTTTTCAAACCGCGCCCGTGGCCGCTCACATGATCGGCAGGGCAGCCTATCTGATGGGGGTCGAGCCGTGGAGGGGAACGAAGAGGGATGAACTCCAGGGCCGGTACGATCCGGAAGCCCAGACCCTTGCGGGCCGAGATGACCATTGACACATTACCGTGGCTTGGTTCATGATAAGAACCTCCCTTTGAACCCAGACGACCACAGGGCGGAAGATCCTCGATGAAAAGAAGGGATTTCCTGAAACTCTCGGGGCTCACCGGGACGATCGTAGCTACCGGATGCGCGGAAGAACCAACGCGCAGGTTGATCCCCTTCCTCAACCCACCTGAAGACATCATCCCCGGCAAAGCGACCTGGTTTGCCACTACCTGCCGGCAGTGCCCGGCGGGATGCGGCATGATGGCCAGAAACCGAGAGACGCGGATCACGAAGTTCGAGGGCAACCCCGAGCACCCGATCAACCGGGGCAAACTCTGCGCCCGGGGGCAGGCCGCACTGCAGGATCTCTACAGTCCCGACCGTCTCGCCCATCCGTTCGTCCGGAAGGATGGGAAGCCGACACAGGTGACCTGGCAGGCGGCGGTAGACCTGTTCCATGCCGAGGTTGAGAAGGCAGGGAACAAGGTTGCCGTCCTGTCCGGGCTCGAGAGCGGGTACGGGGCCGACCTGCTTCAGAACTGGCTGGATGGGATCGGTGCCGAACCGGTCCTCTACTATGAGCCGGTCTCCTACGACGCGGTCAGGGAAGGCAATCGGATCGTCTTCGGTCGGGACGCGCTTCCCACCTACGACCTGTCGGGATGCGATTTTATCCTTTCCGTGGGCGCGGAGTTCCTGGAGACATGGATCTCCCCGGTGGAACTGGCCCGGCAATTTTCCGAGGCGCGGGATCCGAAGGGCAAGAAGGCCGGATTCATCTATGCCGGGCCGAGACTCTCGCTGACAGGTGCTTCGGCGGATCGCTGGGTTGCGGTCCGGGCCGGCGCGGAACCGGATTTCGCCTTTGCGATTCTCGCGGCCCTGCTCGAGAAGGGGCACGGCAAAGGCCTGTCGGGTGAGGAGCGCGCAAGCATCACTAGCGTTCTCAAGGGCGCCAAGGCCGCCGATCTCGCGAAGCGGGCGGGTCTGGACCCGGCCCTGGTGGAGAAGATCGCGAAGCGGATCGCCGGCTCCAAGCGGGGCTTCGTTCTCGCAGATGGAGCGGTCGATACGGTCGTGGCGGCCAATCTCATCAACCGGCTTGCAGGGTCGGCCAGGGCCTGCATGGATTTCTCGAGGCCCCTTTCGCTGTCGCGGGTGGCGAAACAGGCCGACGCCAGGGCCTGGTCGGATCGGCTGGCCTCGGGCGGTATCCGTGTGCTGGTGGTTCACCGCTCCAATCCGGTCTACAGCATGCCCGGGTTTGCCGAAGCAATGGAGAAGGTTCCCTTCACCGTTGCCATGGACAGCGCGGCCAGTGAAACTACGGCCGCTTCCCAACTCGTCCTTCCGATTCTGACGCCTTACGAGTCCTGGGGCACGTATGTGCCGCGGGAGGGCCTTACGGGTTGCATGCAGCCCACTATGGGCCCTGTGCAGGAGGCGAAGAGCCTTGAAGAGATCCTGACGCCCGCCTCCGAAGGGGAAGGCGAGAAGGAAGCCCCCTACAAAGGCTTCTATGATTACATGGCGGAGAAGCTGGGTGACTCGGGCGGCCCGAAAGAGCCCGGGGTCGTCGCGGTGATGGCCAAAGGCTTTGCCGAGAAAGCGGTTGATTCCGCCGGGGCCGGCATCTCTGTGGCTCTATGCGGCTGTACCTACAAGCCCGAGAAGCTCTCCGAAGGACTCCAGCTCATAACCTACCCGAACGTGCGGTGGTTCGATGGAAGAGACGCCAACAAGACCTGGATGCTCGAGATCCCCGACCCCCTGACCATGATCACATGGGACGGGTGGGTGGAGGTCCACCCTGACAAGGCCGGGGAGCAGGGCTTGGCCCAGGGGGACCTGGTGCAGGTCTCCACGGAGCACGGCAAGGCCGAACTGGGAGTCTATATCAACCCGAACCTCGAACCCGGCACCGTTGCGGTACCCATGGGGCTGGGCCACAGCGGGCTCGGTCGTTACGCGGACGGAATCGGGGTCAATGCCAACGTGTTGACCGGCGGGAAGGGCACGGCGGTGGAGGTTATGCTCGCCAAGACCGGCCGCAAGGTCGAGTTCGCCAACGTGGACGGGTCCCGTTCGCAGCACGACAGGGAGCTCGCACAGGCTTCCCACGAAACCGAGCCCCACCACGACGAGCATCACAAGAAATCCCATCATCATGACTATCCGCTTCGCCTCCCGATCGCGTCCGACTACGACCCGAAAGTCGATATCTATCCGCCTCATTTCCACGACAAGTACCGTTGGGGCATGATCATCGATCTGGACCGGTGCATCGCCTGTTCCGCTTGCGTGGCTGCGTGCTACGCCGAGAACAACGTCGCCTCGGTGGGCAAGCAGAGGATTCTCGAGGGCCGGGAAATGGCCTGGATCCGGATCGAGCGATATCTGGAAGAGAAGGAAAACCCGGGTGTGCGCTTCTTGCCCATGCTGTGCCAGCATTGCGAGAACGCGCCCTGTGAGTCGGTCTGCCCGGTGTACGCGCCTCATCACAACAGCGAAGGAATGAACACCCAGATCTACAACCGCTGCATCGGGACCCGGTACTGCTCCCAGAACTGCCCGTACAAGGTTCGACGGTTCAATTTCTACCACTACGCACCGGATTCGCCGCTGGACTACCAGCTCAACCCGGACGTTACCGTGCGCACCAAAGGCGTGATGGAGAAGTGCTCCTTCTGCATACAAAGGATCAAGGACGCACACCAGAGGGCCAAGCTGGAAGGCAGGAAGATCCGGGACGGTGAAGTCGTGCCGGCCTGTGAGCAGACCTGCCCGACCGGGGCGATTACGTTCGGGAGTTTCCTGGACCCGGACAGCCGCATCCTCAAGCTGGCCGAGGACGAGAGGGCCTACCAGGTCCTGGCCGAGCTTCTGAATAAGCCGGGTGTGATCTACCTGAAGAAGCTCATTCGTGACGACGGGCTCGAAAAGGCATGAAGGATCTCACGTACGAAAAAGTCCATGAGACGATTCTGGGGAACCTGACCCGGCCGGGACCCTTCTATTTCCTCGTGGCGTTCCTGCTGGCCTGCGGTGTCGTGGTTGGCGGGCTCTGCTGGAGCCATCAGATCAAGACCGGAATCGGGGTCGGCGGACAGAACAACCCGGTCTCGTGGGGCATCTACCTCGTCCTGTTCGTCTTCTGGGTGGGAATCGCCCATTCCGGCACCCTGATCTCCGCTATTCTGTACCTGTTCCGGGCAAGGTTCCGTACGGCCGTGGCTCGCAGTGCCGAGGCGATGACCGTCTTCGCGGTCACAACGGCCGGCTTCTTTCCGCTCATCCATGTGGGGCGCATCTGGGTCGTCCACTACATGCTGCCCTTTCCGAACCAGAGATATCTCTGGCCCAATTTCAACTCCCCCTTGATGTTCGACGTCATCGCCATTTCCACGTACCTCACGGTGAGTTCCATGTTCTGGTTCACCGGGCTCATACCGGACCTGGCGGCGGTTCGGGATCGGTCAACAGGCTTGCGCAGAAAGATCTACGGCCTCTTTGCCCTTGGCTGGCGAAACGACCAGAGAAACTGGCGGCACCACATGCGTGCCTATCTCTTCTTCGCCGCCCTGGCCACGCCTCTGGTCATCTCGGTGCATTCCGTCGTGTCCTGGGACTTTGCCTTGTCGATCATTCCGGGGTGGCACAGCACGATCTTCGCGCCTTATTTCGTGGCGGGTGCGATCCACTCCGGTCTGGCCATGGTGATTACCCTGCTCATCCCTTTACGCAAGGTCCAGAAGCTGGAGTCGATCATCACGATCGACATCTTCGAGAAACTGGCCAAGCTGATCATCCTCACGGGCCTGATCGTGGGATATGCCTACGCCTTCGAATACTTCATCGCTTACTACACGGGCAACCCCTTCGAGATCGACATCTTCAACTTCCGAGCCGTGGGCACCTTCGCCGTGCCCTTCTGGATCATGGTCGGCTGTAACGCTCTGATCCCCTTGCTCTTCTTTATCAAGAAGATCCGCCGATCCATTCCCTGGCTGCTCGTGATTTCGATCCTGATCAATGTGGGCATGTACTACGAGCGCCACGTGATCATCATCTCGAGCGTTGCCCACGACTTCCTCCCTTACTCCTGGGGGAGCTATTTCCCCTCCCTCATCGAGTTGGGGATCGCCATGGGCGCGTTCTGTTGGTTCTTCCTCCTGTTCTGGTTGTTCACCCGTTTCATACCCACGGTAGCGGTTGCCGAGATCAAGGAACAGCTCCCGCCGCCGGTGAAGGAGGAGGGTAAGTTGCATCATGGCTAAGACAGCACAAGGGATCCTCGGGGTTTTCAAGCACCTGGACACCTGCGTCTCCTCGATCGAGGCTTTGAAGGCTTCCGGACGGGACAAGCTCGAGGTCTTCTCCCCGGTTCCCTCTCACGAGATCCAGGATGCCCTCGGAATCAGGCCGAGCCTGCTCGGTTATGCGACCCTGGGCGGCGCGATCTTCGGTCTGGTGGGCGGAATCGCGCTCTGTTACTACGCAATGTCCAGCTACGAACTCGTGGTGCAGGGAAAGCCGCTCGTGGCCTGGCTGCCCTGGTTTGTCGTAGGGTTCGAGGCGACCATCCTGCTCGGCTGCCTGACCAACCTTTTCGCCATGTTCGCCATGTCGGGCCTTCCGAACCTGAAGGAGGCCCCGGGTTATGATGAACGTTTTTCAGTGGATGCCTTCGGGATCTTTGTCCCGTGCGGGGACCAGGAGGCGGAGCAGGTAAAGGCGATTTTTAGAGCGCAAGGAGCGGAAGAGGTCCATGAAAGGTCCTGATCCTTCTACGCCCGCAACCGAGGCGACAGCCTCGGGCAAGTCACCGATGCTCCTCATCGGGTGTCTGGTCCTGGTGGTGATCGGCGCGGTCACCTGGTTTGCCGGAGTGGACTCCGACCCCGTGCGTGCGTGGCGGATCTATCTCGTCAATTTCCTGTTCTTCACCGGAATCGGGGTAGGGGCTGTACTGTTCGTGGCGGCCGTGAACACGGCCTCCGGAGCCTGGGCTCGAAACGTCAAGCGAGTGGCCGAGGGCCTGGGCGTCTTCCTGCCCGTGTCCTTCCTGTTGTTCCTGCTCATGCTTCCCGGATTGAAGACGATCCTTCCCTGGGTGGAGCATCCCTACGGCCCCTCCTGGTATCTGAACCTCTCTTTCATGACCTGGCGAAACGTGATCGGCCTTCTGGTGTTGGCGCTGCTGGGAATGTACATCATCTACCTTTCTCTGCGCGTCGATTTCGGGACCCGCAAGGACCAGGGGCAGGCCGGGAACGGGACGCTGCAACAGCTACTGACCCGGGGCTGGAGGGGTGGCGATTCAGAGGCACCGGCTGCAAGACGACGGCTGGTCGTTCTGTCACCGGTCTACGCAATGGTATTCGCTGTGGTCCTCACCGTGATCGGTGTGGACCTGATCATGTCGCTGAAAGAGGGATGGTACTCCACCCTGATCGGGGCTTACTACTTTGTCGGCTCTTTCTATACCTCCCTCGCAGCCCTGCTGCTCGCGGTGATCTGGACCCGAAGGAAATACGCTCTGGAAGATGAGATCGTCCCGAAGCATTTCCACGACATCGCGATGCTCTGCATGGGGTTCGGCATCGTGACCGGAGATTTCTTCTACACCCAGATGTTCGTGATCTGGTACGGGAACCTTCCGGTGGAGACCTCCTTCCTGATCGACCGGATGGGGGACACACCCTGGAGGACGGTCGGCATCCTGGTGCTGTTGCTCTGCTTTGCCCTGCCCCTGGTCGCTTCGCTCAGGCGGAGCCTGAAGCAGAGCGCTGCCCCGATGGTTGTCTTCTCCGTGGCCGTTCTCTGCGCCATGTGGATGGAGCGATTCCTTCTGATCGGCCCGTCCCTGACCGGCAGTGAGTCGATTCATTTCGGCGCGATGGAGATCCTTGTCTCTCTTGGCTTCCTGGGCCTGCTGGGGATGACCTTCCTTCTGTTCATACGACGCGTCCCGCCCGTTGCCTTGCGGGACCCGATCTTCGATGATGTCGGGGAGACCCGTTGATGTATAGGAACGACGTGAAACCGGAGTCGAACAGGGAGCGGAACCAGGCGGGCCGAATCCGGCCCGGTGCCGTGGTGCTCTTCCTTCTGGTCGGCTTCACCATGCTTGTCTTCATGTACCTCTTCTATGTGCAGATGCATGGAAGGGTCGGTCCCGAACAGCCGATTCCCTTCTCCCACCGGCTCCACGCCGGCGTGAAGGCGATCGATTGCAGGTTCTGTCATCCCTTTGTGGAGCGTTCCGCCAAGGCCGGGATCCCGGAGGTAGGCAAGTGCCTCTACTGTCACAATTACATCATCCGGAAGCACCCCTGGATTCAGGAGGAGCATCGGTACTACGAGACGGACGAGCCCACCCCATGGGTGCGGCTCTTCATAGTGGGCGACCACGTCCAGTTCCGGCATCAGCCGCACGTCCTCCTGCACGGATTCGAGTGCTCGGAGTGCCACGGTGCCGTGGAGACCATGGACCGGCTGCCCTATCACGAGTTCAAGATGGGGTTCTGTATCGACTGCCACCGCGAGAACAATGCTCCGGTTTCGTGTTGGCTGGCGTGTCATAATTAAGAGGTCAAAGGTGAAAGGTCAAAGACAAGGGATCAGGGATCGGGGGTCAGGGGTCAGGCCCCACGCCGCCACCTGTGAAGTTGGTTTGAGGCCATTGCATAGAGGAAGAGACGAGACGTCGGACATGAATAGTGCGAATGAGGTAGCAGGGGAACGCGAGAGCCATCTCACGGCACTCGCGTACATGATCGGCGCGTCCTTGTGGATGGCGACAGGCATGACCGCCGGGTTCACGGCCGGGACCGAGCTGATAGCGCCCGATCTGCTCGGTAACATTCCCTGGCTGGTCTTCGGCCGGCTTCGGCCCATTCACACCACCATGGTCATGTTCGGTTTTGCCGTGGGCATGCTGATCGGGGCCGCCTTTTTCATCGTGCCGAGAATGGTCAAGGTGCCTCTGTACAGTGAGAAGATCGGTCTCGCTTCCTGTTTCGTCTGGAACGGTTCGATCCTGGCCGGCGTGATCGCCCTGGGCATGGGACACACCCAGTCCCGTGAGTATGCCGAGATGTTCTACCCGGCCGATGTGGGCGTTGTGATCGCCTTTGTCCTGATGCTCTACAACCTGATCCGCACGGTCATGAGGCGTAAGGAGCCGGTTCTCTATGTCTCTGTCTGGTACTTCGTGGGAGGCATGATGCTCTCGGCCGCCACCTACATCATCGGTAATTGCATGTGGGCCGGATGGAAGGGAGCGGTGTTCGGGATGCCGGACGCGGTGATACACTGGTTCTACGGCCACAACGTGCTCGGCCTGTTGATGACGCCGCTGGCGGTGGGGGCAGCCTACTACGTCATCCCTCATGCGGCCCGCGCGCCCCTCTACAGCCATACGCTTTCACTGATCGGTTTCTGGAGCATCCTGATCATGTACACCCACATCGGGACCCATCATCTGCTGCAGGCGCCGGCACCGACCTGGCTGAAGCTGATCTCGGTGGTGGACAGCATCGCCATGACCATCCCGGTGATGACCGTGCTGGTAAACTTGTGGATGACGGCCAAGGGCCGGATCGGAAGACTCACCCAGGACTCGGGAGCGCGTTTCGTCTTCGTCGGCACGATCCTCTACCTCATCGTGTGTATCCAGGGTCCCTTCCAGTCCCTGCCGATCGTACAGCGGATCACCCATTTCACCCACTGGGTCCCGGCTCACGCCCACCTCGCGGTTCTCGGTTTCGTGGGCATGATCGGATGGGGGACCTTCTACTACCTCCTGCCGCAGATGACGGGCAAGTCCATCTACTCGGAGCGGCTCGCAAATCTCCACTACTGGCTCATGTTCATGGGCGTGGTTTCCATGATGGTCGTTCTGACCATCTCCGGCCTGATCCAGGGGCACAGCTGGTATCATGGAGAGGTGGTGTACCGGGTGCTGCCGTCCACGTTCCTCTACAACGTGATGAGACTCATGTCGGGGGCACTGGTCATCGTGAGTTCTTTCATCGGGATCTACAACATCTTCAGGACCCTGATCGGGGTCCCTGTGCTGCAGGCCGCGGTTCCTGCCCGGGAGGTGGCTTCATGAGAATGAGCCTGGACGTCCTTCTGGTCGGCAGCCTGCTGGTATTCGCTGCGGTCGTTTCGGTCGTCGTGATCCTTCCCGGGCTGACGATCTCGGACAAGCCCTCTGAAGACTACCGCCCGAGGACCGAGCTGGAGAACCAGGGACGTGACATCTATGTGGCCAACGGGTGCACCTACTGCCATTCGCAGTACGTACGGGTCGTCGACTGGGGGCTGGGCGCGGGGCGAATTGCCCTGTCCGGCGACTACATTGACGAGCAGCCCCACCTGCTCGGCAGCGAGCGGACCGGTCCCGACCTGTCCCAGCAAGGCGGAGAGCACCCGGACGACTGGCATGTGGCCCACTTCTACAACCCGAGGCACACCCGGCCCGACTCGATCATGCCGCCCTTTGCTTTCTGGAGCCCGGATCAGCTGAAGGCCGCGATCGCTTATGTGCAGTCTCTGGGATTCAAGCACGCTGACGCCCGCATGGAGCGACAGCGAAAGTGGAAAAAGCTGGCCACGGACGCCTTCGAGTCGGGCACCGAAGCGAACATCGAGTGGTTGCACAGCCACGTGCCCAAGCCCTGGCGCGAGTTGCCCAACCCGTATCCTGCCACCACGGTCGGGCTGGAGCGAGGTAAGAGGATCTACCAGAGCTTCTGCATCGGGTGCCACAGCGAGGTGGGGGACGGCATGGGGCCTGCCGCTCCGAGGATCTATCCGCCGCCCTTCAACTTCACGACCCTCACAGGCAGAGAATGGTCCGGAGGCATCATCTACTATCAGATCATGAACGGGATCACCGGCACGGCCATGCCCTACTTCAAGCGGGAACTGGAGAGTGAGAAGATCTGGGCCGTAGGTGAGTACGTGGCGGTCTATTTCATTGGCGAGACGGACGCCGGAACCGAGCCGAGGGGAATCGAAGCCTCTTACGAGGGCAAGGAGGAGCTCACGTACCGATGATCTTTTACCTCTTCTTCATGATTTATCTGGCCGCCGGAATCCTGATCTGCGGAGCCCTGTTCTACTGGGCCGTGAAGAATGGCCAGTTCAAGGATCAGGACAGGGCCCGGTACTTCCCCCTGTCCGGGGTGGATCCCGAACCCTCGGACGCCTCGGCGGCGAAATGGCCGAAGTCCCTGGTGGTCTCGGTGGCCGTCCTTGTGGGAGCCTTGATCGCCCAGCTCGTGACGGCCCTGGTTCTGTCCGTGATGGGATAGCAGGAGGAGGACATGTTCTATTTCGACCTCTATGGCGTGCTTGCCTTTCTGTTCGCCCTGCTGTTCTGTGTCGGGCTCATCCTGATCGCCGTGGTGATCTACTATTCGGTGGGGAACTATGAGAAGCCGACGAATGCGGACGGTACGCCGGACGAGCATGCCGAACCGGGCATTCCCCTGATACTCAAGGGGCTCTATCTTGGGGTGGCTCTCTATATCCTGGCGGTGACGGCACTGTTTGCGATTACAGGGATACCCATATGAGTGAAAAACACCATGAGAAGTCGGAGACCCTCGAGAAGGTGAAGACGTGGCTCATCGTCTTCCTCATGGTCTTCGGCATCCTGACCTACGGAATCATCACCTTCTTGAGCATTGGTGACAAGGGACCACCGGGCTGGCGTTACGGCGCCATCAAGGATGTGCCGGGCGAGTCACCCTTTTCCAAGGAGTATGTGAAATGAACCGTACTCTGCTCGCTTGCCTTGCCCTTCTGGCTGTCGCCTGCAATCCGTATGATATGCTCGACGACATGATCAAGTACGAGCGGATGAAGGATCAGGAATCGTTCCGCCCTTACGAGGCCCGCATGCCGGGCGTCGTGCCCGGTGCAGTGCCGAACGAGGCGGGAATCCCCGCGGGGGAGGTCAAGTACAAGTCCGCCCCGCTGGGAAGCCTGAAGAATCCACTGCCGGCCGACAAGGAAACCCTCACAAGGGGTGAGCTCGCGTACGAGTATTTCTGCATCATGTGCCACGGCTCCAGGTACAACGGGGACGGAACCGTGGGTCAGAGCTTTGCCCCGCACCCCACGGATTTGAAATCTCCCTACGTTCAGATGATGGAAGCCGATGAGCTGTTCCGGTCGATCAGCTACGGTATCCAGCGTCATCCTCCCATGTTCTACACCGTGTCAGTGGAGGACCGCTGGTCCCTGATTCATTGGATCCAGTCGCTGGGCATGCGTGATGAGACCGAGGAGCGCATTCCCTCGGGCGACTACCATCGATCCATACAAGCCATTCCCTGATCCTTCTGCCATGTCCCTTCCATCCGAGCCCACTGACGCCTGCAGGCTCTGCGGGCTGCCCGTTCGTGGTCGCAGAGACGGATTCTGTTGCCTCGGCTGCTCCCACGTCTTCGAGATTCTGAAAGAGATGATCGGCACCCCGGACCCTGGGGCCATGCGGGTGCACCCGTTCTTTCTTCGGATGCAGGCACAAGGGATCATTCCGGCCGAGGAAGGGGATGTCCTTTGGGCGGAGGTGGACCCTGCCCCGGGGCAGCCGGTCCCGCAGGGTGAGATCTCGGATGAGCGGGTCTTGAAAGTGATCGGCATGTGGTGCCCCTCCTGCTCGTGGGTCATCGAACGATCCCTCCTCAAGCATTCCGGTGTTGTCGGCGCAGCCGCCTCCTTTGCTTCGGATCGAGTCAAGATCACCTATCTGCCGCGACTTGTTGGACCTTCCGACCTCGTGAAGGTGATCCGGGACCTGGGTTACGAGGTCCGGGAGACAGAGGGCGAGCAGGGGAGGGAGAAGGCCTTGCGGAGGGAGCTCATCCGGCTGGGTGTCGCCGTCTTCCTCACGGTCAATGTCATGATGATCTCCCTCGGTCTTTACCAGGGATTCCTTACCGAACTGTCCGATGCCGGGGTCCGCATGATGGGGGTGCCGATCTTCCTGATGAGCACGGCCGTGGTCTTCTACGGCGGGTTCCCCGTCCTGGAGCGGGCCCTGAAGGCGGCCGGGGCCGGCGGTTTCGTGATGGAGACGCTGATCGGCCTGGGAGCCCTTTCCGCCTACGGCCTGAGCGTGTATCAGCTCTTTCGCGGCAGTCTGCACATGTACTTCGACACGGCAAGCATGCTCATCACCCTCATTCTTCTCGGAAAATACCTGGAGGCCCGCATCCGGCACCGGGCGACCCGTGGCGTGGAGGAGATCTACGACCTGCTTCCGGGAAAGGCCCGGGTCGAGACCGCGGCGGGGGAGCGATACGTCTCGACCGAAGGGGTAGAGGCAGGGACCGTTGTTCGGGCCGTCGGGCAGGAGCAGATTCCGGTGGACGGTGTCGTTCTCTCCGGAGAAGGTCGGGTCGATGAATCCCGGCTGACTGGAGAGTCGTGGTCTCGGACAAAGGGAGTGGGGGACACGGTTCTGGGTGGGAGTCTTCTCGAATCGGGAGAGCTCCGGGTCCGGGTGACAGGTGTGGGTTCGTCGAGCGCCATCGGGAGGATGATTTCCCTTATGGAAGAGGCCCTCGTGCAGAAGAATCCGGCCGAGCGCCTGACCGACCGCATCATGGCCATCTTCGGGCCGGTAGTGATTCTGGTTTCCCTGGCCACGGGAGTGGTTCTGAACCAATCCGGACATCCCCTCGAGGAGGCAATGGTGAGGATGATCACCGTGCTGGTGATCGCCTGCCCGTGTGCCCTGGGGATCGCAATCCCACTGGCACGGGTGGCGGCCATGGGAAGGGCCAGGCGGGAGGGCATTCTGGTCGTGAACGGGGATGCCCTGGAGGCGGCTTCCCGGCTCACGGTCCTGGTGATCGACAAGACGGGGACCGCCACCCGGGGCAAATATCAACTGACTCTTTCAGAGGACATCGGGGAGCATGACGAACCGGACCTCATCGGCCTGGTCGCCGCCATGGAAGCGGGGTCGGACCATCCGGTGGCCCGTGCGATCCGAGGGCTCGCCTCGCCCGCAAAAGTCGAGGCGAAAGGGGCCGTGGTGGCTGAGGAGCTCCCGGGCCTCGGGATCAAGGGCACTTATGAAGGCGAGGACGTTCTTGTGGGAAACGAGGCCTTGCTGACGTCCGAAGGAATCGAGCTGGAACCTTCCTGGAAGGAGGCAGCCTCCGAAGGGGCCGGCAGCGGCGAGACCGTTGTATTCGTCTCCAAGGGACGGGAGGTCATCGGCAGGATGCGGTTCGGGGATACTCTTCGTTGGGACATGCCCGAGGCCGTGGGAGCCCTTCAGGCGAATGGGATTGAAGTGCATCTCATCTCCGGTGACACCGAGCAGGCCACCGCTCATGTGGCCGGATCGCTGGGAGTGGACCGCTACGAGGGGAATGTCCTGCCCGAGGAGAAGGTGGCGTGGGTGGGCCGTCTGCAGCGAGAGGGTCACCGGGTCGGGATGGTGGGCGATGGGGCCAACGACGCGGCAGCTCTGGCCGTTGCAGATGTCGGATTCGCCACCGGCGACGCACTCACCGTGACCAAACATGCTTCGGATATCACGATCTTGTCGTTCTCCGGCGCGCGGCTCCTTGCGGCCATGGAACTCTCGGCGGTAACTTCCAGGACCGTGATCACCAATCTGTTTCTTGCCCTTGTTTACAACCTGATCGCACTTCCCGTTGCGCTGGCGGGTCTTGTCAATCCGGTCATAGCGGTAACCGCCATGCTCCTGTCCAGTCTGACCGTGGTAGGTAATTCGGCAAGGATCGCCCGGCAGGCTCGCAAAGACCCTGCTGAAGACGAACTTCGGCAAAAAAGATGATGGGCGTGGTCAAGGGGGCCGCTATTTCTTTTCCGTCGGAAGGCCCGCTTTCTCCCACTGCTTCCAACCACCCTTGAGCGCATAAGCCTCGTTGTATCCCCTGTTTTTGAGCTCCTGTGCCACCCGGGCACTGGTGTATTCGCTGCCTCAAGAGCAGTAGAAGACAAAGGTCTTATCCTTTGGGTACTTCTGAATCCAATCATGTACGGCCTTCGGATCCTCCCTTACAGCGCCCTTTATTTTGCTGTCGCTGTCCTCCCACGAACCTCCGGCTCGAACGTCCACAATGACCAGGTCCGAATGGCCAAGCTTTCCTTTCAGCTCTTCCTTTGTCATCTTGGCTGTCTCGTCCGCCTCGGAGGCCTTCATGAGCGCGGTGCCAGCCCACAGCAGGCCGGTCGCGACAACCAGAAGTGCCAGAAACTTGTACTTCATTTGTCTTCCTTCCTCAGGTGAGGGGTTTCTGTTTTCGCTAAAGGGTCTGGTCCCCGTTGTGTCGGTCCAACTCCTCGAAGAATCCTTCCCATGTCGCTCTCTCGGTGGGTCCGGCGCAGTCACTGTCACCGGTACGCGTTTCAATCTCCTCTTTCAGGGTCAGCGTCTCCTCCTCGATGGCGTCTATCCGCTCCTCGAGCTCTACGACCCGCTCGTGGCCGTGGACCGCACCGAGTAGAAGCACCATTACCGTTGTCAGGAGAAGGACGAAAGGACGCAGCATCATGATGCTCTCCCCCTTTTCGAGGTCATGTTTATTTGATGTGCCCGGCGAACAATATGATCCGTGAGAGGTGCGGGCGGGGGAGTGGACTGGCCGCCTCGACCCGGAGATGCTATACAAAAGGAATGGAGAGTCATCGGCTGGGAGACCTCGAAATCGTCCTCGACAAGCGGGGTCCCCGAGAATATGCGAAGGTCAGCTATCCACTCCGATTCGGTTGCTTCTCCGAGATCATCTCGCCCGACGTGGCCTGCCAGTTCGGTTTGAACGGGGATTTGAAGTTCCTTCAGGGACGGGGACCCGAATGGCCGCATCCTGCCGAATGGCTGAAGCGATCCGCCGGGGGAGATTGGGTCTACTACTCGGCAGGCGAGTACAGGGAGATCTTCGATCTCTTCGGGGAGTATTACGTTCCCCGTCTCTCCTACCCGAGCAACTGTATCTTCAGGAGCGATCCCTTCAAGAATGCCGCGGTGAAGTCCGCCCTTCGGGCATGGGACTCCCTGTGTGGGCAGCTGAAGCAATCTCTTCCGGGGATCCCTTCAGGGCAGCTAAAGGAATTTGTCCGGAGCGTCTGCGACAGAGATTCGGCGGGGCTGGTTCGAAGGGCCGGAGATTTCCATGATCGAATCGGAGGACGGGTGTCGGTCCTGCCTCCGGATGCGCGACACGTGGACTACGATGTCATGCCGGTGGTGGTTGCGGACGGATGCCTGTACCACTGTGCTTTCTGCACCGTGAAATCCGCCCGCACCTTTGAGCCCCGAAACCTGGACGATATCCGGACGCAGATCGAGGGATTGAGGGCATTCTACGAACGGGAGCTCTGCAACTACAATTCCATCTTTCTGGCCCATCACGACGCCCTGGCGGCCGGCGGTGAGCGGATCGAATTCGCGGCGGGATACGGCTACGAGACGCTCGAAATGAAAGCTTCTTACATGAAGGATGGCGCCCACTTGTTTCTCTTTGGGAGCGCAGATTCCCTGCTCTCTGCCCGGGAGGATGTGTTCCGGACGATCCGTGAGCTGCCCTTCCAGACGTATATCAACGTCGGGCTCGAATCGGCCGACCCGGAGACCCTTTCGGCAATCGGGAAGCCGATCACCGCCCGGAAGGTGGAGGAGGCCTTCGAGAGAATGCTCGTGATCAACCGAGACTATCCGAACATCGAGATCTCGGCGAATTTCGTTTTTGGCGAACAACTCCCGGCAGGTCACCTGCCTTCCCTGGTTTCTCTGACCAGGGGAAAGCTGGATCGATATTGGGACAAGGGGGCGCTCTATCTCTCTCCGCTTCTGAACGGGGTGCCCCTGGAGATCCACGAGAAGCGGGAGATCGTTCGGGACTTTCAGGAGGTGAAGAGGAAGGCCAGACTTCCCGCGTTCCTCTATCTCATTCAGAGGCTCTAGTTCTGTCGCGTCCTCCGGTTTCACTACTTTGTGAACGACCAGACCTCGCTCTGTTCGAGATCCCCGGTACCGGTATTGTATCCCAGAACGGTCCAGTAGTTCGGTTGTCCTGCGTCCAGCTGGTTCCACCAGGAAGCGGGCATGGGGAACCCGGAAACAGCCACCCAGAAGTAGGCCGGATAGTGCACGGACACAACACCCAGATCGTAATAGAAGATGCAATAGAAGAGAAACGCGTTGTAGGGTCCGGGCTTCCAGGAGAAGGAGGGTGGAGATGAAGGGTGCGATTCATTTGCCGGACTTACAAGTCCGAAGTCAAGGCCTTCGTCCACCTCTCCATACCCCGGGTCCCCCGGGCATTGATTGTCTATCCCGTCAAGGATTTCGGGGGCTCCGGGATACACATCGGCATTCCCGTCATCGCAGTCATCATCAGGCGTAAGGCAGGACCCTGGAAGAAAATGGCCGTCGCTGTCAGCATCGGTGGAAAGTCCCTCGTCCGTGTCGCCATCGCAGTCATTGTCCGTACCGTCACAGGTCTCGACGTCATCCCCGCTAGTATCGCTGCATTCCTGCGAACCCGCAACACACGCGTAGGTTCCTTCCTCGCATAGATCCGAGTCTGTCCCATCACAGGGGAGATGAAGCCATGCTTCGCTCATCCCGTCGGGGCTTCCCGGATCGCAGTCATTGTCGATCCCATCACACAATTCCGTGGCGCCGGGATGGACGTCCGATCGAGTGTCGTCGCAGTCCGGCTCGGGATAAGTGCACAGGGAATTCGATGGGTTTCCGTAGCCATCCCCATCCGTATCGAAGCAAGGGGGGATGTAGGGAGCTTCATCAGCCCCCATGTCCACGATCGCAGTGCCGCTCCCATTACCGTCCGTGATACGGGGTTCCAGGTCCGCGTCGGTAACGAGCCAGGTGGGCACAGCGCTGTTGTCTCCCGCATCGATGCAGGGAGAACCGAACAGCAGGTGAAGATTTTCGGAAAACATCGGGGGAAACTCGATATTGCCTATGCCTGGGTATCCTCCTTCGATGTTGGAGTAGGTCACGGTCGGCGACCCCCCGGAGATCTGATTGCGGCTCGTCCCCCACAGGATGGAGTTCGTGACCGTCGGGCTCGAGCCGGAATCGTTACCGAGTGAGTCCGCGTCATTCGTACCGGTGTTATTCCAGAAGGTGGTGTTGATCACGGTCGGAGAGGACCCGTCGTTGGCCATTGCCCCGCCGAAACCGGCCGTATTCTGTTCGAAGATGCAGTTGCTGACGATGACGTCGGAGTTGGAATTGTACATGCCGCCGCCCCAGCCGATCGACCATCCGTTGGTCAACGTGAATCCGTGCAGAATCGTTGTGGAATCCACGTCGAAAGCGCTTACCACGCTTCCGCTCCCTTGACCGTCTATCGTCGTGAAGAAGGCCTCTGCTCCCCAGACTTCTACGCCGCTCTTCAAGAGTATGTTCTCGGCATAGTAGCCCTGGGCAACATGGACTTTCCCGGGTGAGCTCACGGCGTCGATGCCGTCCTGGATCACATCGAAGGCGTTGTATCCGAACACATGCTGTTCGACCAGGGTCCCCGCATCGGTTCCTGCCCAATCGTCATCGACCCATACCTCGGAGGGGGAATAGAACGGAACCTCGTCTACGCCCATGTCGACAATCGTGCTGCCGTCCAGATCGCCGTCGATCTTTCGAGTATGTCCTTCGATGTCATGGGTCAGCCAGACAGGCACCGCGGCGTTTGTCCCCGCATCGATACAACGCGATCCCTGACGGAGCCGGAGATCCCCATTGTCCGGATCGCGAAACAGGGGGTCATAATCAATATTCGCCAGCCCCGAATACCCTCCTTCGACATCACAGTAGCTCACCGTTGCAGCGCTGGTGGCATCTTCGTATATCTCGTTTCCCACGCCCCCCGTCGCCGTGTTTCCCCAGAGGATGGTGTTGGTTAGGGTGGGACTGCTGTTGTGGTTGTATATTCCTCCCCCGTAATTCCCGGCCACGTTGTCGGTAAGAGAGCAATTGACCATTGTCGAGGACGCGGTCGTATCGAGAAAGAACACCCCGGCTCCGTCTTGCGCAGTGTTCTGCCAGAATGTGGAATTGGTCACCTCGACGGATGAGTTGTTGCTGTAAAGCCCTCCACCATAGGTCCCTGCGTTTTCCGTGATTTCGCAGTTGCTGATCGTGATCATGCCCGTAGACTCATGGATATGGATCCCGCCGCCCCAGACATGGGAGCCGTTCGTGATCGTGAAGCCGGCGATCCTGGCCGGGGTGGAGATCCATCTGGCCTGCACCACCGGGCCATCGGCATTACCATCGATGACCGTCACGGCCGACCCTGCACCCAGGACCTGAACCCCGCCTCTCATGACGACACTCTCCGAATAATCGCCTGCGGCCACGTGCACCTTGCCGGGGGAAGCCACGGCGCTGATGCCGTCCCCGATGTTGTCAAAGGCGTCCACCCCCCAGGTGTGACCTCCCGCGCTCGACGATGTGTAGTCATCGTCCACCCAGACCTCGGTCGGAAGGCTGGGAATGATGGTGAGGGTCATGGTGTCGCTGTTATATGCGCCATAGGTGTCGTAGGCCACAACCGTGATCTCGTGAACCCCTTGCGCCAGCGTAACACCGTTGAGAGGGTTCCCTTTTCCCAGGAACACCTCGCCTGTTCCCTCGAAATCCTCGAACCAGAGGTATTCGTCCAGATTGCTGTCGTGATCGAAAGCGATATCCGGTATCAGGTCCACCGGTGACGTCAATGTCTTGTCCACGAGGTAGACATAAGGCTGGTGGGTGTTGAACGAAAACGTACTGGTCGGCTTGGACAGGCTGACCTGTAGCTGCATATCGGCCGCCGTACCCATGTCGACAAACAGGTTCAGTGACAGGGTGAAGAACGCGTTCGGGGCCCCCTGGTATTCCGTGATGTTGGCCGTGACATCGTTGACAAAGCACAGGCTGGTCGTTCCGCTCTCTCCGCTCAGCACACCCTGCGCGTAGAAGAAGAATTTGGCATCCCCGGGATAGACCTTGTAGAGGGTGCCTCCCGTATGTTCTCCGATGACAGTCCCGACGCTCTGTATGTACAGCTTGTTCACCGTCAAGTCCGAGCCGAGTTGAAAAGGAACGGCCAGTTCCAGGTAAAGGTCCGACATGCGAATGTGTCGTTTCCCGAGGACATAGGTCGACCCATCCGGGAGACCGGTCTTTTCCGCGAGGTCTGCGTATGCATAGGCAACAGAAGGCGTAGCGGTACGGGTGACCCCGTCCTTGTCGACAAGGTTGATATAGGTAGATGCCTGTGTGGCCGGCGGGGTGTTCCACACCAACTCCGCCCCAAAGGGTGCACCATAGGTGGGGGCAGGGTAAGGGAGCGTGCAGTCTATGGCGTCTTCCTTGGAAACGACAACGGCGCCCAGGTTGCGATAACTCCAGCCGAGACCGGGAGCCATGTATTCACTGATATATTGACCGATTCTTGCCGTGCAATCCGAATTCGCGCTCGAAGCCGAGGACGCCCACGTGTAGAGCTCCCATTCCTCTGTGAACTCCTCAGAGCTGCCCGGCAGGGCCCGGTATATCTGCGCAGTGCAAAGATACGGATCTTCAGGATCCACGGGTACTCTTTCGAACGGGAAGATCAGGTGGCATCCGGTTCCACCGATCACGAAGCATGCGAGTATCAACACGACGATAGAGTCGAAACGAGATTCTTTCATCACTCCCCCCGTTCTTCCGATCGGTAGACCGAGACCCATCCCCAACTGACCGTATTACGTATCATTATTTAGTTCTGTTATATGTCGTAATACAGGTCCGGACCGTTGTCAAGGGGAGAGGTCGATCGGGCGGTTTTTGTACGGCCGTCTCTTCCGTTATAGAATGAGCGGGCCTTTGAAACTGCGAAAGGGATGCGATGAAGATACTGATATTGAACGCAAGCCCCCGGCCGAGAGGGGTCACTGGGACGAGAAAGAAGGAATATGAGCGTACGGCCTGTGAGAATCTTCCTTCCTTTGGTCGGATTCTCGGTTCCGATGGGGGAACGATGAAAACCATATCGATAAGTAGGTCGAGGGGATTTCGATCTCTGCTCCTGGTGATGGTACTGGCCGGTTGCACCACGAACATCACACCGCCTTCCGGACCTGCCGGTACCGAAGTCTGCTTCGACCCTGCGCCTCCCCGGTCCCAGTGGGTGGGGGGTGCCTGTGGGTGGTATATCGATCTCAAGTTGGACGAAGCGACAGTGAGTACCGATTACACCTATGAACAGTGCTTCACGATTCCCTCTCAGCTCTCTCCCGGCGATGAACTCCTCGTAGAAGTTACCGGGGACTGGTCGGGGGCCTGGTTCGGGTGCGAAGAGTACAAGTATGAAGTACCGGGCCTGTTACCTTTGTATGAGTACTTCGGGGCATTCCTCGTGACGGAGTAACTCCCGGGCAAAGAGCGGAAGACCATTCCCTTCATTCTCGGCTCAGATGGGTCGAACCTCACAGCCCCTTGTTCGGATTGATCAAGTATTTCTCACCCGTCTTCTTCGCCACATAGAGCCGAATGTTTTCGGGTGTGATCGCCTCCTCGAGGGATAACACCTTTGTGAATTTGCTGGCGAAGGTGGTTGTGATTTCGTCCGCAACTCTCTGGCGCAACTCCGCAGTCCGTTCGAAGCCAATACGCTGCAGGAATTGCGGGAGAAGCCAGGCGCCGATGCTCCAGGACATCCCGTAAGTACGGTTCAGTATGGTAGGTGAAAGATCGAGACCCCCATAGATGTAGGCCTGCTTGAACACAGCTGAACCGTAGGTGCTGTGGCCCGTCAGGGTTCTCCCGGCGGCACGCTCCATCGCAAAGAGAACGTCATTGACCAGTCGCCCGCCGCCGACCGCGTCAAAGGCGAGGGTCGCCCCCGTTTCCGCTACCGCATCCGTAAGATCATCCAGGAAGCTTCCCTGAGACGAATCACAGACATGTTTTGCACCCAGACCCCGAAGGAGCTCTACTTGCTCCGCCTTTCGCACGATGTTGACCAGCGGCACGTCGTCGGCGAGACAGAGCCTGATCAGCATTTGTCCCAGGTTAGAAGCCGCAACCGTATGCACCAGGCCTGTATGTTTGTCGAGCTTCATGGTCTCGACCATGCCGAGGGCCGTCAACGGGTTGACAAAGCATGACGCTGCTTCGGCCGCCGTTGTACCCTCGTTCAGTACCAGGCAACTTGCCACGGGCACACAGCAATACTGTGCGTAGGATCTCCCGGACAATAGCCCAACCGTCCTGCCGATCAGCTCCTGGGCCTCTGGGTCGCTTCCTGCAGCGACGACCGTGCCTGCCCCTTCGTTGCCGACCGGTAAATCCTTGTCAAGCCGCGTAGCAGCACCGGCAAGACGGGCTTCTGGAACCGGTGCCGTGAGCACCTGACGCCCTTCTGTCGACTGCAACCGAGCGGCTGTGATATCGGCCGGACCCAGCATGGGCCCCATATCGGAAGGGTTGATGGGAGCAGCCTCCATTCTGACGAGCACCTCACCGGGGCCGGGTGTCGGGACATCGACCTCTACCAGCGATACCTCCAGTTGTCCGCTCTTCGTGATCTTTGACCTCAATTGCAGTGATTTCTCCATGAAAAACCCCCTCCTCTATATGTTGATGCGAAACGAGGGTCAATTGTCTGAAGAAAGGTGAAGAAGAGGTGTCAGGAGTCTTCTCTGGAGCCTTCAGACCGGTTTGGCGGCCGGGGCATCTTCCCTGCGCCTGTAGAAGACGAGCTGGACCCGATCCAGTCTCCTCTGTGCCTTGATCAGATTTCTCATCGTGGACAGGTTGGAAAGCTGTGTGGTCATGTCCAGGTAGACTTCGCTCTCCGGAAGATTCCTGTAGATGAAGGATCCCAGGCTGAAGTAGATCCCTCTTCCTCGGTATCCCGGTGCCACGGCGGCAAGGCCGGCCTTGTACAACGGTTTGCCCTCGTGTTCGCCTGTCTTCGCGTATACGAGATACCCGACAATCTTGCCCTGATCGCGCATGACGGCGAAGAGCGCGTCCCCGTCCTCCATGTAGTTCTCTATCCAGGCCTCGTAGTATCTCTCGGTTTCCGATCTCGAAAAGAAGCGCTTGTTCGTGTAGCGGGACTTGAACGACGGGTTATCCGTAAAAGCCTTGTGTGTGAGATCCAGTAATTCGTCCTTCATGTCGGGAGACACAAATGCGATATCTTCTTTCTGCGGGGGTGCGCCCTCCATTCCCTCCCTCTGCTTGAGCGTGACAAAGCGAAGCTTCGTGTCTACGAGGCGAAAACCCGATTCTTCGAACAGGTGGGAATGGTGGATCCATGACACGTCGAGCTCGAGCTCGATCAGGTCGATTCCGTTCCGATCCCCGTAGGAAAGCACTTCCTGAAGAGGTTCAGCCAGGCCTTCCGCGTCGAAGTCCCGGGTTTCTTCCGCATCAATGACGAGTCTTGCGAATCTCCTCCCGAAGAATTCGGTTTCCCAGGTAAGCTCGCTCAACACAAGCGTCAGTCCTCGATCTTGCGATACCGCCGTGTAGACTCCTTCGTCGCCTGTCGGAGTCGTTCCTGCTTTCCCCATGCCCGAACCTCCCGTTCAAGGACCCCGGATGCTGCCGCCTTTCGGGATTATGGGAGAGGGGCCGAGCTCGCGTCAAGAGGAAAAGGAGGAAGCCACGGTCAGGCAGTGCGGATTCCCCTGAAGATTTTCCTTTGCGGCGAGTATCCTTGTCTGTAAAATGAGATACCTGTACGCGTATTGCGGAATGTCTCCTGTGACGGAGGGGCTTGAATGAAGGCTTCAAAGATCATTGTCTTCATCCTTTCCTTTGCAGCAACAATGGGTCATTCCGTGAAATCGGCGGCCTCGGTGGTGGGCCTGGAAGGGGACCGGATGACATGGGAAGGGGCCGTAACTGCCCCGGCCGGCGCCGTGGCCTTTTCCCCGACTTCGATGGGCATGGCCGAGAAGACGAGGTCGGCATTTCCAACCCACCATCCCGTGTTGGTCATTCTGGTGGAGTTCAGCGACCAGGGTGCTGTCGGCAGCACAGAGGCCGACTGGGAGAACGCGTTCTTCGGCGCCGCGCGAAGTGTGAGAGATTACTATGAGGAGGTCAGCTATGGCCAGCTACTCATGACGCCTGCCTCAGAGTCATTCGGTACCGCGGACAACGGGGTCATAGGCTGGCTGGCCATCGGATACGACCACCCGAACACCGCCTCCGATTCGGGTCTTGCCAATATGCAGGTTGCCCGCGATGCGCTGATCGCGGCCGATCCATACATCGATTATTCACTATACGATACGGACGGGAACCGGGCGATTGATTTCACCGAACTGTCGTTGGTCATCATCTTGGCGGGCTACGAGAGCTCTTACTCCGGCAGTTATGCTCCAAGTGTCTGGGGCCACCGTTTCGTTCTCCTCTTCCCCATCGTTCCCCCGGTTCTCGATAGGGTTCGTTTGGCGGCTCTATTCTGGGGAGGTGGCTACATGCAGTACGGAGAGTGGCACCAGCATGGCCCGAACGACGGGCACATGGCCACCATCGGGATCATGGTGCACGAAATGGGGCACGATCTGGGGCTTCCCGATCTCTACGACGTGAGCGTTGCGGATGGAAGTGAGGGTATCGGGGAGTGGGGGGTGATGGGTAACGGATCCTGGGGCACGGCAGGAGGCTGGCAGGGCAGTTCTCCTACCCACATGTGCGCCTGGAGCAAGGAATTCTTGGGCTTTCTCTCCCCGGTGTCGGTGAGCGAAGGAACGGGTCTTCTCCTGCCCGACGTGGCCACCAGCGGCATTGCCTACAGAGTTGATACGATAGACTCAGACCAGTATTTCCTAGTCGAGAACCGCCAACCTGTCGGCTATGACCGAGGCCTTCCTATGCACTCCGGGGGCATCATCATCTGGCATATCGACAACTCCGCAGGGAGCCTGCTCCTCAACACGGTCAATGCCGACGAGAATCACAAGCGGGTGGATGTGGAGGAGGCTGAAGATGGATTCGTAGGCTATTCCGAGCTGGATAACGAAGACAACCGTGGTGATCAGCGAGACCTCTTCTACAGTGGAAACAATACGCAGTTTGACGACCTGACCACTCCTGGTGCCATGCTCTACGGCGACGTCTACTCGGGTGTCAGTATCTCGAACGTCAGTGCCCCGGGAAACCCCATGACCCTGGATGTCTCGTATGACGAACCCGTCGATGGAGACGGGGACGGGCATTATCCGCTTGCCGATTGCGATGACAACGATCCGAGTGTATATCCGGGCGCCCCGGGAGATGTGCCGGGGGACGGGGTCGACACGAACTGCGACGGAGATGATGCCTGCTTTGTCGCCACAGCGGCTTTCGGAACGGAACTGGAGCCAAGGATAGCGGTTCTCAAGTCCTTTCGAGACTCCTGGCTCGCGAAATCGCCTGCAGGAAAGGCCCTCGTCCGTTCCTACTACAGGTGCAGCCCGCCGATAGCAGACTACATAGCCCAACGGAGCTGGATGAGGACGATCGTCCGCATCCTGTTGCTTCCGCTCATCGGCCTTGTCTCATTCTTCGTGTGAAGGCTGAGCACAAAAGCTTCAGGCAGCCTTCTTTCCGTTGCGGGCCTCGTCCGTGGTCTTCATATCAAAGGCCGGCGCGCTGACCAGGCAGGAGAACTTGCCGAAATGCAGGTTCTTTGCCACCAGGTCGTGGGCATCCGGGATCTCGTCCCAGGTGAACCGCTTGGTCATGACCGGGTCGATCTGGCCGGATATGATCAGCTCGTTCGCCCTGGCCGCCTGCTCTCCGTTGCAGAAGTGGCTGCCGATGATCGATTTCTGGTGCATCCACAGATGACGAACGTCGAAATTCAGGTCGTAACCGGAGGTGGCTCCGCAGATGACCACGCGGCCGAACCTGCGCAGCATCCACACCGAGAGAGGGAAGGTGACCTTGCCGACGTGCTCGAAGACCACGTCCGGGCCGCGGTTGATCTCCATCTTGGCCTGAAACTCCTTGCCGAATTTCTTCCAGTCGTTGAACCGGGCCTTCGCCTCCTCGGGGGTTGCGTCGTCTTTCCACTGGAGGTTCGGATAGTCGTTGCGGTTGATGTAGCCCTTGGCGCCGAGCTTCATGATCAACTCGCCTTTTTCATCCGAGTTGACCACACCGACGCTCTCGGCTCCCATCTTCTTGATGAGCTGCACGGCGAACACACCCAGGCCGCCGGCCGCGCCCCACACGAGCACCTTCTCGCCCGGCTGCAGATTGCCCCGGTCCACGAGCATGCGGAAAACCGTGAAGTAGGTCAGCCCGTAGCTTGCGGCCTCTTCCCAGCTCAGCCGCTTCGGTTTGTGCAGAAGCTGCTGAGCCTGCACCTTGGTGAACTGGGCGAAGCTGCCGTAAGCGGTCTCGTAGCCCCAGATCTTCTGGCTCTGACACATCATCGGGTCGTAGCCCGCACACTGCCCGCAGAACGTGTCGCACGACTGATTGCAGTGCAGAACCACCTCGTCACCCGGGCGCCAGTGCTTCACGTTCTCGCCTACCTTCCAGACGATGCCGGAGGCGTCGGAGCCCGCGATGTGAAAATCCTCTCCCGTCACGCCGAGCACCGAAACGGGTTTGCCCCGGCCGGCCCACACGCCGTTGTAGTTCACGCCTGCGGCCAGCACCAGGACGAGGGCCTCGTTCGGTCCGATGTCCGGAATGTCCATCAGCTCCTGTTTGAAGGACTGCATGGGCTCTCCGAACCGCTCTTCCCGAATGACCCAGGCGTGCATCTTCTCCGGCAGTACGCCCAGGGGCGGCACCGTACCTATCGGGACTTCCGGGACACTTGTGTATTCCATGTTCTTGAGTTCCTGCCGATTCATATCTTTCGGATCCTTGCTCATCTCATCCTCCAGTTACAAAAGGTTTACTGGTTGATTTCTGTTCATGTGAGCAGCCGGCTATCGGTTCTTTCCCATCGCCTGCCCTCTCGTACCCGTGTGCGTGCCCGTGCCCGAGGGCGGTTGGGTGGTCCGAAACCTTAGAGCTACCCGCTAACAGCTTTCTTCTTGACAAGAAAACGTTGCTCGATCTCGAAGATCTTGGAGGGGATCTTCTCTTTGCCGAGCTTCTTCTTGTCGTTTTCCTTGACGAAGAGGTCTGCACCGTGTTCTTCCAGGGCCTGCCGACCGCTCACGTTCTTTACACCGATGAGCTGCAACGTCAGGATGCCAACCGCGTCGAGCCCGGCCGGGCCTGGATCGATCGCAAGGATGCGAGTCAGCGCAGCAACGGTGTCTCCCGCCTGTGCGGGCTGTGTATGGTATCCCTCGGTGAATCCGAGCTCCCACAGGGCGTTCTCGGACACGTCCCTGCTGGCCAGACCCTCCAGCCAGGCGAAGACGAGCCCGCCGTACACGATCGGCTCCCCGCTCATGGGTCCGCCCAGCCCCGTGCTGTAGATGCGATCCGTATGCAGCGGGTGGGTGTTGTCCACGAGGCAGGTCCAGTACATGTGCTCATCCGTGATCGTGCGGCCGTGTTCGTGCACGAGGATGTCACCCGGCTCGAAGTCCTCGAGATAGGTATTCGGCTCCGTAAGCCCGGTCGGATAGGGGCCACCCCCGATCGGAAGCTCCACGGACGCGTCGTCTTCCCAGGGAAAGCGCGCAGCTTCGGCAGGACCGGAAGCCGCCTTGTCGCGAGCCTTCCCGCTCGGGGGTACCATGATCTTCCTCTCGTACTGGAGGACCACCTGATCGGACTGGTTCAGGCCGAGAGTATGAATATGGACGATGCCCGGCTTCCCTTCTCCCCGCTCTCGGCAGTCGTGGACGCGGGTCAGTGCGCGAAGGGTGTCGCCGGGATAGACCGGCCTGAGAAACCGGGCGTTGTAATAGCCCAGGTTGGCCATCGCCTTTTCCGAATCGTTCTGCACGCCCAGGGACAGGATCAGATTGAAGACGAGCTGGGGGCACACGGGCGAGGCCGGAAATCCATGGGCCCTTGCGTACTCGTCGTTCAGAAAGATCGGGTTGGCGTGCACGAAGGCGGCTGCAAACGACCTGGCGACTCCCCTGTCGACTGTAAATCCCCGGGGGTGTTCGAAGACCGTGCCGGGGACGAAGTCTTCGAGATACCGACCGTAGCGTGGAAATCGTGCGCGATCGACGGCCGCCTCCCGTCCGGGAGCCAGCTCCTGCTGGGCAGGCAGTGAGAAAGTGACCGACATCTTTGGAACCTCGTGTCGCTACCGTTGCCGAGATATTTCAGTTGAATGCTCCCTGCTCGATCAGGCTGCGGGCAATCACCTTGATGGCAAGGATCTCTTCCGTTCCCTCGAAGATGGAGAGCACGCGCGCGTCCACAAAGTGGCGACTCACCGGAGAGCCCTCTGCGTAGCCCTTTGCCCCGTGAATCTGCATCGCCTCGCGCGTGACCCACTCGGCACCCTTGCAGGAGAAGAGCTTCACCATGTTCGCCTCGAGCTGGCCCTCGCCCTTGTCCATCAGCCGAGCCACCGCGTAGGTAAACTGTCTGCTTGCGGCGAGCAGCATGGCCATTCGGGCCACCTTCGCCTTGGTCAGCTCGTAGACCTCGATGGGTTTGCCGAAGGTCGTCCGCTTCGATGCATAGGACATGGCCTGCTCGAAGGCCGCTTGCATCACGCCCACGGCGCGCGCAGCGGTCTGGATTCGCCCGCCCGAGAAGCCGGCCATGAGGGCGTAGAAGCCCTTGCCGAGCCCGGCTTCGCCTCCCAGAAGGCAGTCGTCCGGCACGAAATAGTCCTTGAACACGATCCAGAAAGAGTGCATTCCCCGGTATCCTATGGCCGGGATGGCCCCGCCCCTGATTTTTCCTCCCCCGGGTTGCACATGCTCGAAATCCAGGCCCTCGAACGAAGGCTTCTCCGCGAGAAACAGGGACAGCCCTTTGTGGCCCTTTGCCGGGTCCGGGTCCGTCCTGGCAAGCACCAGGAGAAGGTTTGCCTTGCCCGCAAAGGTGGACCATGTCTTGGTCCCGTTGAGAAGCCAGCCCTTGTCGGTCCGCTCCGCCTTCACCTTCATGGACGCCACATCCGAGCCGAAGTCCGGCTCCGTCACGGCGACCGCGCCCAGGGTTTCCGCTGCCGCGAGACGGGGCAGCCAGCGCTCCTGCTGTTCCGGGGTCCCGCCCGCCTGAAGGGCCCGCCCAAAGATCTCGGGGCGAGTGATCAGGCTGCCTGCAGCACCAAGGGACCCCCTGGAAAGCTCCTCGGTGGCCAGGATCATGGACAGCGTGTCTTCCCGGTCGTCCTCCTGCTTCCCTCCGTACCTCTTCGGAATCGAGATGCCGAAGATCCCCATCTCTTTCAGCGGTTGCAGAATCTCATCAGGGACGAGCCTCTTTTCCGTGTGGATGCGGTCGGCCAGAGGCATGACGACTTGTTCGGCAAAGGAGCGAAACGTCTCGCGAAGCTCCTTGTGCCCCTCATCCAGGAGACACCTCCCGGTACTTCCCCCTTCCTTCCTGACCATGTCGGCCAGCGCCTCCAGGTTCGAGCCCGCGAGCTGTCCGGAACAGAAAGACTGAACATCCGCCTGTCCGAGCGTGTCCGCGAGATCTTCCGTTGCCAGCCCGAAATCCTCCATCCGAAAGGCAACCCGACTGTGGAGATTCTTTATGACATCGGCCGCAAAAAGGCACGCGAGCCCGGCCTCGAGACTGCCGTCGGCCTCTCGCGCGTAGTCGATCATGGCCCGGCCGGCCGTCTGTTCCGAGGTGCTGAGCGCAACGTCGTAGCAGACGGCCTGAAAAGCGTCCATGGCGTCGGCGGAGACTCGCCCGTCCCGGACCGCCCGGCCCTGAAGGGCACGCAACGTCCTGTTCGTCAGCCTGCGGGCTGCGTCCAGTGCGTTTTCGGCTTGCTCCAAGAGATCGTTACTCACAGACTCTCCTTTGGGCACGGGATCGGCGCTACCCGAGCTCCTTCAATTCCTGCTCGGTGATCAGCCCGAGCTCGGCACCCTTCTTTCCGTCCAGAAGGCCCAGGGCGATTGCCTTGCGCAGCTTGTTTCGGGCGTGCCTGTCTGTGGCCCGATCGCTCATGATGCCCTCGATGATGGTGGCGCCCTGCTCGTTCGCCACCGCCTGGGTGTAGCTCAGGATCTTGTCTGTTTCGGCGCGGATCTCCTCTTCGGGCAAGGCGAGCCGGTAGGCGAGGCGAACGGCGAAGAGCTGGAGGGGATGTCCCACCCATTTCCCGTCCATACCCAGTTGCTCCCCGTGCCGGGCGTCGTCGAAAACGTGCTTGATGCGCTTCTTGATGAACAGGTGGTTCTCCCCGTCGGAGAGACGGCTGTCCGCCACCGGGTAATCCACCGTCATGTTGTCGATGGCCGGCACCCCGATCGTGCCCGCCATGTTGACGATGGCGGCCCGGGCCCAGTCGCAGACCGGATGGTTGTTGTGAATCGTGGGAAGACCGATATCCGCGGAGTAGTCGGCAATTCCAAAAATGATCCCTGCGAGACGGGGCATGGCCGCCTTCGCAAGGAGAGGAAGCTGTGCCACCGCCCATCCGGATTCAACCAGGAATTCGAGCTTGATCCGGTTCTTTTCGAGCCCGAGCTTCTCTTCGATACCCTCGAGCACCTCGCATACAAAGGCGATTTCCTCGGGCTGTTCCGCCTTGGGCCAGACGACCCCGTCCACGGGATACTGATCCGGAGGCAGATCTCTTCCTGCCTGGGTGAGCACGGTCACGAGATCGTCGAGGCAGAAATCGAGCTGCAGACCGCTGGGCCGGTAGAATCGCAGGGTCGGTCCCCAGTTCCCTTCGCGGAAGACCTTGATCGCGTTCTCGCGTCCACGCAGGATGACGTCCTCCCTAAGGGCCTGGGCGTCCTCGCTGTCGATCATCACAAAGGGGGAGTGAGGCTCGGTTTCCAGCTCCGCCTCGAGGGTGGATACCGGCACCTCGAGGGTTTCGGAAAGCTCGGCCAGTGAGATGCTGAACTTGTCCAGGATCTTGGCGGCAGCAGCGCTGCCCTTCTCGACGGCCTTCAGCGCCATGTCGTAGTTGCTGGCGGGCGTCGTAAAATGTGCCTGCTGGCGGAGGAACTTCAGGGGAAGACCGGGTGCGTGCTGACGGTCAGACTCGGCCAGCAGCAGCTGACGTTTTTCCTGGAAGCTCTCCAGCATTTCCTTGTAGGGGCTCAGGTCTGTGTTTCCCATGGACGACCATCTCCTCTCATGCCTAAAACGTTTTTTGAAAAAGGTTTTGTAAGGAAACAAAGAGGTTTTTTTTAGGTATTGATTCCGGAAAGGGGAGAAATGTTTCGTCCGGGTGTCTGTCTCGGAAAGGTCACAAACTGGGGGTCAGGCCGAAACTATCAACCCTGCAATCCAGGTTGCAAGGTTGATAGTTTCGGCCTGACCCCCAGTTGCTCCCGCTTGAAGGTGGGGCGAAGCTGTGTAAATGTATGTCCGGGACAGGAGCCGGGCTGCCCGGCCCCACATCTTCGGACCAGCAGACGGGAGGAAGCGGTCGACCATGGGAAACACGAGCAGAGGCCGGAAACTGGAGGCGGAAGAGCTTTCCGTGCTGCTTCTGGCCGTGGAGAGCACCAACGAGGGGTTCGTGACGATCGATAAGGATCACAAGGTCCTCTTTTTCAACCGGGCCGCGGAGAGACTGTTCGGCTACAGTCGAGAAGAGGTGATCGGCAAGGATCTGGACATCGTGCTGACCCCGCGCTGCAGCGGAGATCACAGGCGGGCGGTGGAGCGCTATCTGAAGGCGAGAAGACCCAAGCCCATCGGCCATGCCAAAGAGCTGACCGCCAGCCGCAAAGACGGCACCACCTTCCCATGTTCCATTTCGTTCTCGGTGGCTCGGCGGAAGGGTAAGGTGTTCTTCACCGGGATCGTCCGGGATCTCACCCACACGAAGGCTCTGCAGGAGCAGATCGCTCGGGCCGAGCGTCTTGCAACCCTGGGCCAGACCGTCGCGGAGATCAGCCACGAGATCCGAAACCCGATGGTGGTCATCGGCGGCTTCGTTCGGCAGCTGAGCAAGATCATAGAGGACCCGAAAGCCGTGACAAAGCTCGAGATCATGGCATCGGAGGTCAGGAGGGTGGAGGACCTGCTGCTCGAGCTGAGGGATCTCTACCTTCCCAGAACCCTCAAGAAGAGAACCTTCGATCTCGCGAAGCTGCTGGAGGAGGTGCATGCCCTGGCCAGGCAGGCAGGACGGGGGAAGAACATCCGGTTGAGCCTGGAAACGGGGAGCGGACCCGCTTTCGTGAGGGGGGACAGGGAGAAGCTCAAACAGGTCTTCTTCAACCTCGTCAAGAACGGGATCGAGGCGGTGAGCGAGGAGGGCGAAGTCGCCATCCGTTCCACGGTCCGGGGCGACCGGATTCTGGTCACGATCGGGGATGACGGTCCCGGCATTCCGGAAGAGCAGGCATCCAAGGTGTTCTCCCCTTTCTTCACCACGAAGAAGGAGGGTACGGGCCTGGGGTTGTGCATCTGCAAGCGGATCGTCGACGAGCACAAGGACTGCAGTATGGAATTGACCAGCGAGAGCGGGCGCGGCACAATCGTCGAGATCCGGTTGCCCCTTCGAAAGCCGCCGGCCCACAGGGGGCGCCCGGGTGAGGGAACCCGGCCGTCGGCCAGGACCGGCGAGAAAAGATGACCCGACCTGCGGAACCTGCTAGACGGGCCGCAGAAGCAAAGGAGGATCAGCATGGCCCCATCCGGACGATTCAAGGATCTGGTCAGGCGGCTTGCCGTCACACTGTTCGGGGTATTCGAGCTCCTTGGTCTGCCGAGGGTTCCGGCGGACAAGGATAGCCAGAGGGGGGAGAAAAGATGAGCGATCTTACCCGGAAGGTGTCCCTGGGTCGCAGTGGGGTCAAGGTATCCCGGCTCGGCATCGGCTCTGCCTACGGTGTCTCCGAGAAGGCCTGTCGGATGGCCTTTGACGAGGGGGTGAACTATTTCTTCTGGGGCTCCGTCCGCACCCCCGGAATGGGCCGGGCGATTCGGGACATCGCCCGTTCTCAGCGGGACGAGCTGGTCGTGGTGCTCGAGTGCTACGTACGCCAGGCCGGCTGGATCCCAAGGAGCGTAGAGGTCGGCCTCCGCAACCTGAACATCGATCAGGCGGACGTGCTTCTCCTCGGATGGTACGACAGGCCGCCCAGCCGGAAAATTCTGGATGTGGTGGAGAACCTGAGGGAGAAGGGCCGCTATAGGCTGCTGGGAATTTCGACCCATCAACGGCCCCTGTTCAAACAGTACCTGGATGATGGCCGCTACGACGTGTTTCACATCCGGTACAATGCGGCGCACCGGGGAGCGGAGCAAGAGGTCTTTCCCTTTCTGCCCCAGGAGAAGGGTCCTGGAATCGTGTCGTTCACAAACACGCGCTGGGGAGATCTGCTCGATCCGAAGAAGATGCCTGCCGGCGTGTCCTCACCGCCCACCGCGCCGGACTGCTATCGTTTCGTGTTGTCCCATCCCGCCGTACAGGTTGCCATCTGTGGTCCGAAGAACGACGAGGAGATGTCCGCGGGTCTCACGGCCCTGAAATCCGGGTCCATGAGCGAAGAGGAACTCGAACGGATGCGAAAGATCGGCGACCACGTTCACGGGATCTCTTCGGCCATGAGCTTCCTGACCTGACCCCTGCGGCGAAGGCGAAGACGGCTGCCCCCGGCAGCCGCCCAGGGAAACATGAGCCTTTTCAGACGCGACCTGCATCCAATCCAGTGTCGCAAGGGGAACAGGCGGGATCAGCAGAAAAAACGAAAAAACCCCGTTGACAATCCACTCCACCCATCATACAATCTACTATCAGTAATGATTATCAATACGGTTTCATAACCACAGCGAGATCTGCTAATAAATCATTATGTTTCAAATAGTTACCTTGCCCAATGCCGCGATATGACTTATGGTGAATATTCCAAATGACCGGCTTTGAGTCGATGCCCCCGGTTCTGGCCCAAACCCCATTGAACCACTGCCCAGCAACCCGGGATCGACCTTGATCGGTGGTTTTCACTCGGCTCCCTCGGTATGGGAGCATGGCTCGACCAGATTTCTTGGGACCTGATACCAACCAACGGATAGCCCGCGGAAAGACGGGCGGAAAGGAGAGGCAAGATGGATTTGAAAGGGTCCAAGACAGAGAAGAACCTGATCACGGCATTCGCAGGGGAATCACAGGCCAGGAACCGCTACACCTATGCCGCGGGCAAGGCCAGGAAGGAAGGCTTGATCCAAATCTCCCAGATCTTCGAGGAGACGGCCAACCAGGAAAAGGAACATGCGAAAAGGTTCTTCTCGTTCCTCCAGGGTGGAGAGGCGGAGGTCACGGCCGCTTTTCCGGCTGGGATCGTCGGCACCACAGCCGAGAACCTGAAGGCGGCTGCAGCAGGAGAGCACTACGAATGGACCGAGATGTATCCCGGGTTCGGGCAGGTGGCAAAGGAAGAGGGCTTCGAGGCGGTTGCCATTCTGTTCGAGAAGATCTCGGTCGCGGAGAAGCAGCACGAAAAGCGCTACCTCGGGCTCCTGGCAAACGTAGAGGGCGGATCCGTATTCAAGAAGGGCGAGCCCGTTGTGTGGCGCTGCATCAACTGCGGATATCTGCACGAAGGTACGGAGGCTCCGGCGAACTGCCCGGCCTGCGCCCATCCCCAGGACTATTTCGAGCTACTGGGCGAGAACTGGTAGACCGATCCTCCTTCAACGTGGAATCGTCCCAAAGGAGAAAGCGGTGAAAGAAAGAACCGGAATCATAACCTTTCAGGGAATGCCGTTGACACTCGTCGGCGACGGTCTCAACGTGGGGGACAAGGCCCCGGACTTCAGTCTGCTGGACAACGAACTGGCCGACGTCAAGCTATCGTCTTTCAAGGGCAAAGTCTGTCTGCTCGTGACCGTCCCGTCCCTCGACACGCCCGTGTGCGACGTGGAGACCAGGAAATTCAACGAGGAGGCCTCCTCCCTGGGCCCGGACGTTACCGTGCTGGGGATCAGCATGGATCTGCCTTTCGCCCAGAAGCGATGGTGCGGCGCGGCAGGGATCGAACAGGTGAAGACCTTGTCCGATCATCGTGACGCCGCCTTTGGGGAGGCCTACGGTGTCCTCGTCAAAGAGCTCCGTCTGCTGGCCCGTGCCGTCTTCGTCGTGGATCAGCAGGGCGTCGTGCGGTACGAGCAGATCGTGGGCGAAATCACGAACGAGCCGGATTATGATGCTGCCCTGAGCGCAGCAAAGGGACTGGTATAGGGTCAACCGAACCATTTTCAAACCTTTCAAGAGGAAGAGAGGAGAAAGAACATGGCCGCGAAACTGGAGATCTACAAGTGCGAAGTCTGCGGGAACATCGTTGAAGTCCTCCACGGGGGCAAGGGCGCGCTCGTCTGTTGCGGCAAGGAGATGAAGCTCTTCAAGGAGAACACCGTGGACGCGGCGAAGGAGAAGCATGTTCCGGTGGTCGATTGCTCGGCCGAAGGCGTGAAGGTATCGGTGGGCAGTGTGGCACACCCCATGGAAGAGAAACACTACATCGAGTGGGTCGAGATTCTGGCCGACGGCAAGGTCTATCGCCAGTTCCTCAACCCGGGTGAATCCCCTGAGGCCATGTTCGACATCAAAGCAGAAAAGGTGGAAGCACGCGAATACTGCAATCTCCATGGACTCTGGAAAGGATGAGCAACATGCTCGGAAAAAAAATTGAAGATGCTTTTAACGAGCAGATCAACTGGGAACTCTACTCCGGCTACCTCTACCTGTCGATGTCGGCCTATTTTCAGTCCATCAACCTGACCGGGTTTGCCAACTGGATGTATTGTCAGGCATTGGAAGAGGGCACGCACGCGATGAAGTTCTTTGATTTCATCAATGAACGGAGCGGGAGAGTCGAACTCCTTGCCACAAAGGCACCTGGGAAAGAATGGGAATCGCCCCTCGCAGCGTTCGAGGAGGCGTACGAACACGAGTGTTTGGTCTCGGGCCGTATCAATGACCTGGTGAATCTGTCCATAGAAGAGAAGGACCACGCGAGCAACAATTTTCTCCAGTGGTTCGTCAGCGAACAGGTGGAAGAGGAGGCGAGCGTCGATGAGGTGGTGCAGAAGCTGAAGCTGGTCGGCAACGACGGCGGGGGCCTCTTCATGATCGACCAGGAGTTGGCGCAAAGGACCTTCACCCCTCCGGCCGCCGAAGAATGAGCTAGGACGGGGAAGAACGGGGCTCGCCCGCTTCCGGTTCCTGGAACCGGGACCCCCCACACGGGCGGGACCCGTTCGACCTTTATTCGTCGGCTTCCTTCTCTTCTTTCCCTCTATAGACAAAGAGCAAACGTGCAACATGTCAATACCCGGAAACCTGCTCACAACCGCAATGGCGGTAATGCCCCACCGAGATGTGGACCGGGCCCTTGAGACCGCCCTGTCCATGGATGTCCCTTTCTGGCCGCAACTCCCCCTGGTGAACTACTACGAAGACATGTACGTTCAGGCGTCCGAGCACTTCCCGGGAATCCTGCTGGATCTGGAGGCTCATACCCTCAAATTCTCTCATGAGAAATTCGAGTTGGAGGTCGAACAGACCCTTACGCGATTCGAGGAGCCGGACTATTTCGACATCAGCAGGGATTATTCTGTGGTCTATCACCGGTTCCTGGACATGGATCTTCAAGAGCGACCCGGGATCCGGGGTCAACTGGAAGGCCCGATCAGCTTCGGGTTCAACGTGTTGGACCAAGAGGGGAGGCCGATCCTCTTCGACGATACGGTCCGCCCCTTTCTGATGGAATTCATGGCGAAGAGAGCGAACGTGCAGCTCCTTCGTTTGAAAGAGCGGAATGCGAATGCCTTCATGTTCATCGACGAACCGGGACTGCAGTTCCTGTTCAGTGCCATGTCAGGATACAGTGACGTTGCCGCCAAGGAGGACATGGAGGTCTTCTTTTCTCAGATCGAACGGCCCAGGGGTGTTCATCTCTGCGGGAATCCTGACTGGGATTTCCTGCTGACCCTGGACATCGATGTGTTGTCCCTGGATACGTACACGAACGCGGAGGTCTTTGCGGCCTACGCGCCTACCATAAAGCAGTACCTGCGAAAGGGCGGCTCCCTCGTCTGGGGCATCGTACCGACGAATGTGGACCCCTTTGGGTCTGAGAACCTCGATTCCCTGGAAGAGCGTTTGACGGGCCTGTGGGATACGCTGGCACGAAGCGGCATCGACAGGGAGGAGATGCTTGTAAGGAGCATGCTCTCCCCGGCAACGTGCTGCCTCGTGAATCCGGACGGGGAGAAGACAGTGGAGCGCGCCTTTGCTTGCGTTCGGGACCTCTCGACACGCCTCCGAGAGAAGAACAGGCTGTCCTGAGAACCCGGAGGAGGACACACCATGCACGCTGACCATAAGCCCGGAGGGAAGACGACCAACCGCCTCGCAAAGGAGAAGAGCCCGTACCTCCTGCAGCATGCGGAGAACCCGGTTGACTGGTTTGCATGGGGGGAGGAGGCTTTCGAAAAGGCGCGCGAGGAAGGGAAGCCGGTCTTCCTTTCCGTCGGATACGCGACCTGCCACTGGTGTCACGTGATGGCCCACGAATCGTTCGAGGACGAGGAGGTGGCCCGGGTCTTGAACGACGCATATATATCAATAAAGGTCGATCGCGAGGAACGCCCGGACGTGGACACGGTCTACATGACCGCGTGCCAGGCCATGACCAAAGGCGGTGGATGGCCCTTGACGATCTTCATGACCCCGGAGGGCAAGCCCTTCTTTGCCGGAACCTATTTCCCGAAGGAAAGCCGGATGGGGATGACCGGCTTTGTGGACCTGTTGAAGAGGATCTCCGAGCTCTGGAGCCAGGACCGGGCCCGGTTCGAGCAAGCGGGCGACCAGATCACCGAAGCTCTCAAGCCTCGGCCGGACGAGGCTGGCCACGCGCAAAGGCCGGATGAAAACGTGCTCTCAAGAGGATGCGACCAGCTGGCCTCCAATTTTGATCCGACCTGGGGGGGGTTCGGCAAGGCGCCGAAATTCCCGATGCCCCACAACCTCACATTCCTCCTTCGGTGGTGCGCCCGTAGCGGAACCGAAACGGCCGGGACCATGGCCGGCAAAACGCTTCAGGCCATGCGAGAGGGCGGGATCTTCGACCAGATCGGGTTCGGCTTCCATCGCTACAGCGTGGACGAGCAATGGCTCGTTCCCCATTTCGAAAAGATGCTCTACGACCAGGCCCTCCTCGCCTTGGCCTACACGGAAGCGTATCAGGCCTTTGGGGAGGAGCGGTATGGAGACGTCGCCCGTGAGATCTTCACCTACGTTCTCAGGGACATGACATCTCCCGAAGGAGGTTTCTACTCGGGCGAGGATGCGGACAGCGAAGGTGCAGAAGGCCTCTTCTATGTCTGGACCCCGGAGGAGGTGAAGAGTCTGCTCGGCGAGGAGCTGGGCGACCTCTTCTGCCGCTTCTACGACATACGTCCCGGGGGCAACTTCGAGGAGGGGAGGAGTATTCCGCACATGGTGGAAACCCATGCGGAGTTCGCCGAGAAGGCGGGCATGGATGAGTCAGCGCTTCGTGAATCCCTTGAGAAGGCCAGAGAGAGCCTCTTCCAGGTGCGGGAGAAACGCATCCATCCCCTGAAGGACGACAAAATCCTGACCTCCTGGAACGGCCTGATGATAGCTGCCTTGGCCAAGGGCTACCAGGCATTCGGGGAGCCTGCCTACAAGGAGGCGGTCGCCGGGGCGATCGATTTCATCCTTACCAGGCTGCGCAGAGACCGTTGCTTCCTCCTTCGGCGCTACCGCGAGGGAGAATCCGCGTATCCCGGATATCTGGACGACTACGCTTTCTTCATCTGGGGACTGATCGAGTCATACGAGGCAACCTTCGAGGTTCGTTATCTGGAAGAGGCGGTGGCTTTGCAGGATTCGATGATCGACCTCTTCTGGGACGGAACGCATGGAGGCTTCTTCTTCTCCGGCAAGGAGAACGAGACCCTGATCGTCGAGAGCAAGGAGGCATACGACGGAGCGCTACCCTCCGGCAACTCGGTGGCCGCATCGAACCTCATGCGCCTGGGCCGAATGACCGGAAGAACGGAGTGGGAGGAGAGGGCGGAGCAGACGTTTCAGGCGTTCGGCTCTTCGGTCGTTCAATACCCTGCCGGGTTCACCCAGTTCCTGGCCGCGCTGGATTTCATGATAGGCCCCGGCCGCGAGATCGTCATTGCGGGCGAGGGAGGTGACGAAACCACCCAGAGGATGCTGCGTGAGGCGCAACGTTTGTATATCCCGAACAAGGTGCTCCTGTTCCACAGCGGAGGCGAAGACGGAAAGAGGCTGGCCTCGCTCGCTCCCTACGTGGCCTCGATGCTGCCCGTGGACGGGCTCCCCGCGGCCTACGTCTGCAAGCAGTATGCTTGTGAGCAGCCTCTCACAGACCCCGAAGAACTCAAGTCGAGGCTCGCGTAGTCCGTTCGAACTTGATTCGAACCCGTTCGAACTTGATTCCATCTTGGTTTACTTGACACGCCCGGGCGGGGGTTACTATATTTCCTTTTTTCGGCTGACCCTGGAGGCTGCGTGGAACCTTCCCAATTCGCTGGGATCTTGTCTCCTTGGGACCCCGGAATCCTGAGTCTCGCCGTCTACGGATTCATGGTTCTGGCTCTCATCGGGGTCCTTCTCTTTCTGGCATCGTGGATCGGTGAGAAGAGGGAGAATCCCGAGAAGTTGCGGCCCTATGAGAGCGGTGTCATCCCAACCGGCACGGCCCGCCTCCGCTATCCGGTGCCCTTCTATCTCGTCGCCATCTTCTTCCTGATCTTCGATGTGGAAGCCGCTTATATCTTCTCCTGGGCCGTTGCCTGCCGGGAGCTCGGCTGGACCGGGTGGCTTCAGATATCTTTCTTCATCATCCTGCTTCTCATCGGCCTGCTCTATATCTGGAGGAAAAGGGGACTTGCGTGGGGGCCACGGGCGAGAAGATAACCGATACGCCCCAGAACTTTCTTTTTGCGGGCAGTGACGCCCTGATCAACTGGGCTCGGCAGCGAAGCCTCTGGCCCATGTTTTTCGGGCTGTCTTGTTGCTTCGTGGAAGAGGTGACGGCGCTCACCCCGCGCTACGACCTTGCCCGGTTCGGGGCGGAGGTCATGCGACCTTCTCCCCGCCAGGCCGACCTCCTGATCGTTTCCGGTACGGTCTTCAAGAAGATCGCCCCGGTGGTCCGAAGGCTCTACGATCAGATGGCCGAGCCGAAATGGGTCATCTCCATGGGCTCATGCTCCAACACCGGCGGCATGTACGATGTCTACAGCGTCGTGCAGGGGGTGGATCAGATCCTGCCGGTCGACATCTACATCCCGGGATGCCCTCCCAGGCCGGAGGCCGTCCTACAGGGGCTCGTGCTCCTTCAGGAGAAGATCGCCTCGGAGAGGCCGACTCGTCCCTTGTTCCACCTCTCCGGAGGCACCCAGGGCACCCAGAAACCGATCCTGGTGGATGGGCATTCAAAGACCCGGGACGCCCGTGGCCCCGGTATGCAGGGGATCCCACTGCGTGGAAGCTCCGTCGTGCCGCCCACGTTCTTGGATAGCCGGAGCGACGGGATGTGGACGCCGCCGCCCGCGAGAATCGATCTGAGCGAAACGGACAGGGGCCTGGCAGATGCACTCGAGGGACGCTTCGAAGACCTCATCCGACAGACCCCCCAGACCTCGGATATGTCGACCTTCCAGGTAGAGAAATCCGCTGTAAAGGATGTGCTCCGATACCTGAAGACCGAAGCAACGCCGAGCTTCCTGCGTTTGGAGGATGTCACCGCCATCGACGAATCGGCGCGAAGAGAACCGACAACCGATTCTGACTATACCCTGGTGTATCACCTGCTCTCGTTTGATTCTGCCAGCCGTCTTCGGTTGAAGGTCGGCCTGAAGGGTGAAATCCCGTCGGCGGAGAGCGTGACCGACCTGTGGCCCTCTGCCAACTGGTACGAGCGGGAAGTGTTCGACATGTTCGGCATTCGCTTCGAAGGCCACCCCAACCTTCGGCGTATCCTGATGCACCACGACTGGCAAGGACATCCACTGCGCAAGAGCCATCCGGGCAGGGCAACCGAGATGCCCCCTTACGGTCTTGCCGATGCGCGGATGCATCAGCCCCTCGAGGGGGAGAACTACGTGGAGCGGAAGAGGGGCGAGCGGGAACTGATCCTGAACATCGGTCCGCACCACGTGGGGACCCACGGCCTGATCAGGTTCATCGCAGCCCTGGACGGGGAGGAGATTACAGACCTCGACATGGACATTGGTTACCATCATCGGGGTGCGGAAAAGATCGGCGAACGCCAGACCTGGCATCAATTCATCCCTTACACGGATCGTGTGGACTACCTTGCAGGAACCTCGAATAATCTTCCCTATGTGATGGCGGTGGAAGATCTTGCCGGAATCGAGGTGCCCGACAGGGCGCAGTTCATACGGGTGATGCTCTCCGAGCTCTTCAGGCTCAGCAACCATCTCGTATGGTTTGCCACCTATGCTCACGACGTGGGGGCGATGACCCCGAACTTCTACACCTTCCGCGAGCGCGAGATGATTCTCGATATCATCGAATTGATCACCGGTGGACGTCTCCATCCATCCTGGTTCCGGATCGGAGGCGTGGCAGCGGATCTTCCGGAGGGCTGGAAGGAGGTGGTCGACGAATTCGTTCGCATCTTCCCGTCCCGTCTCGGTGAGTACGAGACCCTGATCAGGAAGAACCCTATCTTCAGGGCTCGTACCGAAGGCGTCGGGGTGATCTCGCGGGAAGATGCCATGCAGTGGGGCGTCAGCGGCCCGAACTTGCGTGCCTGTGGCCTGGAATGGGACCTGAGAAAGAAGTTCCCCTACTGCGGCTATGAAGCATTCGATTTCGACGTGCCCACCGCCGAAGGGGGCGACTGCTACGCACGCTACCTGGTTCGCGTGGAGGAGATGCGCCAGAGCCTGCGCATCATCGAGCAGGCTGCGAATCAAATGCCGCCGGGTCGATGTGTAACAGACGACTACCGGTACGTCGTCCCGGAACGAGAGGACATGCTCAAGGACATAGAGAGCCTGATACATCACTTCATCAATGTGACCCGTGGGCCGAAGATTCCGAAGGGAGAGGCGTATCGATCCGCAGAGATCCCGAGAGGCGAGCAGGGATACTATGTTGTGAGCGACGGGCTCGGGTATGCCTATCGCATGCGTATCAGGTCTCCCGGGTTCGCGAATGTGCAGGTCATGCCTCTGCTGGCAGTGGGGGAGACGATTGCGGATCTCTTGGCCATCATCGGTTCGGTGGACTACATACTCCCGGACGTGGACCGATAGGAGTCTCTCAACAGCCTTCTAGGGAGCGGCGATGCTGCCGGAAGAAATCAGAAAGCCCCTTCAGGATCGCATCGAAGAGGTTGCACATCCGAGAGAGCTCATCGTGGACGTGGTGTTCGCCCTCCAGGATCACTATGGATACCTGAGTGACGAGGGTCTCGAGGAGGCAGCGGGGCTCCTTGGCATGTCTCCGATGGAGGTGGAAGAGCTTGCCACTTTCTACACCTTCATCTACCGGGAGCCGGTGGGAAGATACGTGATCCATGTCTGTGACAGCCTGATCTGCTGGATGGAGGGGCAGGAATCGATTTCCGATCATCTCTCCAGGAAACTGGGCATCCAGCCCGGAGAGACGACCCCCGACGGCCTGTTCACTCTTCTGCCGGTCTGCTGCATCGGCTACTGCGATCGGGCGCCGGCGATGCTGATCAACCGGAAGGTGTATGGCGAGCTTACCCCGGAGAAGATCGACCAGGTACTGGCGCAATTGCGATCCGGGTCCGATAGCACTGGGACAACGTAGATGCCCGCACAGGTTCTGTTGAAAAATCGTAAGCCGGATCGGATCGCATCGCTCGCCGAGTACAGGGAGAGCGGCGGTTACGAAGCCTTGCTACGCGTCCTGAAAGAGGGTTCACCGGAGGTGGTTCAGAAGGAGCTTCACGAATCCACCCTTTTGGGCCGTGGTGGTGCCGGCTTTCCGGCGGGCAAGAAGATGATGGCCGTTGCCGACGACGCACCTTTTCCCAGATACGTGGTCTGCAACGCGGATGAGATGGAGCCGGGCACCTTCAAGGATCGCGTGATGATTCACGCGGACCCCCATATGCTGATCGAAGGGATCATTCTGGCCGGGTATGGTGCGCGCGCGGAGGAAGGATTCATCTTCATCCGGCCCGAGTATGAGAATGCAGCCAGGGTGCTCAAGGGGCAGATCGAGATTGCCAGAGGGGAAGGGCTGCTTGGCAGGAACCTTCTTGGAAGTGATTTTTCCTTCGACATCATGGTGCATCGAAGCGGGGGAAGATACATCTGCGGCGAGGTGACGGCCCAGTTGAATGCCCTGGAGGGAAAGCGGCCGAACCCGAAACAACCGCCCCCTTATCCGACCGAGGAAGGATTGTGGGGCAAGCCGACGGTGCTGTTCAACGTCGAGACCCTGGCCTGCATGCCGCACGTGGTCCGGAACGGGGCACAATGGTTTCGCGATCTCGCGCTGACCGAGAGCGGTGCCGGCACCAAGATTTTTCCCGTGAGCGGGAAGATCAACAAGCCCGGCTGCTACGAGCTGCCCATGGGTGTGCGGTTGAGCGAGATCATCGAGGAGCACGCGGGAGGTATGAGGCCGGGGTCGGAGTACAAATGCTGCCTGCCGGGAGGCGCTTCCTCCAGGTTTCTACCGAAGCAGCACTACGATATCGAGATGGATTTCGAAACCCTGCAACAGGTGGGCCATCGGCTGGGCACCGGAGCGATCATGGTGCTCGATCAGAAGACCTGTCTGGTCGGTGCCACGCTGAACCTGATCGACTTCTTCGCGCGGGAATCCTGCGGATGGTGTACGCCGTGCCGGGAAGGGTTCCCCTACATCCGGGATCTGATCTTTCGGATCGAGAACGGCCAAGGCGAAGAGCAGATGATTCCGATGCTGAAGAGGATGTGCGGGCACATGTGGAGCTCCTACTGTGCGTTTGCTCCCGGAGGCATAGCCCCCTTGGAGAGCCTCCTGGAAGATTACGAGGAAGAAGTCAGGGAACACATCACCCTGGGGAAGTGCCCGTTAAAGAATGAATAGGGAGCGGAAGAAACAGGTTCCATGCCCAGACTGATCATCGACGATCGCGAGATAGATGTAGCGCCCGGGACCAAGGTCATCGAGGCGGCCGAGCAGCTGGGGATCATGATCCCCCGTTTCTGCTATCATCCGGCCCTCGGTTCCGTTGGGGCGTGCCGTGTCTGTGCGGTGAAATTCCTCCAGGGGCCCTTCAAAGGCGTGCAGATGAGCTGCATGATCGAAGCGAAGGATGGGATGGTGGTCTCCACGACCGACGAAGAGGCGGTCGATTTCCGGAGGCACGTCATCGAATGGTTGATGCTGAACCATCCGCACGACTGCCCTGTCTGTGATGAAGGAGGGCATTGCCTTCTACAGGATATGACCATTGCGGGCGGACACGGTATCCGGCGCTATGGAGGCAAGAAAAGGACCTACAAGGATCAGGATCTCGGGCCGCTTGTCCAGCACGAGATGAACCGGTGTATTCACTGCTACCGGTGCTCCCGTTTCTATCAGGAATTCACAGGGTACCGCGACCTTGGGGTCATGCGACTCGGCAGTCGGCTCTACTTCGGTCGCCACAAGGACGGTACGCTGGAGAGCCCCTTTGCAGGAAACCTGACAGAGATCTGCCCCACCGGGGTTTACACGGACAAGCCCTCCCGTTTTGTGGGAAGACGTTGGGACTACGAAAGAACGCCTTCGGTCTGCATACACTGCTCACTGGGGTGTCAAACCATCGCGAGTGTTCGGTACCGCAGGGTGGTCCGTACGGAGGCAAGATACAGCGAGGCCGTGAACGGGCACTTCATCTGTGATCGTGGCCGGCACGGATCCGCCTATGCGAGTCACCCGGAGAGACCGCGAGTCGCCAGAATAGCAAACGAGGAGGTTTCTCTTGATCGGGCCCTTGGTGAGGCCCGTGATCGCATCGAGCAGGCTATACGGGAGGGAGGACCAAGGTCGGTCGCCTGCGTCGGATCGGCGCGCAACGACCTGAGGACGCAGGCCGCGCTCAAGCAGTTGTGCGCGTCCCGGGGTTTGAGGCAGCCCGCCTTCTTCTTGGATTCTGCTTCTGCATCGAAGACCGCCACCGCGATCTCGCGCCTGGAATCGGATCTTGTCCTGTCCCTTCGGGAGCTGGAACAGGCGGATTGCATCCTGGCAGTGGGGGTGGACCCGGTGAACGAGGCACCCATGCTCGCCATGGCCATGCGGCAGGCCGTTCGTGCCGGTGGGGAAGCAACCGTCATCGATCCGCGACCCGTGACTTTGCCGTTCTCTTTTCACCATATACCCGCGCGCGTGGATGCGCTGGATGCCTGTTTGGGGGCATGGCTCAAGGAGGCCGTGGACCCTGCGGCGATGAAAGCCATGGGAGAAGGGGCCGCTCGGTTCTTCGATGCCATTCCCGCACTCGAGGGGCGGGCATCGCCGTACAAGGAGGAGCTTGCCGCGAGCGCTGCACGGGCCCGTGGAAGTGTGAAGACCGTCATCGTGTGCGGGACCGACATCGTTCGGGAGTCCACGCCCGAAATCGCAGCGGACTGCGCGTCCCTGTTGCGTGGCATGGAGCATGATGCAGGGCTGTTCTTTGTGATACCCGGGGCGAATGCGGTGGGCCCGGTGCTGTTGTCCGTGACGGAAGAGTCCCTGGAACAGGTGCTCGAAGCCATCGAGGCCGGTGAGGTCAGGACGCTGATCTTGGTCGAAGACGATCCCTTCCTTCGAGTTCGGAACAGGGCCAGGCTTGAGAAGGCCCTGCGCCGACTGGAACGGTTGATCGTTCTCGACCACGTCGACTCAGAGACGGTAAAGGGTGCTGACATCTTCATTCCAACGGCCACTCTGTTCGAAAGGGGAGGGGTCTTCATCAACCAGGAATGCAGACTGCAGGCCGCCTCTGTTGCGTACAGAGGCGGGGTGCCGGTTTCGCAGGAGAGCGGAGGAAGTCATCCGCCAAGGGTCTTTCGAGAACAGATTCCGGGTGCCGACCCTGTGGCGGCCTGGGAGGTCCTCGAGCGATTGGCCGGTGGTGAGGAAACCGCGGCCGGGGGGTCGGGGGACGAAGAGTCGTCAGACTGGCTGATCCGCGCCTGTCCGGATGTGGGTTCGATCCCATCATTGGATGGATTGCCGGACGACGGGGTCCGGATCAGAGTCCAGGGGCAGGGGCGTTCACGGTTCCGGGAAGAGCTGTGGTCGGGGGAGGATACTGCCGAGGAGGGCCTGGAGCTCGTATTGACGGACCTGACATTCGGGTCCGAGGAGCTTTCCCTCTACTCGGCTCCCTTGAGGGAGGTCGAAGAATCGCCGCGTCTGTTCATCCATGTCTCGGAGGCGGCCCGGCTCGGCTTGCAGAGCGGGGACAGAGCCGCGCTCTCAATGGAAGGCGGCGTCCTGGAAGCGGATGTCTGCGTCACGGACAGGATGGCAGAGGGGACCCTGGTCCTGCCGCGGCATCGACGGCTCGACTGGCAGAAGCTTGGGAGCGGGCGGGTAATCGTTTCCCCCTCTCTGATCAAGCAGGTGGTTTGAGACCATCATGAAGCAAGGTGGTGCAGCATGCTGGAAATGACGGGCACGGACAGCCTTCTGGCCTGGGCCATAGGGATCGTCGTGCTCCTGGTGAAGCTGGGGGTCACCCTGGTCTTCATTCTCCTGTCGGCGGCCTATCTCGTGTTGCTGGAGCGCAAGTTCCTTGCGCGACTGCAGGTGCGTTACGGCCCGAACAGGGCAGGGCCCTACGGGTTGCTGCAACCCATTGCCGATACGGTCAAGATGCTCCTGAAGGAGGACGTGGTTCCGGAGCAAGCGGACCCTTGGGTCTTCAAGCTGGCGCCCGCGGTCGTTGCGACCACGGCGCTCATGATCTATGCCGTCGTGCCCATCGGCAACGACCTGACCCTTTTCGGGTTGGAGATCCCCCTTGTGGTGACCGATCTCAACGTGGGCCTGCTCTATGTCTTTGCACTCTCGTCCCTTGGAACGTACGGTGTCGCCCTGGGCGGGTGGTCCTCCAATTCGAAGTACAGCCTCCTGGGAGGCATACGCGGGGCGGCCCAGATGATCAGCTATGAGCTTTCGCTCGGGCTCTCGCTCGTTCCGGTCGTCATGCTGGCCGGCTCCTTCAGCCTCGTAGACATCGTTCAGGCACAGAGCCGCTATCCCTTCGTCCTCGTGCAGCCCGTCTCGTTCATCATCTTCTTCATCAGCATTGCGGCGGAGATCAAACGTATTCCCTTTGATATGCCGGAGGCGGAGAACGAGCTCGGAGCAGGCTACCATACCGAATACAGCGGAATGCGGTTCGGCCTCTTTTTTCTTGGCGAGTATGTGAACCTGCTCGTCCTCGGCTCCCTCGTGGCGGTGTTCTTTCTTGGCGGATGGCATGGACCGCTTCTGCCGGCACCCGTCTGGTTTTTCGGGAAGATCTTCGTGCTGGTCCTGGTCATGATCTGGATGCGGGGTACGCTGCCGCGGTTCCGGTACGATCAGCTGATGAATCTGGGGTGGAAGGTGTTGGTTCCGGTTGCCCTGCTGAATATTATGGTGACCGGTGCGGTCATTCTGATGAGACAGTCGTAGGTCCTGCGGAGTGAAGATGGCACGGGTGTGGGAATCCCTCAAGGCTCTTGGTGAAGGCTTTGCGTTGACATTGCGGCATTTGTTCCGGAAGCCGATCACCGAGGAGTACCCGGAGTACAAGCGTCCCCTGCCGGCACGTTCGAGGGCCCGTATCGTCCTCACCCGGGACCCGGACGGGGACGAACGGTGCGTGGCCTGCTACCTCTGCTCGGCCGTTTGCCCGGTGAGCTGCATCTCCATGGAATCGGCGGAACGCCCGGACGGCCGCCGGGTGGCCACGTGGTTTCGCATCAATTTCGGCCGATGCATCTACTGCGGACTCTGTGAAGAGGCATGCCCAACCCTGGCGATTCAATTGACCCCGGATTTCGAGAACTGCAAGAGGGACATTCTGAAGCTCGTGTACGAGAAAGAGGATCTCCTGATCGATCACGGGGGGAAGAACAACGAGTACAACTTCTATCGATACGCAGGCGTCGTAACGGCGGAGAGGGGCAAGGGGGAGCACATCGGGGAGGAGGAGCCGGTGAACCCGAAGAGCAACCTGCCCTGAAAGGACCCAATGACTCTGTACGGTATCATCTTTTACCTGCTCGCCGCCACGATCCTCGTCTCCACGGGTCTGGCGATCACGCGACGCAATCTGGTTCACACGGTGGCCTACCTGGTGCTGTCCTTCTTCGGCAGTGCGATGCTGTTCTATCTCCTCGGGGCGCCCTTGCTCGCAGCCCTTGAGGTCATCATCTATGCCGGGGCGATCATGATTCTGTTCCTGTTCATCGTCATGATGCTTAGGGTGGAAACGCTCGAGAAATACGCCCATCCTTTCCGCAGGCAGTTTCCGGCCGGCGTGATCGGCCTGGTCTTTTTCTTCGTTGCAGTCCTGCTCGTGACCACGGATCCGGAAACAAAGGTTCCGCTGGAACCGGCGGTCGCCAGCCCCAAGGCCCTTGGGCAGTACCTATTCCAGCACCACTGGCTTTCGGTGGAGATCGTCTCCTTTCTGCTTCTCATTGCGGTCGTGGGTGCACTGTATCTGGGGAGGAGCTCGGGGGAGGAGGATGCCGACTCGACAGAGAGGGAAGCATGATCGTTCCATACGACCATATTCTCCTGCTTGCCAGTACCCTCTTCGTGATGGGTGCGCTCTGTGCCCTCCTGCGCCGGAATCTGATCATGGTTCTGGTCGGTGTGGAGATCATGCTGAACGCCTCTGCGGTTCTTTTCGTGGGCGCCTCCCTGAGGTGGCAGCATATGGAGGGTCAGGTGTTCGTTCTGTTCATCCTGGCCATCGCCGCGGCTGAGGTTTCGGTGGGGTTGGCGCTGTTTGTCTACGCCTACCGGCAAACCGGCTCGGTTCGTCCGGAAATCTATGATGAGTTGAGCGGGTAGGCGGGAGTCGTCATGGACGGTACATACTTTCAGGATCCGACGCTGACCGCGGCCGTCGTGGGAACGATGCTGCCCTTCCTCGCCTTCGGTCTGATCGTTGTCTTCACACGGTCCCGTGCGAGGCTGTCCGCCACCCTGTCGATTGCAGCCATCGGGGTTTCGCTTGGGAGCACCCTGTATCTCCTGAGCAGCCACTGGCATATGGAAGGGGCTCTGCAGTACACGGGCAAGTGGCTTGTCTCGGGAGAGCTCGTCATCCCCTTCGGCTTCATGCTGGATCCTCTGAGTTTGTGGATGTTTGCACTCGTGGCCCTGATCAGCTTCCTGGTGCAGGTCTACTCCCTGGGATACATGGCCGGGGACCCCGGGTTCTCCCGGTACTACGCCTTCCAGTCCCTGTTCGCCTGGGCCATGCTGAATCTGACCATTTCGTCGAGCCTGCTCCAGCTCTATGTGTTCTGGGAGCTCGTCGGGCTGTCTTCCTATCTGCTGATCGGCTTCTGGTATGAGAAATGGAGTGCCACCCAGGCCGGAAAGAAGGCTTTTGTGATGACACGGCTCGGTGACATCGCGCTCTTTCTGGGCCTGCTTCTCGTCCTTTCGAGCTTCGGCAACCTGAACATCCTCGAATTGAACGGTCCGGAAGTGAACGCCCACATGTCCAGCGGTCTGATCACCCTTTCCGTTCTGCTGATCTTCGGCGGGATCATCGGCAAGAGCGCACAGTTTCCGCTCCTCACCTGGCTGCCGGATGCGATGGAGGGGCCTACCCCGGTGAGCGCTCTGCTTCATTCGGCCACCATGGTCGCGGCGGGCGTCTATCTCTTCTCCCGGCTCTTCCCGTTCTTCAGCCACTCGCCCGAGGCGATGGCCGTATGCCTGACGATCGGCACCATCACCCTGCTCCTGGCTTCGACCATGGCGATCGTGGCCCGAGACATCAAACAGGTGTGGGCCTATTCCACGATCAGCCAGCTGGGATTCATGATCATGGGGATTTCAGCCGGCGGCTACACTGCCGAGATCCTGCATCTTTCCACGCATGCATGGTTCAAGGCGCTGTTGTTTCTCTGCTCCGGAATGCTCATCCACGCCTATGGAACCAACGACCTGTTCGAATTGAGCAGGCGCGGGAGGAGAAGGCTCGGCGTTCCGTTGGTCTGCATGACCTTGGGAGCCGCCTCCCTGGCGGGCCTCCCCCTGCTTTCCGGGTTCTTCAGCAAGGAGGCGATCCTGGGGGCCCTTTCGGAGCTCGACAACCCGGTCTGGCTCATGGCCGGCCTCCTGGGGGCCTTCCTGACCTCCTATTACGCCTTCCGTGTCTGCTTCATTCTGCTCTTCCCAAGGAACCCGGACGCGGCTCATGAACAGGAGGAGGAAAGACCCGGACACGACCACCATGCAGGAAACCGAGACTACTGGCTCATGGCCTGGCCGGTGATTTTCCTGACGGCCGGCACGGTGCTGCTCGGGTTCTTCCAGAAACCGCTCGATACCTTCTGGTTGAGCGTCGATGAGGGTCTCGGGGAGGTTGGGGGGCATCCCTCGGTCGGGTTGATGTTCGTCGCCCTTGCGGCGGCTCTTTGCGGAATTGGGTTGGCCTGGGTCGAATTCGGGCGGCGAGGCGCCGATCAGGTGGGGTTTGTCGAGAAGATTGCGCCACTGCGGTCCTTGTTTGCCGAACGATGGTATCTGGATCACCTCTACAGGAGAATGTTGGACACGGTGATCTATGGAGGGTTCTCCCGTCTGTTTGCCGCGAACGATCGGAAAGTGATCGACGGCAGCGTGGACGGGTTTGCGAGGTTGACGGCGGAAAGCGGAGGGCTGCTTTCCCGGCTGCAAACGGCATGGGTGCAACGAAACCTGCTCGTGCTTTTTGCGGTTCTCACCCTGATGGCTTTGTTCTTCTTTCTATAGTCCGGGAGATCGAGGAGTATGGCATTTGCCGGGTTCCCTTTTCTCACCACCATCCTGCTGAGCTGTGTTCTCGGCCTCCTGGTGATTCTGTTCCTGCCGGAAGAGCGCACGAAGCTGATCAAGTGGGTGAGCCTCCTCTTCTCCGCGATCCCGATGGTGATCTCCCTCTACCTATTCTTCGCCTATGACACATCCCGGGGCGGGCTTCAGTTCGTAGAGAAGATCCCCTGGGTAGAATCCCTCGGGATTCAGTATTTCAACGGGGCGGACGGCTTCAGCCTGCCCATGCTGGCCCTGACCGGAATCGTTCTCTTCACGGGCGTGCTGACCATGTGGGAGCTGGAAACGCGCGTCAAAGAGTACTTCGCGCTCTCGTTCCTGCTCGTGACCGGCGTGTTCGGCATGTTCATGAGCCTCGACCTCTTCTTCATTTTTGTCTGGTACGATGTCTCCGTGTTTCCCATGTACCCGCTGATCGGGATCTGGGGCAGTACGCGGAAGGAATACGGGGCCATGAAGCTCACGCTATACCTATTGGCCGGAAGTGCCCTGATCCTGCCGGCCATCCTGTACTTGTTCGTGAGTTCGGGGATGAACACTTTCGATCTGGTGGCCCTCATGGAGCCCGGCACCTTTTCCCCTTTCGTGCAGAAGGTCGCCTTTCTCCTCTTCTTCATCGGGTTCGGGATCCTTGCGGGTGTGTGGCCCTTCCACACCTGGTCCCCTGTCGGCCACGTGGCCGCGCCTACGTCCGTGAGCATGCTCCACGCGGGCGTGCTCATGAAGGTTGGAGCCTTCGGGATTCTACGTGTGGCCATCTTCCTCTGCCCTCTCGGCTGGCAGCACTGGGCCGGCTTGATGGCGGTCCTGGCCACCGTCGGAATCGTATACGGCGCCTTTGTCGCTCTTGCCCAGAGCGATCTCAAGTATGTCATCGGGTACTCCAGCGTCTCACACATGGGGATCGTCGGCCTCGGCCTTGCAACGGTCACGGTGGAGGGGCTCAACGGTGCTGTCTTCCAGATGTTCGCTCACGGGGTGATGACCGCCCTGCTGTTCTCCTCTGTGGGATACATCTATGACAAGACCCACACGAAGATGATCGCGGAGCTGGGAGGAATCAGCAGAATCATGCCCGTCGCCTCCGGCTACTTCATCATCGCGGCGCTGGCAGGCATCGGCGTGCCCTGTCTGGCGAACTTCTGGGCCGAATTGATCGTGTTCATCGCGTCCTTCAAGGTCTATCCCGTACTGTGCATATTGGCCGTCTTCTCTCTCGTGATCAGCGCGCTGTTCATGCTCAGGGTGGTGCAGAGGACCTTCTACGGGGAGAAGAACGAACGGTTCGAACACCTTGCCGATGTTTCCTTTGGCCTCGGCATCCCCCGGATGATCCTCGCCTCCCTCATCCTGCTTCTGGGGTTGTATCCGTCCCTGATTCTCGACGTCGTGCAGGCCGCGTCGGTTCCGTTCATGGAAGGGTTGCCAAGATGAATTGGATGCTGTTCCTTCCCGAGCTCAGCTGCTTGTTCATGTCTGCGGTCTTCCTGGGCCTGAGCACGAGAGAAGGGCCGGACCATCGGGGCTCCTTTTTCGCCGCCCTCCTTCTTTCGTTCCTGGTCGTGGCGGCGAGCCTGGTCGCAGTACCGCTCACGGGGACACTGTTTCTGGAAACCTATCGCGTGGATCTCTTCTCCCAGGTCTTCAAGGGAATCCTCGCCATGGGGCTGCTTCTCGTTGTCTGCCTGTGCGGCGATCTGAAAGACATCGAAGAGCGGCATCATCCCGAGTTCTATCTCCTGCTCACCGTGGCCACGCTGGCCATGATGATGATGGTGAGCAGCGTTCATCTCCTGACCCTCTACCTGTCCATGGAACTGTCGAGCTACGCTCTTTACATCCTTGTGCCCATGCGTCGGGGCCACGGGGCGGACGTGGAGGCCGGCATCAAGTACTTCCTCGTGGGCATCTTCGCTTCGGCCGTGATGCTCTTCGGCCTGGCGGCTCTGTACGGAGCCACCCAGGCCAGCTATGTAACCGAGATGATGCAGGTCCTTCCCGGGATGATGAGCCGGCCCATGGTGGCGGTCGGATTGCTGTTCACCCTCTGCGGATTCTTCTTCAAGCTGGCCGTCTTTCCTTTCCACTACTGGGCCCCGGACGTCTACCAGGGGGGTGCCAACCAGGTGGTCGCCTACATTGCGACCGCCTCGAAGGTGGCGGCCGTGGCGATCCTGATTCGTCTGGTGGCCCTGAGCGGCGGCGACAGCGCGTACCTCGCTCACGTGCTGGTCGGCCTTTCCGTCGTTTCGATGACGCTGGGAAATCTGGTGGCGATCGTACAGAAGGACATGAAGAGACTGCTCGCATACTCGAGCATTGCCCACGCCGGCTATGTGCTCATCGGAATCTTGACCATGAGTCCCGAGGGATACGCCGGGGCGATCTTCTACGGGCTCGCCTACCTGGTCATGCAGTTCACCTGCTTTCTCGTGATCGTCCAGGTGGCCCACGATGGTGAGGACCTTCAGATCGAACAACTCGCGGGCCTCCATCGGCGGTCCCCTATTCTGGCAATGGCCTTGATGATCGGCATCTTCAGCCTGGCCGGGATTCCCCCTACCGCCGGGTTCACGGCAAAATTCGTCATCTTCGCGGCCGCCATGGGCGAAGGCCATTTCTTCTTGCCCTTTATCGGCATGATCAACGTGGTCATCTCGCTCTACTATTACCTGATGGTGATTCGGGCCGCCTATCTTCTGGATGGGGATGAGGGTCTGCCTCTGCTCCACGTGACGTTTCCGACCAAGGTTCTCGCCGCAGGCCTCGTGGTCGCTCTGATCTGGATCGGTATGGCTCCGCAACCCATTTTCGAGCTGGCCCGTGCCGCGGCCGCGGCTCTGATGTGAGACATCCGGCAATGGTCTGGTCAAAAACCGCCGGAGAAGATATAGTTCTCTAGCCGCATATTGCACGAGGCTTGGTGCAATATGCGTACGCGGCAATCGTGTGTAATGGTGTTTATGGGGCAGGACACTTGTCCCAGGAACCTGAAACGACGGCAGACAGCCAAACGCAGGCCAAGAAAAGGAGGAGTCGCAACATGCAAAAGTACGTATGCACCGTCTGTGGTTACGAGTATGACCCGAGCGTTGGGGACCCGGACAGCGGGATTGCTGCAGGGACGTCCTTTGACGATATTCCTGATGACTGGGTATGCCCGGTCTGTGGCGCTACAAAGGACATGTTCGAGCCGGCGTAGCCCGAAGCCCTCCGTCATCGACCGAGGAACGGGGACGGCCCCTGGGGATCTCCAGGGGCCTGTCCCCGTTTTGCCACACTTACCCCACCGTTTAGAGCATCAGCGAAGCAAGTCCGACAAGCGGCAAGAGCAGTACACGCACGAACGCTTGCAGCCATGGCCTCTCGGCGATGGCTTGGGCGACCGGTGGACTGTGCTGGTAGTAGGCCTCGACGAACGCCCTCCCCGCAGAACTGTTCATCAGATATGCATCCCTGAAAGAGCGCAATGCATCGATTTTGCCTTCCAGGGGCGTTCCGAAGGCGGCCGTGGCGATGAAGCATGACCGGCCGTCACAATTCTCATCGATATCGTTGTTCGGGATCTCGCTCGCGAGCGGATTGATGTCCGGATTTCCGTCGTCGCAATCCCAGAAGGGGTAGGTGCATCTAGGGGTCGCAGGATCGCCGAATCCGTCTCCATCGTTGTCCACGCAGGGGACCCCACAAAGCGGCTCGTACTCGCAGGCAGGGTCTGCACAGCACGGGTCCACATCGTCTACTGCGTTACAAGTGTTCTCGCATACGTCGCCCGCTTCGTCGCACAGGTCGGTGGTGCAGTCGTTTCCGTCGCTGCAGTCCACGTCGGTTCCGGCCTGGCAGTCGAGCGCCGGGTCGCAAGTCTCGGAGCCGTTGCACCAGATCCCGTCGTCACAAAGGCTGTCGGTCGCCACGTGGTCGCAGGATTGGCTTGCCTCGAAGCAGGTGTCCACCGTGCAGCCTATTCCGTCGTCACAGTTCACGGCAGTTCCGGCCTGGCAGTCGAGCACGGGGTCACAGGTTTCGCTGCCGGTACACCAGAGGGTATCGTCGCAAAGGGCGTCGTTCGGCACATGGTCGCACGAATCCGTGACTTCGTTGCAGTCGTCCACCGTGCATCCGACCCCGTCATCGCAGTCCGGCTCCACACCCGCCTGACAGCCGAGGATGACATCGCAACTCTCGGGACCGTTACACCAGACAGTGTCGTCGCAGAGGGTGTCGTTCGGCAGATGGTCGCAGGAATCGGTCCCTTCGTTGCAGGAATCATCGGTGCAGGACACGGTGTCGGTGCAGTCCACAGGGGTGCCCGCCTGGCAGGCTCCTGAACCGCAGTATTCCTGGCCGTTGCAGTAGAACTCATCTTCGCAATCGGCCGAGGCATCCGGGTCCTCGTCGATGCCGTCGGAGCAGTCATTGTCGATGCCGTCGCAGACCTCCAGAATCCCCGGGTTGATGCATCGCGCGCAACCCGCGCAGGCCGCAGTGCCGCAGGAACAGGTGTCGCATCCCGCCGGATCGTCCGAGGGGTCGTCGTCGCAATCGTCTCCCCCCGTCTCGGCATCCGTGCAGTACGTATCTCCATCCTCGTCGGTACAGGAGATGGCAACGTAGATCTCCAGATCATACCCCATGAAGCTCTCTTTACCTTTCCAGATGATGTCATTCTCGAGACGACTCGGATTGTCATTGATCTTTGGGGGACTCTTTCCCCAGTAGGTGTCGGTCGTGATCTGGGTGATGGTTACCGGGGTCTGGCCGTCCCAGTGGAAGATCTGCCATGCCGGGGAGGCCCAGCCGTGCCAGACCACCTCTCCCGCCTGGTTGATGTGAGGATCCGCGTCGTCTTCCGCGTTGTTCGTGATCTGGGTGACGGTCACCGGGGTCTGGCCGTCCCAAAAGTAGATCTCCAGGTCCGAGCCGTCCGATGCGTGCCAGGTGACCTGCCCCGCGTTGTTGATTTCGGGTCGGGAGTCATTCACGCTGTTGTCCGTGAGCCGGGTAATGGACACCGGGGTTTGCCCGTCCCAGAAGTAGATCTCGTAATCCGAACCATCGAAGCCGGACCAGACGACCATGTTGGAATCATTGATCCGGGGATCCACATCCTCGTCGCCAAAGGTGTTCGAGAGGTTCGTCACGCTCGCACCGTCGTAGAAGACGATATCGGTCGGTAAGGCGGAGAACTTCTTCATCCAGACCGCCTTTCCGCTGGCGTTTACCTGTGGCTCGAAATCGTCATTGAGAGAGTCGTTCGAGATATTGCTCGTCGTCACCCCGTCGTAGAGATAGATCTCGAAGTCCGAGCCGTCGTCTCCCTCCCAGACCACGTGTCCGCCGTCCCCGATTCGGGGATCGCTGTCATCCACGCCGGCACTGTTGGAGATGTTCGTCTCTCCCGAGCCGCTGTCGAGGTAGATTTCGGCATCGGTCGTCGCGCTTCCGCGCTGCCAGACGACCGTTCCACTCGCATTAATGTCCGGCTTCTGGTCGTTGTCCGGACTGCTCGTCATGGCCCCCGGGTTCAGGGTCTTTCCGCTTGACAGGAAGATTTCCCAGTCCGCTCCATCGAATCCCTGCCAGACCCAGGTTCCGTCGTCGTTGAGCTCGTAGCCCACATCATTGTTCCAGGCGGAATCCCCGTCGTCGTAGCTGTTCTGGGTCAGGGGGACGATATCGCGGGTTGCGTTGCAGGGGACGGCGACAGTAAACACCACAATCACGCAGAAGATCAGGCCGGACGCGAACCTCTTCATCTTGCTTCCTCCGTGGTGCACGGCAGCGGTTTATGGAAATGGGATTATAATCTACCAAAATAAAAAATAGTATATCACATATATTAACCTAAATCCCCTGGTAATGTAAACGTTTTTTAAATACACTCTTCTGTCTGAAAGGAGGAGGCGTAAGCATGGTCGTGCGATTGATGGTCGGACCCCTGATGGTGAACTGCTACATCGTCGGGTGCAAGGAAACGAAGGAGGCGGTGGTCATCGATCCGGGTGGAGACGTGCCGAAGATCGTCTCCGAGCTCGTCAAGAAGGATCTGACGGTCAAATACATCCTGAACACCCATGGCCACTGGGACCACACGGGTGGGAACGATGAGCTTCAGAGAATCACGAAGGCCCCCTTGCGGATCCATGCCGCCGATGCGGCAAAGGAGAGCGGGGGGATCGACGGGTTTCTGGAGGACGGCCAGGAGATTCGTTTCGGAACCTACTGCCTGAAGGTGCTCCACACTCCCGGGCACTCGCCCGGGGGAGTCTGCTTTCACAGTCCCGGGGTCGTATTCTGCGGGGATACGTTGTTCGCCGGCTCGATCGGACGAACCGACCTGCCGGGCGGCAGCTACGAGGACCTGTTGAGTGGGGTGAGAAACAAGCTATTCTGCATGGAGGACGATACGCGGGTCTATCCGGGGCACGGTCCGCCGAGCACCATCGGCCAGGAGAAGCGGACCAATCCGTTCTTCCGCTAGCCGCTCTCTGCATCAGTGCAACCCCGGGGTGGGGCTTCTCCACAACGCATGATCCCAGCTGGTGTAGCCCATTGCCTTCTCGTCAGGCTTCGTAGGACGTACCAGTGCTGCGGCAGGTAGATTCTGTGGTTCTTTCTGGGTAGGGCTCAAGTGGTTCGGTGCGATCCATGGGGTCCCTTCTTTTGATTTGTGAAGGGCGACTTTACCCGCATAATGCTCTCAGCGGAACGCTTCGTGCATTATACGGGTGGGTAGTCTGCTATAGCCACAGAATAGAAAAGGATGACCCCAAGAGGTAGGTTACTCTTTTTTCAACGAGGTAGCCGCCTCAAAGAGAACCAGGAGGGT
>JANQFG010000269.1 GCA_028277985.1 bacterium | reverse complement strand
AGCCGGGTGATGCTGTCCAGCAGGATGACCACGTCCCTCTTGTATTCCACGAGACGCTTCGCCTTCTCCAGCACCATCTCGGCGACCTGAATGTGTCGCTGTGCGGGTTCGTCAAAGGTGGAGCTGATCACTTCCCCGTCCACCGAACGCTCCATGTCGGTCACCTCTTCGGGGCGTTCATCGATCAGGAGAACGATCAGGTCGCATTCCTTGTTGTTCGATGTGGTTGCGTTGGCGATCGCCTGGAGCAACATGGTCTTTCCGGACCGGGGAGGAGAGACGATGAGTCCCCTCTGTCCCTTCCCGATCGGTACGAGGAGATCCATGATCCGTGTGGAGTAGTTCTCCGCGTCGTATTCCAGCTCGACCTTCTCCTCCGGGTACAGGGGGGTCAAGTTGTCGAAAAGGATCTTCTCCCTAGCGAGCTCTGGGTCTTCATGGTTGACCGCTTCCACCTTGAGGAGCGCGTAATATCGTTCCGAGTCCTTGGGTGGGCGGATCTGTCCCGAAACCGTGCATCCGGTCTTCAGGTTGAAGCGTCGGATCTGCGAGGGCGAAACATAGATGTCGTCGGGCCCGGGAAGGTAGTTGTAGTCGGGCGCCCGCAGGAAGCCGAAGCCGTCGGAAAGGCATTCCAGCACACCCGACCCGTAGATCAGGCCGTTCTTCTCGGTCTGTGCCTGCAGGATCGAGAAAATCAGGTCCTGTTTGCGCAGACTTGCAGCGCCTTCGATATTCAGCGCCTTGGCAAAACTTGCGAGTTCGCTGATCTTCTTCTGTTTGAGCTCTTTCAGGTTCATGTAGTTGTCGTTCTTTTCCTTTGCCATCGTCTGGAATGCTCCTCCTTGGTTGTTCCGAGGATCGTTAGGTACTTCTGCGTGGTCGCGTACAAAGGTGACCGTCCGGTGTAGTCGCCGGAAAAGGTCTTCGGCACTCGCCGGGAACGGGATGGGTCATCGAATCAGGATCTGCCAAGGGGACTGCAAAGGCATTTCATCCGTTGAGAACAACTTCGATCCCTGCAATCGGTTACAAAGAAAGGGGCCCGCTCACTTAACGCTCTTGCAAATGATTCGCCCTAAGAACCACTGCCAATTTGGCTCGCATGAATGGATGCTTGAGGGCCTGACGAGAAACCTTCTTGGAAGTGTGAGAAGTGAGGGACAGAGCTTTTTATGCAGCGAGTCAACTATAGAGAAAAGAGGGTACCCTGTCAAGCCCTTTTCCATCGCCCCCTTCTCTTTTCGGATGCATCACCCGGGATCTTTAGTTTCCGCGGCCCTCCAAAATCAATCGTGCCCCTGCCTCGGCCGGAGCCCGATCAGGGAAATTTGACGGCCCGTGGGCTCCCCTTCTGCCCGCACGGAAAAGAACAGATCCTTCCGACAGGACGTACAAAGGGAGGAAGAGGTGATGTGGCCCGGCTCTATGCCCGCGTTGATCAATTGATGCCGATTGACGGCCTCCAGGTTCAATTTCCATTGGCCCGAGCCTTCCGGGTGAAGAAAGGGTTCGTTTTCCGCGTCTCTACCCACGAAAGCACGCGCCACCTCGTCCCCGACGACGTAGCAGCAGGGCCCGATGGCAGGGCCGATTGCGACGAGGAGATGGGAGGCCTCACACCCGAAGGTCGCGCACATCGTTCCCACAGCCTTGCCGGCAATCCCTTGTGCAGTGCCTCTCCAACCCGCGTGCACCGCGCCCACGACCCTGCGTCCGGGATCGAGGAGCAGAAGGGGGACACAATCCGCAGTAAGGATGCCGACGTAGAGACCCCTGTCGGAAGTGACCAGGCCGTCTCCCTGCAGGGGATCGGCCGTCCCGAAGATCGACGCCTCTCCTCCGGAGACCCGATGGATCCAATCTCCGTGAATCTGGGATGCACAGAAGATCCCTTTCACAGGGATGGACAGAGACCGGGCGGCGCGCTTCAGATTTTCCCGGGTGTGGGAGCGCTTGTCGCCGCCTTTCTGCCCCATGTTCAGGGAAGCGTATGGGTCAGAACTGACCCCGCCGTTGCGCGTGAAGAACGCGTGCACGACTTCCGGCCGTTCGTCCCATTCCGGGGCCGAGAAATAGGTGACGCCGTCTGCGTTTGTCTCTTTCATGTTTCCGTCCGTGGGGTGAGTGATTCGAGGATCGCCTCGAGTTCTGCAGGCAGGGGACAGGAGAACCTGAGGCGCGCCCCGCTCCTTGGATGTTCGAATCCCAGCTGCTCGGCGTGTAGAAAGAAACGGTCCAGGCCCGCCAGGGCCTTTCGATCCGGGTGAGTGGTCGGCAGATGGTTGAGCCGGGTCCGTTTGCCTCCATAGACGAGATCACCTGCGATCGGGTGACCCTGCTCCGCCATGTGTACACGAATCTGGTGCGTTCGTCCTGTCTGCAGCGTGAATCGAAGCAGGGTGAAGTTCTGGAATCGTCGCTCCGTTTTCCAATGGGTCACGGCATGTCTGCCTTTACGGGTCCGGGTGGACATCTTCTTTCGTTCCGTGACATGTCTGCCGATCGGCTCATCCACGCACCCGCTCTCGTCCGCAGGGCTGCCGTGAACGAGGCCGACATATTCGCGGAGAATGCTGTGGGCCTTGAACTGCTTGGACAGGGCGAGATGAGCCATGTCCCCCTTGGCAACCACGAGCAGCCCCGAGGTCTGCTTGTCCAGCCGGTGGACGATCCCGGGCCGAATTGTTCCTCCGATCCCGGAGAGATCCCGGCAGTGGAACAGCAGGGCGTTGACCAGGGTGTCCCTCGTGTGGCCCGCCGCCGGATGGACGACCATGCCCGCGGGCTTGTTGACGACCAGCAGGTCCTCGTCTTCGTGAACAACGTCCAGGGGGATCGACTCGGCAAGGGTCTCCATCGGCGCAGGAGGGGGAACCTCGACGTGTATCCGCTGGAGCGGCCTCAAGCGGGAGGATGCCTTGGTGGGGCCCCCATCGACTCGGACCGAGCCGTTCTCGATGAGCTTCTGTATCTGATGGCGGGAGACGAATCGCCCCGTGGCCAGAAGGAACTTGTCCAGGCGGTCGGTCTCCTCGGCTTCCGGGACAACCCAGTCGAAGACGGCCTGCATGCCGACGGTTCGCCCGGGCCCCCTTTCGGCAGGCCCTTCCGAGGCTTCGCGATGTGGAGGTGCCTGGTCTGTGTCAGGCGAGGGTTCCGATCTTCTCTTCATCGGGCGGACCGCAGGCCTCCGGTGGGGGTTCCTGCTCGAGGATTCGACGGGCCTGCTCGGCATCCCGGTCGATCTGCTCCACCAGGGCCTGGGGGCCCGGGAAGGACTTCTCCTCCCGAATCCACTCTATGAATTCCATCCGCACAGATTCCCCATAGATGTCCCGGTCGAAGTCGAAGATGTGGGCCTCGATGGAGAACTGCTTGCCGGAAAAGGTTGGCTTGATGCCGAGGCTGGCCACCCCGGGCAGGTAATCCTTGCCGAGAATCATCCGAACGGCATAGACGCCGTTCGGCGGAAGAAGCTCCGCCTCGGTTGCCAGGTTGGCCGTGGGGTAGCCGAGGGTCCGGCCCCTCTTCTCGCCCGTCACCACCTCTCCCTTGATGTTGTAGGGCCGCCCGAGCATGGTGGTGGAATCCCGGATGCGGCCTTCCTGAACCGATTGGCGGATGCGTGTGCTGCTGATCTCGAGGCCTCCGGCGCGAACCGGATCGACCCGCTGGACGGTGTACCCGAAGGACCCGCCTCTTTTCGTAAGGAATCGGATGCCCCCCTCCCGATTCTTTCCGAAGCGGAAATCCTCACCGACGAGCACCTTTTTGGTGCCGAGCTTCTCCACCAGGATCTCCCGAACGAAGCGCTCCGCCTCCCATGTGGCAAACTCCTGGCTGAAGGGCAGGCAGAGGACAACGTCGATGCCGCAGCATTCCATCAGCTCGACACGGTCCCGGATGTTCGTGATGAGCCGGGGTGCACGCTCCGGGTGGAGGACCTTCAATGGGTGGGGGAAGAAGGTGATGACGAGGGCGGTCCCTTGATTCGCCTCTGCTTCCTTGCGGAGGACGCGGAAGATCTCCTGGTGGCCGCGATGGATTCCGTCGAAATTCCCCATCGTTACCACCGGGTGGGCAAGGGGCTCGCCGAAGTCTTTCAGGTCGTAGTATACCTTCATAACATACAGAAATATAAGGGAAAAGAGGTGTATTGTCAACAAGGTCAGGCGACTGTCATCCGCCCGGGTGCGCTGCCGTCTCTCCGGCGGAACCGGATCTATCCGCCGACTGGTTCAGCATGGTTACAGCGTGCCAGAAGTAGATGCTCCCGACCGGGCGGACGATCCACGGGTTCGTGATGCACTGCAGCAACGTCTCCGCTTCCAGGGCGTGCCCGTTGTCCAGGTAGAGCAGGAGGAGATGATGTATGAAGTCCATCTTCGCTTTTTCGTTTCGTAAGGGCCCGACCGCCTCGATTCCCCCCAGAAGGATCCGCTCCGCCGCCTCGGGGTCCTTGTCGATATACAGCTTGTGCCAGCCGTAATTGGTCCAGGCCCCCGTGTGGAGAGGGTGCCGGTCGAGCAGGTTCTGGTAGAACCGGTCGGGACTGCGAAAATTCGCCGCGAACCGGAAGGACTGTACACCGAGCAGGAGGATCAGAAGGGTCAGTACCGGCCATTGCATCCTGCCGGCTCTCGATGCTGCACTCGCCGGCTTCCTGACCCCGAGGGGAACAAAGATGGCGGCGGCCAACAAGAGGCACAGCCCTGCATGAGCCGGGTACAGATGATGGGCGCCTGCCTTGAGGTCGCCGCCGGGCAGGGTTCCGATCGAGATGAGGTTGGAGGAGGGCAGGTAGAGCACGGCGAACCAGCCGATCCCGAAAGCCAGAGCCGCCTTCTCCTCGCGAAGTCTCCAGCAGAACACGAAGAGGACCAGGAGGGGCAGAAGGATCTGCTGCAGGGGCATCTCCTTGACCGAAAACGGATACTGGAACATCTCGGTGTTCATGGGCAGCAGCCAGGTGTACAGCTGGTGAAAGAGTAGATAGAAGATCGAGGTGACATAGCCTCCGGCTGCCCCCTGTCGGGTGAGCTGCTTGGAAAGGGCGTCGAGGATCGATCGACCTCCGATGAACGTCTGCCGGGCCACGAGAGGGATAAGCGGCAGAAGGAAGAACCCGCAGAGCAGCAGGAGGCTCTTCCGGTCTCTCTTTCCAAGAAGCAGCAGAACCAGGCCGTGCACCAGTGGGGCGGCGTAGGCCGTTTCTTTGCAGAGCATCGCCAGCAAGAGCGACGCCAAGGAAAGCCCGTACAGGGCAACCGGTCGGCGGGCCCCATCCAGGAGCCTTGCCCAGAGAAGGACGGAGAGGAGACAGAAGAAGGCACTGAGCAGGCCGGTCTGGTTTGCGATGATGGAGACGGTTTCCACGTTGCGGGGGTGGACCAGGAACAGGGCTGCACCCGCCAGGGCGATGGACTCGCGGTGGGGAGAGGACGAACACCTGCGGAGAAGGACGGAGAAGAGCGAGAAAAGGAGCAGGGCGTTCCCTAGGTGCAGAAAGATGCTTTCCAGGTGAAAGACCGGGAAGGAGGGGCCGGCCACTTTATAGGTGAGACCGTGAATGAGCACGGTCACGGGGCGATAGAAGGGCAGGTCAAGGGGAAGATCGTTTCGGAAGGATCCCGGGAGATGAAAGTAGCGCTGGGAAAACAGATCCGGGAGTCGTCCCCAGTCAAAGGCGCCTGCCTGTGCATTCCCCAGGATGAGCCGGTATTCGTCCCACAGGAAGTGACAGCCCACGGTTTGGAAGTAGATCCCTGCGGCCAGAACGAAGAAGACGAGGAAGACGCGGGCACGGGAAAAGGGAAGCTCGGCCGGTTCGAGGCTGTGTTCCTGCGCCTCATGCATCGCCGATCCGGACCCGGAACGAACATCCCCTTCGGGCACTGCATTCTCGGACAAGGCGTCCTCCCCTTTGTTCAGTCTGCCTCCAAGCATCCGAAGAAGCTCTCTCCAGGGGATGCCCACGGGACGGCAAAGGCCTCGGCCAAGGTTGCCGCCAGGTCGGCGAAGCTGCTTCGCAAGCCGAGAGATGTGCCCTTGGTGCCACACGCGGTGTACACGAGGAGCGGTACGAACTCGCGCGTATGATCCGTTCCCCTGTGGGTCGGATCACAGCCGTGATCTGCCGTCAGCACGAGCAGGTCTCCCGCTCGCATGCCCTCCAGCAGGGCCGGCAACGCGTCGTCGAGCTCCCTGAGAGCCGTTGCGTACCCCTCTGCATTCCGCCTGTGGCCATACACAGTATCGAAGTCGTTCAGATTGATGAACACGAGCCCCGCGGGAAGCTCCTTGACTGCTTCCCGTAATCTTCCGAGCCCCTCCCGATTGTCGGCTGCAGGAAGGGAGCGAGGCACGCCCCTGCCCGTGAAGATGTCCCGAATCTTTCCGATACCCAGGACCGGAATCCCCCCTTCGTCCAGCACGTCGAGCAGGGTCTGCCCGGGTGGCAGCAAGGCGAAATCCTTCCGGCCTCCGGTGCGATAGAAACGGCCCGGGCTTCCGGAGAAGGGCCTTGCGATCACGCGTGCGATTCCGTATGGGTCCGTGACCTCTCTTGCGTCCTCGCAGATCCGGTAGAGGGCCTCCAGGGAGAATTTGTCGAGATGGGCCGCGACCTGAAAGACGCTGTCTGCAGAGGTATAGACGATGGGCCTGCCGGACGCAAGATGCTCGGGTCCGAGCGTCTCGATGATCTCTGTGCCGGAGGCGGGATGCCCTCCCAGGGGATCCCATCCTGTCTTCGAACGGAAGGCGTCCAGGATCGTTCGTGGCAGTCCCTCGGGGAAGGTGGGGAACGGATCGGAGAGGATGAGACCCATGAGCTCCCAGTGGCCCGTCAGCGTGTCCTTGCCCCAGGAGGCGGGCTGCATGACGCCGAAGTGCGCCGATGGGTTCCTCTCGGCGGCGGCGCCCTTTCTCGCTGCGATCCTTACCAGCCCGAGCCGGTCGAGACAAGGAAGAGAAAGGCCTCCGACCTTTTCCGAGCAGTGGAGAAGGCTGTTCGCCCCCTCATCCCCGTATTCCGCCGCGTCGGGAAGAGCGCCGATGCCTACACCGTCCATGATGATCAGGAAGACGCGTCTCGTTTCTCGGTCCATCGCTCGGCATCTTATCAGCTTTTCCTGTGGGGCTCTATGCCCGGGGTCTCACGAATCAGGCCACCGGGCTTGATAAGATGTGGAGAAGCCACCATACTGGCGTCCATGCGACTGTGCCTCTACAGCTTCCTGATTCTCTTTTTCGAGTTCGCCCTGATTCGCTACATCCCTGCCCACGTCAAGGCCACCTCCTACTTTGCAAACCTGACGATCATCGCCACCTTTCTCGGAATGGGCGTCGGCGCGATCCTTTCGAGGCGAAGACGGATCGACTGGATCGTTCCGGCCTTCCCTTTTGTCCTCTACCTGCTGCTCGTGTGCGTGCACTACTTTTCCAACTATCAGATCGAGCCCTTCTCCGGGCAGGGGGAGTTCTTCTGGCCGGCCACCGGGATCCACAATGTAAACGTCAAGGCGGTCGGCATCTTCTGGGTGATCACCCTCTTTTTCATCCTGACCACCAGTTGCTTCGTTCCCCTGGGGTACGGCATGGGGCGGGAGTTTCCCAGGTACCGCCCCCTGGTCGCCTACAGCCTGGACATCGTCGGTTCGATCCTTGGGATCGTCGCGTTCGGAATCATGAGCCTCACCTGGCTGCCGCCCTTTTCCTGGGTATTGATCGGAGGGGTGGTCTTTGCGGGCCTGGTCATGGAGAATCGCAAGCTCCTGATCGGCTCGGCCCTCATCATGATCCTGAATGCCTCCATGGCCTATTTCGAGGACGTGGGAAGGGGGACGGTCACATGGTCTCCCTACTACAAGATCACGGAGAGCAACCGCCCGGGCCCGGGCAGGCCCATCTTCGTCAACGACGGCTTCCACCAGAACATGGTGGACATGCGGCCGGACATAAAGGACCGCACGCCTTTCTACCAGCAGTTCGCACGGGACTACCATCGCCCCTATTCGTTGATCGGCCCCCGCAAGGATGTGCTGATCCTGGGTGCAGGCACCGGCAATGATGTGGCCGTCGCGCTTCTCAGCGGCGCCGACCACGTGGATGCGGTCGAGATCGACCCGGTCATCCTTTCGATAGGGATCCGGGATCACCCGAACCTTCCGTATGAGGATGAGCGGGTCACAACCCACAACACGGATGCGCGGGTCTACCTGAAGAACTGCGAGAAGAAATACGACCTGATCGTGTACGCCACGCTCGACAGCCACACCATACTGGCCGGGCAGTCGAACATCCGGCTCGACAACTATCTCTATACGCAGGAGGCCCTGGAGGATGTGAAGGGGCTGCTCAAGGATGACGGGGTCTTTCTCCTCCAGTTCCTCGCCATGAAGGACTACATCGCCACGCGGCTGCACGATCTCGTGGAAGAGACCTTCGGCCGGGCCCCGCTGGTCCTCTTCCTGCCCGAGTACCGGCACTTCAACCATTCGCTGCTGGTGCGCAAAGACGGCTCCCCCGTGTCGGACCCGGGAGAGATCGGCTCGTCTTCACCTCTCGTCAAGGGCTCCTTCCGGCTGCCCACCGATAACTGGCCCTTTCTGTATCTTCGCAATCCGTCCTTGCCCCCTCACTACTTTCGCATCCTCGGGATGATCCTGATCTGCGCCGTCTTCGGGGTGATGGCCTCGGTCGGTAGAAACATCTTTCGGGACACGCGGCCCGTGATGTTCTTCCTGGGCGCCGCCTTTCTGCTGCTTGAGACGAAGAGCATCACCGAGTTCTCGTTGCTCTTCGGGTCGACCTGGACGGTGAACCTCTTCGTGATCCTCGGTATCCTGATCGTGATCCTCCTCGCCAATCTCCTTTTGCTTCGTTTTCCATCCTTCCCCAGATGGATCTTCTTTGTGGGTCTGCTCGCGAGCCTGCTGCTTTGCTACGGCATCCCGGTGAGGGAACTGTTGAAAGAGGACCCCGTCGTTCGGGACCTCGTGACCATGGTCTTCACGGGGCTTCCGATCCTGTTTGCGGCCGGCCTTTTCGCGAGCTGCTTCCAGGAGGAGACCGAATCCGCCGTTGCTCTCGGCTGGAATCTGCTCGGCGCGGTCGTGGGCGGTCTGCTCGAGTACTCGAGCATGGTCCTGGGGATCAAGGCGCTCTACCTGCTCGCCCTTTGTCTTTATGCTGCAGCAGGGGTAGGCATCCTCCTGCAGTACAAGGAAGCTCGCACAGCCAATCTCTGACCAGGCGAAAAAAAGGGCTCACCGCAGGTGAGCCCTTTCTGATGATCGCGGACTTTGGACGATGTCTTACAGCACAGCGTCCAGAACCGTGGTGTCCTCGGTCTTCACGCTGGCAGTTCTCGCGAGAACGTTCGGCAGGATCTGGGTTACGAAGAACTTCATCGAGGAGACCTTCCCCGCGTAATACTTCGCTTCATCGTTCTCCTCGGTCAGGGCCTTGATCGCCTCCGGATCGCTCGCACCCTTGTCCGCACAAATCTCATCGAGCTTCTTCTGTGCGATCAACGCCTGCTCGAGCAGGATCCAGGAACACGTGACTTCCGAGAAAGAGTTCAGGTACGGCATTGCGTAAGAGACAGGGAAAAGAGCATCACCGCTCATCGACTTGGTCATGAAGATCTCGGAGACTTCGGCGAGGGCGTCCTTGGCGGCGGCCAGTTCCTTGACGTACTGGCCTAGCTTCTCTTCCGACTGGTTCGCCTCTATGAAGGCGTTCAGGTCGTTCAGGAAGTTCATGTAGAGCATGCCGCCCTTCATGCCGAGCTTCCTTCCGATCAGGTCCATGGCCTGGATGCCGTTCGTTCCCTCGTATATGGAACCGATCTTGGAGTCCCGCGCGTACTGTTCGACCGGGTACTCCTGACAGTATCCGTAGCCCCCGAGGACCTGCATGGCCTGAATGCAAACCTCGAACCCCATCTCGGTCGAGTATGACTTGCAGAGCGGTGTGAAGAGGTCCACATAGCCGGCCGCGTTCTCCCTTTCCGCGTCGTCCTGGGTGACTTCGGCCAAGTCGGCGTAGTAGGCGGTTTTCATCAGCAGGGCTCGCGTCGCCTCGGTGACCGACTTCCCGAACAGGAGCATCCTGCGAACATCCGGGTGATCGATGATCGCCACGCGCGGCGCATTCGGGTCCTTCATGCTGCGGATGTCCACGCCCTGGATCCGGTCCTTGGCATAGGCCAAGGCCTGCTGGTATGCAGCCGAAGCGAGCGCGCATCCCTGGAGGCCCACGCCGATCCTCGCCCCGTTCATCATCTGAAACATGTAGACGATGCCCTTGTTCTCTTCGCCCACCAGGTATCCGATGCAGTTGCCTTCATCCCCGAAGTTGAGCGTGCAAGTTGCGGACCCGTTGATACCCATCTTGTGCTCGATGTTTCCGCAGGTGACGTCGTTCGACTCGCCGAGCGATCCGTCCGCATTGACCCGGACCTTCGGTACGAGGAACAGGCTGATGCCCTTGATGCCCGGAGGCGCGTCCGGGGTGCGGGCGAGCACGCCGTGGATGATGTTCTCGGTCAGGTCGTGATCGCCGCTGGAGATGAAGATCTTGGTGCCCGTGATCTTGTAGACGTCGCCGTCCTTCACTGCCGTGGTCTTCACGTCGCCCACCATGGATCCGGCCTGCGGCTCTGTGAGGCACATGGTGCCGGCCCACTGGCCAGTGTACATCTTCTCCACATACTGGTTCTTGAGCTCATCCGACGCGAAGGCCTCGAACATCTCGGCTGCCCCGTGGGTCAGGGAAGGTGTCATGATGAATGCGAGACAGGCGCCCGTGAAGAACTCGCTGGCAGCCATGCCCACGACACTGGGCAAGCCCTGGCCGCCCCACTCCGGGTCGCTGGACACGCCGATCCATCCGCCCTCGCAGTAGGTCTTGTACGGGCCCTGGAACTCCTTCGGCAAACTCACGGCGCCGGCTTCGAATTTGGCGCCCACCCGGTCGGCTACTTCGTTAAGCGGTGCGATCTCTTCCTTGGCCAGCTTGAGGCCCTGCTCAAGCACCATGTCGAAGACCTCTTTGTTGAACTCTCCGTATTTTTCGAATTCGCAGAGTTTCTCTACGCCCAGCTGCTCGTACAGCACGAATTGGATGTCGCGCAGGTCATCGATGTACTCGGCCATCTTCTTCTCCCCCTTGCTCCATGGAAGCGCTCTGAAGGTTGATGGTACAGGCTAGTATAGTACACCCCAATATAATTCGTTATCGTACTAAAAGTCAATCAGAAAGGCGTTCCGCCGCGTTTTATTCTACAGAAAGAAAAGGGGCGAAGGAGAAAAGGGGTCAAGGGTTTGGGTGACGTTTCGCCTTGGTCTGCGAGCGGCCTCCATGAGCAGGGCAGGTGCTTCGCACAGAGCCCGAGGGCAGGGTCACACGGTTTCGAGCAGCTTTTCTTCGATGAACCGGACCTCGCGCGCCACCCGGGTGTTCGAGGCCATTTTCGTTTCGAGGCTTCTGAGCGCATTCAGAACCGAGGCGTGTCCCCGGCCGTAGAGCCGACCGATCGACTCCAGGGATGCGTGGGTGTGCTTCCTGGCCAGGTACATGCCCACCTGCCGGGGGTAGTGGACTTCTCTCTTCCGGGACCGCGACGCGAGCTTCTCGGGCTGAATCCCGAAGTACTTCGCCACGTGATTCCGGATCTTCTTCTGATCGGTCGGTCGCTGCGCAAGGCTGGTGGGATCCAGGAAATGGCGTTCCACGGTTTCCGGATCGATCGCTTCCCGGGTAAGGGTCTGGAGCGCCATCAACCGCTTGAAGGCGCCCTCCAGGTCGCGCACATGGGAGCGGACACACCGCGCAACGGCGGCGAGGGCCTCCTGGGAGACGGCCAGCCCGCAGTCGCGGACAAACTGGTTCAGGATGGCCAGCCGGGTCTCGTATTCCGGCGGCTCCATGGTCACGGCCAGCCCGGAGAAGATCCTGGATTCGAGGTTCTCATCCAGCCCGTTCTTTCCCCGTTCGGGCAGGTTGCCTATGAGCACCACCTGCTTGCCCCTGTTCATGAGGACGTCCAGGGTGTGGCACAGCTCTGCCTGCAGACCGGTCTTGCCCTTGACGAACTGGAGGTCGTCCAGGATCAGGACATCGCACGTGTCACGGTATCTCGTCTTGAAAGAAGGCACGTCCTTGTCCTGGATGTGCCGGATCATCTCGGTCAGAAAGGTCTCGGCCGTGTTCCAGAGGATCCGCAGGTCCGCGTTCGCCTCGAACAGGCCGAGGCCGATCGCCTGGCCGAGATGGGTCTTGCCCAGGCCGGTGGAGGCATGGATGAGCAGCGGGTTGTAGGGGCTTTGAGGCCTTCGGGACACCTCCCGCGCCGCTGACCAGGCAAATCCGTTCGACCGACCCGTCACAAAGTTCGAGAAGCAGAACCGGGAATTCCAGCCTGGGAAGGGCTTCCTCGGGGGGAGCGCGGCTTCCGCAGCTGCTTCCGGCTCGGGTGCCGGACAAGCCCCGGAGGGGGGCAAAACAGCTGTGGTGTCCGAGTCCTCAGGCGTGCCCGACGCCGGGTCGATCTGGAAGGTGAGACGTAGGTCACGACCCGCCTCCTGACTGAAGAGGCTCGAAAGGGCTTCCCCGTGTTTCCCTGACAGCCACTGCACGGAAAAGGCGTTCGGGCACTTCAGGGTCAGGCTGCCCTGTGCCCCCTCTGCGAGGACCACATCCTGGAGCCAGTATTCGAGATGTCTCGATTCCTCCAGGGATTGGATGCGTTGTCGGACCTTGAGAAGGAGGGTTTCCATTGAGCGAGGTGCGTCTGACGTTGGCATTTCTGTTCTGCGTCTTTCCAGTATTATCAGGTATTTAGAAAGATCCGAGACCCGCTTCCGATCGGGCGGGGCCGGATCGTGAAGCTGGAAGAATAGAGCAAGCCCCGGCGAGGGGCAAACCCTGTTTTCGACGTTTAGCGGATCGGCTGTCCACAAGTTGGGGCAGGCGTATTTCCGTCACTGGGAGAAGGGGGTTGCGTGGGGGAGGCGCCGAAAACAGGCCGGGGGAAGGCGTGTCCTCCCTTGCCCCCAAAAAAGAAATGAAATCAAAAGTTTACCGACCTTTTACACAGTTCCGAACAATTTTCTTCACAGCCATCGAGATGGAGAAAGCCCCCTTTTCCTCCATCATGCTTCAAAATCCGGCAAAATTCGGAAAGCGTCGTACACAGGTTCGGGACGGGCTTTTTCATTGTATAGGCCGGCACGGTTCTGGTAGAATAAGAGGATCTGCATGGGAGATCAATGAGATGGATGAAACCTCCTCCCTTTCTGAAATCCGGACGCAGCGGTCGACCCGGACCAGCGATGGGCGCGCCGGGCAGGCCCAGACAGAGTACCTGGTGATCCTCCTGTTTGGTGTCTTTATAGGCCTCGGCCTGTTTGTCTACGAGGAAACCCTGCAGGGGGGCACCCCGGGGGTCCTGGACAATCTCTACGGATACATCTTCGAGTACTACGCAGGCCTTGTGAACTTCCTGAATATGCCCATATTCTGAAATCGAGCCGCAGCCCCCAGCCCGGTGAAAACAGAAGAAAGTAGTACCCAAAATAGGAACTTTTTTTCCTCTTCGACCCAAAGCCTTCCAGCGGACAGGGTACTGCATGGAAAACCGCAGAGACAGGCGGAGCAAGGCCGCGAGGCCCATATTCAAACGGAATAAAACGATTTTCTTCCACATTGGACATGGTTTTTCCATTCTCGAAGGGCGGACAGGCCCGTTTCATGCCCCTCGGGAGCTACTGGCATAATTATTGCTCAACCCAAACGGGAATCCAAAGCGGAAAGGAGGTGATTTCGAATGATGAAGTTTCTTCGCAACAAGAAGGGACAGGGGATGAGTGAGTATCTCATCATCCTGGCGCTGGTGGCCATTGCGACCATCGGTGCGGTGATCTTCTTCGCCGACAACGTGAGAGAGCAGATCGCGAACCTGGCAGAAGAGATCGCTGGAGAGGATGCGGACGTGACCTTCGACGCGGACCGCCAGGCCACGGCGACCACGACGTATGATCTCTCCGATTTTACCGCCTCGGATGAGTAGTAACAGAGGCTTAGCGGACAGGTTGACTTGAGAGATTTGGGGATGAGGGCGCAAGCCTTCATCCCCAAATCTTTTTTTATCGAAATCTTAGCCGGACGGGGCTTTGACCCGGCCGGTCGAGATTGGGTAGAATAGGGTGGAACCGGGGAGAGTTCAGGAACCAGGAAACAGCAGCCTAGAAGACCAAATGCGCTTTGGGAATTCAAAGGGCCAGGCCCTGGCCGAATTCATCATCGTCATACCACTCTTCCTCGTGGTGATGCTGGGCGTCATCCAGTTCAGCCTTCTCTATTTTGCCTACCAGATGGTCCACTACGCATCCTTTGCAGCCACCCGCGCCGCGATCGTGCGGCCCTGCGCCGCCATTCATCCGGATGACTCGGCAGATCCGAACTTCACCCCTGCCGTGTTCACCGCCGCCACCCTTGCCACGATGGTGGCTATGCCGTCCCAGTGCATGCTCCGGACTCCCGACGGGACGAAGTTCGGCTGCCCGAACGACCTGGATCCGAGCTTTGACTTCATGCCACGGCTCAATCCAACGTCTCCCGAGGTAGTGGGAATCGGTTTCGCAGGGGATGACCCACAATCGAGTGACCTGGCCCTTACCCGGTTCGTAAACGCCGCCTATCTCACTTCTGTGCAGCGGGTCTACCCGGAAACCGGCCTGGTAGCCGATCCGATGGATTGGCGGCCCTACCCCCTGGGCCCGGGCCCCGGGATCCCATGCAACGTGGGGGGAGGCGACGAGCAGAACGTTCCTGCTCCTGGAGAGGACCTGACCCTCGAGGTGACCCTGATCTACCCGATGACCGTGCCGCTGGTGAACCGGGTCATCTTCGGGATCTTTGTCAATTTCAGTTCGGTGGCGCAGGACCGGCTGGCCCTTGGGGAGATCCTCGGTGATGTGGAGGGGGCGGATGACGTGATGGTCTACCCCACCCGTGCCCTGGCAGCCATGGACAAGCCCGGTCGGTTCGGGCTTCTCCTCCTGAGGAGCTTCCAGGAATTCGGATACTCCGGCCTGATTTCTGGAGGCGGGGCCTGGGGCAGGTTCGGCGAAATCCTCAATAGTTTTGTTTCACGGGCGTGGTACCCCGTGCCGATCCGGGCGCGCTGCACCCTGACCACCGAGGGTTCGATGTACCTCATGGGCGGCCCTCCCGGGAGCCGGGGGTGGTAGCCTTGCTGTAAGGGACGGAAACGAGAGGAAAATGATCCGGATCTTTACACGCCAGATCGAGAAACTCCACGAGGAGGATGGCCAGGCGCTGGTCTTCGTTGCCCTGGTGGGGCTGGTGATCTTTCTCTTCTTTGCCATGGCCATGAACGTGGCCGAGTTGGTGAACCTCAAGATCAAGAACCAGAACGTCGCCGATGCAACTGCCCTGTCCGCCGCGGTCTGGCAGGCCCGGACCCTGAACCTGGTCTCGGGGGTGAACCGGAACATGCTCGAGCTCTGGGCGCTAGCCATAACGGAAGTGCAGGTTTGCTTCTTGGCCGGTGCGACCTGTCAGTTTGCCGTGTGTGGAGAGGTGTGGACAGACCCGATACCTTGTCTTTTCTGTCTCTTTTTCACAGGTCTCAACTGCCAGCTAGCGATCTCGGCAACGGGGGGGGCCTTGGCCACAGGAACGATCCAGGAGGTGATGCTCCACTCAATCGACCAGGACTTGGTCGACGGGGACCTGCCGAAGGTGGTGCGGCAGAACTACGAGTTCAAGCCCAATACCCAGTTCGACACGGTTGGCGTGTACATGTACCCCCCTTCCACAGGAGACCCGCTGATCCAGGCCTACGTGCCGGGCGGACCGGAGTCGGATGACTTCGTGCTGGAACGGGTGGGGTTCTGTCCGTCCCTGGTCATGCTTGCCCGGTACGGCAACTACTGGTGGCACCTTTCCGGTGGGGATTTCGGACTCCCGGACGCGGAGTGGACCCACTTCGTGCCGACCATAGAGGCTTGGTTCGACGTCGGCGGTCTGTGCTACCGGAACCTGTCCATTTTGCCAGGGGGTGAACTCGGTTTCCCTCTCGGGCTACGCACTCGATTGTCCACTTGGGCCCCACAGGACGTGGATTCCCTGCTCGCCATCACGGTGGCGACCTTCAAGGAACAGGAACCGCCGACCGTCCTGGGCAAGGGCTCGGTGCCTGCGGACTGCACCTGGTTGGATGGTGATACGAAATTCCCCTGCACGAACCACCGGCACTATGCATTTGCCTCGGCCCACGCCTACAGCGAGGCGGTGAGCAGTTTCTACAACATCGACATGGCGGGGTTCGCCACGGCCCACGAGATCCCTTACATCCCCTTCGAGATGGACTGGGAGGCGAGACTGTTCCCGATTGAAGGGGCCGGATACTATGATATCAGGGATCAGATCGAACACGACGGGTTCTTCGAGGACAGAGATATGTTGACGCGCAACGTCCTCCAACTGAACGCCACGGATTTCTTCCTCTACTGATTCGGGAGGAGAGCTTTGATCAACGAAAGGATCGGCTCACGTAAGGACGGACAGGCCCTGGTGGAGATGGTCGTGGTCATGCCTGTACTGCTTCTCCTGCTCCTGGGCGCGGCGGAAATGGGCAAGCTCTTCGTGATCTCAGGGAAGAGCGAGATATCGGCCCGGTACATCGCTCTCAGCCATTTCCGGGAGGCCCCTTTTGGGGACGTCCATATGACCTTGACCGAGACAGAAGAGATCGAGGGGCTCTTCTTCAGGGATGCCCTGGATGACGGCGGTCCGTCTGACTCGGATGTGACCTACCGGGAGCTCTTGGACGATGATCTGGACTATGCGCCTGCCCTGGAAGATCCGTTCTTGATCGACCTGTGGGACAACTACGTGGACCTCACGGACGACCTGATCCCGATACGGGGCACCCGGTCCACGTTTACCTACGACCTGCCCTTGTACCCCTTCGGAAGGGAGCACCCTCTGGAGGGCGCGGTTTCCGACGGGTTGCTGGCAGGGAGCTATGACGCGAGCGGCAACTTCGTGATGCTCGCCGACTCGTTCTCCGGAGTGCGGGGTGAAGCCATCCGAATCGCACTCGAGTTGGCAGGTGTGATCGAGGGGACCCTCTTCATGGGGGGGGCCTCCGCGCTTCTCGTTGCCGGGCTCTGGATCATCTTCCTGCCCTGAAGGAGGGGATCCCCTCCTTTATCAGACCCAAAAAAGATGTTTATTTTTCGGTGTTTCTGTAAGCTTTTTTGACTTTTTGTCGATATGTATACTAACATCAAAATGGGTGAAGATGCTGTTATAGCAATTCCCATAATGCTCAATGAAAGCAGAAAGTTGGATCCATGAGAAAGATCGACGTTCGTCCCACCCTGCCCTTGATCCTCTCCATCGCCCTGGGGACTGCGGCGGTTCTGATGGTCCGGAACTACATCACCGGCGAAAAAAAGGCGATGAAGAAGGGCCTCGAGCCGGTCCGGGTCGTGGTGGCCCGCAGGAACATCCCGGCCAACGAGCCCCTGGAGGTCGAGTGGGTGGCGGCCCGGCCCGTGCCCAAGAAGTTCGTCCATGCGAACGCCATCTACCCGGAGGAGGTGGATCTGATCATCGGCCGTGAGCTGGTCTACCCGGTGCGGGCCGGAGACCCGATTCTCTGGATGGATTTCAAGGGAGGAGAACGCTACCGCGGCTTCTCTACGATGATCAAGGAGGGCGAACGGGCGATGACGGTCCGGGTGGACGAGACGTCCACCATCGCGGGCCTGATTCAGCCCGGGGACCACATCGATATTCTCGGCACCTTCAAGAGCAAGTCCGACTCGCGAAGCGAGCCGGAGACGACCATCACCCTGCTCCAAAACGTGGTGGTCCTGGCCATCGGTCAGATCACATCGGCGCGATCCGGCATGCGCAAGGACCGTTCGGCATCGGGTATGCTCACCATCCTTGTCACGCCGGAAGAGGCTGCGCTCCTGATCCATGCGCAACGGGTCGGAAAGCTCTATAACGTGTTACGCAACCCGGAGGACATCGAGACCTTTGAGAATCTACCGAAGATCACCTTTGCGGACATCCTGCAGCCCAGGGTGCGCGAAGAGATCCAGACCGCCCGAGACAGCCGTGTGCTGGTGATCCGGGGTATCGAAAAGAAGCACGAACGTGTGGAGTAGAAGCGGAAACAGGCGACGTTCAACCGGCAGATATGGGCAAGTGTCTATGATGATCCTGAACAAGCGGGCATGTCTTCTGACCTTTTTGTTTCTTCTTGGAGTCTCCCCACTTCTCTTTCCGAGCCTTTCCTCCGCCGCGAGCCTGGGGGGAACGGTCCGCCTGACCCTGGGGCAACAGGTCGTCCTGGACGTCCCGGCCCCTCTGGAGCAGGTGGCCATCGGGGACCCGAAGGTGGTGGACGTGAAGCTCATCTCGGAGGGCCGACAGATCCTGATCACCGCCATCGGAAGGGGCACCACCGATGTGCTGACCTGGGACATGTACGGCAAGCAGTCCTCCACGGTGGTTCAGGTGATCCTGAAGGACGTCCGGCTGATCCGAAACGAGGTGAGGGGCATCCTGGGAGAGATCGAAGGGGTCGAGGTCCGTGTCGTGGGGGAGCGGGTCGTGATCGACGGCGAGGTCTACACGCGCCGGGACTTCGATCGGATCAAGACGGTCTCGGAGATCTACCCGAGAGAGGTGACCCTGCTGGCCAGGATGAGCTCATCCGTGACGCGGCTGATCGCCTCGGAGATCAACAGGAGTCTCATCAAGAACGGGTATGCGGACGTGCGGGCAGAGGGGATCGGCAGCAAGATCTTCCTGGAAGGGACCGTGCTCAAGCAGGAAGACCTGTTGACGATCGATACCCTGTCAGAGGCCTACTTCGACACCTGCGTGAACCTGGTCCGCGTGGGCGGAGTGGCCGACGATCTCGTGCTGATCGATATCCACTTCGTCGAGCTGGGCAGGGATATCCTGAAGAAGGTGGGTGTGACCTGGGATGACTCGGCCCGGTTCGAGGTGGCCAACATCCAGTACACCCTCGATCTCGTACAGTCGGGCGCGGACACCGGGCGCATCCAGCTGGAAGCGGGCAGGAATTTCGGCGCCAACCTGGATCTTCTCGATTCGAATGCGATGGCCCGCGTGCTGGCCAACCCGAGGCTCGTCTGCAAGAGCGGTGAAGAGGCCGAGTTCATCGCGGGCGGCGAGATCCCGATCGTCCTGATCCTGGCGGACCGGGCGGTGGTGGAGTACAAGAGGTACGGTATCATCCTCAAGGTCTCTCCCCTTGCCCACAGGGACGGTCGCGTTTCGGCCAGCGTGGAAGTGGAGAACTCTGCGCTCGATTTCTCGGTCCAAGTAAATGACTACCCGGGTCTGACGACTCGAAGCGTGGAGACCTATGTTACGCTGGACAAGGACAAGGTTCTGGTTCTCTCCGGCCTGGTGGACCAGGTGGATGCAAAGGGCGTGGACAAAGTGCCCGTGATCGGAAACTTTCCCATCCTGGGCGAGCTGTTCAAATCGAGGGACTTCACCAACGAGAACAGCGAGCTGGTCATCTTCCTCACCGCCAACCTGATGACGCCCGAGGCGGAGATGAACCGGGAAATGCTGGAAGACATCGAGCGTAGATACGAAGCGATCGGGGAGAAGATCAAGATCGACGCGTTTGATTGAGCCTCCGGGTTTCGGCCCTGAGGAACGTGACGGAGAATTGGATCGTAAACATGCGCCTCCATGTAAGCAACCGTGAGGACGGTTCTACATCCGAATACGACGTGAGAAAGCCCGAGATCTTTATCGGGACTTCCTCTACCAATGACGTCGTGCTCTACCAGCCGTCCCTGTCCGGGCGCCACCTGAAGCTGCGGCTCGAAAACGGGCGCGCCGAAGTGGTCGACCTGGAGAGCCGCACCGGTACGTTCGTGAACGGGGCACGCATCGAGGGTGGCCGGATCCTGGAAGACGGGGATACGATCTCCCTGGGCAGCTACAACCTGCGCGTCATCCCGGACACCGTGGACCAGGAGCCCTCTGCCCAGGAGCTCTACTGGGAAATCCTGGAGACGGCCGAAGACCGGTACGATGAGAGCCTGGTCCCGATCAAGCAGGAGATCCACCGAAGGCTCATCGCCTTTCTGGACCTCCGAAGAATGGATCTGAAGAGCATCGAGGATGCGGAGCTCAAGTCGACCACGAGCCGCGCCATCTGGAGCATCATGGATGCGATGGGGGACACGATCCCGGACGACATGGATCGGCAGAACCTCCACAAGGAGATGCTCGACGAGGTGCTCGGCCTGGGGCCGATCGAGGACCTGATCAAGGACCAGGAGATCACCGAGATCATGGTCAATAGGAAGGACCAGATCTTCGTCGAAATCAACGGCAAGCTCTTCCTGACCAACCGCTCCTTTGCGAGCGAGGATTCCCTGCTCGGGATCATCGAGCGGATCGTGAGCCCTCTGGGCAGGCGGATCGACGAGAGCGTGCCCATGGTGGATGCGCGTCTCAAGGACGGCTCCCGAGTCAACGCCATCATTCCTCCGCTTTCTTTGAAGGGCCCGGTCCTCACGATACGTAAGTTCTCGAGGGACCCTTTCACGTTTGAAAAGCTGATTCAGTTCGGCAGCCTGACCGAAGAGGTCTTCGAGTTCATGAAGGTCGCCGTCACGAGCCGAAGGAACATCGTGATCTCCGGAGGGACCTCGAGCGGCAAGACCACCCTGCTGAACGTGCTCTGCGGCCTGCTGCCCAAGTCGGAGCGGATCGTGACGATCGAGGACTCGGCCGAGCTGCAGCTACCACAGGAGCATCTCATCTCCCTGGAGTCGAGGCCGCCGAACATTCAGGGCAAGGGTGAAATCGCGATCCGGGACCTGGTCAAGAACTCGCTGCGGATGAGGCCGGACCGGATTGTCGTGGGCGAGGTCCGCGGCGGCGAGGCCCTGGACATGCTTCAGGCCATGAACACCGGTCATGACGGCTCGCTCACCACGGGCCATGCGAACGCCCCGTACGACTTCCTGCGAAGGCTGGAGACCATGGTGCTGATGGCGGGCATGGATCTGCCGATCCGTGCGATTCGTGAGCAGATCGCATCGGCCATCCACATCATCGTGCAGCTCATGCGGTTCAACGACGGGTCGCGGCGAGTGGTGAAGGTGTCCGAGATGGTGGGGCTGGACGCGGACGGGAGCTACCAGCTGCTGGACCTCTTCGAGTTCAAGCAGGAGGGTGTAGGGGAAGGGGGCAGGGTGCAGGGGCGGGTCGCTCCGACCGGCGCCATCCCGAAATGCTTCCAGGAGCTCGAGGACAGCAACGTTCCCGTGAATATGGAAATCTTCAAAGCTGACTCCTAGGAGACGGTGAGGACCGCATGCCAGAGTTTGTCTATGTGATCCTGATCTACATCATCACCTTCCTGACCATCGCGATCGTCGCGAACTTCATAGCAGGGGCGGGCAGGGCCCTTTTCCGATACTACCAGAGCCGGTACCTGCAGAGCGTGAGCCGGACCCTGGAGACCATGTTCATCTTCCTGAATCCCAGGCGCATCCTGAACGTGAGTATCCTGATCATGTGCCTGGTCTTCATGTTCACCCTCACGATCACCCGCTTGAACGTGGTCCTTTCCGTGATCATGGCCCTTGTGGGCCTGCTCGTGCCCCGGATCCTGCTCAGCTATTACGTGCGGAAGAGGCGGCGGACCTTCGAGCTGCAGTTCGTGCAGGGGCTGGACTTTCTGTCGAGCTCGATGAAGGGAGGCCTCTCCTTTGTGCAGGCCCTGGAGAGCCTCGTCGAGAACTCCACACCCCCTCTGTCCCAGGAATTCGATCTCCTGCTGCGGGAGTATCGGATCGGTATTCCACTGAACGAGGCGCTCCAGAACCTCGCCCGACGCGTCGAGAGCGAGGAGCTCAATCTGATGGTCTTCTCCACGATCATCACCCGGGAGCTGGGAGGGGATATCTCGGAGATCTTCGACCACCTGGCGGACGTGATCCGGTCCCGGCACCGGGTCATGGAGCGGGTGGACACGCTCACCGCGCAGGGAAGACTCCAGGCCATGGTCTGTGGGGCCATTCCCTTTATCCTTTACGGCATCCTGTTTCTGTGGCAGCCCGAATACATGAAGCCCCTGTTCGACTCGAACGTGGGACGGGTTGCGGTCTACGCGGTCATCCTGTTTCAGGTCATGGTGATTCTTATCGTCCGTCGTATGGTCAACATCCGGGTGTAGCGAATCGAAAGCTCTGGGGAGCTTCCTCCGGGAGGGTTTCGGGTGTCCTGGTATCCGGTCTTCTTTTACTCGCTCAGCTTCGGCGCGGCCTGCCTGTTCGCGTACGGAGCCTACCGGGTGATCAAGGACATCCAGCAGGTGCCCATCGAGGAAGAGGGCTGGCTCGGGACCATGGCGGAATCGAGCATTCGGGGAAACCCCCTGTTCCGCGTCATGATGTTCGTGGTCCAGCTTCTGGCGCGCATCAATGTGAACTGGAATCTCGGCGCCTACGAAGTCCTGATCAAGAAGAAGCTGGATGCGGCCGGCCGCCCCTGGGACTTGAAGCCGGCCGAGTATCTGGGGATCAAAGAGGCGAGCGCCATCCTGTTCGGCATGCTCACCTTCGGCATCTATCTCCTGGTCCCGGGATTCTCCCCGGCCCTGGTCCTCCTGGTCGGGGTGCTCGGATTCATCCTGCCGAACGCCTTTGTGAACAGGCAGATCAAAGAGCGGCAGCTTTCGATCCTGCAGGATCTTCCCTTCTGTTGCGACCTGCTGACCCTGGCCGTGGAAGCGGGGCTGGATTTCGGCACCGCCCTCGAACGGGTCGTGGCGAACGGGCCGCCTGGGCCGCTGCGGGACGAATTCCATATGGTGGTGCAGGAGACAAAGATCGGCAAGACCCGGAAGGAGGCGTTTACGGATTTTGCCGACCGGGTCCAGATGCAGGAGATCTCCAACTTCGTGGGATCGATCATCCAGGCGGATCGGATGGGCACCGGCTTTGCCGCGGTCCTGCGCATCCAGTCGGCGCAGATTCGGAGCAGCCGGTTCGAGCGGGCGGAGAAGGCGGCGCAGAAAGTCCCGGTGAAGATCCTTTTCCCGATCATCATCGCGAACCTGCTTTCGATCGCGATCATCCTTGTGATTCCGCTGTTGAGCGCGATCAGTGACATCGGCCTCTAGTCGGCGACCTTGATTGGGGAAATGGGCTTCAAGATTCGAAACGCTACAAAGAACACCGTGGTCTGTGAAGAGGCCTCGATCGCGGACAGCTTCTGGAAGCGGGCCAAAGGCCTGATGTTCCGGAAAGACTGGCAGGAGTTCGACGGGCTGCTGCTCGATCCCTGTGGGTCGATCCACACCATGGGGATGCGCATGAAGATCGATGTCTGCTTCCTGGATGCCGAGCAGAGGATCGTCAAGTCGGTGGGCTCCCTCGGTGCCTGGAGGACCGCGAGCGGCGGACGCCACGGCCACGCGACGCTGGAGCTGCCTGCAGGCACACTGGAGCGGACCGGAACAGAGGCGGGAGATCGTCTGGCGCTGGAGCAGGACGAACAAGGACAAACACCGGCCGGATCGGATGAGGGTTGAGCATGCTGACCACGGTTCAATTTACGATCGTGGAAGGACCGGATGAAGGGACTCGCTACGAGTTCCGCCAGAAAGAGATACAGGTCGGAAGCGATTTCACCAATGATCTCATTCTGAGCCACGCGGAAATCGCGGCCAAGCATTTTCGGATCGTCGAAGACAAGGAAGAGATCTTTCTCGAAGACCTGGGAGAGGGAACCGGCATCAAGCTGAACGGTCTCTTTGTGTCCCGGGGGCCTCTGCACAACGGGGACGAGCTGCAGATCGGGCCGTACGTGTTCCACATCTCCCTGCTTCGCGAGGAGATCACGGATGAATTCATCCAGGGTCTTCAGGTCCTGGAGGGGACCGGGGGGAGGCCTTCGTTCTTCAAGCGGCCTCCGGTGCTCGCCCTCTTGAGCGTCCTGCTGGTGGTCCTGATCTACTCTGCGGTCCGGCTGTCCATGACCGAGCGGGAGGGCGAAGACCTGTCGAACTCAGGGCCTCTGACCCTGCCGGTCCACGAAATTATTGGCCACAAGGTGGGTGGAAAGAACTATGTGGAAAAGGTGGAGTTCACCTTCTTCGCGCAGAAGCCGAAGTATCGGCTTCGATACCTGCCCGGCTACATCCGTTACCCGCAGCTGGTGGGCATCTACCTCAACGACGAGAAGCTTGCCGATGTTCCTCTGACCATCGACCGCTGGGCGGACGAGCTGGTCTCGGTCGACATTCCGGGTACGATCCTGAAGGTAGGTGAAGTCAACACCGTTCGTTTCGACAACCGCAAGAACCCGCCGGAGAAGACTCGCTGGGGCATTCGGGAGGTCTCCATCCACGAAGTGCCGATCCCGAAATGCGATGTGGAGGTGGCGCAGAAGTATCTCCGCCTGTCGAACGAGAAGTATGAGGAGAGGCGGATCAACGATCCGAACCTCTACGCGGCCATCCAGTATCTGAGGGAGGGCCTCGAGTATGTGATCGCCTGCGAGGACGCCCAGGTTCGGGACGCTCTCCTGGAGACGAGGGAGCGGTACGAGGCGGAACTGCAGGGAAAATATGAGGATTTCCTGTTCAATACAAAGAAGTTCCTGAAGCTCAAGGATCTGGACGCTGCAAAGATCGAGCTGCAGAACATCATCAGCCACGTTCCTGACGAGGCGGACCGGAGGCACCGGGCAGCGAGAGACCTGCTAGAGAAGCTGGACAAAAGGTGATACAAATACAGGGATCAGGGATCAGGGGTCAGGGCCCTGCCGCCCAGCCACGGAAGCGCACGGTGCTGCGAACTGGGCCTGTAGGTTTGGAGTTCCCGAGGGTGTGAGCAAGATGCAGGACGAAGACAGACAGGAAGAGAACGGAACCGCTCTACTGTTCGAGCTGCGAGGGGCGCAGCCGGGTTCCGCCCACCCGCTGCCCAGGGGTGCCTACCGGATCGGTGCGACCGATGACAACGATCTCGTTCTGAAGGATCGCGACGTTCAGCCTCAGCAGTTGGAGATCAGCTTCGTCGGCGGTCAATTCGTGCTCAGGAGCCTCTCGAGCGAAGGGTCCGTATTCCTGAACGGTGAGCCCTTTGAGGAGGCCACCCTGCAGAAGGGCGATATCCTCACGGTTGGGGAATCCATGTTCCGGTACGTGGATCCGGGGGAGACCCTGAGCCAGGAAGACCTGTGGCGGCCCGTGGGTGGAAGGCAGGGCCTGGCCGACCAGAAGAGGGCCCCTATCCGTCGCGTCTCGTTCATGGTGGTGCTCATCCTCGTCGCGGTGGGCGTCGTGATGCTCATGTTCTTTACACAGGGACCCCAGGAGCAGGGGACTCCGCAGGGAACTTCAGGAAAGCTCACCGATCTGGAAAAGCCGGTGGATCGTGAAGAGCTCAAGGTTCGTTACGAGAACGGGAAAGACCTGCTCGCCGCGCGGCGCTGGGATGAAGCGATCCTGGTCTTCGAGGAAGTTCGCAGGAACATGCCGAACTTCATGGACGTGGAGAACCTCTACCAGGAGGCCCTGCGGGAGAGCCAGTATGTGGACATCCTGAATCAGGGCAAGGGCCTCGTGATGGAGAACGAACTGGTCGATGCCACGGAGCAGGTGGAGCAGGTTCCGAAGAAGAGCGTCTACTACCGGGAAGCGGAACGGCTCACCCGGGAAATCGAAGATATGATCCTGGAGCAGAGGCTCCAGGCCGCTACAGAGGCCCTTGCGAGGCAGGACTGGTCCTTTGCGAAGCGTGAGGCAGAGGCCGTCCTTGCCAAGTATCCGAACAACAAGGACGCCCGCCGCATCGTCCTGGAGGCGAGACTGTTGCAGAGGCAGCTCGCAGACAAGAAGTCCGGCGTTCACACGGCCTGGTCCCCTCGGCGCCCTGCCGTACCGGTTCGGGCCGCGCCTCCCGGGACCAAGCAATCGGACAGAGCTTTAAACACACCGAGCGCCTCGCAGCCTTCGAAGCCGGTCCGTTCCGGTCCCAAGAAGGGGACACCGGCCTGGTACATCCAGAACGCGATCAATGCGTATCGAAGAGGCGATACAGAGAAGTCCCTCACCTCCCTGGAGAAGGTCAAGAATGGGTCCGGAGGCGACAAGGCCAGAACGCTTGCCGAGGACGTGCAGTCCGCCATGACCTATTTCGAGCAGGCGAAGACCCTCCAGCAGGAGGGGCGCCTGTCGGAGGCCCTGGAGGTCTGGAATCGATTCCTGGAAAGCGATCGGAACATTGCGGGCACACGGGGCGGAACCTATTTCAGTCAGGCCTCGGCATCTCTGTCAAGGATCTATTACGACAGGGGCCGAAGGGAGTTCGACCGGGGAAATCCGATCGGCGCTGCCCTGTTCTGGAAGATGGGAAGAAAGATCAACCCGAAGGACAAGTCCTTGAAGCAGGGCTTTGATCAGCTCGACGAAGTGGCGCGGAAGATCTACCGCGAAGGATATTCCCTCCAGGAGATCAACATCGACCAGGCGATCGAGAAGTGGAACGAGGTCCTGATGATCCTCCTGCCCGGTCATGAGTACTACAAGAAGGCGAAGAAGCGTATAGACAGATACGCGGAACGTCCGTGAGTGTGGGGTTCCCCTGTCCCGTCTCAATTCGCTTGGCCTCCGTGTTCCGGCAACATAGTCCCTCGTCCCCTGCTGCTGCCCGAAAGCGCCGGAGGCGTGTGCGTCGGCGCGCACCTGGGGACTCGAGAAGCCTCCACCAGTCGCCCTGCACGAATCGAGCCGGGACAGGGGAACCCCACAAGATCCCGCTCCACTCACCTCCGTCACCATGATTGCTCAGAGGCCCCGCCCCGCGCCGGTAGCTGCTCATGCCTGACCCCTGCACGTTCTTCGCCCGGCGTAAATCCCCGTGGAACCCAGTGCACTACCATACGAAAGCCGGTTGTTTCCGCGATGGACCGACATCTTGCGCTGAACCGGTTCGTTCCATCTCTCGGACTAACAGAGAGGCCCCGCCCCCCCGAGTCCAAGAGCCCCGGAGTGGTGAGGAAGGGCCTTTGACCTATCCTCTCCGTTTGCAAAGTGACGTCCGGCAGGCTAAAAATGGTCAGGGTGCGGCGAGCTTAGGAGGAAAAGGAGATACGATCCATGAGGCTGGAGCAGGCCGTGGAAGCGACCGCGCCGACCCGCATCGACCTGGCGGGCGGAACGGTGGATCTGTGGCCCCTCTACCTGTTTCATCCCGGTGCGGTCACCATCAACGCGGCCATCGACCTGCGCGTCCGGGTTCGTGTGGAGCCGGTGAAGGGATCCGGAATACGGCTCACCGATCAGAATGCCGACCGCACGGTCACATGGAACCTGCGCACAAAGAACTCGGGTCACCCGGGGTACGAGCTCTTTGCCCAGGTGCTTCGCCATTTCTCGGTAAGCCAGGGCCTGCATATCGACTTCCGATCCAATGTCCCCCGCGGTGCAGGTCTGGCCGGATCCTCCGCATTGCTGGTCGCCTTGTGCGGTGCCCTGATGCGCAGCGGGAAACAGGGGATACGGCGGGACCGGTTCCTCGCAATGGTTCGGGACATCGAAACGCACCTGATCAAGGTGCCTGCCGGCATGCAGGACTACTACCCGGCCCTCTGGGGCGGTGTGCAGGCGCTCTGGTGGCGGCCGGGTGAGGTCGGGCGAGAACCCCTGCCGGCCCTTTCGAGCGAACTGGAGAAGCGTCTCCTGCTCGTGTATAGCGGAATTTCCCGCCACTCCGGCACGAACAACTGGGAAGTGTTCAAGAGACACCAGGATGGGGACAGAAGGGTGCACCGTCTCTTCCGGAAAATCGTCGAGGCCGGGCAGGATATGGCCGAATCCTTGAAAAAGGGCGACTTTCGTGGCGTGGGAAGGGCCATGGGTGCGGAGGCGGAAGCGCGGAAACGGCTCTTTCCCGGGATCATGACCCCGGAGATCCGCTCGCTGGAGCGGGGCATGAAGCGGCTCGGCGCGATCGGAACGAAGGTGTGCGGCGCAGGAGGGGGGGGATGTGTCGTGATCTACGTGAACCCGAAGGACATGGCCAGGGCCCGAGACAAGGTGCGCGAGATGGGATTCCAGGACCTCCCTTTCAAGATTGCGAAAAAAGGACTATCCTTTCAGAGAGCATAGGTTCCCTAACATACGGTACGAGGACTTCTTTCCATGGTGAGTGGTTCGAGACAAAGAGCGAAGAGTTGGCTGATTCTGTGGGTGATCCCGTTCCTGCTGTGCGCGTGCTCGAAGAAGCAGACGATCCGGGAGGATCCGCCGCGCGAAGCTGTCGTGGAGGCGCTGGTCTTTCTCTCGGCGGTCCAGGGGAATCCTGTTTGCATGGTCGTGGACATCAACAAGCGCCGTTCATCCGGCCTCTTCACTTCGCCCAAGACGAAATGGCGCTCCAACGCATGGCTCATATCGCCGGGCCATTCGACCTACCTGGGCTCGAAGAAAGGGACGGCCAAGCAGGGAACGCTGGCGCCGGTGTCCTCGACAAAGAAGGACGGGTTGCTGTTCACCACGGACAAGGACGAGTTCCTCTACTATCTTCCCAAGGAAGCCGCGAAGATCCTTCTCCTGTCGGAGCCGCTCTTTGCGGACCGCGTTCGAAGCGGTCAGGATGAGGAGATCCGATACGGCCGGATGCCCGCAAAGCTCATCTGCAACAACCGGACGGTCGAAGGCAACCTCTTCTATGAGCGCTGGTCCTGGATCGACGCGCCACCGCAGGGCCGCAAGGGGGCTCTCGCCGGCCTGGAGCCTGGCGGAAGGATCTTTGCCGTGTGGGGGCCCGGTGGGGAGTTCCTCTATCTGGAGAAGAAGGGTGGCGGGCAGGAGGGAAGGGCCCAGTTTGCGGTCATGCAGGACCGCCGCGGCAGATGGCAGGAGACCTACCAGATCCGGTGGACCGAGCCGGAATGTGCGTTCTCCGCTTCGCCCTGTCCCGAGGCGTCGGAGGAGGGATTCCGGCTGCTGATCCCTGCCTGGGATGTGGAGGGTTCCCTGCAGAGGCTCGACAGTGTCCAGATCCCGAAAGAGGCGATAGGGGAAGAAGGCGAAACCACTGAAGGCGAAACCACTGAAGGCGAAACCACTGAAGGCGAAACCACGGAAGACGCAACCACGGAAGGCGAAGGACCGCTGGAGGGCGAACCGCCGCCTCCCTCGACCCAGGATGTCTTCTGGACGTCCCTGCGCGAAATATCCCAGGCCAAGGGACAGAGCAATGTGGATTTCTGTCTCCTCAAGGGAAGTATTTGGGTAGAGAAAAATCAGAGGGCGGTCTACGGCGTCGGTTTGCTGGCCAGGGAGCCGTGAACCGGGCGCGCCCAAGCGCCTTCCAGGCTCGACACACCTGCCTGATCTCGAAGCAGGTTAGGGCCTCTCGAAGGAACCAACCCCCCCATGGAAGGAAAGCCCCTGCCCGAGGTCGTGGACAAAGAGGCAAGACGAAGAAGACGCGAGATCTTCTCCATCTTTCTGATCATCTTTGTCCTCCTCATCCTGACCACCGTCGAGTTCTCCATCAGCAGCTTTCGCACCGCGTTGCCCTTCAACGACAGTATCCTGTTCTTCTCGATGATCAACATCAACATCATCCTGATCCTCCTGTTGATCTTTCTGATCCTCAGGAATGTGGTCAAGCTCGTCTTCGAGCGGAGAAGACGGATTCTGGGCGCCCATCTGCGGAACAAGCTCGTGGCCGCCTTTGTGCTGCTCTCGCTGGTGCCGACCGGGATCCTGTTCTACGTGGCCTGGTCCTTCATCTCACGAAGCATCGAGATGTGGGTCCACGTGCAGGTGGAACGGGCCCTGGAGGGATCCCTCGCCGTGGCGCGCACCTATTACAAGAGCCAGGCAGAGGACACGCTCTTCTTTGCAAAACAGATCAGCCAGACCCTGAAGCGGGAGGGGGTCCTCGAGGAGAAGAAGAAGGACAACCTCCAGGAATTCCTCCGGTTGGAACAGGTGGCGTACCGCCTCGATGCGATCTATCTGGTCGCACCCGACCGGACGCTTCTGGTCGAGCCCTCCCTGGATGAGGCCTTCCCCGGGCCGCTCGTGCCGGAAGCGAGCGAGATCGAGAAAGTCAGAGGCGGGCAGGACGTGGCCCGGATTCGGGAGAGCAGTGGAGGAGAGCTGATCGAGGCGATGGTGCCGATCGGCTACGCCGGCAAGGGAGGTGCCCGCGAGGTTGCCCTCGTGGTGCAGCGACGGGTCCACCAAAGCCTGATCGAGAAGATGGCGCAGATCTCCGAATCCCTCGAGCGGCACAAGCAGATGATGCTCTACGAGGTTCCCTTCAAGTCGGTCATCTTCATGGCGCTGATCATGGTGACTCTCCTGATCCTCTTCTCGGCCACCTGGTTCGGCTTCTTCCTGGCCAAGGGGATCACGACCCCGATCCAGCACCTGGCCCAGGGAATCCGAGAGGTAGCGGCGGGCAACCTGACCTATCGGATCGAGACCGCCTCGGACGATGAGATGGGGATCCTGGTCGACTCCTTCAACCAGATGATCATGGATCTGAAGAAGAAAGGCGTCGAGATCGAGGAGACACAGGGGCGGCTTCACCAGAGCAACGTGGAGATCGAGCAGCGCCGCAGGTACATGGAGATTCTCCTTCGGAACATCGGTGCCGGGGTGCTGTCCCTGGACCGGGAGGGCCGGATCCTGACGGTGAACCGGTTCATGGAGATGCAGTTCGGGATCCGTGCTTCTTCGTTTCTCGGACAATCCTATCGGGAGCTCTTTTCCGGGGAGGCGATGCAACCCGTCTGTGAACTGATCGACGAGGTGAACAAGAAGCGTCTCCGGAATGTTTCGAGTCAGATTCGCATCCTCGTCCAGCAGGAGCCGAAGAACCTTCTCGTCCGGGCGAGCATGCTCGAGGATGAGGAAGGGGCCTGGATGGGCGTGGTCATGGTCTTTGAGGATCATTCCGATTTGATCCGGGCTCAAAGGGCGGCTGCCTGGAGAGAGGTGGCGCGTAGGATCGCACACGAGATCAAGAACCCGCTCACTCCGATACAGCTTTCGGCCCAGCGGCTGCAGAAACGCTACGCAGGGCGGTTCGGGCAGGACGGAAAGGTCTTCGAGGAATGCACCAACACGATCATCCGCCAGGTGGAGGAAATGAAGAACCTGGTGAGCGAGTTCTCCCAGTTTGCGCGCATGCCCGCGGCCAACCCGGTCTTTTCCGATCTGAACCATATCGCCCGTGAAGTGATCGCCTTCTACCAGCAGGCCCATCGTTCGGCCTCTTTCACTTTCGAGGAAGACCCGAGTCTTCCCCGGCTTCTGCTGGACCCGGACCAGATCCGCCGGGCCCTGATCAACCTGCTCGACAACGCCATGGATGCGACCGACAAGGAGAAGCCGATCGTGCTCGCCACGCGTTTCGATCCGTTCCTGCGCATTGCCGTGCTCGAGGTGATGGACCAGGGCAGCGGGATATCGAAAGACATGCGGGAGAGAATCTTCGAGCCCTACACCTCGACCAAGAAAGGCGGGACCGGGCTCGGGTTGGCGATCGTGAAGACGATCATCGCGGACCACAACGGGTACATCCGCGTGAGGGACAACAAGCCTCAAGGCACCCGGTTCGTGCTCGAGTTCCCGATTCCGGTCGCGTAGGAGACGGTCTGCACAGCAACCCTGATGGAGAGCAACCAGTGAATGCAGAGAAGGTTCCGCAGGTTTCGATCGTACGCTGCGACTGCCCATCCCCCGAGGTGCACAGGGGTGACATCCTGCCCGTCACCATCGGCCTGAAGAACAGTACGCAGGAGACGCAGTCCTTTCTCCTCTGGTTCGATGTGACCTCTTTCGACCGGAAAGCCTTGACCGATTTTCCCTTCTTCAAGCCGGTGGAGCTGAGCCTGGAGGCGGGGCAGACGGTCGAGCACGAAGCGCACGTCCTGGTCCCCTACAGTTCGGGCCTGAGCGACTATCTTCTCTGTCTCGCCCTCGGCCCGACAGAGGTAGACCGCTGGGACGATCACTATTTCGAGATCTCGGTCGTTCCGCAGCGGGAGCTCAAGAGCAACCGCTGCAATCTCTGCGGTGCGGAGATGGGGGAAGAGAGCATCATCCGAAGAGATCCCTCCATACGGCTGGCGAAATGCCCGGTCTGCGGGCTCGTCTTCGACTTCGATATGGAAGACACCATAAGCCTTCTCTATCAGCTCGGGCAGGCATGCGACGGGGGTCTCACCTTCCAGAAGAACGCGCCGAGCATCATCCAGGATTACGACCGGAAGAACGAGATCGTTCTGGGCGCTGAAATTAATCGAATCGGCAAACAGATGGGTGCCCCGGGAAAGAGACTCATGGATTTCGGCTGTGGGACCGGAGGCCTTCTCATCGAGGCGAAAAAGATCGGCTTCGATGTCTTCGGGGTAGAGACGAGTGAAGCGGCCGTCGTGTATGGGCGAAGCGCCAAAGCCCTTCCGCTCTACCTATCCATCGAGGATCTCCGAAACGCAGAGGGAGAGGAGCCCTTTGACGTGATCGTCGTCCGGCACACCCTCGAGCACGTCTCAAACCCGAAGCAAACGCTTCAGGGGTTTCGGGAGCTCATCCGGCCCGGTGGGCTGCTGGTAATCATCGTGCCCCACTTCAGTTTCTTTGTCCGCCGGATCCTGCCGAATTCGATGCCCCGGTTCTCATACGGGCTGGTCCACAAGGGTCACCAGTACTATTTCACCAAAGACACCCTTTCCGCCTACCTCGAGCAGGCCGGTTTCCCAGAGATCGAATATCACTATTCGATCCTCGGCGGGTTCCTCTCGCGATGGACCAAGGGAGCCGAGGACCCTACAAAGCAGCGGATGGTTGCAGGCGCTTCCGAGGCCTTCTCACGTCTGCTGCATGTTACCGGCGTCAGCCCTGTCCTAACCGCTTACGCGCGCTAGCATCTCTTCTTCGGTTCGATTTCACTTCCCGGCTGAAATCGAGACCTATCGGATACCCGCTCTCCTCTCTGTAGCCCACCAGGCCAAAATGGTTTGTGTTTCTCATAGAGTCCACAGAACTGCCGATTCCGTCAAGGGGGATTCTGCGGGTCGAGGTGATACACATTCCCAATCCTCCGTATAAATCCGATCCGACCCGCATCCCCGCTTTCACGATTATAGCACTGCACGTAACAAAATGATCGAACAAGAATAAAGACCAGCGGTCATACAACTGTCCGATTTTCCGATGTAATTGGGGAAAGGAGGCAGTTATGACCGGTAGAGACGTAGAAACCAGGTCCCGTCGCAAAAGAAAGAAGACAAAGGCCCACCCACACCAGCAGTTCTCCGGGATGCCACCCCTTGAGAGTTGGTTGCCCACGTATTCCTCTCTGTGCCTTCTTCCTGATGTGGACGTGCTGTTGCGAGCACGCTTATCATTGCACAACGCTGAACTGCAGAGGGACCGTCTCAGCCTTGAGCACTATCTACAGCCACTGAGCGACCTCGATTTGCCTGGCAAGGAGGAGCTGAGACGTCATCTCCAGGAGAAGTACCGCTCGAACTGCAAACCGAACACACTGCGAGGCACTGTTGCAAGCGGCAAACTGTTCTTGGGTTTTCTCAAGGCTGTCGGAAAGGATGGACTCGAACAGTTGACCCGGCAAGATCTCGAGGCCTTTGTAGAGCATGAGCAAGATCGCGGCATGGCACCACGTACAGTCAGGACACGATTGTCGGTGGTACGTGCTTTTGCAAGGTTTCTAGAGAGAGAAGGGATTATTGATCCGCGGGTCTTATCCCGAAGTCTTCGAATCAAGCTTCCCGAGAATCTTCCCAAAGCGATCGCACCCGAGGATGTAAGGAGGCTGCTCGAGGTATTGACCGACACGCGGGACCGGGCCTTGTTTCTTGTATTGCTAAGGACGGGAATGCGTATAGGTGAGTTGCTCGACACCAGGATAGAAGATGTCCATCTTGCGGAACGCAGAATCGAGATACCGCAGGCACAAAAGAATGAGGTGGGCCGGGTTGTTTATCTTAGCGATGATGCCAGCGATGCTCTGAAAACATGGCTTCTCACGAGAGAGTCGTACAAGGTGTTTCTCTTCTATGCGAAGGGCAGGGACACCATGGGCTACGCGACGGCTCGGGTCCTGTTTCGGAAGTACTTGGCCAAAGCCGACCTTCAGGACAAGAACTACACCCTTCATCGTCTGCGGCATACCTTTGCCTCGGATATGCTCAATGCGGGCATGCGCCTGGAGTGTCTTCAGCAGCTTCTGGGCCACAGCACCATCGACATGACTCGTCGCTATGCCCGCCTAACCGACACAACTCGTGAGGAAGAATACTTCCGCGCAATGGAGATCATCGAGAAAGGAGAAATCCATGGACATTACGAACTCGATCCTGAGCTACAGGCGGTCCTTGAAGAGAAGAAACTACTCCGCCCATACCGTAAAGCGTTATCTGGCCGATCTGAAGCAGTTCCTCCTGTGGGTGGATCTTCCGATTGAGCAGGTCGACAAGGGGAAGGTTGCACAGTATATCGATTGGCTCTTGGACCGACGAATCCATCCGAAAACCATTAACTGTCATCTGACGGCGATGCGCAAGTTCTATGATTATCTGAGCGACGAGCAGGCATACCTGAAGGGGGAAAACCCCGTGAGACAAGGCTCCTGCCTGCGAACACCCAAGCCTCTGCCCAGGTCTCTGAAGGACGATGAAGTGGACTTGTTCCTCGAGACTGTCCACAAACCTCGTGACCGGGCTCTGTTCATGCTGATGCTTCGAAGTGGGCTCAGGGTCTCCGAGGTGGCGAATCTGACTTTTCCGGACATTGACTTCCGACGGGGTCGGATCTTGGTCCGGGAAGGAAAAGGAAGAAAAGATCGGGTGGCCTATATGAGTCAAGATGCCCTGAAGGCCTTGGTGGAATATCTCAAGTGCAGACCTTCGTCCAAAAGCAAACATGTCTTCTTGGTGGAGAAAGGACTCTATCGAGGCCAGCCTCTGTCGGTGCGAGGCATCCAGAAGCGCATGGAGTACTATGCCCGGAAGTCTCGTTTGAAAATTTCCTCGCATCAGCTGCGCCATACGATGGCAACGGGGATGCTCAATGCTGGTGCAGATCTGGCTACCATCCAGGACCTGTTGGGGCATAGGTCGATTATTACCACCCAGCGATACTGCAAGATCTCCAACGTGCGGGTCCAACAGGATTACTACCGCGCCATGGACAAACTCATGGAAAGAACAACTGGCAAGCTGCCACCTCGATAGAAACTGTTTGGTCGGCTTCCCCAGGGGGTACTTATATATTGCGTCCAGTCGAGATCGACCATACTAGGGGCATTCTCGTGAGCCCGTTTTCCGAGACACAGCACGATTTCATGGAATCGGAACGGTTCCGGCTGAATCTCGCCTGTTGCTCAGCCAGAACCGGACTTCTCGGGACGCTCTATGGGGCCAACAACCCTTCCGCATCAAGCATGCCAGCCGAGCTGTCATGCTTGAATCGTGCCCACCCCCTGGGATGTGATAGACTTGGAAAGGAGCTCCGTCGCCCTTTTGCATTACCCTCCAGCAAGTGGTGAGAGGGCAATGCAAAAGGGCTTCCTCCGGACCCTCTCCCCGGAGAAGAGAACAATACTAACCAAACTTGAAGAGGGAAAGATAACCTAACAGACCAATTCCATAGGGAAAATCAGGCGATGTTACGTGCAGCATAGCAGAATCTGGAATCGAAATGTGCTTGGTGAATATCAGTGTGTGCGAATGATATAGTTCGTCCTCGCTGCTAGAGTAGAGCCGTTACCGTGAGCATCAGTGGTGGGCTGGAGCGCCACCGCAAGGCCATCCACTGCATGCTATTGTAGGGCCATCCTGTTGATACTTCACCGCATATCATACTCATCCCCAGCCAGTTTGCAGTCCTGAATCCCCCATCACAACACATGCATGCTCGCCAGAAGGCCACGCAGCTTCCCCGCCACCCACGGAGGGTAGACAGAGCGCATAGCTTCAGCCCGCGCACGGTATTCTTTGACGTGCTCCACGAACTTCGCCTTCTGGTCTCCCCGAAGAAGGCGACGCACTGCGCTCACTGTATCGGACGCTAGACTTGTATAAATCACGTACAGGAACAGAACCCGTCTGCGCTCTTCGTCTTGCTCCTTCTCACATAGCTCCGCGATATAGTGAGGCAGGTGCGAGAACCCATTATCGCGGTTGTCAACGCTGAGCATGCTCAGGGACTCAAGCAGCAGGCCTTGGACCACCTGATCGAGGTTTCCAAGTACGTTCTTGCGCCATTCAGCGTCGCAAACGACTTCCCATACGCCCTTCGCGATCGTCAGGTCGGTGTACACTTTCGCCTTGAGCACAATGCACACATCGACCTGATCCGGCAGACCGGCCTCGCCGAGCTTTCGCAGCGCATCGCAGACGCCATCTCTGGTTCCAAGCGTCCGGCTCTTCTCAACGAGCTCCAGCAAACCCTTTCGATGCTCTTCCGGCTGATACTTTGCCCATTTGAGGACGGTATCGGCAAATGAGCATTCCAGAGCGAAGGTAGGATCGGCCGGCGTTTCGACCGGGAAAGGCAGCGAGGAAATCATGTTTGACACCAGGGCCTCGTGGATTCTTGCCTGGACATCCTCCACTTGCTCGGCGGGCTCAAGTTCATCCAGGTGTTCCCCCATCAGTGTCAGCAGAGCCGCGGCCCACGGGGATTGCATCGAAAACGTGACGTATCGAAGGAACGAGCGCTGAATCGGCGCACTCGCAGCCAGCCAGATGTAGTTGGACAAGTCTGAAGCAGGTTTGACCCAGTTCTCCCGATAGAACTTCGCTGCACCCGCATCAGCTGGGAAGATGGTGGCGACCTGTTCCGCGAACCACCACGCAAAGCACCCGATGTTTGCTCCATCATTGTCCGGCAATCGTGCCTCCAGATGACATGTGTAGTGTCTCACGAGGTCCCGGCGAAGCGCCCACGGTTCGCTCTCGGGGCGGTCGGCCCCCTTCATGTCCGAGCTTTGAACAACTGCGAGCACTTCGCTCCAGAGATCCGGCAATTTGCCGTCCGGAATCAACTCTGGAAGGAGAACGAAGACGGAGCAGGCGTGGTAGTGAGATATAGGACTTGATTCGGCATTCGCCCATCCCCACACCTCCTGCCAGGGATCGGCACCAGGATTGGAGTCAAGCCACTTCCTGACGGCGGCCGCCAAACCATAAGGTGGGGCTAGGGGTAGGAATCCGAGGTTGGCAAGGTACGCGCCGCACATTTCGGCAAGATTCGAGGCGCGAGCAACAATATCTGATAGAAGCTTTGCCAAGGTCTCATGATCTCGCTCAGGATGGCCTATAGGAAGGTGAATCGATTCAAGGGAAGACACCGTGGGATGGATCACTTTCGTTGTGTAGAACTTCAGGCTGTCCTGAATCACGGGCTCGCTTTCCATGCTTTGCCGGACCCCGTGCAATGCGATGAGAACATCGTCGTAGAGCGCATCAGAAACGGCGACAGCCGCCGGCCGCCACTCGCCTGGCGTCTCTGACACCAAAGAAGGCCGCGCCTCCTTCAATATGGCCGCCGTCTTCGGGGTTACTACCATAGGGTCTTTTAAGAGCATCTTCTCGATGCATTCCAGGGCTGTCCGCCGTACGTCTCGGCCGTCTGAGAGAAGGAGCATGGGGAGTTCGACTACCACTCGTGTCGGCTCGTCTCCTTCTGTTACGTAAAGAACCAAGGGACCATCTGCGAGGTTGTTCCGTCTCTTGTGCTTTTCGTCGTGCAACACGTCGAGATCCACGCCATCGCCAATAGGCGGTGCCTCGCCGTCGAAGAGATTAAGATCCTGAAGGGCACGAAGGGTTCTCGGCCCTATTCGATCGAAGTGGCGCAGCGCAGTGTTCCTCATCCGGACCAGCATCGCCTGCATTGCCTTCCGCATTTCCTCAGGACTTGGGCTCTGTTCTTCGGGCGTCATTCAAGATTTCCGTTACTATTCGCAGATAGTCCTCATCTGATAGCTTCAGCGCCGCGTGGACAACCTTCATCGCAGCGGACATGCGCTCACCATCGGCGACAGAATTCGAATTGAGCAACATGCGTGAGATTAGAAGTGTCCCGGTCAGCGACCCGAATCTGGCTTTGACGCTGCCATGGACAACACGCGGTTGCGACGGCAGGCACTCCTGAACACACCAGTCGGTCAACTGCTTGGTAGTATCATCCGTAAAATCACCGTCACCCCAAAGGCCTACGAGCCATTCAGCCAGGACGTTCATCCACGACATGCAGAGTCGCATCGCCATCGATTCCTTTAGATCCGTCTTCTCCGGCCCACCAAACAAACCCATATCCCGCATGCAGTCATGAATATATTCGGCCACTTCTCGGAGGGGCAAGCCCGGCGGGTTCCCGCGGTATTGTGCTGCATACGTCTTCAAGATCGTTGAAGACGGGACAATGAATCGATATCGCCACCGCATGAGAGCCAGCATCGCATCCGCAGCACCAGAGGCGTCCAGCCTGCCGGATTCGGACAGGGCTAGTACCACAGCATCGGACCCGAAGGCTGCATGTGGGGCACTTTGCCGCTCGTTCAGCGTCATCACTTGGCAGGTACGCTCATCGGCCAGAAGGGGAACGCGCTGATCTCGAGCCAGGAAGCTCGCCAGGAAGGGAAGGAAGCCTGTATCATCGCCGGTCTTGTCTCTCATCTCTTGCGGCACGACGGACCGCACGAATCTGAATCTCATGTCGTCTCGGATTCGGTCCCATAGATCGAAATGCCAAACTTTCGTTTCCTCCTGAAAGCGCAAAGCGTCGAGGCGCTGCCTCAGCTCAATGCGGGCCTCACTGGCAATGTGCACCCGGTAGTACTTTGTGATCTCATCCAGAAGCCCAAACGTAGCAAGCGTTTCCAAAGTCACAAGCTCGATACAGACATCCTGTAGTCGCGCCAGCGGGGGATGTTCACCGTCTACACTGGATGGTTTCGCGCACACCTTGCTTACGCGTTCGTACGCCGGATCATCCACAAGACCCGCCTCATAGACAGGCTTGATCACATCGATAAGGTGATACCTATGAAGGTCCGGATCATGGTACTCGTCCGCGAAGGGTAAAGGATCCTTTCTCCCATTCTGGTGGTCGATCGTGGCAATCGTGCCGGCATCCACGTAGCGACTGATCTCCTCCGCCGTTCGCTGACGGGAGCGTTGATGGACAACCATTTTCTTTCCGTCTTTCAACACGGTTGCAAGGTACGTCTGAGGAATCAGGATTTCACCGAAGTAGTCCGCGGCCTCGTCCAATAGGCCAAGTCTGTGCAGCGTAATCAGCGCTGAGAGATCGGCCGCAACGGGCGTCCCAGGCGGCGGACATTCCAACGGCAGCAATGCGCGGCGTCCATCCTCCGTTTCTCCGGCGTGGAATCCGTTCGTCGAGTAGATTGTGTAGCTAGCGCGGTTGATCGGGCCGTCGCCAATCCAGCCTAGTTCTTGCGTGCGCAGTCGCCACGCCCAGTACACTGCATCTGTGGAGGGCTCCGCCGCCCACACCCATGGCATGCGTCCCTTCAGCATTTCCGTATGGATGTGCTTCCTTCTGTCCTCCGCGGCTTTGAAGAGCATTTTGAAAGTCTCAAGTCCTTCGTCGGTATGAACCATGCGGAAGGCCTTCTCGTCCACGAGTCCGGCAGCACGGAGTTCATTGAGCTTGGTTAGCGCCTCGTGTGCGAATTCCTCATCACCCGCTGCGTATGCAGTATTCATGCAGGCGAGAAGGAAGTCCGGCAAATCCCAGAAGGCATCTCGGAACTTCCGGAGAGAGGCGCAAGCGGCATCTGGGTAACCTAGGCTCAAGTGGAGTTCGGCTCGTCCTAACACGGCAGGTAGATATGGGTCCTCCGCCTTGCAGACTTCATCGTATAGAGAAAGACTCTCTGCCGGGCGGTAGAGCTGGGCAAGGCAGGCTGCGAGATTCACAGTATGCACGGGATTGTGTGGCTCGGCGTCATGCAAGGCGCGAAACTGGGTTGCAGCCGTGCCGATGTCATGCAGATGGAAAGTGTACAGCGAGGCTAGATTGCCGCGCGCAATCAGGTTGTCCGGTTGGACTGCAAGTAGTTGCTCATAGCATTCGACCGCGACGGCTATCTTCTTTGCCTGGAAGGCGAGATCCGCAGTCTTGTGCAGAAGAACCGGCTCTCCTGTACGTCGAGCGGCGCGCAGAAACATGTCAACCGCATCTCCGAGACGCCCTAGCTGCGTTAAGGCATTACCTCGGAGTTGCAGCCAGTAGATATCGTCTTCGGCCTTCTCCTTGTCCAGAGTTTCAAGCGCGATTTCTCCGTTTCCTGATCGAACTGCTCGCGCAGCGTCAAACACGGCTTGCAGGCGTGGGTTATGGTCAACCAGAGGCTGGGCTATGCGCTCGCACACCGTAACGGCATCGCCATCCAACTCTTGCGAGAGTTGCTGGAACAGCGTGAACAGCTCTTCCTTCTTGTCACTCGTGTCGGCCTGTGGGACCAGTTTCTTCGCTTCTTCGAACGCCGCTTCATGGTGCCCCATGTGCGATTGAATAACCGAGGCCATGATGTTCGCGTCAAGGTCGCCAGGGTAATCCTCTCTCAGGCGCTTTGGAAGATCTTCTGGCGGTTCTATGTATCCGCTAATGACGCTTCGCGCCACATCGATCGGCACAGGGGAGCGGGTATACATCAGGTGTGCCATCGCCGCCATGTCGTCACGGTGCCCCAGCAGATGGTGCGCCATCGAAGCGATCTTGACCGCTGCAGTCGCCAGTTCCGACTCAAGAGAGCCCTTGGCAACGATCGGCACTAACATGGGCTCCAGAACTCTGAGGACCTCGGCCACTTCATTTCGCTCGACTTCGGAAAGATCCCGCGGCAGGATGTTCTTCCCAGGCTCCTGATCTGCCAAGGCGCGAACCAGAGTTGCGTCGGCAAGGCGCACCACGCATTGCAGGTACTTGCTCCGATCGTCCTGCTTTTTTGCCCATTCCACGAGCGCGTCTGCATCTTGACGTCTCCCGATGGCTGTGTAGGCCGTAACCGCAAAATCACACCACTTCAGGTGCGGCGGTCTCCCGTCAACAAGCGCAATTGCGCCCTCTAGATCCTGCTTCTTCAGGAGCATCGCCAAACGAATCCTGATCGCATAGGGCGCGGTTCGGTCAGCGAGGAAGGCCAGGGCTTCCTCAGGCCCCTTCTCAAGATTCGTGATAGAGCCCTGAAGTGCCTCCATATCAGCTTGCAGGTCCTGGTCGGGAACAACATCGAGCAAACGCGCGATCTTCTCTAACAAGGTCTTGGCTCTAAGAATTTGGGCCTCTGCCTGCGAGGCATCCCTTTCTGCACTGATGACGTAAACGCGGGCCAGAACGAAGAACAGCCCGGACAGGACCCCTGTGTCGGTGATTCCGGCTTGCGGAATAGCTGCCTCAATGCTCTCTGCAATCGAAAGTGCTGAATCGTAATTCCACACTGACATCTGGTCTTCCAGAGCCCCAACCAAAGCCTCAATGTCATCTCCCGACGCGGGTATGACTGTAGGATGTCTGATGATAACCGATTCTACCGAGGGTGTTCGGGTTGGGTGCCTTTGACGCAACTCCGCGGGAACCGCGCGCTGGGCAGAGGAGGGTGGCACGAGGCCTTGGAGGAGGTTTTCATTTTGGGAAACCACGGGAACGGTTGGCTGTTCAATCCCTTGAACGCCGGACGAAGCTGGGGCTTCTTTTCGTGTATCAGTCCGTAGAGCATCTCTTAGAGAGGTGTCGGCGGCCGTTGGCCCAGATAGAGGCAGATCGCCGAGACAGGAAGCCAATCGATCGACCGCCTCCCGAAGCATACGAAGTTCACCTGCTGTTGCTCGTGGCGCAGTGCCAGTAATGCTTTGGAGGTTAGTAAAGAAGACGGGCTCTTCCTGGCCAGGGGGGCCGACTTCTGAAGATGCTGTGCTGTGAGCCACCGAGAACTCCTTTTGTATTCGCGGGAGTTCCTTACGAACAAAGGCATCCAATCCTGAGACCATATTCTGAACGGAGAGGAGTTCACGGTCTTGCCTTGCCTCTCCAGGGGTCCTTGAAAGTGTGGTCACAGAATCGAATACATCCCAGAAATGGGTCAGCTCCTCTTGGAGCTTCAGCCCGGCTTCGCACCATTCGTCGCCAAGCCTGAACACTTCGAGATGCCTAAGGCATTTTGTCTGGAGAAGCGAACGATCACAGAACACGACGGCCCTCCGAACAGCCCGTCTGATGTCTTTCTGCTTGAACAAGCGGGCCGCAAGCTTCGTTCGTTGGGCCTCGAATTCGGAGACAGATTGCTCAAGGACTGTTGGGAAGTCGCGGGGGACGTTGTCGAGGTCCATACCCAAACGTCTCATCATCCGGATCGCCCATCTTTTGCCGCGGAGCCACTTGATGACTGGCCCAATGAGGGCAATTGCGCTTAGGAACGACCCCAGCCACGAGTCGCTCACCAGCCCAGCGTTGGCATGCCTATCTGACATAAGCACCTAGCCCGCGGATCGCTCGCCTATCAGTTTCCGAGGCACGGATCGGGTCATTTGTAGCTCCCCTGCTCAAAATGCCGATCCCCTGAGTTTGTGGGCCTCTAGATCCGGTAACGACGGAAGATGGCAATCAAAATACATCGAGCCTAGTCCTTGGCTAAATTTGTCCTCCTTCTTTCAGGCTGCTGTATCCGCGCTGATTGAAGATGATCTGTTCGGGAAGCCGGATGCCAAGCGTCTCGTCGACCTCACGCAGTCTTTCCGTGACGGTGATGTCCTCTTTGTTCGGTTCCACCCCACTAACGGGATGGTTATGGGCAAGGATGACGGCGGCTGTACGGTTGGTGACCGGGTCGGCGAACACGCCCCGCAGCTGGACTTGCGTTCTGTCCGCGGTCATCGATATTAATACATAAGGAAGCTTGTTTCGGGTGGAAACAGAGTACGACAGAAGAGACTCGTGTGTCAAAGAGAAAGAGGCCCATATGTTGTAGCTGGCTGCGCAAGGGGCAGAATGAGAAGAAAGGAATAGCCGGGGCCCTGCGGGCCGACCACGGACAGAGCCCTAGGGCAAAGCCATAAAGACGGTTTTCGGGTAGTCTGCTATAGCCACAGAATAGAAAAGGATGACCCCAAGAGGTAGGTTACTCTTTTTTCAACGAGGTAGCCGCCTCAAAGAGAACCAGGAGGGT
>JANQFG010000254.1 GCA_028277985.1 bacterium | reverse complement strand
TACCTCTTCCATCGTAAAGGGAATGCTCTGGTAAGCGATCCCTTTTGCACGAAGATAGGCTTCGAGCTTGCCCGTAAAATAGGATTCATGGCCGCCGATCACAGTGAGCATTTCCTTCATGAAGGTTCCCTCCCGTCATGCTCTTCGGTCATTGGAAGATTACTGCCTACTTTTCGGAAGGTCAAGCCTGATCCATTGAAGAGAGGGTCGCAAGCCTTTGAAACCTGCGTTTCGGGACTGTTGATACCTGGTGAACAGATTTCATGTTTTATCTCGAGAGCCCGCCTATCCCCCAGGTCAGGCACAACTGGGACACAGTCGATCTGTAACCCTCTTGCTTCATAGGGGAATCAGGAAGACCGGAGACTTTCAAAAGCACAGGGCCTATCTGGCGTGCAGCTAGTATGTCGAGAGGAAATACTAGGATTCACGATTTTCGGGTGAATGACCATCCATTAAAGGCGGCCTGTCATGGTTTTCTTGCATACTCCTATTGTTTTGGCTATCCTCGGACAGGAAAAGACTGAACAGAACGGACTCCCAATTTCTGCTCCTTCCATGAGAAGAGAGAATGCCGGAGGTACAGATAAGAACATGACCGCACAGCACGTAGAGGTAGCTGCGGGCTATTACGCCAGCCCCTGGCCGGGAGAGGATGGTGGGCCGCAGCGCCTGCAGGCCGTCTCGGGGTTGCCGGGTTTGGACATTCAGATGGGCGAGAGCCTAAAGATTAAGGCTTCCCGCCGCCTCTGCACCGGTAATATGGTGGTGTTGCGTGAGCCTGGAGAGGTGTACTTGCTGCACGTCGACTCGCTCCGTGGCAAGATTGGAATGAGTTGCTCTTCGCACGTAGAAAAGCTCGATCCCGACACGCTCGAACCGGTCCGAAAGTCTCCCGCATTGCGCGGGGGCACATGGTGGCCCGGTGGTTTCTGTGTTCATCGGAATGGCGACCTGTATGTGACCTTTGGCCGCTATGTGCATCGTCTTGACCCCGGTTGTCGGCTTCTCTCCTCCTACCGATTGCCGATGGACCTGCCTTACAACTCACACGTGATACTGGACAACGGCTTTCTCGTCACCAAACCGATTGCTGATCAGGGCGCAACCACCATTACTGTGTTGGATTCGGATACGCTTACCGAGGCTTGCGCGCATACCGTCATGCCCGAACCATCGATTTCACGCTTGAGCTCGACCGGCAACCACGTCTACGTGACCGGCATTCGGACCATTTACCGCTACGAGTTCGATGCTTCTTCGCGTGAGTTGAAATTGGACGGCAGCTGGGGACTCGATTACGTGGGGGACACTGAGCAGGAATATGCCTGGGACCCGGTGATCGATGGGCGCAACATCTGGTTTATCGATAACGGCCGGCACAAGATGGGGCGAAGCTCGCTGTCCATGTTGAAAGCAGGAGTGAATCCCACCCCGAACAACGTGATTCGTGTTTCGCAGACGGATTCCTCGGACTACAGCATCACGCAGATTTGCGGCATCCCGTATGGAAGTGTGACAAATCCGCCGCTGTATTGCACCCAGCGCAACATCCTAATCGCTTTCGATTCCTCGAACTCGGTCGTACGTGCCTGGCAGCACAACCCGAGCACCGAAGGCTTGACTACGCTCTGGACGCGAGAACACTTCAGTATGGGTGGGCACACGATTTACTACAAAGATACCGGGGAGCTCGTGACGGCCGATTACCAGAGCCTTATGTGCTTGAGGGGGCTGCTTGGGGGAGAAAACAGCGTCGTGCTGGACATTGAAACCGGCCGGGAAAAGGCGCGTGTACCCATGGGGAATCGCATGCAATCGGTGGTCTTTCCCTCGCCCGGGTGGAGGCGTGACTATTACTGGCTTGGCATGGACCGCCTCTCACGTATAGCCGTTGAGTAGAACTGCTTCAACCATTCATCAAAATCATCGACTACGATTGAAGAGTTACCCTTGTAATCATTTCCAGGTATACGCCTGACACACGAAAAGCAAGTTCTTATCATGCGGATCAAGCGGGACCAGTTTCGCTTCACCTCCCTTGAGCACAAATCCGGTTCCAAGACGGTTGGAACCCCATCGTCAGCTTCGCGTTTTGTGGACCGCACACTACGGGAGGGAAGTGCCCTCCGATACGCGTACGGTCTCATCATTCTCGACCTGGAGGGTCACATGGAGACCGGTAAGACCGACGGGGTGGATGCTCTGTTCTACGCGTGGCACGACGGCAGGAAGGCCCTCACCTTCCTGGATTGAAACGAAGATTTTGCATCATTTTCATTGGACTCCCCGCCTTCCTTTGCTAGAATGGTGCACCTGCTACACTCCTTGTATCCAATAACCGAGCGGGATCATCCTATACCTTGCCATGACGATGCAGCCACGAAAAGACGGCAAATTGTCGACCCGATTCGTCGAAGTCAAGGGCAGGCGCCTTCGTGTGGGTGAACGCAGGAACGGCGGCGACAGGCCTCTCATGCTTTTCAACGGTTTCGGCGTTCCGATGGAGATGCTCGATGACTTCGTGGGCGCTATCGAGCGCACCCACGTCATAGCCTTTGACATCCCCGGCATGGGGAAATCGCCGCCGCCTCGGTTTCCTTATCGCTTGAGCCACATGGCACGCCTTTCCGCACGGCTGCTGGATCAGCTAGGTCATCATGAAGTGGATGTCATGGGGGTCTCGTGGGGCGGGGGGTTGGCCCAGCAGTTCGTCCGGGACTTCCCGGATCGATGTCACCGTTTGATCCTGGCTGCCACATCGGCCGGGGCGGTGATGGTTCCGGGAAAGCCTTCGGTCGCACTAAAAATGGCTTCCCCCGCGAGTTTCACCGACCCGGTACGCCTGCGCCAACTCATGACCGATATCCAGGGCAGTGGTGACCCGATCACGACCTCGTTTGTCCCAAAACCGATCACCAAGATGAGCGCCCATGACTTGCGTGGGCATGTCTATCAGGCGCTTTCGGTTTGGGGGTGGACCAGCATCCACTGGCTGCACCGTATTCAACAACCGACCCTTGTGCTGTCCGGGGAAAATGATCCCCTGGTGCCGCCCGTCAACGGTAAGATCCTTGCCTGCCTTATTCCGAACGCCACAGAGCGGACCTTCCGTGGTGGGCACCTTTTCATGATGGTTTGTCGAGAAATCGTAGCGAACACGGTGGAGGATTTCCTTCGGAAGGAGGGTGAATTTGCCCACTCCGGGCAATAGTCTTTCGTGGGGACTCGAGGCAGATGCCCAGGACGGAAACGAACGGCATCGAAATCTATTACGAGATCTCAGGGCAGGGACCGCCTGTGCTGTTCATCCATGGCCTCGGATCGAGCGCGAGAGACTGGGAAGAGCAGGTTGCCGATTTTTCCAGAGACTACCAAGTGATCACGGTCGATCTGCGCGGGCACGGGCGATCGGACAAGCCCCCGGGCCCTTACAGCATCGGGCTGTTTGCCGCAGATGTAGCCGGCCTGCTAGAGGGCTTGAAGACGGGACCTGTACATGTGGTGGGTCTTTCCATGGGGTCGGCCGTGGCCTGGCACCTGGCGCTGGACCATGGCGAGTTCGTCCGCACCCTCGTCCTGACCAACATGTCGGCAGAGGTGCCGGTGAAGGGTCTGCGAGCAAGGTTTGCCTTTTCCCTCCGGGTGTTCATCATCAAGGCGCTGGGGATGAAGAAACTGGGCGCAATCCTGGCCCGCAGGTTGTTTCCGAAACCAGAACATGTCGAACAGCGGAAGACCCTGGTTCACCGCTGGGCGCAGAACGAAAAGAAGGCGAGTCTTAGTGCCTTGTTCGCGCTGAAGAACTGGAGCGTTATGGACCGTCTGGAGGAGGTCAAGTGCCCGGTGCTGGTGGTTGCAAGTGATCAGGACTACTCGCCCTTGCAGCACAAAGAGGAATATGTCCGCCGTATGCCTGAGGCGGAGCTTACGGTTGTGGAAGATGCGCATCATGGACTGCCGCTGGAGTGGCCCGAGATCTACAATGACAGGGTGAGGGGATTCTTTAAGCGCTTTGACGGATCATGAGCGGAAACCGTCCGCTCTCTATCGAGACCGCCCGAACGAAACATGGAAGAAAGGGGAGACGCTACCATGAACAGATATCTGGAGAATCTGGACCGGGAGGGAATCGATCAGGCGATGCGATACCTGGAGAAGAGACGGAGGGAACTTCTCGGGAGGAACGCCAGTGAGAAGATGCTCGGGCCCAACCCATTCGTCGGCATCACCCGCCGAGGCATCTTCGAAACCGCCGGGTTTGCGACACGGCAGATGCTGAGAAACCCCAGGAATCTGTTCCAGCACAGCCTCCGATTCGCGAAGGAGCTGGGCAAGGCCGTCACCGGCCGATCCGAAATCGAACCTTCGCCCAAAGACCGCCGTTTCGCGGATGCCTCCTGGAAGCTGAACCCTTTCTATCGGGTCTGGATGCAGATCTATCTGGCCGGATACAGGGAGCTCGAGAGCTGGGTCAATGACGAGGAACTCACGGAATACGACAAGAAGAGGGTTCAGTTCCTCGGCGCCCTGATCCTGGACGCCATTGCCCCTTCCAACAGTGTCGTCAATCCCGCAGCTTTGAAGCGACTGATCGAAACCGGTGGCTTGAGCGCTGTGAAAGGGGCCCGGCAGCTGGTCGAGGATCTCGTTTCACACTTCGGCATGCCGAGCAGTGTGGATAGGCGAGCCTTCAAGGTCGGCGAGAACCTGGCTGCTTCGCCCGGCGCCGTAGTTTACCGCAATGATGTACTGGAGCTGATTCAGTACCAACCCACCACGGAGGAGGTGTTCCGTCGACCTATGCTCCTGGTGCCGCCCCAGATCAACAAGTTCTACGTCTTCGATCTCTCCGAGCGCAACAGCATCGTCAAGTACTTGACGCAGAACGGGCTGCAGATGTTCGTAGTGAGCTGGAAGAATCCCACGCCCAAGGAGCGGAACTGGAACATGGATACGTACATCAACGCCCTGGAGGAGGCCCTCGAGGCGATGCTTGACATCACCTCGAGCGAGGACTTCAACGTGATGGCCGCATGCTCCGGGGGAGTCACGCTGGTCAGCATGCTGGGGTACTACGCGGCCAAGCAGATATCCAATGTGCGTTCTGCCACGCTCCTGGTCAGCCTCTATGACATGGAGTCCACCACCGAGACCCCCATGACCCTTTTCGCCGATGAAAAGAGTATCGCGAGGGCCCGCAACTACTCGGCCAGCAGGGGTGTGCTCGACGGGGGCAGGATGGCCCGGCTCTTTGCCTGGATGCGTCCGAACGACCTCGTGTGGAACTACTGGGTCAACAACTATCTGATGGGCAATTCGCCCCCTGCCTTCGATATCCTCTATTGGAATGCGGACACCACCTGCCTGCCTGCTGAGTTTCACTCCGAAATGCTCGGGTTGTTCGAAAACAACGCCCTGGTCAAACCGAACCAGATGAAGGTGAATGGGACACCCATCGACCTGGGTAGCATTGGATGCGATTCATACACGGTGGCGGGAGTGACCGATCACATCTGCCCCTGGAGGGCCTGCTTCCGCTCGTCACGGCACCTCGGAGGCAACAAGGAGTTCGTTCTGAGCACGAGCGGCCACATCCAGAGCATCCTGAACATGCCCGGTAACCCCAAGGCTTCTTACCAGATCCATTCGGGATCTACGGAGACAGACCCGGATGCATGGCTCGGAGGCGCCAGCAAAGAGAAGGGTTCATGGTGGGAGCACTGGATCCAGTGGATCGGCGAGCGAGCCGGTGACAAGATCAAGGCACCGGAAGAACTGGGCAACAGCGACTACCGTCCCAAATCGGATGCGCCGGGAGGCTACGTCTTCGAATAGGCGGGAATCAGCGTCGCACCTCTGCAGGAACCGGATCGCCGGACACGGCGGCCTTCATGAATCCCTTGGCAAGGGGCGCGATGTGTGCACTGAATTTCGAGCCGCTGAACACCCCGTAATGCCCGACACCCTCTTGCACGAAATGCCCGCGCATTTCCTGCGGCAGGCCGCTACAGAGATCTTGCGCCGCTTCGGTCTGACCCGGCGGGCAGAACTCATCATTCTCGCCCTCGACGGTTAGCAGGGCGGTCTTCTTGATCGCCCCCGGGTCCACCTTCTGCCCGTGAAGCATGAATTTCCCGTTCGGCAGATGATGCTCATAGAAAACCCGCGTAATGGTTTCCTTCCAGAACGTGGCGGTCCCATCCATCACCGCCATGTAGTTGTCGTAGAAGACTCGGTGCGCCTCGGCCTCCTCGGCGTTGTCTTTGACGATGTTCCGATAGAACTCCCAGTGCTTGCGGAGATGGGTCATGAGATTCGCAGACATGAAGAAGGACAGCTGTCGAAATCCGGCATAGACCCGACGGCCGCGGCCGGCATAGGCGGAGGGCACCCGGTCGATGACCAGCCTCTCCAGCATGTCCGGGGAAAGCATGTCGCCATTCTTTAGCATGGGTGAGGCATTGATGCGCGGGTCCACGGGGCCTGCCATCAGAACCATGCTGTTGGGTTGGGCGGGATCATCTTTCATGGCAAGGGCCGAAACGGCAACCAATGCCAGCGGGCAGGGCTGACAGGCGGACAGGATGTGACTTCCCGGCCCGATTTCACGCATGAATTCGATGACGTAGTCGACGTAGTCCTCGATACCGAAATCGCCCTCTGAAAGGGGGACGTCCCGGGCGTTCAGCCAGTCCGTAATGTAGACATCGTGGTCCGGCAGGAACTCCTGGACCGTGTACCGCATGAGGGATGCGTAATGTCCTGCCAGGGGTGCCACCATCAGGACCCGCGGGTCGTTGTGGCGGCCCTCACGCTTGAAGCGGCGCAGGTCGCAGAAGGGCTTGGAAAGAACGATCTCCTCTTCCACATCCACCTGGCGGCCATCGATCACGGTGTGATCGAAGGGGAAGGGCGGTCGGGGGTAGTCACGGGTGAACCGTTCGACCATTTCCGCGCTCGCCAGGAAATGCCGACCCGCTCTCGTCCGGTTGAGCGGGAGATATTCAAAACTACCCACCTTGCCGAGGGCCTTCGAATAAAGATTCAATGGTTTCATGCTCTTCTGATAAAGATGGTAAGCGCCGTAAAGCATGTTGGGTCTCCTCCAGAGCAATGGAGGTCGAGCGAGCGGAAATAACCGTGCTTCCCGAAACAGAATACAATATATCAACGATATCAGGATATCAGAAGGCCTGGCCCTTGTCCACTCCAACCGGGACCAGTTTTGCTTCTCCTCCCTTGAGCACAAATCCGGTTCCAAGACGGTTGGAACCCCATCGTCAGCTTCGCGTTTTCGCTCCCTGCCATCGACTTCAGACGAGCTTGTATCCTGGTGCAAGGAGGCAAAGGCAATAAGGACCGGGTCACCTACATGAGCCAGGATGCTTTGAAATCACTCGTCGAATACCTGAAGCGAAGACCGCCCACCCGAAGGAAACATGTCTTTCTCGTGGAGAAAGGCCCATGCAAGGGGCAACCCTTATCGGTTCGTGGCATCCAGAAGAGGATGGAATACTATGCACGCAAAGCAGGCCTTCGAGTCTCTTGCCACCATCTCCGGCATACGATGGCAACGCAGATGCTAAACGCCGGAGCGGATCTGGCAACCATCCAGGACCTCCTGGGGCACACCTCCATTACGACGACCCAGCGATACGCCAGAGTGTCGAACCAGAAGGTACGACGGGACTACCACAAGGCCATGGAGAAGGTTGTCGAGAGAACCAGTGATGGTCGATCCTCTTCGTGACAAAGATGGTGTCCCACTTCTCTCTTGCGTCATAAACAGGAAATGCGGTATGAAAATAACAGGAAAGCAAAAACCTTAAGACCCACTAACTGCCTAAGGCCATTTGGAAAATCAGAGTTTGTTACGTGTAGCTCTTATCTACCCGGATTCTGTTGCCAGACGAAATCCTTGGCATGTCGTTTCGAAACCAGAAGACTACGCACGGTATCATTGTCGGCCGGCTATCTGAAAGGCAGAAGACCATCCAAGCCATCAAGATATGTGGAGGAAACAAGCGGGAATACCGTCCTTGGGGGGAAATCGGGGACAGGCACCCAGCTCTCCTGTCCCCGATTTCCTCCGAGTCCCCTGGCTTAGCAACGAATTACTCAGGCATATCTGTATAAAAGGTCGTGTCTGACACATCGTGCTCATCCAGGGCCGCAAGGATCTTCTTCTGATACTCGTTGTAGTCCATTGCCACGGGACTGAAGCGCTTGCGAGCGTCAGGGGCGATGATACCAAAGCCCGGGTCCAAGTACTGCTCGATGGCCACCGACTCGGATTCGGCGACCTGATCCACCATAGCCTTCCCGTGGTCCCGATCCCGGTGATCGAACAAGAGGATGTGTTCGCAATGTGACCGGTTGACGTTTTCATAGCTGGGGGCCCAGATATCATCGGCCAGCTCATCCAGGACCGTCCCTTGCTCGGTGTATTTCCGGACAAGAGGCTCTCCCACGTTTTCGTGTTGCACCTGATTGTCGACCGCTTCGTCCGCACCGTAGAGGACCATGTAGTTTCCGGTCGCCCGGAAGACCATGGGTGTCACCGAAGACCGGATCATGCCCATCCAGAGCACCTGTTGCAGCGACGGGAAAGCGGCAAAGTCGAGCACGAAACCTCCCTGGTCGGAGACGACCGCTTCCAGCGCCTTCTTCTGATATTCGAGCTCCCTCTGCGTATCCGCTGCCAGGATGATCGTGAATTGATTCCGCAACGCCAGTATGGCTTCGCTCAGAGAACTGTGGCCGACGAGCTTTCGCCAGAACCTTGGGGCCAGAAACGACACGAGCAGAGGGTGCGACGTCTTGTGGTGGATGTACCCGATCTCCGCCTCCCCCACCTTGCGGGTTGCCTCTGCGTAGGTTTCCTGGTCCGGGAATACGCACATATAAAGCCCGAAATTATCGAGAGGTTCGGTTTTCACATCCAGGACCGTCCCTTTGATCGTAGGTCTGGGCGGTCCGGGGTAGTTGAAGAGCTTCACGGCGCACTTGGTGAAGATACCCAGCCCACCCGACGCTCCGACAAAGCCTCTCATGATCCCACGAAGGGAAGGTCCCGGGCCGTCACCGTTGAACCAACCGCTTCCGGATCCGAGGGTTCCGAGTCGCAGCACTTCTCCTGAGGGGAGGACCCATTCCACGCCCAGCAGGTTTCGGAAGCTGGTGCTCATGTAGATGCCGTCCCACCCCGTTCCCATCATCGATGTCGCCGACGCAAGCGGGGAGTGTCCGGGTCCGGCCCCGATGATGTGGGTGTTTAGCCCCACCTTCATCGCTTCGGCCTGGAGCACACCGGCGACGACGAAAGGCTCGACCACTGCATACATGTTCTTTTCATCGATCTCGATGATTCGGTCCATCCTTCGGAGATCCACCTGGACGACGCCTTCCTTGCCGGCCCCGGCAAATCCTCCCCACCCGACACTGAAGGGCTTGTATTTCAGGCCGTGCTCGATGCAAGCCCGTACCACCGCCTGCACCTCTTCTGTGGACGCAGGCAGCACCACCGCCACCGGTCTCGTCGTCCAGATCTCGGGGCCCTGGCTGATATGGGTCTGCCAGCAGTACGTGTCCAGCACCGCCGGTTCCCGGGACACATACTCCGGCCCTACCGCTTCTTCCAATGCCTTATAGGCCTCATCCGTGATCATTGCCATTCCCTCCTATCCTCAAACCGATCTGAGGAGCCTTGGCCGACTCCAGGGCCAACTCTGTCAGTTCGTATACAGCTAGGTCCGCTCCCAATTCGTCCACCGCTTCCTTGAAGACACTCACACACCAGGGGCAGGTCGTCACGAGAGCATCGGCTCCGGTCGCCTGGGCTTCCCGGATCCTTTCCTGGGCCGTCCAGGCGGCGAAGTCCGGGTCCGCCTCGAGCACCCCTCCACCCGCGCCGCAGCACCATGCATACTCCCGAATGCGCTCCATTTCCACGAGCTTCACCCCCGGGATAGAAGTAAGGATATTCCTCGGTTCGTCGTAGATCCCCCTTCTTCCCTGCCGTTTCATGCCCATGGGCCGAAGGAGCTTGTCTCCCTCCCATTCCCCCTTGTGGGGTTCGCTCTTTCTTCCCAGATGACAGGGATCGTGGTAAGTGGCGACTAGAGGCACCTCCTGCCGAAAGGCGAGTCTTTCCTCCTGGATCAGCTTCTCCAGGTACTGACTGATGTGCATGACCTCGCACGGCAGTTCTTTGCCCATTCGGGGATAGAGGTGCCGAAAGGCGGCGTATCCGTCGGCACACGGGGTCACCAGGGTCTTGGCTCCGCAGCTCTTGACTCGGGAAATCATATCGTCGGCGTAGTTGTCCGCCTCTCCGCGGTATCCCAACTCGTACGCCTTACCGCCGCAACAAGACTCCGCCTTGCCGGCAATGCCTACGTCGACCCCTGCCTCGAGCATGAGCTTCACGCCTCCCCGGACCACATCTCTCAAGTCAGGGTCGTAGGAATACCGGCATCCCGCGTGAAACATGACCTCTGCGGATTCCGTATTGATGTCCTTCAACTCCAGGCCCTCCGCCCACTCACCCCTTTTGTCCTTCGGCTCTCCGAGCGTGTTGTCGTCTTTCTTGAGGCCGTCGATCAGGGCCATGTGCTCGATCATGGACTCGCCCTGCTCCACACACTGGGCCCGAAGCTCGAGAAACACCTCCGTGAGATCCATGTCATCACGGTAGACCTTGCAGGCCGAGTCACACGCGCCGCAGAGTTGGCAACTGTAGATGATCTCGGCAACAGATTCGTTCAACTCGGACCTTCCATGCACCATGGACAGGCCCATCTGCATCTTTCCCGAGCCTGAATAGGCATGGAAGTTGTAGCGGGTGATGGAGGGACAATTCTTGGCAAACCTCCAGCTCTTGATCTGATTGAAGGGCACCCACTTGCAGGAGGAGCAGCGGCTGCAGCCTTCCATATCTCTAGTGTAGTCAGCTAGTGTCATTTTAAGCCACCTCCTTGAAGCAGAGTTTTCCCTGGTTGAGCACGCCGTCCGGGTCCAGCATGTCCTTGACCTTCCGGAGAACCTGAACCGTGTCCGGGCAACGCTCGTAGGCAATGTCCGCCCATGGTCCATAGGGTCTCGAAAAGAACGCCCCCTGGTCGCTCAGGGCCTTGCTCGCATCCTCGAAGAGCTTCTTCGCTCTGGCCGTCTCCTCTTTGTCTTCCGGATCGTAGTAGAGGGTGAACTCCATGTGGACCGTCCGACCATGCTGGATGGGTTGCAGGTAGAGTCCGATCTCTTCTTTGGGATAGTTCTTCTTGTCTGCCTCACCTTCCATCACGTCGATGAAGGATTGTGCCTTGTCCAGGGTCGTCAGGAAGAAGATGTCCAGGAAGCCTCCTTTCGGGCGAAGCTTGTAGTAGGGGTCGGTGGATGGAGCGGCAAGGATCGCCTCCATCTTGTTGGCAGAGCATCCCGGCACTTCGCGGACCGCCTCGACCCCTGCTGCCTGAGCGATATCGGCCAGATCCTTTTCCAGGTAATCCACCCTTTCCTCGGGCAGGTACTCGTAGCCGGAGATCCCGTAAATCAGGGTGTAGGGAGCCTGCTGTTCGGCAGGAAGGGCGGAACTCGCGGAGGCACTTGCGATGACCGTTGCTAGACTGGATGCATTGAGAATCAGGAATTCGTCACACAGCTTGCGGCGAAGCACCCTGTAGGAGAAGTCTACGATGCGGGACAACTTGTGGTCGGTTACGAAGTAGATGCGGTGGATCGTCGGTTTCACCTCGAGCTTGACCGAGGCCCACATCACCGCCCCCATGGTCCCCTGCGAGCCCTGCACGATTCGCATCAGATCGCACTGGCCCGGTCCAAGGGGGTTGCACTGCGCTGCCCCTGCAGCCCATTGCTGCTCCAGTGTACCGGGCCCGGCAGCGGATCCTGTCCGAAACATCTCGCCTGTCCCGAACACGAGCTCGGTGCAGAGCATCGGGTCGGTCATATCCCAGTGATACTTGGGAATCTGAATAGGCTCGCGCTCCAGGTAGCTCGCGATCACCGACTTCCCCATGGGAGGCAGGAGCGGCATGTCCACCTTGAGCCCTACCCTTTCCGCCTCCTCCATCAAACGCAGGAACGTGACCCCGGGCTCGATCAGAGCGACCTTGTTGCGGCGGTCCATCCGGACGAGCCGGTCCATCCCGGACATATCGACGATGATTCCCTCCCCTGTGGGGACAGAATCCCCCCGGAACCTGGAACCGGCAGAAGAAGAAAAGACCAGGTTCAGCCCCTCCTGCCTTGCCAGTTTGATCAAATCTTTCACGTCGTCTGTTGAACCCGGACGGACCAGGGCTTGAGGCTGTGCACCGCTGACCAGAGGCGCATGCCCAAAAGGTTGAAGCATCTCCTTGTCCGTTGATGCACGATCCTCGCCCACGATCTTTGTGAGGTTCTCAAGGGTCTTGTTCGTTTCGCTCATGATCATCCCTCCAAGGACTCTGCAACCGGATGATTGAGGATGGCCTCCTTGACCTTCTGCTTCATTCCCGACGTTATGTTCGGGTCGTTGAGCAGATAGGCCAGAAGCGCCATCAGATTGTCGCTCGCCGCCAACGGGATGAAGCCGCCCACCATACCGAGGACACCATCGGCTGCGGCGAGCGTGGCATCTTCCACGTCATCCAGCATGTGCAGGAGCTCATAGGTAGTCAGGTTCCCTTCCTCGAGGGCTTCTTCGATCGCCTCTCCAAGAAGAACCATGGTCTTTTGCAGCACACCATTTCGATGTGCGCAGGCAACCGCGTCAAAGAGTGCCTTCTGATCCAAGGACATGCCCCTTCCTCCTCTGTATGGTGAATGAAATTCTTACCCGTCTTCAGACCACGCCGTCCTGTCGCAGTCTCTCTGCCAGCCTGCTGCCCGCCTCTTCCGGTGAATCCCCGTCGATCATCACGCAATCACGGTTTCGCAACTCCGGTTCAAAGAGGCGCCGCACTACGATTCGGTTCCTCGCGGCCTGGGCATCGAACCCGATGTCGCCCGCACTCCAGCCAACCGCAGGCTTCTTCTTGGCCGCCTTGATCTGCAGAAGCGAAGGGTATCGCAGGACTCCGATCTCGCTGCTCACCATCACCACCGCGGGCAGGGAACACTTCACCTTTTCGTGTCTATCCAAGAGCGCCCTTTCCGCCAGCAGGGAACCATCATGGATCTCCATAGTGCTCGCCAGGGTGACGATCGGAAACCCGAGCTCGAGGGCCAGTCCGATGCCGACCTGCCCTGCGTTCCAATCGGCTGCTTGCCGGCCCACCAAAACGAGGTCCACCTCCCCGACCCTCTTGACCGCAGCTGCAAGAGCACGGGCGGTCCCGTGGCTGTCCAGGTTGCCGGCGGCAAACGCCTCGTCTTCGACCTGGATCAACTCGTCCGCACCGGGTGCAAGGGCCTTGAGCATGACGTTCTTGGAGATCTTGTGGCCCAAGGTGAGAATCGTGATCTTGACCTCTTCCTTGCCTGCGTCCTTGATCCTGAGGGCCGCCTCGAGAGCGCTTTCGTCGAAGGTATTCAGCACGGGCGGAATCCCTCTCGGCTCGACCCTGTTCGTCTCGGGGTTGATGGCGAAGCACGATTGAGGGCCTTCCGGGTCCGGCACTTGTTTGACGCATACGATGATATGCATGAGAGCTTCCTCCTCTTGTCTACTTGGGGATTCCCCTGAGCGTCTCGGTAAGGGATGGAACGATCTCCTCGTACTTGCCGACGACACCGTAATCGGCGATGTTGAAGATGTTCGCTTCGGCCGTCTTGTTGATCGCCACAATCACCTTCGAGCCGTTCATGCCCGAGATGTGCTGCATCGCACCCGAGATCCCTACGGCGACGTACAAGGAGGGGGCGACGATCTTGCCCGTTTGCCCGACCTGCGATGCGGGAGAGGCCCAGCCGCAGTCGACAGGAGGTCTGCTGGCCCCCAGGGCGGCGCCGAGAACACCGGCCAGGTCCTCCAAGAGCTTGAACCCCTCGCCCCCCCCGATCCCCCTCCCGCCGGAGACAACCACGTCCGCCTGATCCAGACTCACCCCCTGCTCCTCCACCGGCACGCTTTCCACGATCTCCGTCAGACCCGGCCCGGGGTTGATTTCCACATGCAAAGACGTGATCTCTCCCTTCCCTTCCTCGGTTCGCACCGCCGCGTCGGCGGACCGCGAACGCAGGGTCGCCAGGGTAACCTCGGTCTCCGATGAGTAGACCGCCATCACGTTGCCCGAGTAGACGGGCTTGGTGAAGAGCACCTCCCCGGAGTCCACCTCGATCTTCACGCAGTCAGTGACCAGACCGGCTTCCAGCGTGAAGGCCGCCCGGGGAGCCAGATCCAGGGCGTTCACCGTATCTCCCATCAGGACGAAGCTCGCCTGAACGGCTCGGACAGCCTCCACGAGAGCACCCAGATACCCGTCTGCCCGGTAGTCGCAAAGAGCGGAGTGCTCTGCGAGAAGAACGCCATCGACCCCGAAGTGCCTCACCTCCTCTGCGGTGGATCGGATGTCGCTTCCGATGACCGCAGCCATCAACCTGGACCCCAGATTTTCAGCGAGCTCTCTACCCGTTCGTAAGCACTCGAGCGAAACCGGAAGAATGCTGCCTGCCCGGCCCTGTTCCACCATGACGAGTACGGAATTCTCTTGACGCATCACGCTCCTCCTTTTTCTTTCAAATATCCCCAGAGTGAGGGCTTGAAGCCATATTGGTCTTTCCAATAATTCCATGTTTTCTGATTGAATCGGCTATTCATCTTCTATCTCGCTAATTGGTCTTACCAATATATTTAACCGGTCCGGACATCCCTGTCAAGGAAAAAACGGAAAAAATTGGATTCCCTCCTTTCTCCTCCCAGCCCAACCGTACGGAGGGCCCGTTGACAAACACCCCTGCCCCTGCTTTCCTGATCGTGCAGACGAGGAGGGAACAAGGGTGGGCAAGAAGAGCAGCGGGAAGAAGGCATCGCACGGGGGGAGAGAACACCCGACCGACGGTCAGGCAAGGGCAGCCCCCGTTTCCTGGATTCTGATCGGCCTCGCCCTGGCGGTCGCTATCGCCGGGGTCTATTTCGTACTCCATCGGCACGACCCTCAATCGACAGGGACCGAATCGACCTCAGGGGGTCGAACCCTTTCTGCGATCCCTGGGAAACATTCCTTCCAACCGCTCGTCGGCAGATGGGTGCGGCCCGACGGTGGGTACATCATCTCCGTGCGAAGCGTGGGTCCTGACGGCCGTGTCGATGCGGGCTATTTCAACCCCAGGCCTATCAACGTCTCCCGAGCCGAGGCTTCGGTGCAGGGAAAAGCGGTCAAACTCTTCATCGAGCTTCAGGCCGCGGGATACCCGGGCTCCACATACGAATTGATCCATGATCCGGGCAATGACGTGCTCGTCGGCGTCTATTTTCAGGCGGCCATGCAGCAGCGTTTCGACGTCGTTTTTGTTCGCACCGAGTGACAGGGGGCGCCATGCCGGAAAGCCGTGTAGCCGTCATCGAGGGTGACGATGCATCACCCGAGGCGGTAAAGCCGACGGTTGAGATGATCGACAACATGAACCTCGGCATCGAATGGGTGTACCCTCCGGTGGGAGCCCAGGGAGAGGCACTTCACAACTCGATCTTTCCGGAAGAGGCCAGGCAACTCATCGATGAGTCCGACACGACCCTCTTTGGCGCTGCAAGCGGAAAGAGCGCCTTCGCCCTCGTCTATCTCCGATGGGGCAAGCAGACCTACGCCAACGTGAGACCAACGAGATTCATGCCCGGGTGTCAGAGCCCGCTCGCGCAACCCGAAGGGGTCGATTTCGTCATCGTCCGGGAGAACCTCGAAGACATGTACCTGATGGTGGAGGGGGCGATCGAGTCGCTCGCCCCTGCCGACCTGGTCAGCCCGATCCTCCAGAAAAAGGTAGCCGAGCTGGGCCCGGGGAAATACGCCGTAAAGGTGATCACAGAGGCCGGGACGGAACGGGTGGCACGCTACGCCTTCGAGCTTGCCCGACGTCGCAAGACAGGCGGCCGGCCCGGAAAGGTCACGGTCGCATCGAAATACAACATGCTGCCTCAGAGCGATGGGCTCTTCAGGGACGTGACCGCGAGAGTGGCCGAGTCTTACACGGACATCGATTTCGAGATGATGATCGTGGACAACTTCGCCCACTACCTGGTCCGCTCGCCCCAGGAGCTGGATGTGGTCCTCCTTCCGAACCTCTACGGCGACATCCTCTCCGATGCCGCGGCCGGCCTGGGCGGAGGGCTAGGCCTCGCCCCAAGCGGAGCCTACGGCGATGACTACGCCTATTTCGAGGCTGTCCACGGGACGGCCCCGGACATCGTGGGCCGCAACATCATCAACCCCACGGCAACCATGCTTTCCGCGACCATGATGCTCGATTACCTCGGATTCAAGGAGGAAGCACAGAGAATCGAGGCCGCCATGGCCGCTGTTTACAGGGAGGGGCGTTTCCTTACCCCGGACCAGGGAGGGACGGCCCGTACCACGGATTTCGTGAAAGCAGTCGAAGGGAAACTGTGAGGAGGTGGTTTACACCCTCACCCTAACCCTCTCCCTCAAGGGAGAGGGAACGCCGCGTGAAAAACCGAAAAGGGGGGTCGTCAATGAAAGGCGGATACACCGGCAAGATGCTTTTTGTGGATCTCACCAAGGGGAAGATCGAGACAAAGGAGCTCACGGAGGAGGTGGCGCAGCGATTCATCGGCACCTACGGAATCGGTGCCCGGGTGCTCTATGACACCATGAAGCCGGGTGTAGACCCTCTCGGTCCGGAGGCGGTTCTGGGATTCGTAACCGGCCCGCTGAACGGCACCGGGGCCCTGTTCGGCGGCCGCTACGCGGTGGTCTGCAAATCTCCGGTGACAGGGGGCTGGAACGATGCGAACGCAGGCGGCCACTTCGGACCCGAGCTCAAGAGGGCCGGGTTCGACGCGGTCTTCGTCTCCGGGACGGCGGACAAACCCGTATACATATATATAGAGGACGGAAAGGCGGAGATCCGGGATGCGGCCGGCCTGTGGGGCAAGATGAGCGTGGAGACCCTGGATGCCCTGGTCGAGGAGACCGGGCACAAGGACTTGAGGGCGGCGGTCATCGGCCCGGGCGGGGAAAAGCAGTCCCTGCTCGCCTGCGTCATCAACGACCGGCACCGGGCGGCGGGCCGCGGCGGCGCCGGAGCCGTCATGGGCTCCAAGAATCTCAAGGCGATCGCTGTAAAGGGAACCGGCAAGGTGCCCGTCGCGGATCCGGAAAAGCTCAAAGAGGCAAACAAGCTGACCACGGATGGAATCAAGAACGGCGCAAACGTTGAAACCTGCAAGGGCTACGGCAGCTACGGCACCGGCATGGGGACCAGTGGCTATGCCATGTCGGGTGACAGCCCTGTGAAGAACTGGGGAGGCGTGGGCGTGCTGGACTTCGGGGAAGAGTCGGCAAAGAAGATCGATTCCATTGCGATGGACAAGTTCAAAAAGAAGAAGTACGCCTGCTCGAGCTGCCCCCTCGGGTGCGGGGCCCATTTCGAAGTGAACGAAGGTGAGTGGCCCGTGGGAGAAACCTTCCGGCCCGAGTACGAAACGGCATGCGCCTTCGGCACCATGTGCCTGAACGACAGTGCCGAGTCGATCATGAAGTGCAACCATATCTGTAACGAATACGGCCTGGATACGATTTCGGCCGGCGCCACGGTGGCGTGGGCCATCGAGTGCTACGAGAACGGCATCATCACCCAAGAGGATACGGGCGGCATCGAGCTCACCTGGGGAAATGCCAAGGCCATCGTGGAGATTACACAGGCGATCGCGGACCAAACCGGCTTCGGCGAAGTCCTGGCGCTTGGCTCGGCGGCTGCGGCGGAAAAGCTGGGCAAGGGGGCCGAGTACCTGCAGACCGTCAAGGGCATGGAACTCCCCATGCATGATCCGAGGTTCGCACCGGGATACACCCGCACGTACCAGTTCGACCCCTCACCGGCACGGCACGTCAAGGGAGGCCTGGGCGGACTGCAGGCAAGGGATCCGGGCCCGGGCAAGTACGACTCGAGCGACACGGGCGCCATGGACATGATGATGACCGGAATCTACGAGGTGCTCCAGGCCTCCGGCATCTGCCTGTTCAGCCTGTTTGCCCAACTGGATCTGGCTCCCAGAATGCTGGAGGCAGTAACAGGCTGGGCCTGTGACAACGAGTTTCAGACGAACGCCACCAAACGAATCCTGAATATACGGCACGCCTTCAACCTGAGAGAGGGACAGAAGCCGGCTGACTTTGCCGCACCCAAGCGGTCGGTGGGGGACCCTCCGCAGACAGAAGGACCTCTGGCAGGCTGCAAGGTCGATCATGAATCCCTCAAGCGGAACTTCTTTGCAGTTATGCAATGGGATGAGACCACTGGGAAGCCGAGCCGCGAATCTCTGGAGGCCCTGGGTGGGTTGGAGGAAGTCATCCAGGATCTCTACGGGTAATCCATGCAGGTAACGGTCAAGCTATTCTCCTACTATCGGCAAGTGGCCGGGACGGACCGACTCTCTCTGGACTTGGTCGATGGGGCTACGGTGGCCGATCTTCTGGATTCACTCAGCCGGAAGCTCGACAGCCCCGGCCTGAACGACCATTCGGCGAGCGTGCTGATCAACCAGCAGAACGCCGGGCCGGAAACGTGCCTGAAGGACGGTGATGAAGTTCTCCTGCTCCCCATCGTCGGTGGGGGCTAGTGTTCAACCTCTTCGTCATTCCCGTGTTAGAATGGGGTCGGACCAAGACAAGTTATCTATTGTAAAAGGAAAGGGTGCTGCTTCGAGCCCAGAATCGAGCTTAGATCCATCTTTCGGGAGGAAAAAAGCGGCTCTAAGCTGCAAACCTGATTGAACCGTTGCGGGGGTCCGCATCGTAACAACGACGGTCAACCCTTCTTAGAGGCATGATTCTCTGGAAGAAAATGGGCGCTAAGCGCTTTAGAGGGCCTGTTTCAAGCACTTTGTGTTTAAATGATAGACACTTAGTTTGGTCCGACCCGATTCGTCGATTTAGTTTGGTCCGACCCGATTCGTCGATTTGTGGTTACTTCTCTGTCAAGGCAGGGTCCTCCCCCGCAAAGACGGGGAAGAGCCTCGCAGGGGTGATGGCACAGCGGAGGCCAGCAAGAAGAAGGACGCGACATGAAAAAAGTATACCTCCTATCCAAAGTGGATGAAGACAAGTGCGTGGGAGACAGGTTCTGCGAGAACGTGTGCCCCACCAGGGCCATCCGGATGGTGAACAAGAAGGCCGTGGTGGATGAGTCGAAATGTGCAGGTTGCCTCCACTGCCTCGACGCCTGCGGGGAAGGCGCGATTCTGGTTCTGGCACGGGAGGAGCCCCTTGTTCTGGGGGTCGACACATCCGAGATGGATAGCGCCGAAATCAGCGACCTGTGCAAGCGGGCAATGCTGGACCCCGAAGACCGGATATGCGTCTGCATGAACATCCGGGCTCGCGAGGTGGCCGGTGCGATCCTGCAGGGTGCGGCCACCCCGGAAGAGGTGAGTTTCCTCACTGGCGTACGAACGTCCTGCGGGATGTGGTGTATGGCCCCTGTACAGCGGTTGCTACAGGCCCACGGCGATGCAGCAGATCCGGAGAAGGGGTATCGATGGTATCCGGTCCACACAGGTGTGTGGGACATTCCCGAAGAGGTTGCCCGGAAGTATCCGGAGTACCGTCTCGAAGAGGACAGGACTCAGTTTCGCGAAGGCACTCTGGAAAATCTCGTTTCGATCTTCAAGGCGAAGTAACGAACCAGGAGACCGTTATGCTCAACGCCGCCGCTTCTCCACCGAAAATCATGCCGTCCCTGATGGGCCCTACCCTGCCTGCAAAACGGGCGGCCGAAGCTCCGGGCATCGCTTCACTTGAGGTCCGTGACCTCTTCCCCGACATCCCGGACAGGATCTACCTGCAGGGGGAGAGCCTTTCCAGCATCCGGGCGGCTACCGAAAGAGCCCTCGCTGATGTGGACATGGGGATGATCAAGTCCGGGGACTCGGTCAATCTCCTTTGCTCGGAGCACGGCTTCAGCATCCTGGAGGGCGAGGCCTACGCGGAGATGCTCAGGACCATCAAGGACGTGGTTCAGGACCGTACGGGCTGCGAAAACATCCGGCTGAGGTTTTGCGTGGGCGGGGCCCTGATGGAGGCGAGGGAGATGGTCCCCTATTTCGGGTTGGCCGAGCCTTTTGAGGGCCGCGTCAAGGGTGTGGGCCCTTTCGACCGGGGTATCCCCATCGAGACCGAAATCGGGACCCTCTATGGGCTCGCCAAAGTGTACGATGCGGACTGGATCATCCACGCCCACTATGACGATCCGCGGGAGACCTATTTCCACCGCCTGGTCGGGCGTTCACTCAAAGCCTTCACCATGAGCTATGCCCGGTTGGAAACCCGATCGGTCTATCACATGAACTTCGGGACCCGGAGCGGCAATGTGGTTCCTCGAGCGATTTTCGAGTCTCCTTTTGTTCAGGAGAAGTTCGCCTTCACCTGCTTCCAGGTGACCTCGCCCGCAGGAATCATCGGTATCGATGCGGACAACGATCACCACCGGCTGGACCGCAGGCTGATGGTGAACACACTCAAGTCCTACGGGAAGATGCTTCGCCTGTTTGCCGAGATCGACGAGTGCGTTGCCGTGCTCGACGCGGGCAGATGGCCCTGGTATCTGCACGCCGGCGGTGTCACATCCGGCAATCTGATCAAGGGCCCGACCGACTACTTCGACATGGAGGTCGGCTCTCCGCGCAAGGGATACCCGCACACCCTGAACACCGCGGTCAAGGCCCTGGTCATCAACCATTCCTGGAGAGAGCTCTTCGTAGACCTCGCCTCCTGGTATCCGATGATCGTGACCGAACCCGAGGTTGCCAAAGGATTGCCCCAGCGGGTGGTCAAGCGTGCCCACATCGCCGAGAACCTCGAGAAGGCGATGGAGCACGCCTTCGAGGTCGCCGAAACCGACAAGGCGATCCTCTTCGATGGAACCTACGGCTCGATCAACCTCACGCCGCCCCTTGGAGAGTACCTGCTCGAGAAGGCACCGGAGGTCAGCCGCAGGGTCGACGAGGAGTTGCTCCCCATGTGGCTCAAGCAGAGGGGCATCGACCCGGAAGGCCCCTTATGATGGCTGTGATCGCTTTTCGTTGACAGGCCTCTCTGCGTTGATCTACATTGGGGATGCGCTGGAAGTTGCGTCCCAACTGATTGAGTCAGACAGCCCCCGACGAGCCCGGAACCGTGTCCGGCAGAGAGGAGCAGTCCGATGAACCGCGTGCGCACCTGCATTCCCCTGTTTTTTCTCTCCCTTCTTGTCATGACCTCCGCGTGTGATTTCAATTACGACCATCTGGAGTACTTCGAGGGGTATCCCCGCCTGACCAACGAACAACTCGGCATGTTCAACTACGTGCACTCCATCGCCGTGACGCATCCGAATGCCCTGCCGGGCGGCGACTGGGGCCCTGACATGCCTTTTGGTCTAGGCATGGGCGAAGGCGCAAACATGCACCGCTACAACGTCGCCTTCACCGCCTACGGGGTCTCCATGGTGGCCGAACACACACCGGCTTACCGGAAGCCCTATATCGAGGCAATCGACGGCCTGATCCAGAAGATGTTGCAGCCCGTCATATGGGACTACTGGCTGACCGCGACCTGGGGCGGCGAAAATCCGATTCACCCCCACAACATCATGTACACAGGGCATCTTCAGCTGATGATGGCCTTTTACGAACGTCAGGCGGGCGATCAGAAGTACATTCTCAATGATGTCGAACTGATCACCCGGAACGGCCTTCAGAGATGGACCACCAACCTGTACGATCTGTCCTCAGACATCCACAATCTCAGCCTGACCAATCAGGACAGCCACGGAGGCCACTACTACTCGATTCCCTGCGAGACCCCCTGGGTGTTCACCTGCTGCAACACCATCGACCAGCTGGCCTTCAACATCCTCCCTGCATCCCTTGGGCTCAGTGCCCAAGCTGTCAATGTTCCTTTTCTCACGTGGCATGAAGAAAACATGTTCGATCCTTCGACCAACTATTTCTTCACTACATTCGCTCCCTTCGAAGACCCGCCCTTTGTGAATACGAGACTCACGGGAGGCTATTCCTCCTGGTCCCATATGTTCATTCACGGGTTCGACCCGGTCTGGGTGGAGGAACGCTACCCCACATTCATCTCGAACGCGATGGAGTACATCGCGCCCGGCACGGCCGTCGTGCGTTTTAGCGGGCCCGGTGAAGAAGCGGAGCTGTATCTGATCGATCTTATCGGGACCGGCTACGCCATGGTCCTGGCCAGAGAAATGGGGGACGAGGCGAGCTACCAGGCGCTCAAGAACGGGTTTGACTACTGGGCAGGCGAGCCGGCCTGGTCCGGCCCGATCTACGGCTATTTCAGCCCGTTCAACTGGCCCATCTACAAGATCTTTCCGAACGGCTTCGTTCTCTGGGCAGAGGCGATGAGCTCGGAGAACAACTTCCGGACCGTGGTCGAAGATCCCAGGGATCCGGACTTCTACGAGCAGCCGTACCTGGCCCGCGTGTCCAACCCGGACACTTTCGTCAACCAGGCGATCTGGGACGACCCGGTACTCTACATCACCGTCAACGGAGCACACATGACCACGTTCTACACCGACCTGGTCATTCGAAACCTGAAGCCGGACCGCACGTACGAGGTTTTGCTGAACGACGAGGTCTACACCGAATGGACCCTGTCTGATGGGGAGATGACGATTACGAGCCCTCCCCTGGTCAGCAGCTGGTTGGACGGCCTCCTCGGCTATGTCTCGAGCATGAGGTTCCAGGTGATCGAGCAACCCGCACTGTGAAATCGTATCGGGACGGCCGTAGAATCCAGTCGCAGCCTACCCCCAGTCAAGTATGACCCACGCAGCCCACAATACACCCTGCCGCCAAGCAGAAGAACCGGTTGCGCTCATTCGTTGGTGCCGGACGCGCTGACAACAAGCTCTCGCGGAAAGGAATCTCATGCGGAAAGAACGAGCCTTCCTGGCAATCATCACGGCAGTCGCGGGTCTTCAACTTTTTGCCTCAGGCGCCCTAGGGGACACAGAGACGCATACACTTCCCGAGACGCGAGTCGTCGAAGATAGAATCGAAGCGGAAACCGAAAAGGTCTCCCTCGAGGAGCTTCGGTCGGGCCGATTCTCGAATCTGGGGGAGGCACTCACGGAGATTCCCGGGGTGAGCGGAGTCAAGCGCTCCCACAGTGCGGTGGAGCCTGTGATACGGGGCCTTGGCTGGGAGCGCGTGCAGACGCAGTTGGATGGGATCCCACTCTATGGTGCGTGCCCTGGGAGGATGGACCCACCCGCGATGATCCTGCAACCCGAGTACGCTCAGGATGCCTACGTCATCAAGGGCGTTCCCTCCGTAACCCTTGGCCCGGCGGGAACCGGCGGCCGCGTGATGGTATCCACCGACTACGAACGTAAGGCGGACTCCCCTTCGGAAATGGGGGGATGGATTCGTTCCACCTATGACAGCGCGCGCGACGGGGTACTGGGTGGGGTTGCCGGGTTTGGCGGCACCGAAAGATTCGACGTTTACGGGAGCTTCGCGGGTGCCTCCCTGGATAACTACGAGTCGGCCGACGGGATCGAGGTGCCTGCAGGTCAGAAGGAGTTCGGGGGATCGCTGTCCCTCGGATACCGGCCCTTCCCGAACCACCGGGTCCGGTTCGGGTTCATCGATCTGGAGGACCGCGGGATCGACTACCCTTCCCTGCCGATGAACAGCGACAGAACTTCATCCCGGGTATTCAACTGGAGCTACCGCATAGGACAGACCGGCAAGTCTTTCGAGGGTTTCCGTTTTCGCACGGGATACAGCACGGTCGACCACAGGATGAACAACGAAGGAAAAGCGACGCGGAAGAAGCTCGAGGCAGAAACCGAAGCAGAGTCGGAGACCTTTTCCACGAGCCTTGAGGGCAAGTGGCGGGCCTGGTCCTCGGCCACACTTACCGTTGGCGCCGATTTCTTCTACCTCAACCGCGATGCACTTCGCTCGCGGCACATCATCGCAGCAAGCAGGACCTTTCTGGATCATATCTGGCCGGACGCCCGGCAATGGGATGTGGGTGCCTTCACGGAGCTCGACATCGAATTCACCGAGGCTTACCGCCTTCGTGCAGGCGGACGCTTCGACTTCGTCTCGAGCGACGCGAAGGCCGCGGATGCGCCGGGCCTGGAAGGCAGGACGGTCCGGGAAAACTATGTGCTCTACTACGGCGCGGAAGCTGCCGATGTCATGCAGAACGACCCGCTCGGCTCCGGGAACTTGCTGTTCGAATGGAAGCCGAGGGTCGATCTCATCGTTCACGCAGGGGGCGGTGTCAGTTCGAGGGCCGCAGGGGTCACGGAGAGATTCTTCGCATTTGCCCCTGCACCGGGTGGATTCCAGGTGGGCAACCCGACCCTGAATCCTGAAATCAAGTACGAGGTCGTGGGAGGCGTCGACTGGCAGAACGCGTGGATATCGGTATCGGCGAATCTTTTCGGCTCCTGGTTCAACGACTATATCTATTCCTTCACCATCGACCGCCGGGACGTGAATGGAGACGGTAAGGATGACATCGTTCGGGGATTCCGAAACGTGAACGCCCGGCTCTACGGGGGGGAAGCAGCCGCGGTCGTCAAACCCTTCGGACCTGTGAGCATTCCTCTGTCTCTCGCCTACGTCCGTGGAGTCAACACGACCGACGACACCGACCTTCCAAGGATGCCGCCCCTCGAAGGGAGGATCGCGTGCCGGGTCGACTTCGAGAACAGGGTACCCTGGTGGGCGCAGTTCGGGTGCAGGCTTGCCGCCAGACAGTCGAAGATAGACAACGATTTTCCGGAGAGTGAGACCCCGGGATTTGCGGTATTCCATCTGCGGGGCGGGGTCCAGGTCTTCCAGCGGTTGCGGGTCGACGTGGGGGTCGAGAATCTCTTCGACCAGGAATACACCGAACACCTGACCCCATGGGCTGCCGTGGGGGCCGGGGACCTGAAGCAGGGAGACGACATTCCCGAACCGGGAAGGTTCGTCCAAGCAGGTTTCAAATTGGATTTCTGATCCGACCGAACGGAGAAGGAACGGAATGAAGAGGCCGGGCCTACCCCTGATGCTCTTGTTCTTCGCGCTGCCGCTGTTCGCATCGTGTGAAAAAGAGCAGCCCGCAGGTGACACGCCGAACGAGAAAGCGCAATGGGTGACCATCGGTACCGATGATTCGACCCGGCTGTCTCACGTGACCGGCACCTCGATAGTAAGAGTCGCAGGCAAGAGAATGGCGAGCCAGGGATTTCCCGTCAGGGCGCAAAAGACGGCCGGACCTGTTGCCTCTCTGAACGCGGTTCGGGCACGCGACCTTTCATTCGCTGTTGTCGGCTCCGACCTGCTGTATCGGGCGGTCCGAGGATTTGGAGAGTGGGAGGGTCAGGGACTCAAAGCTGATCTGGTGGCGGTCTTCACGGTCCACACACAAACCGTGAACTTGATCGCCACGGAGGATTCCGGCATCAAGACCATCCAGGATTTGAAGGGGAAGAGAGTCCATATCGGAAAGCCGGGCTCTCACGAACGCCGAGTTTGCCTCCACGTGCTAGAGCACGTCGGCATCAACTTCGAGACAGACCTCATGGCGACTGAGATGGACGCTCGCGAGGCTTCCAGAACGCTCCAGGAGGGAGGAATCGACGCGTTTTTTTCTGTGACAGAGCATCCGAACGATGGCATCCGATCGGCAACCTCCGGCAAGAGGAAGGTCCGCTTCGTGCCCATTGCCGATGTTGAAGGGCTTCTTCTGAAGGTTCCCTATTATGTCCTAACCAGGATTCCCGTGAACCCCTATCCGGGCGCTGCGAACCGGGAAGACGTCCAGACCATCGGGCACAAGATCAGTCTGGTCACCTCCACCAAGACTCCTAACAAGGTTGTCCGTTCTCTTCTCGGGGAGGTCTTCGACAACTTCGAGAAGTTCAAAGAGCTGCATCCCGCCTACCGCTCCCTCACCAAGAAGGAAATGACCCAGGGCATGTACCGGATGATCCATCCGGGTGCAAAGATCTGGTACATGAAGCATGGCTACCCCTTGAGTTGCTGTTTCTAAAGGGGAATTCCAGACCTGCCGGGCCGGGCTAGGCACTATATAACCGTTTGAAATAGAATCAAAAATTTCCTTGACAGCCCCTCTTTTTTGTCATATTTTTGATCAAACGATCTAATCAATCGATCCAATCTCTGATCCGGGGCCGCAACGGGCCCCGGACCGCCCGACCGGGGAGGCAGGCATGGCGAAAAGCGCCAAGAAGAAGGAAGCCATCTGCAGGGTGGCAACCCGGTTGTTCGTGGAGAGAGGCTTCGAGAAGACCTCGATCCGCGACATCGCAGAGGCGGGCAAGATGAACAGCTCCGGCCTCTACTACTACTTCGAGGACAAAGAGGCGATCCTGTACACGATCCTCATGGAGATCATGGATGAGAGCCTGGCTCGCATGCGGGAGATCGCGATCCGGGACATGCCCCTCAAAGAGAAGATCTATGCCGCTATCGATCTGCACACCGAGATCTATGGGGCCGACCCGGTCCGAATGGCCTTGATCGCATACAACCAGAAATCCCTCAGCCCGGAACACTGGGACGAGCTCAGGAAGAAACAGCGGGAATACAGTTTGATCGTCAGGAGCTTTCTCACGGAAATGAGGAACAACGGCGAAATCGAAGACCTGAACCCAACCTTGTGCACCTTCGCGCTATTCGGAATGATCCAATCCGCCTACCTCTGGTACGACCCACAGGGAGAGGTGAAGTCGGATGAGCTGAGGGAGATGTTTACCCGCATCTTCACGGGTGGCGTTCTCGTGGAAGAGCGGAACAGCAGGGAAGAGAACGAGAGGAGGCTTGCGAGATGAAAGTGGTCAAGTTCGTTTCGAGTGTAGATCCTTCCAAGTGCAATGGGGACAAGCTCTGTGAAAGGGTGTGCCCCACCGGTGCAATATCGGTGGTTGACAAGGAAGCGCGTGTAGATGGGACGAAATGCGTGGCATGCATCAAATGCTGGGACCGATGCCCCTCGGGCGCGATTGAAATGGTTGCCCGCCCCGAACCGGTCGTGGTCCGTACAGACCCTGAGACCGTGGATCAGGACAAGGTCTTCGAGCTCTGTCTGAAGGCAAAGGTCTTGCCCGGACAGCTCGTGTGCATGTGCACAGGAACGTTGGCAAAGGAGGTCGCCGCGGCGATCCTACAAGGGGCGAAATCATTCGAGGACCTCTCCCTGAAGACCGGGTCCCGCTCGGGATGCGGGATCTATTGCATCGGTTCGATCCAGAGGATGTTCGAGGCGGCGGGCCTGAAGGTGACCTCCCCGGAGGACCATCGTATGTACGACATGACCCTGAACATGTTCGATGTGCCTGCCGATCTGCAGGAGAAATACCCGGAGTACTATCTTAAAGAGGATACCGAAATCCTGGGCTGAGACTCGCGGCCTTTGCTGTCTCTTCGAGGGTGCAATAAGGAGGAACATCATGTTACAGGAAGCGATTCGTCCCCCCAAGGTCATGCGGTCCGTCTACGGTCCTGAACCCCGCAAGCTGCGCGCCGCAGACCTCCCCGGAATGGCCTCATTGAAGGTCAGGGATCTGTTCCCCGACATCGTGGAAGAAATCTATCTGCACGGAGGAGACCTTTCGACCATCCGGAGGGTAACCGAGGAGGCCCTTGCCGGAGTGAACATGGAGAAGATCCGACCGGACCAGACGGTCGACATCCTCGGCTCGGAGCATGGATTCAGCATCCTGGGCGGTGAAGCGTATGTAGAGATGCTCCGGACCATCCAGGACGTGGTCCGGGAAAGGACCGGGGCGGATGTGCGGCTGAAGATCGCCTCGTACATCGGTTACAAGGAAAATGCCGAGGTGATAGAGCACTTCAAGCTCGAGGAGAAATTCGACAAGATCCGCACCTTCGGGGCGTGGGACAAGGGTGTCCCGATCGAAACGGAGATCGGAACCCTCTATGGGGTGGCTCGTGCATACGAGGCGGACTGGTTCATCCACGCCTACTACGACGACCCGAGGGAGATGTATTTTCACCGGTACGTGCATCGCCCCCTCAAGGCCTTTGTCATGTCCTACGCGAGGTACGAGACCCGCGCTGCGTATCACTTCAGCTTCGGGACCCGGAGCGGCCAGTTTCTCATGCGTGCGATCTTCGACTCCCCCTTTGTGCAGGAGAAGCACGCCTTCAGCTGCATCATGAGAAGCTCACCGGCGGGGATCGTCGGTGTGGATGCGGACAACGACCTCTACCGGATCGACCACCGGATCAAGAAGCACCATTTGAGGGATTTCGGAAAGATGCACCAGCTCTTGGCGGGGTTGGATGAGTGCATCGTTGTTTGGGACGGCGGCAGGTGGGGATACTACGTGCACGCCGGGGGCGTCTGTTTCGGTGTCTTCATGAATGCCGAGTACGACCCCTTCGATCTGTCCAAGCCTTTCTGCTTCAGCGCCTTTGACCTCCTGGTCCAGAACCCCTTCGGTGAATCGCACACGATCTTCGAGCCACACCACTCCATAAAGGCAGCCGTGGTGAACCAGGCCTGGCCCGGCATCATCATCACGGATCTGCCGAAGATGGTACCCACAGTTGTTGTCGGCAGAGACCAGGCCGAGATGTATCTCAAGGATCCGACCAATCCGAGCTTCATGGACCATGCCGTGACCGCCGAGACCCTGGAGGGGGCCATGGATTTTGCACGGAGAGTCTCCGGCACGGACAAGGTCCTCGTTTTTGACGGAAGCTTCGGGCACCTTACGCTCACACCTTCGCTGGCGGAAGACCTCATATCAAAGGCGCCCGAGGTGAACCGAAGGGTGGAGGAGGAACTCCTGCCCATGTGGCTCAAGCAGCGGGGCATCGACCCTCAGGAGGTGTAGCCCATGCCGATTTATGATGATCTAAGAGAATTCATGGACATGCTGGAGCAGAAGGGCCAGCTCGTTCGGGTGGCCCGGGAAGTGGACCCGATCCTCGAGATCAACGCGATCGTGGACAGATTGGCGCGCAAACAGGGGCCTGCGGTGCTCTTCGAAAACGTGAAGGGGTCGGATCTTCCCGTGCTTGGCAACCTGTTCGGAAGTCACCAACGGGTGGCCTGGACGTTGGGGGCGGATGACTTCTACGCCCATGTCCAGCAGAAGATCGTCGAGGCGATGTCGCCTCCTGATGGAGGGGAAGTCTCCGATATCGAAGGCGCTGTGAGGGGCTCTTTCATGTATGCGCCGGTGGCGGATCAGCTCCTTCCCTTTGGCCATCTCCTCAGTACACTGCCGGAGGAATTGGGCGATGCACCCTGCAAGGAGGTCGTCTACGAGGGGGACGACATCGATATCAACCGGCTCCCCCTCACCAAGCTCTGGCCTCAGGACGGCGACAAGTTCATCACCATGCCCATGGTGATCACCCGTGACCCGGAGACCGGGGAGATCAACGCCGGGACCTACCGGATGATGTACCTGGACAAAAACAAGACTTGCATGCACTGGCTCCCAAAGAAACACGGAAACATCCACTGCCAGAAGGCGGAGAAGATGGGACAGGATCTTCCGGTAGCGGTCGCTGTCGGATGTGACCCCGCCTTCCAGCTCTCCGGTTGCTATCCTCTCCACTATCCCATGGACGAGTTCATGGTCACGGGAATGCTCAAGGGCGCCGGCGTGAAGGTCGTAAAAGCTGACCTCTCCGACCTCCCCGTGCCGGCCGGGTCCGAGATCGTGCTCGAGGGTATCATACCCGCGGGCGTTCGGGCCTCAGAAGGACCCTTCGGCGAATTCCACGGCTACTACTCTCCTCCGAAAGAGACGCACGTATTCGAGATACAGCGGATCACGACCCGAAAGGACCCGATCTGGCATATGGCGACAACCGGCCGACCCTTCACAGAGATACACTACATGTCCAAGGCCACGGAGAAGATGGGCAAGGCGCGCGAGTTGATGGGAACGGCAGGGATCACGGACCTGAACATGGCCAAGGAAGGGGCCTCCCTCTACCTGATGATCGCCTCGATCAAGAAGGAGAGGCCCTATCACGCCAGAGAGATCATCAACCAGGTCTGGCAGCAGAAAGGCCAGGCGGAGTTCGTCACCAACATCATCATCGTGGACCACGATATCGATGTGAACAACCTGTCCGAGGTGATGTGGGCCTTTTCCTTGAACGTTCGGGCCGATCAGGATTTGATGATCTCCGAGCGAAGGGAACAGGACCTCGAGCACCCGGGTCTCTCCCCGCGGGGAGAGGGGGCCCGGCTCGGCATCGACGCGACACGCAAATGGAAGGAAGAGAATTACACCCGTGAGCTGCCGGACCTCGTAACCATGGACCAAGGGGTGGTGGATAAAGTTCTCGCGAACTGGGAAAATGATGGACTAGGCTGAAAAGAACAGGAGGGTGGAAAATGGGCAATGATGCACACGAAAAACTTGCAGACTGGCTGGCGACCACTTTCCGCGGTCTTCCGTCCATCAAGAAGCCGGAGTTCATGGATCTCCTCCGTTTCCTCTACACCCCGGAAGAGGCCCGCCTGGCGATCCGGATGGGACCGGAGGGCGGAAAGCTGGACGAGCTGGTCGCCAAGACCGGAATCACCCGGGAAGAGCTGAAACCGCTCATTCAGAGTATGGAAAAGAAGGGCACCATGTACACCGAACCAGAATCCAAGGACCCGGTGTACAGACCTCTGGGCCTGGAAGTGCCCGGGCTCGCCGAGACATCTACCTGGGGGGACGTGAGCACTCCCTTCCGGCAGGAGCTCATGGGACTCTGGGACAAGTTCCGGCCCGTCTATGTGAATGAGGCCATATCAGAGCTGGGACAGCACAACCGGGCATGGTGCATCGTCAGCGTCCTCCCCCCGGACGCCAAACCGGACGAGAACCTCTACGAGCAGCTCAGGCAGACGACCGACTATGGAGCCGTTGCCGGGTGCCCCTGCCGACTCATCGAGCGACACGGGGATCCCGGCGAAGCCTGCGGCTGCCCTATCGACTGCTGTATGTGCTTTGGGGAAATGGCGCGTTGGGCTGTCGAACAAGGACACTCGCGTCACGTAACCGTGGATGAAGCGATTGAAATTCTGGACGCATGTGCGGAAGCGGGCCAGGTCCACACCGGATTACCCGGTGTGCTTTTGTGCAATTGTTGCAAGCATGCGTGTGTCAACCTCTACGCAATGAAGATAGGTAAGATGCACACCTATTCCAAGAACCACTTCTTCGCCCGTGCCGACTCTGAAACCTGTACGTCCTGTGGGACGTGCGCCGAGGCATGCCCGGTAGGCGCCGTTCAGATCGAAAAGACCGCTCTGGTCGACACGGACAAGTGCATCGGATGCGGCGTGTGTGCGGCCGGATGTGAAGAGAAATCGATCCGGATGGTCAGGCGCTCGGAGGAAGAGATCGCGCAGCTGGATGCGGAATTCATGGAGGTCTTCGGCAAGGTGATTTCCAAGACCAAGCCGGACCCACTCGTCATGAAGATGCTTGGGGGGTAGGGATGAAAATCGTTCAATTTGTGTCCAGGGTGGACACGGAGAAATGCAACGGGGACAAACGGTGCGAGAAGCTCTGCCCGAGCGGTGCCATCAAGGTGGTCAACAAGATCGCCGTGGTCCAGGAAGATCGTTGCGTGGCATGCGGAAAATGCAGCGAGGTCTGCCGGGAAGAAGCCGTGGAGATGGCTTCACGCATCCAACCGATGAGGATCGAATTCGACGTTGCGTCCGTCGAGCAGGAGAAGATACAGGCCCTGTGCGGCCAGGCGGGCCTGCTGCCTGACCTGCCTCTCTGCGCATGTACCGCCACCACCGTTGGAGAGATCGCGGCCTCTATCATCGCCGGAGCGAAGTCACCCGAAGATGTAGTGGTCAGGACCGGGGCCGGTTCGGGTTGCGGGATCTACTGCATGGCCGTGATCTTCAAGCTCTTTGCCTGTGCCGGCGTGCAAATACCCGAAGATCCCCGCTGGAACAATCTGCCGCTGACGTCCCATGATGTTTCGGAGGAGATCGCCAAGAAGTATCCTGAATATCATTTCGACAGCCTCACATAGCCTGCTGCAGACGGGAAACGGAGCGAGCCGTGGTGCAACAAGCTGTTCAACCGCCCAAGGTCATGCCATCCATGTACGGCCCTACACCCAGGACACGCCGGCCGGCGGACCTTTCGGGCATGGTGTCCGTGGGCGTGACCGAACTCTTCCCCGAAATGCGTAAAGGCTTCCGCCAGGGGGCGGGCGTCGAGGAGACGGGCCAGGCGACTCGAGACGCCCTGGCCGCAGTAAACATGGAAATGATCCGACCCGAGGACACGGTCAACATCCTTTGCTCGGAGCACGGGTTCTATATCCTGGAAGGCCTTCACTACCGAGAGATGCTCAAGGCTCTCGGGGATGAGATCCTCGAGAAGACCGGGTGCGAGAACATCCGCTATCGGGTCGCCTCCGGAGTGGGCGTCAGGGAGGCGGACGAGGTGGTGGACTACTTCGGCCTGAAGGACTACCTGAACGGCAGAGTGGCGAGCACCCATCCTTTTGACAAGCCGCTCCCGATCGATACGGAGATCGGCACCCTTTACGGACTGGCGCGGATCTATGACAGTGACTGGATCGTCCATGCCCCTCATGACGAACCCAGGGACCTGTATTTCCACCGGATGATGAACCGGTGCCTGAAGGCTTTTGCCATGAACTACGCCCGGTACGAAACCAGGGCCGCATTTCATGGAACTTTTTCGAACCGCGCCTCCAATTTCCTCCAGAAGGCGATCTTCGACTCGGCAATCGTGCAGGAAAAATTCTCCTTCTCGTGCGTCTTGAGAAGCACACCGGACGGAATCATCGGAACGGACGCGGACAACGATATGTACAGGCTGGACCGGCGTATATCCGGCGAGCTTCTCAGAGACTACGGCAAGGTCCTGAGGCTCATCGCTGAAATCGACGAATGCATCGCGGTCTGGGATGCTGGCAGATGGGGATACTACCTCCATGCAGGCGGCATCGCCTTCGGATGCCTGGAGAACGGGAAGTACGATGCCTTTGACCTGAACGTTCCCTCTGCCTTCGGCCTTCACGACATGGTGGCGAAGTACTTCAGCGGGGAGATGAAGAGCTTTGACCGAATCATGAACATCAACCCGGCCATCAAGGCGCTGGTAGTCAACCAGGCATGGCCCGGTCTTCCCGTATCGGACGTCCCGCGGCACGTGCCCACCGTCGTGGTGGGCCGGGACCAGGCGGACATGCTGAACCTGGATTCGGCAAACCCGGACTTCATGAACCACGCCGTGATCGCCGACTCCCTGGAGACCGCCATGGAGTTCGCCGGCAAGGCGGCCGGAACGGACAAGGTGATCGCCTTCGACGGCAGCTTCGGAAACATCACGGCGAGCCCGTCCATGGCGGAAGACCTTCTGAAGAGGGCGCCCGAAGTGAGTCGACGGGTCGACGAGGAACTCCTCCCCATGTGGCTCAAACAGAGGGGCATCGACCCGGAAGAGAAATGACAGGGATCAGGGATCGGGGGTCAGGGGTCAGAGCCCCGCCACTCAGCCCCCTGTTCGTCCTTCCTGCAAAACGAGAAATACCCCAGCACAGAGGATTTCCCTCTCCCTCAAGGCAGAGGGAACCAGCGGACAAGAAAACACGATGAAAAAGACCAGCACCGCAGAACCCGACCTTCGGGACGTGATTTTCAGCACGGTGGCAGACAGACTCGTCACGGGCGTGATCCTCGCCGACGATGAAGGCATCGTTTCGGAGACGAAAACGGCCGCAGATGAATCAAAGAGAATGGGATTGACCCTGCTCGGAATACTGGAAGAAGGAAGTGCGGTTCGGCCCGGAGACGAGATCGCCCGAATCTCCGGAACGCCGACCCAGGTCGTGTCTGCCGAGGACGTGCTGATCGGCCTCATGGCGAAGCCATCTGGAATCGCTACGGCGGCCCGTGCCTTCGTGTCACGGGCGAATGGTCGGCCGGAGATCGTCTCCGGGGCATGGAAGAAGATGCCCCTTGCACAAAAGGAGTCCATACGGAGAGCCGTTGCGGCGGGTGGAGCCTTTATCCGGATCTGCCAGGATCCCTTCGTGTATCTGGACAAGAACTACATCAAGATCCTCGGAGGTGTAGGCAGAGCGCTCGAGGCAGTGAGCAGCATGACGGATCGGAAGAAAGTGGCACAGCTCAAGGGCAGGTATTCGAGCGTCGTGGAAGAGGCCTGCGAGGCGATCGAGTCGGGTGCCGACATCCTTCACATCGACACGGGAAGCACGGCAGATGTAGAGGCTGTCGTTCAAGAACTCGTCCGCCGGGGGCTCAGAAGCAGGGTCAAACTCGCCTTCAGCGGGAACATCCGTCTGGAGGATCTGGACGAACTGAAGCAGATGGACCTGGACATACTGGATATCGGACGACAGATCGTGGACGCCCCACTGCTGGACATGCGGCTGGAGGTGGTCGAGACGTCCGGCGCCTGATCTGCGTACCGCAGAACCGCTCGGTTCTGAAAAAGAATTGAAGGAGAAATAGGGTGAGTGCAAGCAAGAACAGACAACTCCTCTTGAAGGAGGTTCCCAAGGGGAAACTCGGCCCCGAGCATTTCCAGCTCAATGAAACCGATGTGCAGCAACCCGGTGAGGGCGAGGTGCTGGCCAGGGTAAGGTACATCTCGATCGATGCTGCGAACCGGGCATGGATGCAAGGCACCACTTACCGCGCGGCGGTCAAGGCCGGTGACCTCATGGCCGGATACGCCCTTGGCGAGGTGATCGGCTCAGGCGATCCCAAGTACAAGCAGGGCGACCTGGTGTTCGGCGATTGCGGCTGGCAGGAGTATGCGCTTCGACCGGCCCCGGAGTTCACAAAGCTCCCGGCCCTGGAACCGGTCACGCACCTGCTGAGCGTTTACGGTGTGGCGGGTCTGACCGCCTATTTCGGTCTGACGGATATCGGCCTGCCCAAAGAAGGCGAAACCCTGGTGATCTCTGCCGCCGCCGGTTCGGTCGGCTCGGTGGCCGGACAGATCGGCAAGATCATGGGATGCCGTGTCGTAGGCATCGCCGGATCGGACGCAAAATGTGAATGGATCACATCCGAGCTCGGCTTCGACGCCGCCGTCAACTACAAGACGGAGGACGTCCACTCTGCGCTGCGAAAGGCCTGCCCGGACAAGATTGACGTCTATTTCGACAATGTGGGCGGAGACATACTCGAGGCGGTCCTGTTTCAAACAAATGCCAATGGCCGCATCATCTGCTGCGGCATGATTTCCGGTTACGACGGCGAGCTACCCTTGAACGGCCCCCGCGGAATCCCCGGGCTTCTGGTGGTCAATCGCATCCTGATGCGCGGCTTCATCGTGACCGACTACATGGCGAAGTTTCCTCAGGCCGTCAAGGACCTGGCCGGGTGGGTCGGCGAGGGCAAGATCAAGGTCAGGGAAGACATCGTGGAGGGTCTGGAAAACGCCCCGCAGGCGCTGATCGGCCTTCTTCATGGAGAGAACCTGGGCAAGCGTCTCGTCAAGGTCTCCTGAACTCTCGAGGATGGTAAGAATGAGCGGTCATGAGTCGAATCTGCTGGAAAAGACCGAGCTCTGGATCAAGAAGATCTCGCTCGAGGACGCGAACCTGACCGAGATTGCCACCACCGTTGCCGAGGTTCTCGGAATGGAGCAGAGCGAGGTCCTGGTCACGGACGTCCAGGACCAGCACGTGACCCTCGACATTCTGCGGCAGACCGTGGATCCTCACCTCGTGGTGGGCAAGCAGGAAGACCTTCTACGGAGCCTGGCCTCGCTGCCCGGTGTGAACATCACCCAAGAGACGTCGATACATTCGAACGGCATGCTCGGATGGATCGCCTTTGATCGAGACGAAGCCAGGGAAGCCCTGGGTCGTTCGGAGAGGATGGTAGAGGAGATCAATCTGAATCTCTCGAGACGAGCCATCGTCTTCTCCACCGGACATGAAGTCGCCACAGGCCAGATCCGGGACACGAACACGCCCACCATTTCGAAAGCGCTCGAAACCGAAGGTTACCTGGTAAAGAAAGGCCCTACCCTGAAGGATGACAAGGACCTGATCGCAGGAAATCTAAGGCAGGCTGTCTACGAGGACGGTTTCGCCCTGATCATCACCACGGGCGGGGTGGGCGCAGAAAACAAGGACCACACGGTCGAGGCAATACTGGACCTCGACCCACAAGCTGCAACACCCTACATCTGCAAATTCGAGCAGGGAAAAGGCCGGCACGCAAAGGACGGCGTCCGGATCGGCGTCGGCCAGGTAGAGGATGCACTCATCGTGGCCCTCCCCGGCCCGAACGACGAGGTCACGATGAGCATGGAGGTGCTCGTTCCGGCGCTCAAGTCGCCCGTGCACAAACACACCCTTGCAGAACACATCGCCGCCCGACTCCGGGAGAAGCTCCGAGAGAAGATGAAGCACTGGCACCACGGCCACGCAGACGGTGCCGGCCACGACCACTGATCTTCGCACCTATCCCCGTTTCGTTGACAGCGAATTCGGCCGCCTGCTATCCTCTTGCACTCCTACGGTCATCCAGAAAGGGAAGAAGATGGGACTTCTGAGTATCGACGAAACCAAATGCAAGAAAGACGGCCTCTGCACCAAAGAGTGCCCCATGGTGATCATCAAGCTCAAGGATGGGGACGGTTTTCCGGAAATCGTGCAGGGTGGCGAGGGCATCTGCAACGACTGCGGACATTGTATCGCGATCTGCCCCCACGGCGCGCTCGACCATGCCCGGGTACCGAGAGAAGAAAGCCCGTTGATCGAGAAAAATCTCGAGATCAGCGAAACCCAGGCCGTACAGTTCCTTCGCTCCCGAAGGTCCATACGTTCTTTCAAAGATCAGCCGGTGGAACGGGAAAAGCTGCAGAGGCTCATCGAGATTGCCCGCTACGCTCCCTCCGGCGGAAACACCCAATCGGTCGAATGGGTGGTATTCACGGATCCGGACAAGGTCAAGGGAATTGCGGAACATACCGTGACATGGATGCGAAAGATCCATGAAAAGGCTCCCCAATCGGTACCGCCCTACTTTCCGCTCATCATGGGCGCCTGGGACATGGGCTTCAACTCCATAACATGGAGCGCCCCCGCTCTGGTTCTTGCTTCAGCACCAAAGAGAGTGAACACCGGGCTGGTAGATTTGACACTGGCGCTCACCTACCTTGAGCTCGCAGCCCCCAAACTGGGCCTGGGCACGTGCTGGGCCGGTCTCGTTTGCGGCGCCATGCACGGATCCGCCACGGTGAGAGAGGCGATCGGGCTGCCCGAAGGGCACCCGCATTTCTATCCCATGATGGTCGGCTATCCCAATCGGAAATACGCTCGCGTTCCGGAGCGCAACGCGCCCAGAATCACCTGGAAGTAGCCGGCCTTCGGCCCTTCTACGAAGGCAGGACGGGCGCCGTCTTCTTACCCAAGAACTCGATCTGTCGATTATGTGGATTATGTCGATAAGTCGATTAGGGTCGGACCAAGCTATCTATCTGATATCGGGAAACAACTCTCCTGAAACAGACCCGTCTCCGGTCTTACACCTGGATTCTAGGGGCGGAATGTGTCTTCTAAGGGCGGATTCGCCGCCTTCTCTCCAACACAGTTTCATAGGAGGGGGACAGAGCTATTTTCTCCTTTTTGTCGGGAAAGAAATAGATCTGTCCCCTTTTCCGATGAGATCAGGCGCTGAAGGCGTCCTATCCAAGCCTCTTTCTACAGATGGCGCAGGGCGTAATTGCGTAACATGAACCTGGGGCTCACCGGGAAGATCGGAATCGGTATGGCCTTGGACCGGGTCCTGCCGAAATTCATCCGGTACAGTGTCGCACCGAGAACTTCCCCGAGGTTCAACTCGTGCAGGGGATCCTTTTCACTCCCATTCACAGCAATGTTGACGTCCACCTTCTGAGCGTCCAGAATCTCTTCCTCGGCCCTGAAGTGGAGTAACTTTTGAACCGTAAGGCCCATGAGCCCCCAAACATTGATCCAGTTTCGGTCAAAGAAGGGCTCCGGATTGTCAGCCGGCCCCGTGACGGTTCCGTTCGCTTTCACGAGTTGGGCGCCTTTTCTTTCCACGGAGGCATCCACCCGGCCATCTTCAACGTTCAACGAGATCTTCCCCATCTTCTTCGGGCATCCAAGAGCCTCTCGGCCGAGGAGCATGGCCGAATCGTCGTCTACAAGGATCCACGGGTTGAACACAGCCTTCACCCATCCGAACCGTACGTGCAGCAGCACGGCTGTCTCGTTGTAAGGATCCACGTCGATGGTCAACTCCGGATAGTCGGCAACGAACACCGTGGCCCTGGCCGGCTCGATCAACTTGAGTCCCCCGGGAAGCCACGATGACGCAGTCTTAGTATCGACCGCCATTTCGACCGCGAGGATGTTAGCGTTGAGCCACATCCATTCCGCGTCTCCCTTGATCCTGCGCATCTCCTCCAGGATTCCCATCTACACGCCTCTCTTTTTCCGGAGTTCGTGGCGACTCGTCCAAAAGTGGACCTATCTCTACTTGTCGTGATCGAAGATAAAATGAATCACGGGTTTCTTCTTTCTGATGTCATCACTTGCATGCCGCGTGTCTGCACCTAGACACTTCCAGTTCCTTCCATACACGGGAAAAGAGAGTCCCCACATCAAATCCAGGCTGCTGTCGATGCCGTCCACGGCTCCGACATCGCTCGTTCCCTGTGCAAGGCCGCTCGTTACGTTCGTAATCGTGAAGCCACTCGCCACACCGAAGAGTCGAAGTCCCGGATTTGCATACGTCAATGAGTGGAAATTCGACAGGCCCATGAAGTACCAGGAGGGATCTTCCTTTTCAAGCTCTTCACTCAACATGCCTTTTGGGGTGACAAAACTAGTCCGCCCCCAATTGAAGGAAGCCGGCAAGAATCCAGCGGTAAATCCGGCTACGACCATGTAGATCAATGCCTCATGCTTCAGATTCTCCGTTTCACTGAATTGCCGGCACTCGGACTCCAGATGCGCTCCCATGGCATTCACGCCAAATCCTGAGCCGCCGCTGGCGACAAACATCGTGCCATACCAATTGGTCCACTTGTGATGCAACAGAAGTGTTACATCGGTCGCTACCTGAGTGAAGATCATTGCAGGACCCAAGATCAAGGCCGTGGCAATTGCTATTTCCAGGAGGGAGAGCTCACCGTTCGGGTCAACATACATGACCGGATTGCCGTTCGCGTACTGGTAGCGGTGTAAAGAAACCGGGTTGAAAACGTCACCCGGAAAGGAATCCTGGGAGGAGAACCGTCCGCTCTCTGGATTGTAGTATCTACTTCTCAGGTAGTAATGACCAAGACTGGAATCGAACTGCTCACCTGCAAATCGATAAGCGTTTTCAACCGCACCCGCCTCGCTCAGCAGATTTCCGAACGCATCATACGTATATTCGGTTGCGGTGTTTTCCACCGAATCAAGGAGCTGTCTTGTTGTCCCCAACGCATCATGCAGATAGAAATGGGTGCTGCCGGCCCTGTCCTGACTGATAATATCAACGCCGTACGTATAGCTCGCATCCAGGGCTCCGGCGTCGTCCCTTTCTTCAATTACCTGTGCGAAGGGCCGGTTCGTGTCAAGCAGGTAGTTCTTTGCTGCCCCGTTGAGGGTTGCTTGCACTCGCAGCCCATCGGCGTCATAGGCGTATGCAGAGCTCCCGGCGGATGTGAAAGCGGCCACCAGACGGTTATCATAGTCATACGTGTACGTCTCAGCAATGCCCCCTCCGTATGTCCCTGTTTTGTTGCCATTACTGTCATACGAATAGGCGAGCGCCCCTGCCGAAAGAAGCCTGTCATTCGCATCGTATTGGTAGATCGTGTTCCCTTCGGAATCGGTTTTTGAAATCCGATTGCCCACAGGGTCATGCGAATAGTCGAAGCTCTGATCCCCGTTCACAGGGTCGGTGATGGTTTCCCTGACCAACCGGTGGAGGTTATCATACGAGTAGTCCGTGGTCCTGCCCGTACTTTCCGAGACCTGCAGTCTGTTTCCTGCTGCATCCAGCGTGTAGGCATAACTGGAAATCACGCTATCATCACTCTTTCGATGTTCGACAGAGGTGAGTCTGTTCAACGTGTCATAGCCATATGACGTCTTACTGCTGTTCGGATAAGTGGCTCCGGTCATCCGGCCGGCGGCGTCATAGGTATAAGTGGTAATCCTGCCGGCCGGGTCGGTCACAGTCTTCAAGCGGTTCAGCGAGTCAAATGAATACAGACTCGTCCCTGACGGGGCAGTCATGGCCGTCTTATTCCCCTTCGGATCGTACACATAAGAAATCGATGATCCATCAGGATTTGAGACACTCGTAAGCCGGTTGAGTGTGTCGTATGAGTAGGCTGTAACTCCTCGGGCATCGATCACGCTCGCACGCTGACCGGACGGGAAATGGGTAAATGTCACCATGTCGGTGTCTGGATATGTTTTTGATGTGATCCGGTTCATGTTGTCATAGGAGTAGGTAACGGTATCACCGTTGAAATCAGTCTTGCTCAGGCGGTTTCCAACTGCATCATACGTGAAGGTCTCTACCATACCCAGTGGCAGGATGCGTTTGGTGACTCCTCCCAAGTGGTCGTACACAAACCGGGTCACGTGACCGTTTGCGTCGGTCTGACTGATCCGGTTTCCCACTTCATCATAGGCATAGGACGTTTCGCCACCCATAGCATCGACAACTTTCGCAAGCCGATTCATTGCATCGTATTCGTAAGCCGTGGTATTGCCGTTTGCATCCGTAATCGTCTCCTTCAAATCCGAGCATCCCGCGAGGTACCCGGTCTCTTGAAAGCTACCATCAGCAAACACGATCCCTACCGCCCGGTTATGTCCGTCGTAGGTGTATGAGGTAGTATTCCCGTTCGCGTCGGTAACGCTGGTCCTGTTTCCGTTCCCATCATACGAAGAGTTTGTTTGGTTTCCTGAGGCGTCAGTCGTGCTGACGAGTCTTCCTGCATCATCATAGTCGAACTCGGTACGATTGCCATTCTCATCAATTCGAGCAACAGGCCGTCCTGCTGCATCATATTCAAGGTGGATACTGGAGCCGTCCGGTTTGACCGTCTGGATCGGTCTATTCAATGCGTCGTATTCATAAATGGTGGTATTTCCGGACCTGTCCGTTGATGATGTCTTGGCTCCGTTGGCATTGAACGAACTGGTTTCTTCCGTACCGTCCGGGTACGTGGTTCTGATCAGGTTACCCATCACATCATACTCATAAGTGGTCCGATGACCGTTCTTGTCCGTGAACGCTGATTTCTTCCCATTCGCATTGTATTCGATGGCTTCCGTGTTTCCGTACGGGTCGGTTATCCCGGTTGGCTGGTTGCGGCCGTTATACGAAAAAGTTGTGGTCATGGTCACCAGACCTTCGGAAGCGCTTCTGAGCCACGTTGCACTTGTCTGGTTGCCGTTGGCGTCATAGGTGTATGTGGAGACATGCCCAAGCGCATTGGTCATCTCGACAAGATTGCCGGCTGCATCATACTCGTAGGAAGTCACATTCCCGACACAGTCCGTTTCACTGATCCGGTTACCCGTGGTGTCGTAGCTGAATAACGTCATCTGGCCGTCAGGGCCGGTCTTGGTTGTGGGATTTCCGGCTGCATCGTACGTGCCGGATGTTGTGAAACCTTCCGGGTCGTGGATGACAAGAAGCTCTCCTTCTCCGTTGACGTCATACACAAAGCTATTCCCTAGCGGATCAGTCTTGCTAGTGGCAATATCGTTGGAATCATATGTGTATGAAGTCACATGGCCCAAGGCGTTGGTCTGCGATATCTTGTTGCCGCGTTCATCATAGCTGTATGTTTTGGTGTTCCCCAACGGGTCGGTCTCGCTCACGACGTTGCCCATATCGTCATAGTCATAGACAGTGACCCCGCCGCTGCGATCTTGGACGATCTCTTGCCTTGACCCCACGTTGTGTGTGTATTCGATTCGATTGCCGTCTCCATCGATGGTGGCGGTCAGTCGGCCGGTGTCGTCGTATTCATTGCGCGCGATGGGGCGGTTGAGTGGATCTTCAATCCGTAACAGCCCATGCCTGTGGTCATAGAAGAATCGGGTCGTGTTGCCCTCGGCATCCGTGTGGCTGTGCAGATCTCCGTTCCCATCGTATGCATATGTCTGTGTATTCCCCATGGGATCGGTGAGCTGTGTGATACGCCCGTCCGCGTCGCGGTCAAACAGAACCGATTTCCCGGCGGAATGGATGATCCCGTCCGGACCAAAGGTCAGGGTGTTGCCGTTCGGCTCGGTGATACTCTGAACCCCCAACGTCTTGTTTATGGCGTATTGAGTCCCATCCAGGCTCGTATAGCGGAAGTTCTGCGGATCGAACGTGTTGGCAGTGAAATCGGTCAACGTTACTTCTCCCGGCTGGGCGCCGACCACAAGCAGAGCCGTATCGTCCAGGCAGACTAACTCTCCCCGTGTCCCGGGCCGCGGTCTGAAGCTGGCGTTCACAGAGCTGAACGGTACGAGCACGGAGGGGTTGGGGGAGATTCGCATATCAAACTCTTCCACCCTTCCGTCTGGCAGAGTAAGGCTCACTTTATGGGTGTCGGATGGGAACAACTGATATGCCAGGCCGTTCTTGAACACCTGCCAGGCCGTTCCGAGAACCCGGTTCGAACGTAGGGTCATGGTCTGGACACTCAACCGCCAGCCCTCGCCGAAGTCGCCCTTGCTTTTATCACGGCTGTCATAGGTTCGGTTGACCTTAATCGGCAAGCCGGACATGGGGATCTGCAGATCCGTGAACGTGAGAGAGAAGATCCCGACCTTCATGTTTCCGTCCACCTGGTAAACCCTCTCCTCCACCGACTGGTTGCCGCCCTGGTCAAAGACGGTCAGTCGTACCGTGTAGAGATCGTTGTGCAGCATGGTAGGATCGAGGGTCCCGAGGACGTCTCCATCGACCGGAGTCGTGCCGAGGTGGATCAGGGTGAAATCGTCCTCCCCTGCCGACGCGTAGGCAAGCTCGTACTTGAAGAAGTTGTCGTCCGAAGCGGTTCCCACGATGTCGGTGGGCGCCGTGATGGAACTATCGTTTTCCGGCGTGTCGATCCTCGCGACCGGTGGCAGGTCATCCGCCACAAACGGGTGGACCGTCAGGGACGCACTCCCCATCACGCCGTCAAAGCTCGCCTGAATGCTCGTGCTGCCGCCGTTTAAGGCATCGGCCACGCCATCAGCGTCAACAGAGGCCGTGCCGGGATCGCTGCTCACCCAGCTCACCAGGCCGCTTATGTTTTGGCTTGTGCCGTCTTCGAACACGGCCGTGGCATGGTGAGAAACCTGGTCACCGACCAGCACGATACTCTCGGCCGGTTCCACCAGGATCTCCTGGATGGGCAATTCACCGTCGATACCGTTGCAGTCCTGGTCGATGCCGTCGCTGGCCGGATCAACCGCACCGGGATGGATACCGCCCTCCCCGTCGTCGCAGTCTCCCTGGTTCTCTGTGAATCCATCTCCGTCATCATCCGTGTCACGGGGACCCGGGCCCAACGACAATACCATGGAGACCGGACTCTGCGGCTCTGCGACGGTTCCGCCGGGCGGTTCTTGTCCCGAGATCTGTCCGGCCGGGATCGTCGGGTGGTTGTCCTGGGAGACGCCTCCGGCACTCAGGCCGGCCGAAAGGATCGCGGACGTCGCGTCGCCCTGTGTCTGACCGACCACGTTCGGCACGACAACCGACTGGCTGACCGTGAGGGTGAAGTGCTGGACTGACGAATCTCCCTGGATATCCTCGACCCTGACCGCGACCAGATGATCGCCCTCATCGGTTGGATCTGGCGTCCAGCGAACGATGCCCGTGTCCGGATCGATGGTCATGTCCGCGGGAGCCTGGGTCAGGGAGAAGGTGAGAGGGTCGTTGTCCGCATCCACCGCGACAGCGCCGTAGAAGTAGTCAAAGCCCACCGTTGCGGTTGTGTTCGGGGTGGAGACGATCTCCGGCAGGGCATTCGCAGGAAGGATTTCCAGATGGACCGTGGCTTCGTTGGAGTCCAGAGCCCCGTCATGTGCCTGATAAACGAAACGGTCCGCCGTGCTGTCGTCTTCCTCCGGCGGGATGACGTTCTGCCTGAAATTGTTCAGGCCCCCGATGAGCCAGCCGATTTGCTCCTGAGCCGGTATGGTCAGATCCGCATTGACGTTGGTCACGTGGTAGGCGTGCTGGTTCCACACCTGACGGGTCGCGGGCCAGTTGTCGTGCGGGCCGCCGAACACGTGGATTCCGTCGGTACCGTCATATTGCAGGTTGACCACACCCAAGAGCTCGGCATGGCCGTCGGCGTCCACATCGGCGACCACGGGATGCTCCCACCGGGTCGTGGAGCCCATGGGCGTCCGGAACAGGATGGTCCCGTCGATCCCCTTGAAGATCGTCAAGTCCCAGTTGTCGCTGTGCACGACCTCCGCAGCACCATCACCGTCGAAGTCAAAGGCGATCGAGCCTGTTCTTTCGTGGAAGTCTTCGGTGATCTTTCGCTCCCACAACAGGCTTCCGTCGGTGTCGAGAACGTTGTATCGCGTCTTCTCGGAAACACCGATCTCCGGTAGACCATCGCCATCGAAATCCGCAACAGCCGGAGCCGTCCCGGCGCCGCCGTAGCCTGTTACCGTCCAGGTGACCGTACCGTCGTGCTCGAGCAGGCTCACATGTCCGAGGTTGTTGTTAAGCACGATCTCCGGATAGGGATCGCTGTCGAAATTGGCCACGGCCGGAATGCCTTCGCGATCCACGTCCGACACCCAGTGGACCTGACCATCGTTCGTATAGGCGGCCTTGCCCGCCACGATCTCGGGCGTGCCGTCGAGGTCAAGATCGACCACAACAGGACTGGCCCCGTCACCGGTACCGCCGCCATACCCCAACCCAATATCGTATGTATCCCACAGGAGACGGCCCTGGCTGTCGAATGCCGTTACACCACGGCCGTAGATGCCGGCAATGATTTCGGTAGTGCCATCGCCGTCGAGATCGGCCAGCGAGGGTCCGCCCATCGTTCCTGCCCCGTCGCAACTCCACATGCAACTCTGAGAATAGGGCGGTTCACACTCCCTTCCATCGCGTATCCGGTCGCTGGTCCAGAGCATGTGGACGGTGTCGGTAGCCACATCGTACCTGAAGGCCTTGATCCACCGACTACAGCTGAACGTTCCGTCATTGAAGGCGAGGATCTCGGGCACGCCGTCATTGTCGATATCACCCAGGGCGAGCTGTGTATTGATATTGACGCGCTGGTCATCGAAAATATCCGTCGTGTTCGCATGATCGACGATGAATATCTCGCTGCCGTCCGCCCCGCTGATGGCCATCACCCGGCCGCTGTTCAGATTGTTGATGCCGCAGATAAAGATGATGTCGGGAATCCCGTCCGCCGTGATATCACCGACCACGGGTGCCATGGTCACGTGCGCGCAGGTTGACGGGTCCGGCGTGAAGGCCCACTCGCGCACGACGTCGAGCACCTCCTGTTCCGCGATGACCTCCAGCTCCGAAAAGCCAGGCGCGGTCCCTTCGAAATTGGAGAAGATGAACTCGATCTGATAAACGTCGTTCAAGGGGCCTCCGGGAATTGGGTAGACCAGATCCCGGTCCGGATCGTCGATGGCCAGTTCGTCGCTCTCGTGGACCACCACGCCGCTGCCGTCTACGATCCGAAAACGACCGGAGTAAATGTCATGCCCGTCTGCCAGGGCACCGCGGTTTCCATACAGGCGCATTTCTTTGACAGTCGGCCTCACCACGCCATGGAACCGGAAACGGAACCTGTACTCCGGATCGTCATCACTGACGATCCAGGAAGTGTTCAGATCCCCATCCGCCCCGTTGCCGTATTCAAAGCCCGAGGTGTTGTCCGATGCCCAGATGGCCGGCCGCAGCCACATGGCCATGTTGGTATCCTGGATGTTGGTCGTGACATTCGGTACGGTCGGCGTGTAGTCGAAGGAGCCGTCCGGCCGCAGGTCGAGACTGCCGCGGGTCGGAGGCTGTATCAAAACGGCTGACAAGGAATCATTATTCGGGTCCGTGTCATTTTCGAGGACACCCGGGGCCGCAATGGTCAAGGTCTCCCCTATGCGTGCCGTGTAGAGGTCGTCTTCGGCCAGCGGGGCACCTTCCATGGGCGTTACAGTAACAACAAAGGCCGCCGTGTCTGCCAATCCTCCGTCATCGACAACCCGCAACGTCACATCGTGTGCTCCCACCTGGGATGCGGTGGGAGTGAATTGCATCTCCCCGGTTGCAGGTACAATGGACATGCCTGTCGGTGCGCGCGGCAGCGAATAGGTCAGAATGTCGCCCGGGTCAGGATCCGTTGCCGTTGCGGTAAGTGCGAGTAAACTCTCCACTTCGACACTCTGGTCACCAACATCGTCCAACTCGGGGTGGCTGTTGGTTGGACCGCTGAAAGGCTCGGCGATCACCTCGATCCCAAAGCTCTCCGTATCGAAGGCACCCTGGCTGTCGGTCACTCGAGCCGTCACGTTGAAGCCACCCGTTTGCCCTGGCGTCCAGCTCAGCTCTCCCGAGGCCGGTCCCAGAACCATGCCGCCGGGTAAACTGTCGAGCGAGAAGGTCAGTGTGTCGCCGATATCCGGATCGATCGCAAACAAGGGGGTTGAGAAGGGCACGTTGACGGTGATGGTACGATTGCCCGGCGGCAGAAGGTCTGGCTCGGTGTTGATGACCTCCGGCCCCAAAGAAACCACCAGGTCGACCGCCGTTTGTGGAAGCACGGAAGTGCCGCCCGAAGGGCTCTGATCGATGACCGATCCTTCCGGAACCGTATCGCTGTGCTCGGTCGTCACCGCGCCTACTGTCAGATCCGTCCCGACAATCACGGCTTCCGCCTCGGTCTGGGGCAACCCGATCACATCCGGCACCGTGACCATGGCAGGCCCCAGCGATATCCATAGATCCACAGGTAAGACCTCATCCAACAGAGCCCCCCCCTCCGGATCCTGGTCAAGCACCAATCCCATCGCGACCGTGGCGTCATGCTCGCTGACAACATCACCGATGGTCAGCCCGGCCTCTTCAACGGCAGCAAACGCCTCGGTTTCGGGCATGAGCAGCACATCGGGCACCGTGGTCCATGCATCCATCAGGGTGGTTGTCGGGTCGCTGTCTTCATAGCCGTCGTTGACGATGAGCTGAATCAGATAGTCTCCCGGGAGGTCCGGAACGATTTCCATCATGCTGTCGTCGTCCGGTGGGACCACCGGCGTGAACCCGGCCGCACTTCCATCCGGCAGACTGGTCAAGGCCCAGTCATAGGTCAAAGGATCATGATCGGCATCGCTTGAAGAACCGCCGTCCAGTTGGATCGGGTCGCCAACGTAAACAGGGTTCTCAGGCTCCTGGACGATCGCCGCCACGGGCCGGTTGTTGTCGGTGGTAATCGTATGCTGAACAGGATCGCTCTCTGCCAAGCCATCATGGACGATCAGTTCGACGACATAGTCCCCGGGTTCATCAGGCGTGAGGTAAGCGATTTCTTCCGTCGGGTTCTGGATCGTCGTCTGGCTTTCCGCAGGCTGTTGGATGAGGTTCCAGCCGTAGGTCAAGGGGTCATTGTCTACATCAAATGAGTTGGAGCCATCGAGAATCACTTCCATGCCGACATAGTAGGGACCCGGCATTGCAGAGATAGCTGCCACGGGAGGCGAATTCTCGGTACTGATGACGACCTGGTCCGGAGCGCTGTCCTCTTGGCCGTCGTTGACAATGAGTTCCCCTACGAAAGGGCCTTGGTGGTCAACCACGAAGGAGGGGAGGATTGCGGATGGATCGGAAAGGGAGGCCTGACTTCCAGGGGGCGTATCAAGGCTCCAGTTGAAGCCCAGAGGGTCACCGTCCTCGTCGCTGGAGCCGCTGCCGTCCAGGACAACCGTGTCTCCGATGCGCACGGTCTGGTCCGGCCCCGCGTCTGCAACAGGGGCATGATTTTCCGTACAGCTGTCGGCCATGATCGCACAGCGGGGCAGAGTGCAGAGCAGGACGAGTCTTCTTGCATCAAGAACGGTAATCATCCCATCGCCGTCCAGATCGCAGGCCTCTCCACAGGCGCTATCGCCGACAGGCTTGTTCCTTTCGGCCAGAAGAATCATGAGATCGTCGCGGTCCACATTGCAGTCACCGTCGATGTCGCCCTCCAGACCGCCCACATCCGCGTAGGCCATGTCGGAGCCGATGATGGGAATCTCGCGCGCGAGCGTGGTGTCGTATTCGGTAGCGTCATCGCTGTTGCGATGACTCAGCTCCCACAACGGCCAACCCTGTATGACCATAAGGAAGACCAGGAGTTGGGCCAGCGTGCGGCAGAATCGAGTTTGCAGGAAGCGGCTCAGCTCTGTATCTCTACCATGGCTCATGACGACCTCCCCCTTCTCTCACCTACGAATCATCTCGCGTTCGTAATATCTCGCATCCAATCGTTCTGCGGTGGATCGGTTTCCTGAACTTGAATCTTCATTATATTAGGAATACCCTCATTTTTTGATCCTTATAATAGCACATGGACCCCGGGCGATTGAAGACCCTTTCCGGACCTTTTTCCCATTCATGCAACTATCTGAATCTGTTTGATAAACTGGGACTTCAGGGAAGGGAGGCAGGGGATGCGGGTCAACCAGGCAACCGCGAGGCACTCAACAGGTCATGTGGATGGAGGATTCTTACGAATTCATCCATTCTTCGGGGGTGCGAGCGACGCCGTCTTGGATGGTCCATTGAATGGTCCGCATCGCTCGAAGATCTTTCAGGGGGTCATCGCGAACAACAACAATATCGGCGCGTTTTCCCACCTCGATGGTTCCTATCTCGTTGTCCAGGCCGAGCATCTTTGCGGGCGTCATCGTCGCGGCCTTGATGGCCTCCTGTGACGACAGCCCTGCTTCCCCAAGTAGTTCCAGTTCCCGGAGGGTCAGGAACCCATGGAAGTCGTAGATGGCGCTCGGCATGCAGGCAGAGTCACTCCCGAGAACGATGGGAATCCCTGCCTGATGGATACGGCGAAGAGCGTCTTTGCTCGCTTCCAGAATCTTTTCCTGCGTTCGTTGGCTGTGAATGAGCTTCATGATTCCCCCGAAAATCGCCGCCGCCAAACGCGGCTGCTTGATAAAGAGTGAGACCACGGGGGATTCGATGGCAGGTGGCGCCGGCGTGAGATAGCCGAAGGCCATGGCACGGGCGAGGGCCCGCTTCTTCGGGTCCCTGGCGAAGCGCATCTCGTCTTCGGGCACGACCATATCCAGGAGCGGCTCCTCGAGCCGATCAAGATCAAATTCTGTGAGGGGTGCGTCCATGACGGACAGTGTGCTCATTTGATATGTGTTCGTATTCTTCATCCGCCCGATGAACTCGTCCGATAGTCTCTCGTTCCTCATTGCAACTGTGTGTGCCAGTGCATGCACACCCAACCCGAGTGCCCTTGACAGGTCTTCTTCGCACGTAGCGTGCAGGTACACGGGTAGATTCCTCTTGGCCGCCCCCTTCTTGATGGACTGAAGCACCTCGTCGGAATGCCGCTGGTACTTGCCTCCGAACCGGCTCCAGCCCTTTTCAACGCAGGACTTGACGCCATCCACTTCGAGGGCGACGAGCTTGTCCAGCTCTGCTTCCACCTCCTGTTCGTTGGTGACACAGGCTTCCAGCGCGTTGGCATACCCTTTCGGGGGAGAAACCATCGGGCCCAGTTTGAGAAAGCGAGGCCCCACACCGCCTTCCGCGTAGTGTTTGCGGACCTCGTGAAGCACGAAAGGAAAGGCCGCAACATCATGAATCGTGGTTACTCCACAAGCCAGATAGGCTTTCAAGTGCTGCTTGTAATTCCTTCCCCAGGTTCGGGTCCAATTCTCCTCTGTGGGCTTCAAGGGATGATGCAGCATCACGCCCGGCCCCCACATGAGATGCATGTGCGACTCGATGAGACCTGGCAAGACGAAAGCCCCTCCCACATCAAGAAGAGGTGCACCGTTCGCCTCGAGGTTCTCTCCGATCTCCTGAATCACGCCATCCCGGATGCGTATGGACCGGCCTTCACGGACGGGGGCCTCTGATCCATCTATGACGCGGGCATTCCGAATGAGAAGATCGCATTTGTTGCTCGCAGCTACACCGGTTTCGTTCATGGATGGTCTCCCAGGGGTGGAATGTCCGCCTGATTCTAGCAGCACGATCACAGGTTCTCAATCGTGTAGAGATCCGATGCCGGGCATTGGGCCTGACATTTGAAGCAGTAGTAGTAGTTCCCGGTCATGAAGGTCTGCCACATGTCCCTCAGGCCTTCTCCCTCGATGATCTCCCTCATTTCTTCGTACTGCCCCTTTGCAATCCCCTCCACCAATCGCTGGAAGTACCGGAACCCATGCTCGAAAATCACGTCGCCGCATAGCTTCTTGTTGATCTTCCCCTCTCCGGACAGGGCTTTCGCCGGGCAGACTTCGACGCACCGCATGCAATGGTCGCAGACGTCCTTCTCGACGGGAGGGTCCCCCTCCAGCTCTGCAGCGGTAACGACCCCGGAAATGCGTGTCGCACTCCCGAATTCGCGGGTGACGAGGAGACCGTTCTCACCGTAGCTTCCGAGACCGGCGCGCACCCCTGCCCTTCGCCAACAGATCTCGCCTCGCATGCCCTTCTTTGGCGCAGCCATATCCAGAGGTATGAAGGCGGGCACGGCCACGGCGGGAGCACCCCTGGACTCAAGGAACCGTGCTGCACCATGGGCCGCCTTTTCTGACTGACCGTACGTGTGAATCGTGTCGAACTGAGCCACCTGGTTATTGGCCGAGCTTATCGATGCCAGGCTATGCTTTGCCACGACCACAACGACGCTCTTCGCAGAGGGCAGGATTCGAGTGATCCCCTCTTTGTGTTCCGGAAGGTCTTTCACGCTGACAACACCCACGAGGTCCGCTCCCTGCGCGAGCGCGACCTCCTTCACTTCCTGTTTGAGTTCCTTCGTGCTCATCCGTCCTGCCCTCCTTTCCTTGTGCCCTTCGAAAGCCCGGCATCACGCCAGGCAAGGTGTTCTCGAATCAACTCGATGTTGTCCGCATCCACGTTGATCGAAACCTGAATCACGCGCTTCTTCCGGCCGACCATTTTGCGGACGCGGTCATACACATAGTTGGTCGCAAACACCACGTCACACTGATCGATCATCTTCCTGAGTCCTCTCGTGTTGTCGTAGCCTGCCCATATCTTTGTCAATGTGGATCCACCCCCAAAGGGGATCTGCAAATTCTCGGTCCCACGCTGGCTCGCGCAAGTGAAACCGACTGTGCTGCCTTTGGGCAGACGCAACAGCTCATTCACGACACGCATGTGCGGCTTGAGCATGACCGCCAGAACCTCGACATCGCAGACCGGCACGGCCCGTTTCAATTCCTCGACGTGGTTCATGCCGCAGACGACCAGGTCCTTTCCCTCGAGCAACTCGAGGGCCGCCTCCGGGTCTCTTTCCAACTCCTGGATCACCGCCCCTTCCGCTTCGACTTCCAACTCGCGGGCGAGCGTTTCGGAGATGTCATCGATCGCTTCCCGGCTGCATTCCACAACAAGAACGCGACGCCCCCGGGTGGATCCCAGGGCCGCGAGTCTGCTCTGAAAATACTCGGCGGTCTCCTCGGCCGTATACCCCAGCCGAATCGCCTTCCTGAGTGCGCCGTCGAAGACAGGTGCCAGGCCCTTGAGCCGCCTTTCGGGTCTGCCCTCTCGTACGTACGTTCCGGAGCCCCTCACGACCTCGAGATGTCCTTCCTGCGAAAGCTCGCGATAGGCCTGAGAGACCGTGTTCCGGTTTACCTGAAGGAGCGCCGCCATGTCTCGCGCCGAAGGCAGGGACTCCCCTGCCCCCATTTCACCCGAATCGATGTAGAGGCGGATCTGCCGCTTGATCTGCTCCCGGATCCCGAGAGGGTTCTTCTTGTTGATGGCGATTGTCATAGTGTCCTATATTACTATGACAATCACCTCGTGTCAACCCGTGAATGCATTTTCCCGGAATCCTTCAGAAAGGAGCGGCCGGAGGGCCGATCAGCTCAGCCCGCATATGGCACGAAGCCTTCTGCTGCGAGCGACGTCAGCACGGAATCTTCACAGAACCGCCCTTCGGGCCCGAACTTTCCTCACTCCGAACGCTCTCGCCACGAAGTTCCCTGCACTATGCGGGCTTCAGCTTGCTGCGCTTCCTGGGCTGCTCCTCCGGCGGGGCCTGGCTGTAGTCGCCGAAAGGCCCGTCCCGCTTTTCGATGGCGCCTCTCACACCTTTGCTTGCGGCCACTCGAACGAAATCCCTGCCTTCCGGTGTGTTCCGCATGATTCCGTCCAGGATCGGGCCTAGCGTCTGGGTGCCCTGTAGCCCCATGTTGTCATAGGCCTGATTGACGATGAGCTTCATCGAGATGAGCTGGGTGAGAGGGATGGTGGCCAGCTTCTCGGCCAGCTCCTGAACGCGCTGGTCGAGCTCTTCCAGGGGGTAGGAGAAGTTGATCAGCTCGATATCGGCCGCTTCCTTTCCGCTGATCCACTCACCGGTGAGAGCGTAGTATTTCGCCTTGGCCAGACCGAGGCGATAGACCCACATGCCGCTCAGGTGACATCCCCACACCCGTGAATAGGGTGTGCCGATGCGTGCATCGTCCGAGGCAACGACCAAATCCGCACACAGGGCCATTTCCGACCCGCCGCCCACGCAGTATCCGTGCACCTTGGCTATGGTCGGTTTCGATCCGCGCCAAAGACCCATGAATACCGAAAGGTAGCTCGTGTATTGGTTCGTCACCCACATGGTATCCAGTCCCGGATCGTATTCGTCCTCCATGATAACGTCATAGTGTTCCAGTCCGCCCGAGAAATCGAACCCGCCGCAGAAATTGTCGCCCGCACCCTCGAGGATGATGACCTTTACCTCCTTGTCGTGGTTCGCCTCTCTCAAGGCACCATCCAACGCCTGCAACAGCTCGTTGCGCAGTGTGTTCGCCTTGTCCGGACGGTTGAGCGTGATGGTTGCGATCCCCTTCGCCTTTGAGTATTTGACCATTTCCTCGGACATGTTCTCATCCTCCTGTTCCCTTGGGATTGCCCTGTTATTTCGCGAAGCCTTCTGCTGCGTCGACGGAGTGGTTGATCACTTAAACAAACCGTACGACTTCAGGGCCCTTTTGTCATTAGGCAATCCGGTCAATTCCTTGGTGAATTGGGCAATTCAGTCTTTGGGGTGGCTGCTGTAGCGGTTTTCGCGGTATGCCTTGGGGGTCACTGTGGTGTGTTTCTTGAAGAGACTGTAGAAATAGCTGATGTCCTCGTAACCCACCTGGTAGGCGATCTCCTGGATGGAGAGAGAGCTTGCGCGCAGCAGCTCCTTGGCGATCTCCAGCCGATATCGATGCAGATAGGCCAGCAGGTTTTCACCTGTTGCCGATTTGAATCTCCTCGTAAGGGTCCTCAAGCTCATTCCGAATCGTACGGCTACTTCTTCCAGCAGGAAGCTCTTGGCGTAATTCTCCTCGATCCATTGCTGCACGGCCAGGATGGTTTCATCCCTGTGGAACTTCTGGCCCATGAAGGTGATGTCGGAGGACTGGTAGCCACTGGAGGAGTCCACGAGGTAGTACTTCTCGACCTGTTGGGCGACCCTGACATCATAGGTCTTCTCGATGAGATGAACCGCAAGAACGAGTGCCGAGTTCAAGCCGGAGTAGCAGAAGATGTTGTCCACCGAGGTGAGCATTTTTTCGGGCTTGAGATTCACTTTCGGGTACTTCTTTCGGAACAGATCCACATAGCTCCAGTAGGTGGTGGCTTCTTTTCCGTCCAGCAACCCAGTTTCCGCAAGCAAGAAAGTTCCGGTGCTCATACTCGCAATGCCGGCGCCCTTCCCATGATGCTCGATCAGCCAGGGAATGGCCGGCTGGTTGGTCTGAAGCATCGCCTCCACTTCTCGCCAAACACCGGGAATAAAGATGAAGTCCGTGGCCTCGATGCGGTCAATGGCCGTCGTCGCGGTGATCCGGGCCCCACTGAAACTGGTGACATCTCTGCCGTCCTGGGTTGCCACATCGAAACGGAGCTCGGACGTGTCCCCCAATCCCTGGGCCCTGCGCCACACCAGATCCGCGATGTAAAACAACTCCATCGGGATGGTGACGGTCGTGCCGAGAGCGCTCTCAAAGGCCAGAATCGTGATGTGTTTCATGGCATCCTGCTCAGACCTCTTTGTGGAAGCCCCAGGCCAACTTACCAGATTCACAGCACAAAATCATGGCATGGGGCCTCCATTTTTTTGTTGACAAATGAATAGAATTCACGTATATGAATAATATTCATCATAATGAATCTTATTCACTAAAGAGAGGAATCCATGGGCCTTGCCGAGAGAAGGGAGCGCGAGAAGGAGGATCAGAAGAGGCGCAGGCGGGAGGAAATCCTGGAGGCTGCGAGGACCCTGATCCGCTCCAAGGGATTCGCCGGATCTACCATGGAGGACGTCGCCCGGGAGGCCGAACTGAGCCCGGGAACGCTCTACCTCTACTTCAAGAATAAAGACGAGCTCTTCGCGTCTCTCAGTCTCGATCTGCTGGAGGGGATCGTTGAGGGCCTGGAAAAGGCGAGTGCCGAGGATGCGCCCATGGAGGAGAAGTTCGAGGCGATGAGAAAGGCCTTCTCTGAGGGCTACCAGTTCGAGCCTTCGGTCCTCTTGAATCTCTTCAACCTGCAGACCGGAAAGCAATTCCCCAACCTTTCGTCCGAGTTTCTTTCAGAGCTCAACAGGCTTTCGGCCCGGATCGTCGACATCCTTGCCGGACTCTTCGACAGCGGCATACGTGACGGCCAGCTGCAGGATCACCACCGGGTGGCGCTCGCAGATCTCGTCTGGTCGCTCTTCACCGGCCTGGTGATCTGGGAGGAGAGCAAGAAGTTCTTCGGTCCGGACAAGGACTTTTTCGAATCGACCCTGGAGCTTGGGTTCAAGATTCTGCACCGGGGACTGAAAGAAGAATAGAGGAGACGGGCATGAGCAATCGGCTCGGCATAGAGGAAATCAGAGACAGGCTGGTGGTAAAGGCGGTCCGAAACACGCGCAGGATGGACCAGAAAGAAGACGGCGATGCGTCCATGTATCGTCCCGGCATCAAGCTCGATCTCGAGCGCTCGCGTCTGATGACCAAGTCCTACAAGGAGACCGAGGGTGAGTCCATGCCGATTCGACGGGCCAAGGCGCTGGCCGAGATCCTGATGGAAATGTCCCTTTACATCCAGGACTGGGAGATCATTGTCGGCAACAACGTCTCTTCGCCCCAGGGTCTCTACTTCGGCATCGACATGAACTGGCGGTCCGTGAGACGGATCGTGGAGGGGAAAGAGGGCCAAAGCCTGTTGGACGACGAAGGGCGAAAAGAGCTTGCCGACATGATCGAATACTGGAACGGCAAGTCCATGAGTGACATTCAACAGCGAGCCTTTTCCGGCGACATTCTCAAGTACTGGAACATGAAGGAAGGCAGCCCTGCCATCTGGACGCACTGGTCAGAGCTCGGAATCCCCAACTATGAGAAGATCTTTGAGATCGGGCTGCGCGGCTACCTGGATCGGGTGGCGGGAAGGCTGGAAGAGATCGATCGAACCGTGCCCTTGGACTACATCGACCAGAAGGAGTTTCTGCAGGCGGTGCAGATCGCCTTGGAAGCGGTCATCTCGCTGGCCCACCGCTATGCGGCCGAGGCCCGGGAAAAGGCAGCCCGGGCTGAAACCCCCGAGGATCGAGATCGGCTGCTCGCCATTGCTTCCCGCTGCGAACGCGTACCGGAGCACCCTCCCCGCACGTTTGCCGAGGCCCTGCAGTCCTTCTTTCTCATTCACATCGTCCGCTATATCGAGTACTCGACCCTGGGCATCGGCGTCCGTTTTGACAAAGTCTTCGGCCCCTACCTGGAGGCGGACCTGAGAGACGGACGCATCACACGCGAAGAGGCCCTGGAGATGCTGCAGCTCCTATGGGTGAAGTTCCACGAGCTGGGCCTCGTCTATTCCCCGACGGTTTCGTCGGTCTACGGTGGCGTGGCCTCCCTGCAGGCGATCACTCTGGGAGGCACCGACGAGAACGGCCTGGACGTCACCAACGAGGTGACCTACCTGGTCCTGGAAACCGCGAAGGGACTGAGATCCCTCGAACCTTCCATCTGTCTTCGGTATCACGACGGAACACCGGATGAATTACTCGCAAAGGCCCTGGACGTGGTGGCGACCGGCATCGGATATCCCTCCTTCATCAACGACCGGGCTATGGTTCCGGCTCTCGAAAGCTGGAATGTCTCCCCGGAAGATGCCAGGAGCTACGCTGTCTCCGGTTGCGTCTACATCGAGATCCCCGGCAAGAACGTGGCCCGCCGAGTGTACGGGGCCATTGCCCTGCCCGGAGCCTTGGCCTACGCCCTGAACCAGGGGAAGCACCCGGTTACCGGAAAGCAGGTCGGCGCACCGACCCCGGACCCCCTGACCTTCAAATCGGCCGATGATGTCATGGAGGCGTACCTGGAGCAGGTCCGTTTCTTTGTGGAGCGGACGGTGAAGATCGAAAACACGAGCATGTCTCTCTACGAGAAGTACCTGCCCCGGCCTTTCTATTCGGCGGTTCTAGACGGCTGTATCGAAACAGGCATGGACTCGCGCAAATGGGGATATCTCTCAAGAGTCTCTGATTTCTTCGTCACCCTCGGCCCCACCAACGTGTCCGACTCCATTGCCGCCATCAAGAAGATTGTCTTCGATGACAAGAGAGTGGCCATGCAGGAGCTTCTGCAAGCACTCAAGGACAACTGGGAAGGGCACGACAGGATCCGACAGCTCATGCTGACCGCCCCCAAGTACGGCAACGACGACGAATATGCGGACAGCCTTGCCGCCGAGGTCCAGCACAGGACCGCAGATGTGATGGGCGAGTTCACAAATCGGTTCGGCGTTCCCTGCCGGGGCGATGGGAGCGGCATCTCGGCCAACTATGCTCTGGGCGCAATTGTCCCGGCAACCCCTGACGGCAGATTCGCTGGGCAGGCCTTCGCCGATTCGACCCTCGCACCCACCCTCGGCGCGGACAGGAGCGGTCCCACAGCCGTTCTCAAGTCCGCTTCCCGCATCGACACGTCCAAGACGTTCCTCCACTTGCTCAACCAGAAGTTTCACCCGTCCGCGCTGGAAGGGGACAAGAAGAAGATCTTCATCCAGTATCTCCGTGCCTGGGGCGAGCTCAACATCAGCCAGATTCAATTCAATATCGTGGATAAGGAGACCCTCATAGAGGCCCAGGAGGAACCGGACAAACACCCGGACCTGCTGGTCCGAGTCGCCGGCTACAGCGCCTACTTCGTGGACCTGAGCAAGGGACTGCAGGATTCGGTGATCGAGAGAACAGAACAGAGACTTTGATTCCTGGTTTGTGAACATAGATGGAGGAGAGATTCCCATGCCGCAACTCACTGAAACACTGAAGAGCAATCTCGCCAGCAAGGCGGTTCGAAACGTCCAAAGAGGATACACCGAGGATGAGATGGGACGCGGCCTGTTCCGGCCCGAGATCAAGCTGGATCTTCAACGCTCCCGGCTGATGACCGAGTCCTTCAAACAGACAGATGGGCAGCCTATGGTGATACGCCGGGCAAAGGCCCTGGCCCACGTTCTGGACAACATGGGTATCTTCATCCGGGACTGGGAGCGTATCGTGGGGTATCAGACCTCGAGCCCGGAGGGCATCTACCACCCCATCGACATGAACTGGCGTTCGGTCAAGCGTCTGGTGAGCGGCGAAGGTGGCAAGACCCTCCTGGACGACGAAGAGAGAGAAGAGCTCGACGAGCTTTGCGCCTACTGGGACGGCAAATCCATGAGTGACCGCCAACAGAGGCTTTTCGAAGGGGGGGATCTCGAGAGGTACTGGAAATACGAGGGGACGTTCCTCTGGACCCACTACTCCGAACTGGGCATTCCGGATTACGAGGAGCTGTTTCGCACCGGACTGAAGGGAAGAATCGCGCAAGCCGAGGAGCGACTGAAAGCGATCGAGGAGACCGTACCGGACGACTACGTAGACCAGAAGGAATTCCTCCAGGCCGTAGTGATTTCCCTCGAAGCGGTGACCCGTTTCGCAGAGCGCTACGCCGCCCTGGCCGAAGACATGGCTCGGACGGAACAGGATGCGGACCGGAAACAGAGGCTCGAGGAAGTCGCCCGCACCTGCAAGTGGGTGCCGGCCAACCCACCCCGCTCTCTGCTTGAAGCGGTGCAATTCTTCTATTTCGTGCACCTGGTCCGCTATCTGGAGTACTCGACGCTCGGCATAGGCATACGTCTGGACCACCTGTTCGGGCCCTATTACGAGAAGGATGTCGAAGCGGGGGACATCACGAGGGACGAGGCCCTCGAGATTCTTCAGCTCCTATGGGCAAAGTTTCTCGAACTCGGCCTGGTCTACTCCCCTCTGGTCACATCGGTTTACGGAGGGGTGGCTTCCCTTCAGGCCATCACCCTGGGCGGCACGGACTCCAAGGGCAAGGACGTGACCAATGACCTGACCTACCTGGCTTTGGAAGCCGCAGAAACCATGCGCACCATCGAACCGAGCATCGCACTGCGAATCCATGACGGAACACCCGACGAACTTCTGTCCAAGGCCACGGATGTGATCCGGACCGGGATCGGCTACCCATCGCTCTTCAACGACACAGCGCTGATTCCGCTCCTCGAAAAGTGGGGTGTTCCTGAGACGGACGCGAAGGGCTACGCAGTTTCAGGATGCGTGTACATGGAGATACCGGGTAAGAACATCACACGCAGGGTCGATGGCTATTTCGTGCTGGCGAAGTGCCTGTGGTGGGCGCTTCATCAGGGCGTCGACCCGAAAACAGGCGAGCAGTGGGGAGCCCGGACTCCGGACCCGGCCACGTTCAGCTCGTGGGAAGATGTGCTCGAGGCTTATCTCGAGCAGGTGGTCTTCTTCACACGCAAAATGGCGCAGATCGAGAACACCTGTCGCGACCTCTACGCCAAGTACTGCCCCAGGCCCTTCTACTCGGCCGTCGTTGAGGGTTGTATCGAAAAGGGGAAGGAATCCAAGCAGTGGGTCTATCCTTCCAAGGTCCACGAGATGACCGTTATCATCGGGTCGACCAATGTAGCCGATTCGCTGGCCGCCATCCGGAAGGTGGTCTTCGATGACGGGCGTTTAACCCTGCCCGAGTTGATCGAGATCATGAACAAGAATTGGGAAGGAAGCGAAGACATCCGGCAGGCCTGCCTGAACGCCCCCAAATTCGGGAATGACGATGATTATGCAGACCTGATCGCCCGGGAGGTACATCACCGCACCGAGGAAGCCATGGAAACGGTAAAGGGCCGATTCGGGATATCCAAGCGGGGCGACGGCAGTGCCGTTTCCGCCACGTATGGGCTTGCTCCCGGCACGCCTGCCACGCCGGACGGAAGGATGGACGGCGATCCATTTGCCGACTCGACACTTGCCCCGCAACCCGGCGCGGACAAGAAGGGGCCGACCGCGGTCCTGAACTCCTGCGCCAAGATCGACACCCTGCAGACCTACAACCATCTGCTGAACCAGAAGATCCAGCCCCTGTTTCTGGAAGGCGAAAGGAAGCCGCTCTTCATCGATTATCTCAAGACCTGGCGGGAGATGAAGGTCCCGCATGTCCAGTTCAACGTGGTGGACAGAGAGACCCTCGTCGAAGCCCGGGACCGTCCGGAGAAATTCCAGGATCTCATCGTGCGCGTCGCAGGCTACAGCGCCCATTTCGTCGAGCTGTCAAAGGGCCTCCAGGATCACATCATCGAAAGGACGGAGCAGAAGCTGGCTTAGCGCGCACATTTCGAGAACGATGCGGAGAGGTCCAGAACGCGATCTGCGGGCTGAGGGCCAGCCCCATAGATGTCCCTCATGCTCTTCTTTCTTGACACAGGGCACCCTTCCTCATACCCTGATTCCGTCGAGAAACAACACGATAGAGTTTCGTTGGATACGTATACGACGTCCCTCTGCAACGGCCCGAAACCGGATCAGGCATTGTATGCGTGAAAAAGCGAGCATACTCCTCGTTGATGACGACAGAGATATCCTCTTCGCCACCTCACGACTTCTGAAATCAGCCGGATACCACGTCCGCGAAGCGTCGACGGCAGAAGAATGCCGGGAGGCGCTCAAATCGTACCGACCCGATCTCCTGCTTCTGGATGTGGTGCTCCCCGACGCCGACGGCCGCGTGCTTTGCTCAGAGCTCAAAGCCGACCCGGCTCTTGAAGGAATCTTCATTGTTCTTCTCTCAGGCACCAAGACATCCTCGGATGAGCAGGCTGAAGGGCTCGATATGGGAGCAGAAGCATATATCACCAGGCCCATAGCCAACAGGGAGTTCCTGGCCAGAATCCACGCCATGGATCGTATCCGACGGATGGAGGAAAGACTGCGGGAGTCCCAAGACATCCTTGAGAAGAGGGTCGCAGAGCGGACCGCAAGAATTAGGCGGCTCTCCGGCAGGATCCTCGAGGCCCAGGAGCATGAAAGGAGAAAGATCGGCCTCGAGCTTCACGACAGCGTCGGCCAGCTGCTGACAACCGCCAAATTCGCTGCAGAAAAAGCACTGGATCAATTGCAGCAGGGTGCCGCCGATGACTGTGCCACATCTTTGGAGTCCATCATTTCCTACGTCCAACAGGCCAGCGACGAAGCAAGGAGGATCCACACGGAGCTCCGTCCCCCTTTGCTCGACGATCTGGGCATTGTGATGACGATTTCCTGGTTCTGCCGCGAATTCCAGGAGCTTCATTCGGGACTTCGAATAGACATGGCTGTGGATGTTGAAGAACAGGACATTCCTGAACCCTTGAAGATCGTCATATTCAGAATACTGCAGGAAGCACTCAACAACGTGGCAAAGCACAGCCAAGCCGACCAGGTAGACATTTCACTCAAGAAGAACAACAAGGATCGAGTCGAATTTGTCGTGGCGGACAACGGCCATGGATTTGCCAAGGAGCAGATGCACTCCAACAAGCGATCGACGCGAAGCTTCGGTCTCTCCAATATGAGAGAACGAACGATCCTTTCAGGCGGAGCCTTTGAAATCAGATCCGAAAACGAATCGGGAACCACGATCTGGTGTTTCTGGCCGGCCGGGTAGTACAAGAATGGCGGTTTGCACGACAGAGTGACCGGCGAGAGAAACTGGTCTTTCTATTTGACAAACGGCTTCTTCATCCCTGCCATGATGGGGACCTCAAACGCATTGAGGGTCATGCAGACCATCACGTACAGTCCCATGAGACCGATGAGTTCAACCAGCCCCTGCTCTCCGATTTGCTCTAAGGCCGCTTGATACGTCTCGTCCCCTACCCGGTACTCCGACGTGAGCTCTCCGGCGAACCGGTAGACCGCGGCTTCATCTTCCTTGTCAAATTCCGGCTTCTCGTTCCGATTGATCGCCTCGACGATTTCAGGATCGATGCCGGCTTTCACTGCGAAGACCGCGTGCGCTGCAAACTCGAATTCAGCCTCCCAGACCCTCCCCACGGTGATGAGGGCGAGTTCTACCAGGCGGGCCTCCAGGACCCCGTTGTCCCTTACATACTGAGCATAGGGCAGTACTGCCTGCATCATCTCCGGGCTTCGTACCCATGCGTTGTATGGTCCCTCGAGCGGCGAATCCTTGGGCAGGTCTTTAAATATCGGCCTCATCAGGATCAACTCATGGTACTTCCGTTGTTCCTCGGTCATCTCTTCCGGCTTCAACAGTTTCAACCTGGACATGACGATCCTTTCGATTATGCTTCGATGTTGAACATCTGCTTCAGTAGGGCCACGCGGTCCTCTATGTCGCTGCCTTCCATCTCCTCGGCGACGTCAGCCAGACAGTCCGGTATCTCGATTTCCTGGGGACACTTCTCCAGGCACTCTCCGCAGGCCACGCATTGGGAGGCGTATCCCTCTTCGCGGTCATCGGTCAATTTGCCCAAATGAAACGCGTACTGCATCTTCGCCATCATCTCATTACCGAACAGGTGCATCTTGTTGTAGATTTCAAATGCCATCGGGATTTTCACCCCCTCGGGACAGGGCATGCAGTACCCGCAACCCGTGCAGCCCACCTTCATGATTTCTCGGTATTTCAGGGCCACCTCATCCACGAGATCGCACTCCTCCTTGGTGAGGGAGTTCGGCAGGGCCGCGTCCGCGATGGCCAGGTTCTCATCGATATGGGCCTCTTCGTTCATACCGGAGAGGACGACGGTGACTTCCGGGCGATTCCACACCCATCGCAGAGCCCACTCGACGGGTGTGCGCGGGGTCTCGGCCCGCTGCCAGATCTCCTCCACCGAAGGGGGCGAAGTGGACAAGCCGAGGTTGCCGCCCCGCAGGGGCTCCATGATGACCACTCCCAGGTTTCTTTCGGCAGCGTATTCCAGGCCCTCCGTGCCGGCCTGGTTCTTCTGGTCCAGGTAGTTGTACTGGATCTGGCAGAACATCCAGGGATAGGCATCCACGATGCGTTTGAAGTCGTCGAGCCGGCCGTGGAACGAAAAGCCTGCGTTCTTGATGCGCCCGTCGGCCAAAGCGGCTTCCATAAAACCGATGGCGCCGAGTCGTTCCAGCTTGTCCCAGGACTTTCCGTCCAGGCCGTGGAGGAGGTAGTAGTCGACATGGCCGGTTTTCAGCTTCTCCAGTTGAGCGTTCAGATAGCGATCCATGTCCTCGCGCGTGTTGATCATCCAGGACGGCAGTTTGGTCGCAATCTTGACCTTGTCGCGGTAGCCGTCGGCCAGGGCGCGTCCCAGGAAGTTCTCACTTTCCCCCTGATGATAGGGCCATGCCGTATCTACATAGTTCACACCCCGGTCAATGGCGTCACGGAGCTGGCGGGTCGCCCGCGGTTCGTCGATCCCTCCTTTTTCGTTCACCGGGAGGCGCATAGCGCCAAACCCCAGAATGGAAAGCTCGTCTCCGTTCTTCGGCATCCTTCTGTAAAGCATGTTTCTCTCCTTTCTACAGGAAACGAATGTCTCTGTTCTCCAATATTGGGTTCTCGTTCCCGCCGGTCCCGTGAAGACCCGCACGCACCATGGCACGGGCCAGGTCCTCCGAAGGAACGCCGACATTCGGATAGATGCGGTTAATGAGTGGATACAGCGGGCGGCTCATTCGGTACATGAGGTTCGGCTCTTTTCTCGGCGTGACGGGATAGATGTAACCGGGCCGGAAGATGTGCACTCGTGGAAAGCCGAGAGCGATCAGCGCCTTTTCGGCCGCCCCCTTGTATCGTGCGAACGAAGCCCGGCTCTTTTCCGTCTGGTCGGCCCCCTGCCCGCTAAGAAAACAGAAGGCGGCGCCCGGACTCACCCTGTAAAGCGATTCTGCGAAGGCCACGGTGTAGTCCAGGGTTATCTCGCGAAAAAGGTCGTCAGGCACCGCGCCCGTATAGACGCCCAGACAGTACAGGGCCACATCCTGGTTTTGGAGCACGTCAGACAAGGCGGAGTAATCCTTGAAATCGTCAAGCGTGATTTCGGTCAGCTTGACATCTTTTATACCCGTGCTGCGGCGCCCGATCGCCGTCACCGCAGACACATCCGGATGCTCGAGGCAGACTCGAAGGGCACATCCGCCGACCATACCGGTCGCACCCGTCAGAATGACCCGTTTTCCACTCATTGCTCAATCCTCCTATCTACGAACAACTACATGAGCTCCTCCCACCACCTTGCAGTGGGGATGGTCTTTCCGAAGACTGTCGTATCGCCGGCCATCGGTGTTGCGATCTTCACATTCTTGGAGTCAGCAGCCGCCGACAAACGCACCATCGGGTCGTACCAGGGGTGCAAAGCCAGGTTGAATGTGCCCCAATGGATGGGGTGCAAGAGGTTGCCTCTGAGATCCAGGTGCGCCTGCACGGTCTGCTCCGGAAACATATGGATTTGCGCCCAGGATTTGTCGTAGGCACCGCACTCGATAAAGGTCATGTCAAACGGACCGTAGGCCTCACCGATCTGTCTGAAGCCATCGAAGTATCCCGAATCGCCACTGAAGAATATTCTGTGAAAGGGTGATTCGATGACCCAGGACGCCCAGAGCGTCTTGTTTCGATCCGTCAAGCCCCGCCCCGAAAAATGCTGTGCAGGCGTGGCAACCACACTAAGATCTTGCTGGACCCTGTGCTCTTCCCACCAGTTCAGCTCTACGATCTTTTCTTGCGGTACACCGCAGTCGTGAATGCGGGCACCGACACCAATGGGCACGATGAACTTCTCTGCCCTGTCACTCAGGAATTGGACGGAAGGCTTGCTGAGATGGTCGTAATGGTCGTGGGAAACGATCACAACATCGATCTGTGGAAGCTCATGTTTATTCACGGGCACATCACCATGAAAGCGTGCCGGGCCGACCATAGAAACGCGCCTTTCGAAGACCGGATCGGTCAGAATCACATAACCGTCCATGTTGATCATGAGCGAGGAATGCCCGAGCCAGGTCACATTCAACTGACCCTCGTCCCGGTTCTTGAGATGGGCTAGATCCGCCGGTTTGGACGGAAGCTTCGTCTTGGGTGTTCGATCATTTCCTCTGAAAAGAAAATCCCAAGTCGTCGAGGCATACTCTGTGACGGACATGTCCAATGCATTTCCCCCATCGTCGAACCGGTCATTTCCAGAATTGGCGGACCCCTGTTCTTCTCCCTGGGATGAGCGGTCACCTTTGCACACGGCCGGACCAACGCTTTTCCAGAGCGACATCATTGCGACTCCTGTGATGATGATGATCGTGATCGTTCGTTTCATTCGATTCATGGTTTTCCTCGAGGTTGTTGCGATCATAAATGAACGATCGTTTAACATTTCGCGAAATTTTTTTAGAGCTTTATCGCATCCCAGGCCAAATTGAAGGCCGTCTCGATGTTCTCCTCGCTCAATTCAAAGGGCTCTCGCGTAGACGGGGGATTGGTGAGAAACGTAATCGGGTGATAGAGAAAGGCGCTAAGGATGTGGCGGTCCACATTCTTTATGATCTTCTGCTCAATCCCCCTTTCGAGCACATTTCGGATCTGAACGAAGTGTTGTTCCAAGGACTCCCTGTCAACCATGGAACCGTAGGGCGAGTGAGCGAACTGCTGAATGAACCTGAAATATTCAATGTTTTCAAGAATATATCGGAACATATTCAGCCAGACCTTCTTCAGTATATCCCGAATCGGAAGCGTGTCATCGAAGTCCTGGAGCACCGCTTTGCTCAGATCCAGTTTGATGTTGGAATACGCTGAAACGAGGAGCTCCTCTTTGTTCTTGTAGTACACATAGATCGTGGCCGGAGAGACTCCGGCCTCTTTGGCGATCTTGGACACGGAACTGGCAACGAAGCCGATCTCATTCACCAGCTTGACAGTGGCCTCGAACAGGGCTGCTCTCTTTTCTTCATCTTTTGTTCTCATAGTCCTAAAATAAACGATCATTCATTTATTGTCAAGCCCTTTTTTCATTTCTTTTTGCATTTCACATGAGACCCGGTTTCCTCGGTAATCTCCAGGATTCCGGATTCCGTGATCTTTCGCACTGTCTCGGCCCGTGGCTGATGCCCGTCCTCGATGATGATCGTCCCCTCCGGTGTTGCCAGTCGGCTCAATTCTGCGAGGAACGCTTTCGGCTCTTGTATCATGTGAAACATGTCCAGGGCGTAGACCACATCGGCAACACCGCTCGCGATGGATGTGTTGTAGCCGTCCGCAAGAACGGCTTCCACATTCCTCAGTCCGTGTTTCCCGATCATCTCTTTCACCTTCTTGACGGCGAGCGGGTGAATATCCGTTGCGATGACCTTGCCCGATTCCCCAACAGCCTCGGAGGCATTCCGGACGTAGCGAGCCGGCCCACATCCATAGTCAACAACCGTCTGCCCCGGCTTGAGACTGAGGGTTCTGAAGTTCTTGGTCGAGCGCTTCGCAAAGAGGTCCATCAACTTCATTACACCTGTCATAGCATGGAACGCTATGTCCGGGATCACTTCCCTGTTTCTTCCGAACATCCTGTCACCGATTACGTTTCTCTTACTCACCGTAGCCCCCTTTGATCTTCTCGTACGAATCCCGACCCGCTCATGGCGCCATCTAACAGCAGATTGGCGCAATCTGCTAGTGACAGGGCGCCCAACATGGCCTATGCTCTTATACGTGAACTGCTTGCGTACATTGGTAAGGAGAACAAAATCTCTTAGAAAAGGCAAGAAAATAAGGTGGTTCGGGGAGAGGGCTTTCGACCAGGCCGTCCTCAGCAGAACCCGATAGAGAACAAACTGGAGGAATTGCAATGTCCACATCAAGCGCCCCGAACGGAAACTCAACCGTAGCTCTGGTCCGATCAACCAAAGCAGAGGCATCCCAGATCACGGATGAAGAAGTCCGTCAGATGGTCCGTGAGGCCGTGGATCTCGCCGGAGGCCTATCCGACATTGTTAGGGATGGGCAGGTCGTCGTCATCAAACCCAACCTCGTGACAACCCGGCAGGTGACGGGAAACATCAAGCCTTTGATGATGCCCTTTTCCAATCCGTTCAAGGAGGGAGATCAAGTACCGGAACTGGTGAATGGCATCACCACGGATCGGCGGGTCACCAAAGCAATGGTAGAGCTCGTCAGAGAGCTGAATCCATCCGGAAAAGTGTACATCATGGAATGTGCAGGAGACGGCAGGACGAGCGAGAACTTCAAAAGGATGGGCTACAATCATGAAAACATTCCAGGGGTTGACGACTTCGTTGCCATGGGTGAACAGGGGGAACATCGTTCTGTCGACACGGAAGATGTCGTTTCCGTTCAAGTGGACAACGCACACTACAAGAAGTTCCAGAAGTTTATGAAGAATCGATATTACTTCGACAAAACCTACTTCTCAGCGGATGTACTCATATCCCTCTGTTGTTTGAAGAACCATCTGAACGCTGCCGTAACCGGGGGTATCAAGAATGTCGGGCTCGGAGCGAGACCTGCCAACATCTATTCACCCAAGGGGAAGACCATAAGCGTCTTTGTGATCGACCATAACTGGGAACCACTGAACGCCTTTATTCACGACTACTACTCCGCCAAGCCGGTGGATTTTGTCTTGTCGGATGGGCTTCAGGGACTCTCCTATGGACCGTCGGCCCAGGGTGCGCCAAGCTACGAAGAAGCAAAAATGAATATGAGACTGCTCCTTGCATCAAGAGACGCTGTTGCATGCGATGCGATTCAATCCTGCATTGTAGGGGTCGACCCTGAGAAAGTGGACTACCTTAAGGATCTCGCGAAGGACGGCTTCGGCACGGTTGACACCTCGAGAATCACAGTGGTTGGGAACGCCCGAGTAGACGAGGTCAAGAAACCCTTTCCATTTCCCAAGGCCGTACTGGGTGCCTTATACAGCGAACCGAAGAAGACGGCATACGCCGACTATTCAGCCCCTTCCCTTTCTGTTGACAGCGTTTCCGTCGAGAACGATACGCTGACAGCCCAACTGCAAACGGACTCGAAGACCACGAAAGTCGAGATGCATATTGATGGGAGACTTCTGAATACCTGCACCGAGAGATTCGATCGACTCCAACATGCTTTGGATGGCGAATTCTCGAACGGCGACCATCAGGTGACGTTCTATGCCTATGACAGGTATCTCAACTGTTCTCACAAAGGGGTAGCGATAAACGGGAATCATAAATAGACGACGGAGACTATGTCATGTCTCAAGAGAAACTCTTCTCTGTAAACCCGGCATGGCGGGTTTTGCTGTCCGATCTCGGCATTCGCCCCACAGACATTCTGCGGCGCGCGGGACTTCCCGATGATCTACTGAATCGGGAGCAAGCCGCCATGACCACCGACGAATACTTCCGATTCTGGCAAGGCCTCGAGGTGGAGGCGGACGACCCCCTGTTGCCGCTCAGCATCGGGCAAATGGTTTCGGTGGAAATGTTCGATCCGCCTGTCTTTGCCGCCCTTTGCAGCCCGAACCTGAATGTGGCCCTGCAGCGCATCAGCCGGTACAAGCGTCTGGTGATGCCGATGGCGATCCATATCAAGGAAACCAAATCCAGTACCCGTCTCGACCTGGAGTGGCTGGACGCGATCAGCGACCCGCCGGTTTCCCTGGTGTCCATGGAACTGGTCTTCTTCGTTCAGCTCTCTCGGATGGCAACGAGAGAGCGAATCACTCCTCTCAAGATCACAGCACCGCATCCACCGGGCCCTGCCGCCGATTACTCAGCCTTCTTCGGGACGGAAGTGAGAAAAGGAAAGACGCCCACTGTTGCATTTTCAGCATCGGATGCCGCACGTCCCTTTCTCACTGCCAATGAAAAGATGTGGCAGTTCTTCGAGCCTGAGCTGCGTAAGCGACTGTCGGAATTGGATGGCAGCGCCACGATGATCGAACGGGTTCGTGCCGCCCTGCTCGAGCTCCTTCCCAGTGGGAGCGCATCGATTGATTCGGTGGCGACAAAGCTCGGAGTGAGCACCCGCACCCTTCAACGACGCCTGAAGGAAGATGGGGGAAACTTCCAGATCGTGCTCAATGAAACACGTGAAAAGCTCGCGCTGAATTATCTGAAGAACCCGGCTCTTTCCGGAGCGGAAATCGCGTTCCTGATAGGGTACGAAGATCCGAACTCGTTCTTCCGAGCCTTCCATGCTTGGACCGGAGAAACCCCGGAACAGGCGAGAAGAGGCCTGCTGGAACTCAACTGACTGACAGGAGGCAATGCAATGTCATTCCTCGATGTGATGCAAACGTACTTCCAGGGAGAAAAGTTGGAAGCCGTCTTTTTCATCCTTCCGATCGGGCTCCTGCTCGCCGCTTTCGGAGTGGTCGCATTGAAGGTCGAACGCGGTGGGTTCGCGTGGGGCATAGCGATCCCGTGCTTCCTCTGCGGCCTCATCTTTATCGGCGTCGGTGCGGGAATCGGATGGCGAACCGATGGTCAGGTAGCCGAGATCAAGAAAGGCTTCGAGCAGGCGCCGGCCACGATGCTCGAGACAGAACTCCCGCGGATGCAGAAGGTAAACGCCAACTTCAAGTCCACCTTCGTGGCGCTCGGCGTGGCGGCCGCGATCGGCCTGGCCCTCATCTTCCTCGTCCGGACCGACTGGGCCCAAGGTCTGGGCTCGGCGCTGATCCTTGCGGGCGCGATCGGCTTCATGATCGATGGATTCGCCGAGCGCAGGGCGAGGCCCTACACGTCCGCATTGGTCGAGCTCGCAGAGCAGCACCGCATTGTTCAAGAGACGAGCCGCTGAGGATCCCTTCTTTCATTGGGGACAGCCACCGATTCATCTACTCATTAGTGACTGTCCCCATTTTCATGGCGAAGAAATGAGGGTGCGGTGATAGGCTCCAGAAAGGTGTTGACAACTTTGTCCGTACAATATAACATATCCGGCATGTCAGGGTGGTACGATGAATTCGCTTCGCACCCGTTTTTCATGGAGTGGACGACATGCCGAAACTGGAAAAAGGCCCTATACCCCTTTACTTCCAGCTGGAACGTATTCTCAGAAGCAGGATCGCTGCGGGGGAAATCCGACCCAACGACCAGCTGCCCACTGAGCTGGAATTGTGCAATGAGTTCGGGGTCAGCCGTGCAACCGTGCGTCAGGCGATCAAGGCCCTGGAGATCGACGGTCTCATCCGACGCGAACAGGGGCGCGGTACGACACTGATCCCGAGTGACGAGAAGAAGCTCACCCTGAAGCTTCACGGTGCTTTCGAGGACCTCCTCAAGACAGGCACTACGACGAAACTGAAGTTGACCTCAAAGGAACTGGTAGTTCCCGACAAGGCGGTCATCGCAGACATGGATCTGGCGGAGGGGGAGTCCGTATATCTGTTCGAAGGTGTGCGAACAGACCCTCAGCATAAGAACTTGTTCGCCTATGTAGAGGCACATGTGCCTCGATCCATAGGTGCGAAGATATCGATCAAGAAAGACTGGGGAAATCCCTACCTGATTCGAAGGGTTGAACAGGTAGCGGGGGACAACACATACCGAATAAGGCAAGTCGCCAAGGCCTTGTCGGTCGATGCGCGCATCGGAGAGAAACTCGGCCTGAAGAAAGGGACGCCCTCACTGCTCCTCAAGAGAGTCTACTTCAACCGGGAAGGCAGGGTTCTCGAAAGAGTCATCAACTACATCCCAGGTGAAGCCTACGAGTTGGATATCGAAATGGTCATGTCCGGCGTCTGATCGCCCCTGTGCCTCATGACGAATTTGGTGACTGTCCCCGATTTCACAGGGAATCAGTGGCTGTCCCCAATTTCGGGGCGCTTCGGGCTCACGCCCTGCTTCCCCCAGTACATAAGGTTAGGATGAAGGAGAAATCTGACAATGAGAGATTCGAGCTTTTTTCAAGGGATTGAACGCGCCCACATCCATTGGGGCGAGCATGTGATCCCCGTCCCGGTCTTCTACTACGACAGCATGAAATTGGATGCCGCCTTCCCGGCATCGTATGATGGTCTGAAGGCCCTGTTGCCTTCCGCCCGCAGGATGCATCCGATCCAAGTCTCGCCGGGGCAGGGTGTCGTGATTATCTCAACCATGGAGTTCCGAGATAACGATCTTGGGCCTTACAACGAAGTCTCTATCAATATTCCTTTCACGTTGGATGAAGCAACGCCGCCGTCTGCCGGCATTCTGGCGGAGGTGCCCAATTTCTGGGTCCATCGCCTGCCCGTCAGCACCGAGATCGCCCGAGCTACCGGAGCGGAGTTTGGCGGATACCCCAAGTTCCTGGCCAGCATCGAGTTCGAAAGACAGGACAACTGGGTCGTCTGTCATCTGGCGGAAGGAGACCAGCATATTCTTACCCTGGCCGGGCGCCACTATGACGAACTCCAGGAGGCACCTCGCGCTCGAGCGAATTACTTCACAACTCGCGGCGGTCGGATCTTACGCTCCGAGGCGATTGCGAGAAAGCGGTTGCAAGCCATATCTGCTGACCCTTCTGATGTACAGCTGGATCTCGGAGACCATCCCGTTTCAGAAGAACTCAAAGGGCTGGGCTTAGACGGATTGCTGGTCTATCAATACACACCGAGCTACCAGGGCATACTGGGTCCGGTTGTGGAGAGTCTCGAGGCTTAGAAGGGGCCGCCCCCAATTTCGGGGGCCCCGCCCTTTCCTCCTTCGCCCGCCAAACCACTCAGTTTCTGTCGAAAAAAGGGAAAAACCCTTGACACAAATGTCCGTACATTATAACATATAGGAAATGTCCGGATATTATGATGAATTGCTTCCCCCTTCCTTTTTTCATGGAGTCGAAGGCCGGATGAGACTCGAAAAGGGACCCATACCTCTCTACTTCCAGCTCGAGCGTATTCTCAGAAGCCGCATCGCCGCAGGAGAAATTGGACCGAACGACCGGCTGCCCACCGAGCTGGAATTGTGCCATGAGTTCGGGGTCAGCCGTGCTACGGTCCGTCAGGCAATCAAGGCACTCGAGCTCGACGGTCTCATCGTACGTGAACAGGGCCGTGGTACGACGCTGATCCCCACGGAGGAGAAGAAGGTTAGTCTCAAGCTGCACGGCACCTTCGAGGACTTTCTCAGGACAGGTACGAGCACCAGGCTGAAGCTGACCTCGAAGCATCTGGTTACCCCTGACCCGTCTGTCATTGCAGACATGAATCTGGGGGAAGGTGAGTCCGTCTACTTCTTCCAGGGGATCAGGACACACCCGGACCGAAAGGGATTATTCTCCTATTTGGAAGCACACGTACCTCGATCCATAGGGTCGAAGGTATCGATCCGAGAAGACCTGGAAGATCCTTATCTGATTCGAAGGGTTGAAGACGCGGAGGCTGACACCACGTACCGCATACGGCAAGTCGCAAAGGCCGTCCCGGCGGATGAGCGGATTGCAGAGGCCCTGGGCGTGAACACCGGAACGCCCCTCATGCTACTGAAAAGGGTTTACTTCAACCGTGAAGGAAAGGCTC
>JANQFG010000161.1 GCA_028277985.1 bacterium | reverse complement strand
ATGTTGAAAAATCTTCGGATGACTTGTGGATAGGAGTGAAAGGCTAATCAAACTCGGAAATAGCTGGTTCTCCGCGAAATCTATTGAGGTAGAGCGTCGGCCGAATACCCTCGGGGGTAGAGCACTGGATGGGCTAGGGGTCCCCACAGGATTACCAAACCTAACCAAACTCCGAATACCGAGGAGTACTAGCCGGCAGACAGTCCATGGGTGCTAAGGTCCGTGGACGAGAGGGAAACAGCCCAGACCGCCAGCTAAGGTCCCGAAGTCATGGCTAAGTGGGAAAGGATGTGGGAAGACCAAGACAACCAGGAGGTTGGCTTAGAAGCAGCCATCCTTTAAAGAAAGCGTAACAGCTCACTGGTCTAGACAAGTCGTCCTGCGCCGAAGATGTACCGGGGCTCAAGCCATGCACCGAAGCTGCGGGCACCAGAGGACAGAGAACAGAGGACAGAGGACAGACATTGCCGAAACCGGGTTCAGGCCCGTCTAACGACGATGATCTGCCTCTGAGGGAGACAGGTGACGCTGCCTCGTTTGAAGACCTGACCGTCTTCAGGCGGGCGTATCGTGTGTCTCTCGAGGTGCACCGGACCAGCCTGACGTTCCCGGCTGTTGAGCAGGGGGCGTTGGCGGATCAGGTCCGGCGTGCCAGCAAATCGATCTGCGCCAATCTGGCGGAAGGCTTTGCCCGACAAAGCCGGATGCCGAAGGACTTCCGTCGTTATCTGATGATGGCGATTGGTTCGGGCGATGAGATGCGGGTGTGGTCCCGCTATTGCCTCGACCTCGGCTATATCGATGAAGCGACGTGGCGTCACTGGCGCGACGAATATCAGGAGATCGTCAAGATGCTGGAAGGCTTGCTGAAAAGCATCAGCCACCGGCTTTGAACTGATAGCGATGCACCGACCGAGCATCGCACCCCCGGCCAACCCCAGGCGTCTGCGTGGGCGATGGATCGGGCGTGCAACTGCCGGCCCCTGACGTGCCTCGATATAGGTTCTGATCTCTGTTCTCTGTTCTCTGTCCTCTGGTGCGGTAGCGGAGCGTTCCGTAGGCCTGTGAAGGTGG
>JANQFG010000134.1 GCA_028277985.1 bacterium | reverse complement strand
CCCACCTTGTTGTGGGACTCGACGGTCTCTCGAACCCAGATGCCGCTCATGTAGCTGGCGTATCGCAGGTCCTGAAAGGTCTCGTCGTAATAGGCGATGCCGAACCCTCCACCGGGGGTGACCTTGGCGGAAAGGCTTCCCTCCACACAATTGCACATGGAGTCAACGGAGTTGATCTCCCACCCGAAGTCACCGCGCTGGGCAAACTTCAGGGACTGGTGGTCATCGTCCACGTTTCCGCAGTAGGCGATCGAGGGCTGGTCGTCTTCATCGAACATGAGCTCCGTGTAATAGCCGCCTCCGTCGAGATCGATGGTCTCGGTCACCCAGGCACCGCCCGTGGAATAGGCATACTTGAGATCCCTCAAGTGAAAATCGTTGTAGTCGATGCCGGTGCCGAGATCCTGATAGCTGATGCCCGCAAGGCCGAACCGGTCGAAGGCCACAGAGGGCCAGAGCCCCACCACCCCTTCCTCGTCCGCCATCTCTACGGCCCAGTCCGCACCGGTCCAGGTCGCCATGAGCAAGTCGGATTGGAAGGGCCAGTAGTACAGGGGGGTCCTGTCACCGCCCACGTAGGCGAGCACCGGTCTGCCGGTTGGGCTCATGGTCAGGCCGCACCCGGTCATGGTGTCGGTCTCGTGGACCGTTTCGATCTCCCAGGTCCAGCCGTCATAGGCTGCGTAGCGAATCCAGTAAACGTTACCGGATACGGCGAAATAAGCGATGCTGGGCTGTCCCTGCCCGTTGAACCGAAGCTCGTTCAGCTTGCCGACACTCCCGTTGTCATCCACCACCTGGATATCCCAATCCCCATCGATGTCCCCTCCGGGGATCACATATCCGCCGCCCCCCGAGCTGCCGTCACCCACACCACCGGTCAGACTGCCCGTTCCGCAGGCCGAAATCAGCATCCCGATGAGAATCAAAGGTATCCAACGAGCCTTCAGGGAATCCTGTATCGCCATGGCTGTTCCTTATTCTTTCTCCAAGGCTTCGATTTCCGAACCATCGAAGGCAACCACTTCCATGCGTCCTGCAGCTGCTCGGAAATCCGGGTGCACGCAGGAGGTCTTCGACGAGTCGAGGGACTGCCGGTCCGCGATTCCGGAAAGGGACTCCCTCGCTTTCTGGACATTACCGTAGCCTTCGTTCAGTACGACCAGGTTCGCCCTCGCGTCATCCAGAGAGGGATCGAACTCCAGCGCCGTCTGGAAGAAGTGGTAGGCCTCTTGATCCTCACCCTCGAGGAGCCGGAAGAGGCCCAGAAGATTCTGACTCGGGGCATCCTTCGGGTTCTTCTCCAGAATGCGGTGCAGGACCAGGGATGCCAGATCCGTCTTGCCCTGCCCTGCATAGGCGACCGCAAGCGAAGCGAGCAGCGAGCTGTTTCCGGGATCCGCGTACAGAGCCTCCAGAAGGACCTTCGGGGACTGCCCGGACTCCGAACCTCCGGCACTCAGCAGAAGCGCGCCTCTTCGGATCGTCGGGGGCAGCGAGCCGTCGTTCAGAGTGGCGTAGCAGGCGGTCACCTCCGGACAGAAGATGCCCAGGGAATAGGCCTTATCGAGGGCTGCCCTTCTGTACTGCAAGGCTTTTTCGCGGTAAGGTCGCACCTTGTCCTCGAGCAGCTGTCGATACTGCTGTTTTTGCGTCATGTCGAGGCCCTTCGGCTCCGGCGCCTCGAGGAAGAACCGCGAAATCTCGTCGTTCGCCTCAGCTGCCATCATGAGCGAGGCGATCGTCCATCGGGGGCTCGCGTACTGGGCCACCTCGAGCCCTGCCGCCTCGACGGCCTGATGGGCCTTGAGCTTCTTCTGGATCAGGGCGTTTTCGATCTTGTTCCCCTTGATGGCGATCTTCTTGAAGGCGGCCATCTCCCGGCCGGCACGATAGAACCGGATCTGGGCTGCATAGGCCCTCTCCTCAGGCGTTACGGCCGCGGGCGCCGAAGCGACCTTGGCTGCATAGAGCTCGTCCACCTTCTTCCATACCGTCATCGCCTCGGAGCGCCTTCCCTTCTTGTACAGTGTATTGCCGTACAGGAAGGTCCACTTCATTTCCTCCGGTTCCCGGCTCATGAGCGCGCGGGATCGCGAGAGGATCTGAGACGTATCGTTGAGCCCCTCATACTGGCGCAGGAGCTCTTTCTCCACGTCAAGCTGCTTCGCGGGCGGAAGGTTGGACATCGCTTTCTGGTAGTTCTTGATGGCGGAAACATGGTCGCCCATCCATCCCTGGAGCTTTGCGGCCCGCATCAGGTGATCCGTCTGCTGGTCCCCGTTGACTCCTTCGGCAGACTTCTCCGAATAGGCAGCCGCATTCGGGAAATCGCCCGCTTCGAAGTAGAAGTGGGCCATGGTGGACAACACGTCCTGCCGCCGGTCCGCATCCTGGGTCTTGGCCAGAATCTGCTTTCCCCTCTCGAGCACCTTCGGGATCTCTTCGGCTTCCTTGCTCACCACGAAGAGGTTGAAGAGGGCAAGCTCCTGGAGCCCACTGTCCTGAGCTTCCTCACCCAGGGCGAGCAGGGCCTCATCCGAGCCCTCGGCACCGTCTTTCACCTTGACCGTGAGCTCCTCCAGGTGCCTGTGTTCCGCTGCCGCGAGGATGTTGCCCACTTCCGAGCGGAACTTCGGGTCGGTGATTTGCTGGTTCGCAAGTATGGACCTCGCGTCCTTGATCAGGCCGTCCAGGTCGTCGAGGCTCTTGTGGATATCCAGCACGAGGTGCCCGGCCGCTGCCGCCTCCTTGGATGCAGGATACTCCTGGATGAATCCCTTGAATCCCTCGAGAGCGGACTTGTAGTCACCCTGTTCGTAGGAGACCCAGGCAACGTTGAACGCAACTTCGGGTGCCTCTTCGGCCCTCGGAAAGGCGGCCAGGTACTGACTGCCCACCTGGCGCAATCCCTGCCTCGCCTCGAGCTTCTCGAGATCGTCCAGGTCTTCCTGTTCCTTCAGGGCTTTGTAGAACGAGGCGACCGCTCCGTACAGGCAATCCTGGGGCGATTTCTGCGGCGTCGGGGGCATGGCGGCGACCTTCTTCTCCGCAGGCTTCGCTGCCTCCTTCGCATCACCTTCCTGCTTCGCATCCGGAGACGCCTCGGCGACCTCGGTCCCTTCCTTTTGCGTGGAGTCCTCGGCTACCTTCTTCTCCTCGAGCGGTTCGGATTCCTCGGTGGTCTCCTCCTCTTCTTCGACCTCCGGAGGTTCCGGCGCTGCCAGTTTCTCGTAGGCGAGAGCCGCCTGGAAATACCGGCCGCCCTCGTACAGTGCCTCTGCCTGGTTCTCCAGGATGTCGCGAACCTGCCTGCCCTTCTGGAAGAAGTCCAGGTAGTAGGCGTAGGCATCTGCGGCCTGACCGAACTTCACCTCGTCTTTCTTTTCAGCAGCCAGAAGATGAAGCCGGGTGGCCATGTCCCGGGCATAGACCTCGAATTCCTTGTTCAGTCGCTTTTTCTCCTCAGGATCGGTCCGCCAGGAGTATTCGACCTGCTCCAGGACCCCGATCAGGGCCTGCACGCTCTTCTCCGGGGCCTGCATTTCCTTCGCCCTCTGGGCGCAGGCAAAGAGCTTCTCTGCGTACTCGATGTTCTTCTGTGCGTTCCGGGAAAGGGAAATCATCGTGCGGTACACGTCGGCCCCGGCCGCCCAGTTCTCTTTGAGGAAGTACCGGTGTCCGAGCTTGCTCAAGACGGCAAGGTAGATCGACTTCGAGTCGCTCAGGTTCGCAAAATACTCGAGGGCCTCTTCGGGGGGCTTGACCTCGGTGTAACAGTAGGCCAGGTCCATCAGGGCCTCACGGCGCAGGTTGATTCGCTTGTAGGCGTCGATTTCGGTCTTCAGGTT
>JANQFG010000078.1 GCA_028277985.1 bacterium | reverse complement strand
TCTCAACTGTCTCTGGCTCAAGGCAATTGTCTCTCTCATAATGGAGGACATTTTACCTTTGCCGTTAACTAGGACATTTTCCCGTTGCTACCACAGCGGGAGAAGAAGAGGCTTGACTACATTCTCGTCTTTCGTTACAATAAGCATAAATGGTACACAAGGAGGGGGTGAGTGAATGGCGATTCTGAATTTCAGGAAGGTGCCAGATGATCTGCACAGGGCACTGAAACTCAGGGCGGTAGAGTTGGGGGAGAGTATGGAGAAATTAGCATTGCGGTACATCCAAGAGGGCTTGGAGAGGGACAAGGCCAAGCCCAAGAAAGGAGGGTAGCCTATGGATGGGATGATCTACAAACGCAAGAAGAAGAAGCCTGACGGCAGTGTGATTGAGCAAAAGAACTGGTGGATCAAGTACTACAAGGACGGGAAACCCTACTTCGAGTCGGCCAAGACAGACGACCGGGACAAGGCCGAGAAACTACTGGCCCGTAGGGTGGTAGAGATCGAGGATGGTAAGACTCCCACGGTAGTTGCAGACCGGGCACGGTACGAGAAGCTCATGGCAGATCTAGAGAAGCACTACCGTATCAACGACAAAAATTCTTGCCTGGAAGACCTCAAAGATCGTAGAGTACACTTGGACCCGTTCTTCAAGGGCTTGCGGTTGTCCCGGATAGATACCAGGAAGATCGTAGCCTATGTTGAGCATCGGAAAAGCCAGACAAGTGAGAAGACTGGTAAACCCTACGCCAATGCAACAATCAACCGGGAACTTGCGAAATTGAGTACGATGTTCACCATAGCCCGAAAGAACGGGCTGACCTTCCAACCCCCGCTGATCGAGAAGCTCAAAGAGGCCCCGCCGAGGAAGGGGTTCTACAGGCTGGAAGAATTCGAACGTCTACGAGATGCCCTACCCGAGTACCTTAGGCCGGTACTCACCTTTGCCAATGCTACGGGGTGGCGGAAAGGTGAAATCCTGAACCTCACCTGGGATCGGGTAAACCTTCTTGAGGGGACGATTCGGCTTGAGTGCGGGGAGACGAAGAACGAAGCGGCCCGCAACTTGTATCTGGAGCCGGAACTGAAGGAGATGTTTGAGGACCTGTGGGAGAAGCATGACCCCGAGTGCCCGTATGTCTTCCAGAACAAGGGCAGGAAGATCGGCGGGAAGACTAACGACATCTCACATCATTGGGAAAAGGTCCGAGCAAAGCTGGGGATGGAAGGAAAGCTTGTCCACGATTTCCGCAGAACGGGTGTCAGCAACATGCGAAAGGCCGGGATTAGCGAGAAGGTCTGCATGCAGGTATCGGGACACAAGACTCGCGGCATCTTCGAGCGGTACAACATTGTGGATGAAGAAGACATGAAGGAGGCGGCGGAGAAGAGGGCTGCATACCACGCGAAGCAAAAGGCTGCTAGGGTAAAGGTGGTGAACTTCCCCGGCAAGAAGGCTGTAGGACAAAATCCAATGGCAAGTGTAACCATGAGTGTAACCAAGAAGTGCTATAGCAGCCTAATTCAGTGCAACCTAGCGCAACGTACCTATTGAGAGTTAAACACCCAAAAGAACAGTGAAATGTCCGCAATACAAGTACTTACGAAACCCACCAAAAAAGCGGCCCAATGGATCGACGATCCGGACGCGTTCTTTGCCGGCGGGAGAGAAACCTGGACGGATTTCTGACCCGAAAGATCTGCGACAGTCCATAACACATTCTGCACATTCTACAACAATCCATTCCGAACGTTGATTGACCCCTCCTCCAGTTCTTCGCATTATGAGTAATCATTCTCATGATCGAACGGAGAGCAACATGAACTCCACCACGTCCTATCAGTCCTTGATGTCGAGATTCGCTCCGGACGAGCCTCTTGACCTGGAAAGCTGGAGGAACTGGCTGGCCAGGGCAATGATCATTCTCGGTGCCATCGGTCTTCCCATGGGGATGCTGGCCACCCTGCCGGTTCTCATAGGTCAGGAGCGCTACGGAATCATTGCTCTCGATGCCGCTCTCTGGTTCTACCTGCTTGCCATGGCAATCATTGGCAGGCGTTCCTCGAAAGCGAACGCCTACGTGTTTCTCGCGGGTATCTACGCGCTGACGATCAGCTATTTCGTAATATTTGGTCCGATTCACGCACGACCCGCATGGCTTGTCCTGTGTGCGGTCATGGCCGGCATGTTTCTTGGCATCCGGCCTGCCGTTCTCTCGGTTGTCCTCAATGCTGCGATTCTCATGCTGCTGTATGTGTTGATGGGGCCGGAAAATCCTGCTTGGGCCTCCGAATACGCGGCACCATTCACTAGATGGATCATGTTCGTGGTCAACGTTTCCATCATCACACTGGTCTCCAGTGTGCCTGTAGGCTTCATGCTGAATAGACTGGATCGAGCTCTACAAGTCCAACGTGTTGCTCACCAGGAATTCTTGGCGGAGAGCGAGAAGCTGCAAGCTGCCTATTCATCACTGAAAGTGGAGATCGAACAGAGAGAAAAGGCGGAGAAAGCTCTGATCCAGAGTGAAGAGAAATACCGGTTACTTGCCGAGAATGCCACGGACGTCATCTGGACTGCGGATATGAACCTGAATATGACGTACGTCAGCCCGTCCGTTCGTCGTGTTCGAGGCTTTACCGTCGAGGAGATCCTGTCCCAGAGACCGGAAGACCAGTTGACCCCCGAATCTCTTGCGCTAGCAATTCGGGTGCTGAGCGAAGAATTGGAACGGGAGGGCAGCGGAGGAGAAGACCTCTTCAGGGCCAGAACAATCGAAGTGGAATCCAGATGCAAGGACGGCTCTACAACCTGGAGTGAGACGAAGCTCGATTTTGTCCGCGACTCGGATGGGAAGCCTGTAGGCGTCTTGGGGGTGAGCCGCGACATTTCGGATCGAAAGCGTTCGGAAGAAGAGTTGGCGAATACTCAATCGCTTCTTCTCGCTTCGATCGAACAGACGGCGGCTGGAATCATCATCGCCGATGCACCGGACGTGAGGATCCGTCTGGCCAATTCAGCAGCTCTCGGGATTCGGGGCGCGGCATCCGTGGATCTGACGGAGATTCCGATGGAGTTGCATCCGGAACACTGGCAGACATACCATCCTGCAGGGACTCCTTTCGAGCCTCAAGAACTGCCCTTGTCCCAGGCAGTCTTGTTGGGAAAGACGTCCAAGAATGTTGAAATGATCATTCAGTCGGGAGGCGCCGAAGACCGGTGGGTCTCGGCAAATGCAGCCCCGGTTCGTAATCGTGAAGGCGAGATTGTGGCAGGTGTCGTGGTGTTCTCTGACGTTTCGGAGCTGAAACAGGCCGAGGAAGAAAAGAAAGAGCTCGAAATCCAGCTCCTGCAGGCCCAGAAGATGGAAGCCATGGGTACGCTCGCCGGAGGGATTGCACATGATTTCAATAACATTCTGTCCGGAATCATTGGATACACCGAGCTATCACAGATGAGTGTACCTAAAGGAAGCGGAGCATCACACTATTTGGGCAACATCCTGAGGGCAGGAGAGCGAGCCAAGGATCTGGTCCAACAGATACTGACCTTCAGTCGACAAACCGAACAGAAGCTCAGACCGGTTTCGGTACACATCATAGTAAGAGAGGCTCTCAAGCTACTCAGAGCATCCTTGCCGTCAACCATTGAAATAAGACAGAACATTGCGAGTGATTTGCTGGTGATGGGTGATCCTACGCAGATCCACCAGATACTCATGAATCTTTGTGCGAATGCAGGACACGCCATGCAGGAAGGAGGCGGTGTGCTCGAGGTGGATCTTCGAAATGTTGAGCTTGATTCTGATTCCGCGTCTCGGCATCCGGATCTGGTGATCGGGCCCTACCTGATTCTGACCGTAGGCGATGACGGACATGGCATGCCGCCAAAAGTCATGGAACGAATTTTTGACCCCTTCTTCACGACGAAGGAGCGAGGAGAAGGTACGGGCATGGGGCTGGCAGTGGTTCATGGCATTGTCAAAAGCTACGGTGGCGCAATCCATGCTCATAGCGAACCCGGAAAGGGTTCTCGATTCCAGATCTTCTTGCCCGCCATTGCAGGTGGGTTGGAGCCGGACGAAGCTGTGGAAGAGATCCTTCCGAAAGGCACAGAGCGGATTCTCTTTGTCGACGATGAGTCTGCCTTGACCGAGATCGGAGAAGAAATGCTCGAAAGCCTGGGGTATGAAGTGGTCACGAAGACGAATAGCCTGGAAGCCCTGGATCTGTTTCGGGAACAACCGGAACGATTCGATTTGGTCATCACCGATATGACGATGCCTCAGATGAACGGAGATAAGCTGGCTCGAGAGCTCCTTGCCATACGAAGAGACCTGCCTATCGTGCTCTGCACCGGGTTCAGCCGTCGAATAACCGAAGCGAAAGCGAAGGAAATGGGGATCAGGAGACTTCTCATGAAACCCCTTCTGCTCAGAGATCTTGCTCACAATGTCAGAGCAGTGCTCGATGGTGAATGACCTGGCGTAGGATTTCAGAGAGTGGAAGAGCGTCGAACAGGTCGGGCTAATCCATACGGAAGCCCTTGCGGGTCTTCTTCTCCCACTCGGCAATCGGGTGAAGCTCCCGGAGATCCTTGAGCTGGGTGAACATGGGAAGTCCGGCCTGCTTCTCGGTTTCCCATTCCCTGACAAACGTCCCGGAGCGAATCTCCTCCAGCACCTGCTTCATCGTCACGGAGATTGTCTCGGACATCCCGGCTTCGATGAACCGAACGGCACGGGTCAGAGAACCGTACTGCGAGGTGTTGGAGTGAAGCTCCATCTGCTTGAAAAAGCCGAGTTCCACGATCTTCTGCATGGAATAGGCGAATTCTCCGGACAGGATCAACTCCATCATGACCGCCTCCACCGGGTACCCCGCGTCGATGAGAACCTGCATGGACGATAGGAGAACCTGGCCGAACGCAGGGCCAAAGCCCTGTTCCGTGAAGAGGTCGAGGTGCGCCTCCTCGGCAAAGGAGAGCTCCAGCACCCCGCTTCTGGTGGATCCGATCCCTTTCGCAATGGCGAGCACGGTCTGGAGCGCGTTCCCGGTGGTGTCTTGGTGAACACCGACGAAGCTGGGGAATCCGGCTCCTTCCGTATAGGTCTGGCGGACGCCCGCACCAATCATCCTGGGAGCCACCATGACCACATCCACGTTGTCGGGGGGCACAACGGTCCGGAAGGCCACCGTATAGCCGGAAGCGAAGCACAGCGCTTTGCCCTCGGCCAGTCCCGGCAGGACTTCCTCGGTAAAGACCTCCGGCATCACCTCGTCCGGAATCAGCATCATGACGATCTGCGCCCGCTCGGCTGCCTCCCGGATGGAATGGACCTCAAACCCGTCCTGCCTGGCCTGTGCTTCCGTATCATCCGAACGAACTCCGATGATCACTTCGAGACCGCTGTCTTTCAGGTTGAGTGCCTGTGCCCGGCCCTGATTCCCATACCCGATGACCCCGATCGTCTGCTCCTGTATGAGGGCGAGGTCGGCATCGTCGTCGTGATAGATCGTGGCCATGAATGTCTCTCCTCTTCTTTGTGGGCCAATGCCTGCCCTTGGCCCGGCTTGTCCAGGATGGGTCAACCCAGAAACCGATTGACAAGGCCCCCGAAGATTGTTTGAATGGCCTTGCACCAAACGGTGAATCCCCTCTTAACAAGGGCAGAGCATTTCTGTCAAATAGAGCCATGACGCGTGCAAGCAGATACGCTTCGATCGTTCCCGGCGCCGTTCTGGTCCTTTCCCTGATGGGTTGTACGACCGGAATAGGCCACAGCCAGGGAGAAATGGCAGGGGAAGTGACCGCCAGCACCGCGATCCTGCAATCCCGCCTGACCCCGGCCGGTCTGATAGAGGACTTCTGCTCCATCCCCCTGTTGCCCTGTGGCTGCAGGGGAACCGACGGGGTGGCCCGCTTCGAGATAGCTACCGATCCCGAATTCCAGGACGCGTTCATGACGGAGTGGATTACCGCCGCGCCAGAGAATGATCACATCATCAAGAAGAAGGTGAGTGATCTTCAGCCGGGTACTCGTTACTACTATCGCCTTGTGTACGGCGAGGAGACCCATACAGTCGACATTGGCGCCACCTGCACATTCAGGACACTGGATCTGGAAGATGTGGAGCGCGAGGTGGACTTCGTGGTGGTGACCGGCATGAACTACTTCGTGTTTCACTTTTTCCCAGGCCCACCGAACAAGTCGTTGGGATACCCCGCACTACAGACGATCGAGGCAATCGGCCCGGACTTCTTCATCGGGACGGGCGACAACGTCTATTACGATGCCTTCCCGATACCCGCGAAGACACAAGGCGCCATGCGAAGCGTCTGGTTCAAGCAGTTCATCCAACCGCGCTATGTGTCCCTGTTCTCCCAGGTGCAAACCTACTGGGAGAAGGACGATCACGACCACCGGTACAATGACTCGGACACGACGGGCGACAAACAGCCCTCGAACGAGCTGGGGATCCGGGTGTTTCTCGAGCAGTTGCCGGTGGTGGACCCGGAGGAACCCGACCCGCTTACATACCGGACCCACAGAATCAACAAGCTGCTGCAAATATGGTTGACAGAAGGCAGGGATTACCGCAGCCCGAACGGGATGGAGGACGGCCCGGACAAAACACTCTGGGGCGAGACGCAGAAGGCATGGCTCAAACAGACCCTTCTGGAAAGCGACGCGACCTTCAAGCTTCTCATTTCGCCCACGCCCATGGTGGGTCCGGACGACACGGTCCTACCCTGGCCCTACACGGGACAGCCGAAACGAGATAATCACACGAATCCTCTGGGTTTCAATCACGAGGGAGAAGAATTCTTCTCGTGGCTGGACGCGAACGGGTTCCTGGACAAGAATTTCTACATCATCTGTGGGGACAGGCACTGGAAGTACCATTCGATCCGCCCCGACGGGTTCGAGGAATTCTCCACCGGGGCCCTGGTCGATCAGAATTCACGACTGGGCAGGGTTCCCGGCGATCCGGAATCCACCGATCCTGAAGGGTTGATTACGCAACCCTACATCGATGCGGATGCGACTGGGGGATTCTTGAAAGTGCAGGTGAGACCGGGTCAAGCGGGTGGTTCAGCCACGTGCGCGTTCACCCTGTACGACGAGAACGGTTTCATGCTCTACGAAACGACCAAGATCGCTGACTAGCGGTGACCTCTCTCCTCTTCACCCGTTCTTCTCAGGTGACGGGGATCCCTTCCGATTAACTCTTTCGGCACCAAAGATATAGGTGAACCCGATGTTGAAAGCCCGGTTGAAGGTTTTCTCTCCAGCGACGTAGTTGACGTAGCCTGCCTGTACTGCAAAATTCTTGGTCACGGCGCGACCGACGCCCAGGCCGGAGCAGAACCGCCGGGCATGGAGTCGATTCATAGGCGGATGCGATTCGTTTCTCGACCCTCGCTTCATTCCATCCCCCACCGGCAAGCCTTCAGGCCTCCTACCCCTTGAAGGTGCTCGGGCCCGGGTCGCCGAAGGGCTCATCCCGATCCCGCACAGCCTGCCTGAATCCGGCTTCGGCAGCGCGTTGCTGGAAGGCATAGCCCTCTTTCGTGTGACGGCCGATCCCATCCAGGATGGTCCCAAGAATCTGGGTGGGCTGCAGACCGGCGGCGAGGACGGTTTGGTTGATGAGGAGCTTCATCATGACAAGCTGGTTGACCGGCATGCGGGCGATCCGTCCGAGCAGGATTTCGAAGCGCTCGTCCAGTTTGTCGGCCGGGGCGCACTCGGTCGCGAGACCCCACTCGACCGCTTCTTTGCCGTTCAGACAGTCCCCGGTGAAGAGGAGCCGTTTCGCCTTTTCGATCCCGATTCGAAACGCCCACACCGAGGTGGTCGGAGACCCCCAGACCCGTGCTGGCGGATAGCCGATCTTCGCATCCTCCGCAATGATCAGGAGGTCAGAGCAGAGCGCCATGTCTGTCCCGCCCGCCACGCAGAATCCTTGCACCTTGCAGACCACCGGCTTGTTCGCGTGGAACAGGCTCATGAAGCCGCGCACGTTGCGGGACATCATCTGGTAGTCGACCATCGGATCCCAGACTTCGCTCGGGTTGTGATTCTCGGCGATGACCATCGGGTCCAGGGCTGAGCCCTCCATGGAGGCGCCGTCTCCGAATCTCCCCATGCCCTCCGCGCTGTCCACAAGGTCGTACCCTCCGCAAAACCCCTTGCCGTTGCCGGCGAGGGCGATCACGTGGATCGAGGGGTCCAGGTCGGCCCTTTCGACGCAGGCGGCCAGCTCCCGGGGCAGGTCCAGGGTGATCCCGTTGCCGCGCTCGGGGCGATTCAACGTGATCCTGGCTATCGGGCCGTCAGAGGCGTATGTCATCGTTTTGAGCTTGTCCATCATGGTTCTCCTTCTTGAGAAAGGGACCGAAACTTCTCGCCCGTTTTCGTGTTCAACGAGACAGAGGAAAAATAGTCATAAGGCGTTTTTTCAGGGTCAGCAGCGCAAGGGGAGGCACAACATGGATCCGGCACAAGCCTTTGATTTCATTATTACATCCGAACAATTGCTCCTTCTGGCAGGCGCCCTGCTGGGGAGTGTCCTGCTCGGTACGTACAGACTGGGTGTTCTTGTCGCCCTGGTCCTTTCCGGCCACTGGGGATTGGTCCAGAACCAGGAGAGTCTCACCACGCTGCTGGACGCTGCCCCGGGGTGGACGTCCTTCTGGCTGATCGGCGTATGCCTCCTGCTCGTCTGCGTCTACTTCAAGATCGTTGTCCGGTTCGTCATGCGCGATTAAGATAATGGGGTCAGGCCGAAACTATCAACCCTAGAGTCGAGGAGGCTAGGGTTGATAGTTTCGGCCTGACCCCATCATTTCGTGACTCCATCATTTCGTCACCCCTACTTGCCTTGAAACACCGGCTTGCGCTTCTCGAGAAAGGCCATGACCCCTTCGGTGGCGTCTTCGGTCCCGCTCGTGGCCTCGACAGCCTTGTACTCCAGAGCAAGCCCCTCCTTGAGCGGCAGAGCCCCGCCGTCCAGCACCGCTTTTAGGATCCCGGCGACAGCGATGGGAGGCTTTTCCGCGAGTTCCTCCGCAAGCGCATGGGCGCGGTCCAGCAGTTCTTCAGGGGAGCAGACCTCGTTCACCAGTCCGATTCGATACGCCTCCTCGGCACCGATCTTCTTTGCTCGGAGGATGATGTCGAGGGCATGCATGCGGCCCACGGCTCGCGTGAGCCTTTGGGTGCCGCCCCAGGCCGGGACGATGCCCAGCTCGATTTCTGGAAGTCCGATGCGCGCGCCCGTGGCCGCAATGCGAAAATGGCAGGCCAGGGCGAATTCCAGACCGCCTCCCACACAGGCGCCGCGTATCGCACAGACAACCGGCTTCGGCAGGTTCTCGATCAAGTCTGCAACCCGAAGCCTTTGTCCGATGAAGTCCTTGAGTCCCATCTTCTCGATGGCGACGCCGAACTCCTTGATGTTCGCGCCGACCGAGAAGGTCCGGTCTCCGGCACCGGTGAGAACGACTGCTCGCACGGAGTCGTCCGTGGCCAACTCGGAGAAGAGTTCCTCGAGCAGGTCGATCGCCGCCATGCCGAGAGGATTGTGGGGAGGATTGTTCAGGGTGATGGATGCAACGAAGCCGGTCTGGGTGCACAGGACAGGGCCGTCTTCTATGTTCTTCATGGGAGCACCTCGGTTCTTCGTTTTTCGAATGGGGCACGTACTCGTGTAGTGGGCCGTGTATCACGAGGTCTGACTGCGTGTCAAGAAAACGACGGCCCCTTGAGATCCGAGGGGTCGATGGAATCGATGTGGTTCAAAAAGGCTCGACAGAGCCGGTGGGTGTCGAACAGGAGGTTATCGTCCAGGTTTTCCGGTCTGTCCTCCACCGAGTGGTAGGTGTCCACCATTCCTTTCTCATCCAGGGACATCAGAGTAGTGGCCCGAATTCCCTTTCTGGCAAAGGCCATGGCGTCCGTGAAGGCGATGATAGGTCCTTTCTCGAGCGGGATTCCTTGTTCGCGTGCCGTCTCCTCGACCCTTCGGACCATTTCAGGGGAGAGTCGAATCAGATTTCTCTCCTCCTTTGTGACGACCTGAAGCCTCGTGCCTTGTCCGCCCACCATGTCCAGGTTCAGAACATAGGCGTCTTCGATCTCGTTCCGATACTTCTCTATGAACCGTTTGCTGCCCCGGATTCCGAATTCCTCACACCCGAACGAAACGAGCCACACCGTGGTTCGCTCAGGACGGTTCTCCGGCCGGGACAGTTGCGCTGCAAGCTCGAGGCAATTGGCCACACCGGATAGATTGTCATTCGCGCCGAGCACGGGTTCTTTGGAGATGACCCTGAGAAATACATAGAGTTGAATCGGCACGGTAGCCACCAGGAGAACCAGGAACGGAAAGGCAATGGTCTGATAGCCGGCCAGCAGGGATGGAGGCCCGGTGAAGGAAAACAGGTTCTGCAGAAAGGCGAGGAGGGTCAGCAGCCCGCTCGATAGAACCACCACGGCCATGAACAGGCCGAAGCCGGCTCCGAATCGGTTCACGATCGGAAAGGCGAAGTTCGCGTCGTGATGACAGCTGATGATCAGGGTTCGATCCGAGGTCTCCCGAGGAGCGAATTTCGCTTGCACATTGCACGACTGCTTCTCTGGAAATGCCCTGTCGATCAGTTCCCGGTTCAGGACCAGGTTGAACACGAGAATCAGGAGTGACCCCGTGGAAAGGATAAAGGAAAGAAGGGGAATCAGCGAGTAAAGGCAAAGAGAGAAGATGGTGAGGGCAATGGGCAGGCGGAAGGTAGCCGGATATGCGTCGGGGTGGCAGGTGAATACTTCCAGGGCGGTGTGGTCCGCATGCTTCCTCCATTCATCCCGAATGTATTCGGCACACTTCCTCTCCGCATCGCTTCCGGGGGGACGGGGACCGATCCGGTCGCAAATCCACCGGATGTGCCCCCTCATCCGTTGAATGATTTCCGCCCTGGATTCCATCTCCTCCGATCAGATCAGCCCCAGGTTCTGCAGCTTCATGCCGAGGTTCATGTCGCCCTTGAACTTGAGCTTACCGGTCATGAAGGCCTTCTGTCCGGAGAGCTTTCCGTTGACCAGGCTCACATAGTCCTTGTCCTTCATGATCAGTGTCATGTTCGGGCTGTCCACCGTGCCGTCCGTGATCTCGAGCTTTCCGTCCTTGATCGTGAGAACCCATTCTCCACCGTCATCCCCGGAGATCTTGAACTGCACGACGGCCGCAAGGCCTGCTGCCTTTTCCGGATCGAACTTCTCGGGTAGAACCTTGTCCAGAAATTCCTTGGGCGTGCTGACTTCCATGCTTTCTTCTCCTTTCTACGAATTAGAGTCCCAGTGTCTTGGCGATCAGATGTCTTTGTATCTCCGATGTGCCTCCACCAATGCGGAGCAACCGCGCGAGTTTGTAAAGGCGTTGCACGGGCAACTCGGTCATGTAGCCCATTCCGCCGTGCACCTGTAGAACCCTGTCGGCGACCCGGTCGCACATTTCCGAGGCAAAGAGCTTTGCCATGGAGACCTCTTTGAGGGCCATGTCGCCCTGGTCGATCAGCCAGGCAGTGTGGTACGTCATCCAGCGGGCCGCCTCGATCTCGGTGGCCGAATCGGCGAGCATCCACTGGATCGCCTGGAACTTGGCGATAGGCTGCTTGAACTGAACGCGGATCTTTGCGTATTCGACGCCGAGGTTCAGCAGATACTCGGCCATGCCGATCGCGTTGGAGGCCACGATCAGGCGTTCCGCGCTCAGCCAGGTGGCTGCCGAAAGGAAGCCGAACCCTTCCTTTCCGATCATGTTCTCGGCGGGCACACGGCAGTCCTCGAAGAAGAACTCGGCCTGGAAGTCGTCGTCCGCCATGGAACGCTGAAGCCTTCGGGTGAAACCAGGGGTGTCGGCATCGACGAAGAACGCCGAGATCCCGCCGTTCATGCCCAGCTCCCGGTTGTTGGCCGCAAAGACCTGTGCGAAGTCGCAGTAAGGGCCGTTGCTGATGAAGTGCTTCGATCCGTTCAGCACATAGTGGTCGCCGTCACGGACCACGGTGGCCTCCATGGCCGCCACGTCGGACCCCGCGTTCGGCTCCGTCAAGGCGAAGCAGGTGGTCTTCTCTCCCCTCATGAGAGGTTCGAGATATTTCTTCTTCTGGAAGTCCGTGCACTCCCTCAGCATGCCGGTAGGGCCCATGGGGGGATCGCCGAGGATGAAGATTCCCAGGATGGAGGTCCCGGACTTGGCAATCTCCTCTCGGATAGCGCTCAGGCCCACATGGTGGAGGCCGCCCCCGCCGAGGTCTTCGGGCATGTGAAGGGTGTAGTAGCCGAGATCGACCGATTTCTTTCGGATCTTGGCGCCGAGGTCATGAAGCTCCTCGGAGAATTTGCCCTCTCCACAGAGTTCCGGGTTCTCCCTCTCCTTGGGGAGCACTTCCCGGTCGAGGAATTTCTTGATGGCGTCCTTGAGTTGGCGAACCTCGTCGGGCAGGGCGAAATCCATATCAGTAGTCCTCCCTCTCCAGGATGGTTGCGCCTCCCTGCCCGTATCCCCCACAGATCGTTGCGAGGCCCCAGCGGAGTCCCCTTCGTTCCATCTCGAGGGCGAGGTGGCCCACGATGCGAGCCCCCGAGGCTCCGACAGGATGCCCGAGAGCGCAGGCGCCGCCGTTCACATTGATGTGCTCGTTGGACTCGACGCCGAATTCCTTCATCCAGACCAGAGGCACCACGGCAAAGGCCTCGTTGATCTCCACGAGCTCTATCTGATCCACGGTCAGGTTCGCCCTCTCGAGAGCCTTCCTGGTTGCCGGAACCACCGAGTAGCCCATGATCCTCGGGTCACACCCCGCGACCGCCATGGCCCGGATGGTGGCAATGGGCTTCTTGCCCATCTCCTTCGCTTTTTCCTTGGACATGATCAGGCAGACCGCAGCCCCGTCCGCGGTTCCCGAAGATGTTGCCGCATTGATCCTGCCTCCCTCGGGCATGAAGGGTGTGGGCAGGGAAGCGATCTTCTCGTAGGTGCTGTTTGCTCTGGGTCCCACATCTTCTTCTACGGTTACGGCGGTTCCATCCAGTGCGAGCCCTTCGCAGGGAAGGATCTCCCTCTTGAACCTTCCCGCCTGCTGCGCAGCCACGGCCCTCTGATGGCTCATCAGGCCCCACCGGTCCATGTCCTCCCGGGGGATGTCGTAGTCTGCTGCCAGCTTCTCGGCCGTGAGCCCCCCTACCAGTTCGAGGGGATCCAGGGTTCCGTACATGCGGGGGTTCGGGTTCATGGCGCTCAGCATGGTGCCGGGCTCTTTGAGCAGCGCGTCGAAGTCCGTGTCCGGCGTGACGACCGGCAGCGAAAGGTGGGTCATACTGTCGATTCCGCCGGCGATGTAGATGTCACCCATGCCGCTCTGCACGCCCATGGCTGCCACGTGGACCGAGGACATGGCCGTCACGCAAGCGCGCTCTACGCTGAATCCGGCAACCTCGTACGGGAAACCGGCAAGGACGAGGCAGTTTCTTCCGGGATGGGCCTGTTCTCCCAACTGCTCCACCGCGCCCAGGATGACGTCCTCCACATCACCCGGGTCTACGCCGTTCCGCTCCGTGACCGCCTTGAGGACCTCCACCCCCATGTCGTCGGATCGAAAGTCCCGAAAGGAGCCTTTCTCCTTTCCGGACCTGCAGAAGGGCGTCCTGACCATGTCGACAATAACAGCCTCTTTCATCTCTGCCATCGTCTTCCTCTCGTAAAGGTCGTAGGGTGTTCAAGCCTCTTTCGATCGGCTGCTCTGCTAGAAGAGGGCCTTGATCTCGTCCTTCAGTTCTTCTACAGAATATCTGCCCTCCTTGGAAATGCTCTTCTTCACCTGCCAGGTCTCGTAGATGTCGATGTCGCCCCCCTGGACACCGAAGATCTTTCCTGTGATCTGCTGGGCCTCGTCCGATGCCAGGTAGGCCACGAGGGGTGCGATGTTTTCGGGCGCCGCGAAGTCGAATTCCCCCTCGTCGGGCTCGATGTCGCCGAAGGTCATCTCGGTCATCCGGGTCCTTGCGGTGGGTGCGATTGCGTTGACCGTCACGCCGTACTTCTCCATCTCCAGTGACCATGTCAGCGCCATGATCGCGATGCCCGCCTTGGCGGAAGCGTAGTTCGTCTGGCCCACGTTCCCCACCAGGCCGGCTGCAGAAGAGGTGTTGATGATTCGGCCTCCTGCATTGCGCTCCCGGAGATAGGTGCATGCCCATCTTCCGCAGTTGAAGGTGCCCTTCAAATGGACTCCGACCACGGCATCGAACTCCTCCTCCGACATCTTGAACACCATTCGGTCCCTGACAAAACCTGCATTGTTGACCAGGATGTCGAGCTGGCCGAACTCGTGGACCGCCGAATCGATGATATGCTTGGCAGCCTGAAAATCGCTCACGCTGTCGTAGTTTGCGACCGCCTGCCCACCCGCTTCCCGGATCTCCTCGACGACCTGGTCTGCGACCTTGCGGTCCGACCCTTCCCCGTCAAACTCGACGCCCAGGTCATTCACCAGGACCTTGGCTCCTTCCCGGGCCAGCAAGAGCGCCTCCGCCCTTCCGATACCCCTTCCTGCTCCGGTGACGATCGCCACTTTCCCGTCGAGCGCTCCCATGGCCGCTGCTCCTATCAAGAGGATTCCGTTGAGATTTTGCCCACACTATAGGGAAGGAATCGAGCACGTGTCAAGGGAATTGCACCAACTGGTGAAACGAAGAGCTTCACTCGTCTGGTGGAACAGGGGCTCGGCATTCCGGTGAGGGATTGTCGGAGCCGCTACGGATGCGGGCGGATCGTATCCAGGAATGCAAGGATGTCGCCTGCGACCCAGTCGGGGCTGTCGAAAAGGACGGAGTGGTTGCAGCCGGGAACCACGGAAAGCCGGGCGCCCGGGATCGCCTGTTGCAGGGAAACCGAATGGTCTCGGATACGGTCCTTTTCCCCGACCACCAGGTGGGTCGGAACACGAATGCCGCTTTCCCGGCCGATGTTTCTCCTGTCCCAGGCACTTCGCAGAAGACGGGCGAACTCCTGGTCTCCGTATGTGGAGAGCTCGTCCAGGGTCTTCTCGATGAACCGCTTGTCCGTGCCCTTGGAATACCGCCGACCGAGTGCCTTGATCGTCTGCTTTTTCAGAGAGGTGATTCCAAGCTTCTCGAGAATCGACACGAATCGGATCCCCAGCATCCACCTCTTCTTGTAGGGCGGGGGCGCGGCCACCAGGACGAGTGCCTCGACCATGGAAGGCCTCTGGAAGTAGATCTCCTGCGCCACCGAGGCCCCGAGAGAGAAGCCGAGCAGGATGACTCGATTCCTCTGGAGTGAATCAAGCAGGTGGTTCAGGTCTGAGGCATAGGTGGAAAGGCGGTAGGAAGCCTGCATCCGGTCCGATTTGCCGTGTCCCATGAGATCCAGCAGGATGACCTCGTGATTTCCGGCAAGTCGAGGAACCATTTCCCTCCAGACGCCATGGTTGGACCACATCCCATGGAGCAGGACGAGAGTCCTTCCCTTCCCGTGGATCTCGTAGTAGAGCTTTCCGTGTGGCGCCTGGATGAAGGGCATGGGTGACCCACCTTGTGGCTGGCGGGCCAAGGATAACCAAAAGCGGGTTCCAAGGTAAAGAAGGGTCCCGATTGACAGGCTTTCTCGGCCGGGAATAGAGTACGCAGAACCGGGAGGAGACCGAATGCGCAGCATCGCGATTACAGGCGTTTCCGGCTATCTCGGGAACAGGCTGCTCCAGAGACTGTCCCGGGAAGAAGAGGTAGAGAGCATCATCGGGATCGACCTGAACCCGCCCCGCTCCGAGTCCACGAAACTGCGCTTCTATCGTCGGGACATCCGCGAGGTCTTCACGGATGTACTGAAGGAGAACGAGGTCGATACGGCCGTACATCTCGCCTTCGCGGTTCGACCCACGCATGACCGCGAGGGTGCTAGGCGGATCGACATAGACGGTGCCCGCAACTTCATCGATGCCTGTGAGAAGGCCGCAGTGGGCACCCTGTTGTATCTGAGCAGTCACACGTCGTACGGCCCTCATCCCGACAATCCTGTCCCGCTCACAGAGGACTCCCCTTTGCGGCCGATCCGGAGCTTCCAGTATTCGTGGGACAAGGGGGAGGCGGACCGGATGTTCCAGGACCTGATGGAGCGACGTCCGGAGCTCGGCGTGAGCATCGTCCGTGCCTGTTCGATCCTTGGCCCGGAAGGGGTCGGGTCGGTCAGCACCGGCATTTTCCGGTCAGTGATGATCCGGCTGATCGGATACGACCCCCTTGTGCAGTTCCTACATGAAGAGGATCTGGCGGAGTTGATCGTTGCCCTGATCCGTGGAAAGAAACGAGGTGTGTTCAATGCAGGAGGCGAGGGCGCCCTTCGCTACAAGGAGATCATCGCTGCGACAGGAAGACCCTGTGTGGCTGTACCGGCCGGGATGCTCTCCTCGTTGCTGACCCTTTCCTGGCGGCTGAGGCTGCAGTCCGAGTCCCCGCCCGGAGGCCTCGAGTTCATCAAGTATCCGATCGTCATGAGCACGGAGAAGGTCAGAACAGAGGTCGGTTTCGAATTCCTGTACACGACCCGTGACGCGCTCGAGTCCTATCTGGGAGTGCTCCTCAAAACACCTGGAAGCCCTCCCTTTTTGGGTTGACACACCGGCCGGGCCTTTGCTACAAGTGAAGGAAATTCACCAACTGGTGAAAATGGGCGAAAAGCCGGAGAAGAGGGGAGAGATGTCCGTCATCTATGAGAAGAAGGGCAACATTGCCATGGTGACCATCAACCGTCCGGAAGCCAGAAACTCGATGGACTTCGACACCATGGGGCAACTGGCCAATGCCTGGCTCGACTTCCGGGACGACCCGGACCTGTGGGTGGCCATTCTCACGGGTGCAGGCGACAAGGACTTCTGCGTCGGAGCAGACCTGAAGAAGCTCATTCCCGCGGTGACCGAGAACATCGACGACCTGGCGAGCGGCAAGAAGACCCTTCTCGGAGAAGAGTATCCCCCCAATGCGCCTCTGGTCGCGGTGCTTCGGGAAGGAGATATCTGGAAGCCGATCATCGGGGCTGTGAACGGTATCTGTTCTTCCGGGGGCCTGGAGATGCTGCAGGGGACCGATATCCGCATAGCGGCCGAGCATGCGACCTTCTCCATTGCCGAACCGAAGCGCGGCCTCTTTCCGGGTGGCGGCACCACGGTCAGGCTGCCCCGGCAGGTTCCCTTCGTGTGGGCCATGGAGATCCTTCTCACCTGCGAGTTCTTGAGCGCCGAGCAGGCCCTGGAGATCGGGTTGATCAACCGGGTGGTGCCGAAGGAGGACCTCATGCCCACCGCGATGAAGATGGCGGAGAAGATCTGCGAGAATGCACCCCTCGCCATCCAGGCGGTCAAACGATCGGTTCGCAAGTGCATGGATCTCAAGATGGACGACGCGTTGAACCTGGAGTTGGAGATCGCTGCCGAGGTCTTCATGACCGAGGACGCCAGGGAGGGCCCCAAGGCCTTCAAGGAGAAGCGCAAGCCGGTCTGGAAGTCGAAATGAAGGTCGAGCGAGGATTCGAGGAGCGTAGGGGATGAGCCTGAAGGACAAGTATGCGATCGCGGGCGTGGGGCTGACCAAGGTCGGCAAGATCCCGGGTGTGAGCACCATGTCCTTTACATTGGAAGCGATGAAGATTGCCATCGAGGATGCAGGGCTGACCCGGGACGATGTGGACGGTGCACTCCTGCTCAGTCCCGTTAGAATGGGTGAGCAGCACGGCTGGGGAGCGAGGGTGGCGGCCCTGATGGAGATCTCGACCACCTTTACGAACACCATGGACATCGGGGGGGCCACGCCGATTGCGATGATCCAGACAGCGGCGATGGCCATCGAAGCGGGTATGTGCAACGTAGTGGTCTGCGCCTTCGGCAACCAGAACAACCCCCAGGGCGTGCACATGACGCTGCCGAACCTGGAGTTCACCATGCCCTACGGCGACATCGGGGCCATCCCTTTTCAGGCCCACATAGCCCGGCACCACATGCACGAGTACGGGCTTACGAGCCGCCAGCTTGGCGAGATTGCAGTCACCTTCCGCAATCATGCCTGCCTCAATCCGGATGCCCAGATGCGTCCGAAGGGGCCTTTCACGATCGAGGATCACCAGAGCTCGCGCATGGTGATCGAGCCCCTGCATCTTCTGGATGTCTGCGTGAACACGGACGGCGGGGGCGCCGTGGTGGTGACCTCCGCGGAGCGGGCAAAGGATCTCAAGCACCCACCGGTCTACATCATGGGCATGGGACAGTCCCACTCGTCGGAGGTGATGCCGCCCTGGCCCGGGAAGACCGAGCACCGGGGTGGTACGAAGGCGGCGGAGATGGCCTTCGAGATGGCCGGGGTCACGCATAACGACATCGACGTGGCGCAACTCTACGACGGCTTCACCATCCTGGTCATCAACGAGCTCGAGAATTTCGGGTTCTGCAAGCTGGGAGAAGGGGGCAGCTTCGTGGAGGAAGGCAGGCTCCGCCTCGATGGAGCGCTGCCGTCCAACACCGCCGGCGGGCTGCTTTCAGAAGGGCATCTGATGGGGATGGGACACGTGGTGGAGGCGGTTCGTCAGCTCAGAGGGCAGTGCGGCGAACGGCAGGTCAAGGATGCGGAGATCTGTTTCGTCAACGGATACGGTGGGGCCCCTCACGAGTACCCCCCCACCCTGAGTTACAGTACGCTCATCCTCAGGAGGTAGGATCCATGTTCGAGAAACCGGTTCCCTTGCCGACCGAGGACTCGGCGCCGTTCTGGAAGGCCTGCAGGGAGCATGAACTGCGTATGCAACGATGCAACGATTGCGGTCACGTTCGGTTCCCGCCAAGTGTTCTCTGTCCGAAGTGCACGAGCCTGGAGGCGACCTGGGACAAGCTGTCCGGAAGAGGGGAAGTCTTCACGTTCATCATCGTGCACCAGACCTACCACCCGGCGTTTGACGAAGACATGCCGTACAACGTGGCGTTGGTTCGGCTGGAAGAGGGCCCCACGTTTCATTCGAACATCGTGGAGTGCAGGAACGAGGAGCTCTATTGCGGGATGCCGGTGGAGGTGGTCTTCGAGGACCGGACGGAGGAGATCAGCCTTCCGAAATTCCGCCCGCGATCTCACTAAAGATTTCGGGACCCAAACCCACTACACAACCGAGGAGGCCGGACCAGATGGATTTCAGATTCACTGAGGAACAGGAGGCCTTCCGTCAGACGATCCGGAAGTTCATCGAGAAGGAAACCTCCCGCGAACTGGACCGGCAGCTGGAGGAGGAGGGCCGGTTCCCTTTCGAGCTTTCCGACAAGATGGCGGAGACGGGCCTATTGGGGCTGCCCTTTCCAGAGGAATACGGCGGGGTGGGCGGCTCGGTGATGGACTTCGTGATCGCCGCCGAGGAACTGGCCTACGGGAGTGAGGCGGCGTGCGGCCTCTTCCTGGGACCCGTCTTCTTTGCAGGGGAGCAGATCTACCTGAACGGAAGCGAAGAGCAGAAGAAGAAATACCTCCCGCAGATCGCACAGGGAAAGCTGCGGGGGGCATTTGCCCTGACCGAGCCGGATGCAGGCTCGGACGCCTCGGCCATTACCACAAGTGCGGTGCCCGATGGGGACCACTATCTGCTCAACGGCCAGAAGACGATGATCTCCGGCGCGGACATTGCCGATCTGATCATGACGTGCACCAAGACCGACAAGGACTGCAGCCGCTACGAGGGCATTACCATCTTCATCGTGCCGGGCAAGGCCGAAGGGCTGACCATTCGGAAGATGAAGAAGCTCGGGAACAATATTTTGAGCACCTGTGAGATCTTCTTCGATAACGTGCGGGTGCCCAGGGAAAACATCCTGGGTGGCCAGGCGGGACTGAACCAGGGCTGGATGCACATGATCAATAACCTGGATGTGGAAAGGATCATGATCGCAGCCCTGTACACGGCGATTGCCCAGCGTGCCTATGATGATGCCCTGGCATACGCCAAGGAACGAAAGCAGTTCGGAAAACCGATCTCCCAGTACCAGATGATCCAGCAACTCCTGGCAGACATGCTCGTCGAGATTCGTGCCTCCCGGCTCCTCACCTACCATGCGGCGTGGCTGAAGGAACAGGGGGAGTTCTGCTCCACCGAGGCCTCGATTGCCAAGATCCACGCAACCGAAGCGGCGAAGAAGGTGACGATCGACGGGATGCAGGTGCTGGGTGGATACGGGTACATGATGGAATACGACATGCAGCGTTACGTGCGCAACGCGCTGCTCGGTACGATCGGGGGAGGGACGAACCAGATCCAGAGACTCATCATCGCCAAGCTCGAGGGAATGATGTAGCCCATCGCTTCGGGGACGGGCGCGAAGGTTCGAAACAGATTCGTCCAAAATGTGGTAAGGGGTCTGCTATGGAGCAGGCAAGCATCCCGGAAAAGCGACCCGTCCCGAACTACTGGAAGAAATTCCGGAATCTGGTCCTTCAGAACCGCTCGATCTCATCCGCCAATTTCGTGGATCGCCTTGCCGAGGTCTACGAGGGCCGACCCGTCTTCTATCTGGATCGAAATCTGGAGTACCCTTTCTTCTCGGGCACCGTGGTCAGCTACCGGACCCTCTCCCGTTTCACGAACAGGATCGGCAATGCCCTGCTCGAGCTGGGTGTCGTGCAGGGGGATCGCGTCGGCCTGGTCACCTACAACCGGGTCGAGCTGGCTTTTGCCGAGTTTGCCTGTATGAAGATCGGTGCGATCCCCGTGCCCTTGAATTTCATGCTCAAGGCCCAGGAGATCAGCCACCAGATGGAGAACAGCGGCGCCAGGGTGCTGATCACCGACCCGGACGTGTTCCGTGACAATATCCGGGATCAGGGCAGGGTGCCTTCGATCGAGCATTGGATCGAGATCACCGCCGGCGCGCCATCCCCCGGGTTTCTCTCCCTCGGGCAGATCATGGACGATGCTTCCGAGACTCTCGAGCCGGCCACGCTTTCCAGCCCGGACGAACCGGTTCTGATCTTCTTCACCTCCGGTACCACGGGTGTCCCCAGGGGAGCGACCCTCACGGACGGAAACCTGATGGCCACGGTTCAGAAGTACTGTATGCTCTTCGGGATTCTGCCGACGAACAGAAGACAGCTCGCCCTGCTCGTGATGCCCGTGGCCCACACGAGCGGCCATCAGAACCTGCTGATCCTCATGTCCATGGCGATCCCCATGTTCTTCCTGAGCCGGTTCGATGCGGCCGATGTGCTTTCAAGGATCCAGAAGTACCGGGCCACCTTCTTCGCCGGAATCCCCGCCATGTTCAAGATGCTGCTCAGGGCCGGCGCCGACCGGCACGACCTCACCTCGATCCAGGTCTGGGGAGGGGGCGCGGATGCCTTTCCTCCCGAGTTGGTCCGGAAATTCCGGGGGCTCGCAAAGCGGAGGAAATGGGGAATTCCGATCAAGCCCATGTTTGTCCACGGTTACGGAATGGCAGAGACGGGAGGACACATCTGCATAAGCCCCCCCTGGGGGCCGCCCTGTGCCGGCTGGGTCGTGCCGGGAGTCCAGCACCGCATCGTGGACCCGTGGGGAAAGTCTGTCGGGCCGGGAGAGGCCGGGGAGCTGCAGATCAAGGGGCCCATCGTCATGAAGGGGTACTGGAACGATCCCGAGAAGACGGAGTACGCCTTCCAGGATGGCTGGTTCTGCACCGGAGACGTCATGCGGATGGGCAAGTGGAAGGTGCTCGAGTTCGTGGACCGACAGAAGGATATCATCAAGTGCGGCGGATACAGCGTGTATCCCACGGAGCTCGAGCATTCTCTGGCCGACCATCCGAAAGTCGAACGTGCCGTTGTGGTCGGGGTTTCCCATTCGATCAAGGGAGAAATGCCGGTGGCCGTGATCAAGCTCCGGCAAGGGAAGCAGGCGACAGAGGAGGAGTTCGAGAGCTGGGCGGATGAGAGGATCGCATCCTACAAGCGTCCACGGGCCTATCTGTTCACCGATTCCATCCCCATGACCTTCAGTTTGAAGCCCCTGCGCAAGGAGCTGAGGCAGTGGGCGGATGAGACACTTGGGAGCAGCTGGAAGGAAGCGTGAAACAAGGCGAAAGAAGAAAGGAAAAAGGCGAAAGGGACGGATCAAGTTTGGAAGACGTAATCTGGAAGACCTAGTCCGTGGGTCAGCAATTGGCCTGTCAGGAATCCTCTTCCAAATGTCTACCACCCCTTGACCCCTTCGCCTTTGCCCCTTCGCCCAGATCGGGCTCGAGCGAACAAGCGAGGGGAAGAACCTCGCAGTCTTCCAGGAGGGAAACGAATGCCGGTATGGGGTGCCATATTGATTGCGGTAGCAGCCACCAGCCTGATGAATCTCGGATTGGCCTTGCAGAAGAAAGGCGCCGCCTCCCTGCCGACGATCGGGGTGGAGAAGGGGGGCCGGGTGTTCAAGGCCTTCATGTCGAGTCGCATCTGGGTTGCCGGCACCGCCCTGATGACGGGAGGCTGGGGGCTGTATCTGGTCTCCACGGCTTTCGCGCCCATCTCGATCATTCAGCCCACCCTCGGGGTAGGCCTCGCGGTCCTGGCGCTCTTCAGCGTCTTCTATCTCCATGAAAAGATCGGAGCACTGGAATGGATCGCCTTCGCAGCCATGCTCAGCGGAATGATTCTCCTCGGTCTGAGCGCGGTCGACGAAGGAAAGCCCCCTCTTCCGGAGTGGCCCCCCCTCCTTGGGGTAACCGCCGCCGTCCTCGGGCTCTCTTTGATCGCCCATGCGCTCGGGAAACGTGGTGTTCTGGCAGGCATCCGGACCGATTCCCTCCTCGGTATGGTCTCGGGATTGTTCATCGGCCTTGCCGCGCTCTACACCAAAGCGATGTTCACCTTCCTGGACGATGGGCACATGCTCATCGGATACGGAGTGTGTCTAACGGTCGTCATTGCCGCCAACGTGATCGGCCTCGGCGTGATGCAAAGCGGATTCCAAAGAGGCAAGGCGCTGGTCGTTGTTTCCCTGGAGGCGGTGGTCAACAAGGTCGTGGCCATCCTGGGCGGAATGATCGCCCTTGCCGAGTTCCTGCCCGAAGATCCGATGAAATCGAAGATGCGCCTGTTCGCCTTCGTGCTCATTCTCTTCGGGACCGCGGCTCTGGCAAGATTCGGGGGGGCGGAGCTCGCGGAGAAGATGGAAGAGACGGAGTCGTGAGGCATGGGTGGCATCCCTGTCTGTTGTTTGATTCACGGAAAAGAACTATTGTATACCTGACTCTACGAAGGGTCCGCACGGCGGCCCCTTCGCTTCCCGGAAGGATCTCGCCGGGGCGTCCACCGAGGAGGAGCAAAGGGGGCTTGAATCGATGAAGACCCGTTCCGTGAGATGGCTCGTATCGGTTTCCATGGCTGCATGGATCCTCGGTCTGCCGGCCCAGCCTGTTCGCGCGGATGTGGAGCCCGGAGACCGGATCGACAAGAGCAACTACGAGAAGATCGAGGGCTTGGTTCCGGATTTTGTCCTGGACTGGGTCAAGACCGGTGATCTCACGATGAAGATCGCCGACCTCAACTTCGACGCGAAGCAGTTCTTTCCGCAGCCGGTCAAGGACAACTGGCAGGCAAACATCGGCCGGTACAAGATCGACGAGCACAACGGGATGATCGACACGAAAACGGGCCAGCCGGCCCGCGGTATCCAGGGGTTGCCCTTCCCCGAGCCGGACCCGCAGGATCCCACCTTTCCGGTCATGTTGATGCACAACTACCTGATCAACGAGAACTTCCTGCAGGGAACCATCAAGGAGAAACTGCACTGGCTCATCATCGGTCGTCGAGGCCTGGAGAAGACCCTGGATCTGGATCAGTACTACACACAATTCGATCCGGAGAGATCCGAGTACGACTTCGCTCAGCTCACCATCTTCCGTCAGCCCTTCAGTATGGCTGGCACGGGTACGCTGGCCATCTATCCTCTCTACCCCCCGAACCCGGGTGTGCGGTATGCGTACACGCCCGAACTCCGACGCGTAAAGAGGCTGTCTCATCGGGTGGCCGGCTCGGATACGCACTTCGGTCTTGACAGCGCCCCGGATGATTCCTGGTGCGGCGGCCCCAAGACGAACATCGATGAAGGCACCTATCGATATCTGGGAGAACGAGACGCCCTGGTCTGCTACTTCTCCCCGGATTCGAGGAAGATCGATTGGAACAAGAAGGGCGAGCTGGAGATGGGTTATGCGAAGACCGGGGTCAAGCATACCCTGGGATTCGAGGACAAGGCCTGGCAGGGCGCTCCCTGGCATATCATGGATGTGGTGTGGGTGAAATCAAAGGTTTGGGTTGTGGAGTCCCGCAGCAAGAACCCGAACTATGGGTACGGCCCTTGCGAGGGGTGGATCGAGCAGGGTACATTCCTGCACGCCTATAAGCGGATCACGGATCCGAGCGGCAAGCTCTGGAAGGGGGCCTACTATCCTGAACAGGCGATCGAAACCCCTGACGGCAAGTTCCGGCTCCTCAAGAATATTGCCTGGATACAGGTGGACATGAGGCGCGACCACGGCTCCACGCTTTGCGGTCCGCACAGAGAGGGGACGTATCGAAAGATCTTTGCAAAGGATGTGGATCCGAGGATTTTTTCGCGGGCAGGCTTCATCAAGTTCTACAAATGAGCCCGGCTCGGGTCCAGCAATACACTCGTACCATGCCTTTCCCCATTCCCGGTAGAGCTTGAGCGCTTCATGAATAGGATTCACGGTTCGACAACGGTTTGCTTGGGCTCGAAGGGCCTTGCCGAAATGCCCTGCAACGCTTCGCTCCGGGTTCACGCCTGTTCAGCCATGCTTGGAAGGATCCCTCCCCTATCATGATGAACCGAAGGGACAGTGCGGGAGAGAGATCGCACGAACGAAGATCGATGAACAGAAGAAGAATGCTCATGAGGTGGGCATCTTGGACAGGGTTTGTCGTGACTCTGGCCTGTTGCTTCACCGCCTGGTCGGAGGTGGACGGCCAGGAAGCGGTCGGCCCCCTCGTGGATGTCAACCTTTTCGCATCGGCTACGCTCGGTGCGGACCGGTCCGTCATGGTCGGAGACCGGGGCAAGTTATTCCTGTCCGAGGATGGGGCGAGGACCTGGAAGCAGGTCGAGAGCGGAACGAAGAGCGCATTGGCCGCGGTCTGTTTCCCGAATGCCCTGCAAGGGTGGGTTGTCGGTCAGGGGGGCGTAATCCTCCATTCGGAAGATGGGGGGAGAACCTGGGCGGCGCAGTCTGCCGGGGTGAACGCCTATTTCCTTGACCTCGACTTCCTCGACCCTGTTCACGGCGTCGCCGTCGGCGCGGAATCCACCGTGTTGGTGACCGTGGACGGCGGAAGAACGTGGAAGAACGCGTCCCTGAGCCGGTCCTTGGATTTGGACGAGGAAATCAACCTGTTCGGCGTGGCGGTGATGGAGCCACACAAGGCATGCGTCGCCGGGGACAGGGGCAGGATTTTCCGTACCGAAGATGGTGGCGAGAGTTGGGAGGAAGCCGAGTCTCCTCTTTATGACGAAGAGATGATGGAAGGAAGCATTCTGTACTCGATCGCCTACGATTCAGGGGTCCTCTATGCGGTCGGTATCGACGGAGTTTTTGTCACGTCAGAGGACCTGGGCAAAACGTGGAAACAGGGCCAGACCGGGTTCAGCGGGCCGGAGCTCTATTCCATCGACGTGGTCGGCGGTGAAGGTTTTGCCGTGGGTTCCGGTGGACACGTCATCCGGACGTCCGACGGGGGTTCCACCTGGGGTGTCGTGGAGGTGCCGGATCGGCTGATGCGTTTTTGGTTGAGCGGGGTCGGTCTTCACCGGAACTCTTCGGGAGAGGTTTGCGGCCTCATGGTGGGGCAGGAGGGTGTCTTCGGCCATCTGACAGACGGGGTCATCTCCTGGATACCTTAGGGACCGAAAAGGACGGCAATGGCTCACGAGGTTCACGGGAACGGACAGACGGCTGAGAGCGGCACTTTCAGCATGATGGAGTCCATTCTCAAATTCCGCATCTTGATCCTCATCGCTTTCGCGATTGTCATCGCCTTCCTCTCGGCCGAATTGAAGAACCTGAAGCTGACGGCCGACCCCATGAAATCGATGTATCCGGATGGGCATCCTTTCCTTCCGGCCCTCGAGGCGACCGAGCAGATGGCCCCTGAGCCTCGCATGCTGATTGCCATCCTCGAGGTGAACAACGGGGACATCTACAACAGGGCGACGATCAGCAAGATCGACGGGATCACAAAGGGGCTGATGGAGGTCGAAGGGGTACTTCCCGGTCGGATCACCTCATTGACCCGGGGAATCACCCATTACGAGAACACGGGGGAAGGGCTGGCCATGGGCCCCATCCTCGGTAGGACGTGGCCGGAGACCGAGCAGGATTTCGAGAGGTTGAAGCGCAAGGTGGCCGTGAATCCCATGGGCCCGGGACGGTATGTGTCCTACGACGGAACCGCAACGATGATCACCGCCGACCTCATCGAGGGCGGGGATGAGACCCTGCCGGAGGGCCTCCTCAACAGCGTGGATGCGATCCGATCCCGGGAACGGGATGCCAGACACAACCTTTATTTCATGGGTCCACAACTCATCGAGGCGGACATGACCTCCATGGGTGTTAGGCACGTCCCGATGGCGGCAGCGGCCACTTTCCTGCTCATCTTTCTGGCCCTTTTCGCCTATTTCAGGACCCTTCGCGGCGTACTGCTGCCCGTCGTCGTCATGATGGTCTCCGTCTTGTGGCCCCTCGGGATGCTCGGGGCAAGCGGCCTGGAACTCCATCCGATGCCCCTCGTATTTCCCTTGATCCTGGGCCTGTTCTCTCTGGTCTATGCGGTCTTGATCCTCGGCCAATATGATCGTCTCTATCCCGGCACAAGAGAAAAGGCCCCGGCGCTTCGCGCCGCTTACGCTCGTGCTCCGGTCTTCGCATCCATCCTTACGGTCGGACTGGTCATCGTCTCATTGTTCGCTGCCGAGATTTCCGTGTTGAGAGGTCTTGCATGGATGGGGCTGTTCTGGCTCATCGGCACGGTGGCTGTGCTGGTGCTTCTGCTTCCGGTACTGATCTCTTTCGTCCGTGCGCCGGGCGAAAGCCGACCCGGGCGGGAGCCCTGTTCATCCGTTGCCGCCTCTCTGTCCAGGGTTTCCTCCGGTGCCGGCCGGCCCTTCCTGCTGGGCCTGTTGGCGGTCGTCCTTGTCGTGAGCGTGCTTTTCGCACGGAATCTAGAGGTCGGTGACAATCTCCCCGGTCCCTCTTACATTCGTCCCCAGCATCCGTGGAATCAATGCTTTCGGCTGATGGCCGAGAAGTTCATGGGGCCCTATCAACTCCTGGTCTATGTCAAGGCGAAGGAAAAGGAGGGGCTGGTCGAACCCGAGGCACTCAATGCGATCGGGGATTTCAGCCGCTTTCTCAAGAAACAGTGCGGGGCGAGGGACAGCATTGCCTTCGATATGATGGTCAAGTCCGCCCGTAACATGATGATGGACGGGAACCCGAAGTGGCAGACCGTTCCCCTGTCGAGGGAGCAGGTGAAAGGAATGGGGGAGTTGGTGGTTGCACGGGGAGGGGCGGAGAGCTTCATCGATAAGACCTTCACCGAAGCGACCATTTCCCCTTTCTTCCCTGACAAGGAAGCGAAGCGTATCGATGGGTATGCTTCTGCCATGCAGGCCTATATCGACCGCAACCCAAGCCAGAGGACCGACTATCTTCTCGGAGGCGGCCTTCTCGGTATGGCCAAGGCGATCAACGATGGCACCCGGGTCACCTATTGGAGAACCCTGGCCGTGGCATTCTCCATCGTCCTGGTTTGTGGAATCCTGATTACGCGTTCGTACGCAGGCAGCCTGGCGGTCGCTCTTCCGATTGCCGCGGCACAGGGGCTCGTTTGGATGATCATGGTCGCGACAGGATTGAAGATCAACCTGCCTGCAGCCCTGGTGTCGGCGTTGGCGGTCGGCTTCTGCTCGGTCTTCGGCTATTCCCAGATTCGTGAGATGGAAATGCGCCGTCCCGGGCCCGATCAGAATCAGGCGGCCCGATACCCTGGACTGAGAAGGGCAGGGGGCGGGGTCCTCTTCCAGGGGGTTCTCGTGTTCGTCGCGCTGCTCCCCTGGTTCTTCATCGGCCTGAGATTCCCGAGCCAGATGGTTCTCGCCCTGGCCCTGCCCGTTCTCCTTATGGCTGTGTCGTCGGCCTTGCTGGTGCCGGCCCTGGCCGGACTCTGGGGCAGCGGATGGGTGGGAGGTGTTTTGGAGGAAAAGTATCGATGAGAATGTGCACGAGGTACCTGGGGTGTGCGTTGCTCTTGCTCGTGCTGTGCCCGGAGGTATGCCGGGCGATTGTCTCCGACAAGAAGCAGGGCAAGTGGAGCCTCCTCGGCAGGCTGAAGCTCGAGGCGACCTTTCGCACGGTCAGCACCCCGGACAACAACCCGATCCCGATCGAGGCCGGCGATCTCGTCACCCAGCGAAATCTCCTGTTCATCGAGTGGCGGCACGATCTTGGGAACCTCACGTCATGGCTATCCTTCAACTACTTCCTGCAATTCCGGTTCTTCTACGACAGTGCGTGGGACGTGGGGCCGGATGTGCTCAAGGATGACGGGACTCGAAACTTCTATCTCTTCGACAATCGAGACGTGATCGATGACCTGAAGTGGGATGCGGACCTGTTTCTGGGCTATTTCGATCTTTCGGGGGGCCCGGTCTTTCTGCGGGTGGGCAGGCAGGTCATGTCCTGGGGAGAGATGACCACCCTTCGCATCCTGGACGGCATCAACCCGACGGACAACACCTCCCTTGCCGTGGATCTTCTGGAGCGGCTCGTCCCTCTGTTCATGGTGCGGGCGAACTTCGCCATCGAATACCTGGGCCCCTTCTCCTCCCTATCCCTTGAAGGGTATTACGTACCCGGAAAGATCGACAACACGAACGGGGAGGAGATCATTGAAGGCTCGCCGATCATACCGCCGGTCGGCCGGAATACGGAAGAGGATCTTTCGGACCCGCTCTCCCTGGGCAGCCTCATGCAACTCACCCGACGCGTTCAGGATACCTATGATGCGGATCGTTACGGGGTCAAGCTGGGGTTCATGTTCAAGGGCGTGGAGATGAATGCCGCCTACTACCGGGCCTACTCCGATATTCCGGTCGCTTGGCTGGATGTTGACGGGTTCCGGCCCATCTTTCTGACATGGTCGGATGTTGGGAATTCGATCGGGAATATCATCAATGGGGGGAGCCCCTTCGATCCGCTCCTCAAGGGCCAGAAGCTGGATGTGGTTCTCAAGGTCGACAAGGTGGATGTTTACGGCGGCAGCTTCAACTACAACTGGGCCCGGATCGACACGGTCATCCGGGGCGAGTTCGGTCTGTTCAAGAATGTGCCGAAGATGACGCCCGGCAATGTGAGGGACATGATCGAGGGATTGGGGAGCAAAGTCTATCTTCCCCCTCCCATCGACGACGTCACGCTCGCCGACGTTCTGCGAAACGTAGACTTGGGTGACATCGAGGATGACATCCTGCCCTTCACCGGCGGCCAGCTTGCCACATTCGATGAGTTGAAATATGGGCTCGGCCTGGACAAGTGGACCAAGGTGCCCTATGTGAGCCGGGACGACGTGCTGTTCATCTTCGAATACGTGGGGAAACACATCCTGGGGTACGAGGAAAACACGATCTTACAACCGTGGCGAGGGCCGAACGATGAGGTCATCTACGAACCGGAATGGGGCAACACCTTTCTGCTGATCATGACCACCAACTACCTCAACGGAAACCTCTCCCCCCGACTCGTGACCATGTACGAGGTAGAGCCGAGCGCCCTGTCCCTCATCCCTTCCGTTGCCTACGACTGGCGGACCCTCACCTTCGAAGTGTCGTATTTTCATACGATTTCAAATACTTATGAGGGAAGACTCGGCATGCTGGAGTCTCGGAACGAGATTTCCTTCAACTTCATCTGGAATTTCTAGCCCGGACATCTCATGAACATTGTCCAAGGGGCAAACTCGACTCATGCAATGTCCGGGACGGTCCGGTTCACTTGGTTCCTGCCTCCGCTTACACCGGCTCAGAGGGGCGCAGGCTTGACTGTGAGAAAGGTCATCTGTGATACTGATGGCGGCCATGGTAGCATGCGAATGGCCTTTTCCGGGCACAGATCCCAGTGGGGGGGAGGCCCGGCCAGCCATGCGGCCCGGACGGGGTGAGAAATTGCGCATCCGGCCACCAAGACATGGTGATCCGTTACGGCATCCAGGGGGGGCAAAACAATGAAGATATTCCTAGATACGGCGAACGTGGACCACATCCGAGAGGCCAATGCCCTTGGGATTGTCGACGGAGTGACAACGAACCCCAGCCTCATCGCCCAGGAAGGCAAGGACTTTCGGGAGGTCGTCAACGAGATTTGCTCCATCGTAGACGGGCCGATCAGCGCAGAGGTCGTCAGCCTGGAGGTGGACGGGATGATGGCCGAGGCGGAAAGCCTGAGCAAGATCCACAAGAACATCGTCATCAAGCTGCCCATGACCGGGGAAGGACTGAAGGCGGCGAGGCAATGCAGCCAGAAGGGCATCAAGACGAACGTGACCCTTGTGTTTTCCCCTTCCCAGGCCCTGCTGGCCGCAAAAGCGGGCGCCAGCTATGTTTCTCCCTTTGTAGGCAGGCTGGATGACATCAGCCACGTGGGGATGGATCTGGTGGAACAGGTGGTGACCATCCTCGAGAACTACGCGTATGAAACCGAGGTCATCGTGGCCTCCATTCGAAACCCGATCCATTTTGTGGAAGCGGGTATGATGGGAGCGCACATCTCCACCGTGCCTTACAAGGTCCTCATGCAGTTGGTGGAGCACCCCCTCACAGATATCGGTCTCAAGAAATTCCTTGCCGACTGGGAGAAGGTCCCGAAGAAATAGGCGCCACTACCCCCTGTTTGGCTGCCTCTCCCATATCCGCGTCAGGAGATTTGCGTAAAGGGTGCGAGCGGTCCGGGTCAACTCCGACTCGTGCTCTCCGTAGTAAGCCGTCATCTGCCCCTTCATTTCCGGGTCCCTGAACCAACTCTCCAGCATCGCAGGTGTGACCTCCACATGGAACTGCAGACCATATGCATTCCGGTATCGGAATGCCTGGTTCCGGCATTTGTCTGAGGTAGCGAGCAACGCTCCGCCGCGTGGAACGTCGAAGGTGTCTTCGTGCCATTGGAAGACCTTCAAGGTTTCCGAAACCCCTTTGAACAGGGGGTCCATCCGTCCTGCCGAGGTCAGCCTGACCCGATCCCAGCCCAGTTCACCCACCGGATCCTTCCTCACCGCGGATTCACAGGCCCTGGCTATCATCTGGGCACCCAGGCATATCCCGAGGACTGGGACTCCGGACGAAATGGTTGTTTTGAGGAACCGAGTTTCTTCCTTGAGAAAGGGGTGTTTCTCGTCTTCGTACACGTTCATTGGGCCGCCCATCGACACGACGGCGTCGAAGTCGAGCGGGTCCGGCGGGAGGCGCTCTCCATCGTACAGTCTGCATGTTCGTACGGTTATGTTCTTTGCACGAAGGTAGTCGTCCAGTGTGCCGGGCCCCTCGTTCTCTATATGCATCAATACCAGGACCTTCATTTAGCTTCCACCTTGCCGTAAGGCCAGCGTCCGGGAGTGTCAGACCCCGAAATGAGGTCTGACACCCCCGAGTCCGGGCCCTAGATGGACCAACTGAGGACGGCTCCGAAAAGGAAGTTGTCGCTCTCCGCCATTTCCGAGCGTAGAGCGCTGTCCAGGACCATCGTGACGCCTGCATAGGGGGTGATCGTGAGCTGGTCAAAGATGGTCAGCGGAAGGCTCGCCTCCGCATAGAAATCTGTGAAAGCACCATTGTCCACGCCAAAGTAGAAGTCAACATAACTTGAGGAACCCAATCCGGCGCTCGTGGCGAGATCCAGGCTCCAGGAAACCGCGTCCGAGTCCGGGAGGTCGAAGCTGTGCGAGAGCCCGATCGTCCCATAAATGGCCTGGGCCTGGTCCACGTCGAAATAGACCGTGATTGCAGGCTGCAGCAATATGTCCACGCCGGCAGCCACGTACAGCTCCAATGTGCTCCTGAAGTCGGTGTTGGGAAAATCATAATAGATGAGCCCACCGGACACACTGAATTCCTTGATGGCATGGGTGTAATCGAGGGTGAAGTCGATTTCGTTGAATTCACCCGCGAGGTCGTTTGCATTGTCGAGATCGAGATTGCCCCAGACATTGACGCTCGCCCCCTTGTACCCGAGGGTCGCGGAAGGCTGGAAGACCGGACCATCGGTAAGAAGCATACCGCGCCATACATACTTGTTCACAAAGGCGACATCCACCCCGAAATCGGGACGCGGCGACGAAGTCTGTTCCTCCTGGGCGGTTGCCGCACCTGCATGACCGCCCAAGGTTGTGATCAGTAAAACACCCACGACGAACCATCTGCTGCTGCAAATCATCCTGCTTCTCCTTTTCTCGGCTGCTGTAACGATCAACGGGTTGTGCTTTCGCTTCCATTCTGCTCCGGACCGGTCGTGGCTCGCTTTCTTCAAGAGCTGTGCCAGTCATCCCCTGGACGGTAAATAAAGGAATCATTTCAAATGCTTACGATCTTTCAGGACTCCGGTCTTCCCCCAGTCCTGGATGGATTCAGGAGAGAAAAACGACATTCTTGCATTAACCATATAAGAAAACAACAGAAATGTAGTTATCTCTTGTAGGCTTGATTTGGCAGGATCCGCGTGTGTCCTTTTCCTACAATTCTGTGTCAAAGGTATTACGGGTTGAGGAGGTCGGGCGAGGCTTATCTGTCTATCCAATTGAAATGGATGGGCTTTTTCTCGAAGCCGAACCATGGCATGGACGTTGCTCTTCTTTGTGTGCCGCAACCAGGAAAAGAGACCTGCCCGCTTCAGCGGCATCCGACGCTTGGATGCCCTTGCCGGTTGGGGTTCAGGATAACCATTCAAGGCACGAATCGATCCACATGAAATCTCCGGTCCAGGAATTACAGGAAAGAAGGGACGCTCTGATCTTAAGGTTCACCCAGGGGCGTGCGCCCGATTTTGTCGAGCGTCATGCCGAGATCCTGGACGACTATTTCCAGGAGACCTTCGCGAGGAGCTCGGTGGGACCTCGGATCCAAATGGAGAAGAACCCGTGCGTGATGGTCGCCTTGGGCGGCTATGGAAGGAAAGAACAATGTCTACACTCTGACGTGGATGTGCTGCTCCTCTTCAAGAAACGGGTTCCGGATGAGGCCCAGGAGCTTGTCCAGGAGGTTTTCTATCCCCTTTGGGACATAGGCATGGAGGTCGGTTACGGAACCCGATCGCTCCGGGAATGCACCCGTCTCGCATCCGAGGATTTCGAAGTCCTGACTTCCATGGTGGATGCCCGTTTTCTCTGTGGGATTTCCTCGCTCTATTCGGATCTGCTGGAAGGGATCCGGGACAAGGTGCTCAGAAGGCGTGGTTCGGCCCTGCTGAAATGGCTGGTGGAAACCAGCCAGAGGCGTCACGCCCAGTTCGGGGATTCCTCCTACCTTTTGGAGCCGAATGTGAAGGAGGGCCTCGGGGGTCTGAGGGACTACCACGCGATTCGCTGGGTGGCCTGGTGCAAGTACCACGTCAAGAGGGTGGATGAGCTGGTGGACAACGGACATCTTGCCCGCGAGGAGCTGGAGGGCCTGTCGGAGGCGGTTTCCTTCATTTGGAAGGTGAGGAACTGGTTGCACAAGATTGCAGGTAGGAAGTGCGACCAGCTCTACTTCGAGCATCAGGTCAAGCTCGCCCGGGATCTGGGCTTCGAGGATTCGAACGGGCAACAGGCCGTGGAGAGATGTCTGGGCACGATGCACGGACATATGGAGTTCGTCAAGCATCTCCATCGGAGCTTCCTGAATAAGGTGATGCCCAGGGGAGAGAAGCCCTACCGAAGGAAGATCGTAGCCCGCCCGCGCATCCAGGGCCTGAGGGTTCTCCAGGACGCCCTCCAGTTCGAATCCGCAGAAGCGGTGCGTCGCAATCCGGTCTTGCTGATCAGGATCTTCGAGCAGAGCGCCCTGCTGGGCATTCCTCTCTCGATCGATGCGATTCGTCTCGTACGGAGGCGTCTACCCATGATCGATGAGGCATTCCGAAGCTCGGATGCCGTGGTCCGGTCGCTGCGACGCATTCTCGTGTCGCCTCCCCAGACCTTCAACGCCCTGAATGAGATGCTCAACACCGGAATCCTGGTCGCGCTCATCCCGGAGATGAAGACGATCCAGAATCGGATCCAATACGATGAATACCACGTGCATCCCGTGGACAAGCATTCCCTGCTGGCAGTGCGGATCGCAAAAGGCTTTGCCGACCCGATCTCTGAAGGGGGCTCCCCGCTCCTGAGTCGCCTCTTCGAGGAAATCGCCAACCCTGAGATCCTTCTGTGGGCGGCCCTTTTTCACGATATCGGCAAAGGCGTACCGGAAAGGGATCACTCCGAACGGGGCGCAGAGATCGTGAAGCGGGTCTTTGCGAGGATGGGTTTTGAAGTCGATGAGATCGACACGATTGCCTTCCTGGTGAGGGAACACTTGTCCATGGTCAAGACGGCCACCCAGCGGGACCTGCAGGATGAGAAACTCGTGGTGCAGTTCGCGAGGAAATTCCGGAACATCGACGACCTGAAGATGCTCTACCTTCTCAGCGTGGCCGACTGCATGGCCACCGGCCCCAAGGCATGGAACTCCTGGACCGATGTCCTGCTGAGGGAGCTCTTTTTCAAGGTCCATCACATCCTCCACAAGGGAGAATTGGCCACAAGGGACTCGGGTGAAATCATCGACAAGAAGAGAGACGATCTGCTCCGGGAGGTGCACTCCATGCCAAAGGCGAGCCTGGAGGCCCTCTTCGAGAACATGTCGCCCCGATACTTGCTCTACACCCCGTCCAAAGACATGGTTCGCCATGTGGAACTCTACCAGATGCTTGGGGAGGCTCCGTTTGTACTGGATCCCGGTGCGACTCTTGGGGACTATCACAGGACCGTTACGGTGTGTGCCAAAGACCGGCCGGGTCTCTTTTCGAGCATTGCGGGTGCCCTGACACTGAACAACCTGGACATCCTGAACGCCAATATCTACACCTGGCGAAACAGGATCGCCCTTGACATCTTCACCGTCCGGGCTCCGCGGGACAGCCTTCATGAAGAAGAGGTGTGGGGCAAGGTGAAGAAAGATCTGCATGGTGCATTGGGCGGCGGGTTGGCCCTCGAGGAGGCCCTAGACGAAAAGCTCGTGTCCAGCAGGTCGACTCGCGGGCCGGACTTGCGGAAGCCGGACAGGATTGTCGTGGACAACGACAGCTCCGGCTTCTTTACGATCGTCGAGATCCATACCCACGATTTTCCCGGGCTTCTCTACAAGATCACCCATGCCCTGTTCCGCTGCGGCCTGGATGTTCTGATCGCAAAGATCGCCACGAATGTCGACCAGGTCGTGGACATCTTCTACGTCAAGGATATGGATGGACAAAAGGTGCGGGATCCGGATGCCGTGGAGGTCATAGAGAATGCAATGAGGCGGGTCCTGGAGAACGGTCGGAATCCCTGACATAAAACGACAATTATGTTGGGACAGGTAGGGTGAGCCGACGTTTTTGTCTTTTTGCCTGGAAAGGTTGTCCAGGAGGACTTGCCGTAACCTATTGATTTTGTTTGATTCATTCGAGGACACCGCTTGGCACGCGGATTGCCATTCCACAATCATCAAGAAGCGCGTCTTGGAAACGACGTCGATGAGCTTCGGGTCAGGGCGAAGGGTCCTGGCGCAAACATACCCGAACATGAGGAAGGAGAAAGGGAAGATGAGCGATTTCAAAACCCCGGCAGATGTAATCAAGTTCATTGAGGACGAGAAGGTCGAGATCGTGGATCTTCGGTTCATGGATTTCCCCGGCCTGTGGCAGCACTTCTCCGTGCCGCCGAGAGAGATCGAAGAGGGGACCTTTGAAGAGGGCATCGGGTTCGATGGTTCCAGCATCCGCGGATGGCAGGCGATCAACGAGTCCGACATGATCGTCAAACCTGTTCCGGAGTCGGCCTTCCTGGATCCTTTCCTGGCGGCAAAGACCCTCACCATGATCTGCAACATTTGTGACCCGGTAACGGGCGAGGACTACACCCGGGACCCGCGCAATATCGCCCGCAAGGCCGAGAACTACATCAAGAGCCTCGGCATCGCGGACACCGCCTATTTCGGTCCGGAGGCGGAGTTCTTTATTTTTGACGACATTCGCTTCGATCAGAACGAGCACGAGGGTTACTATCACATCGATTCCGCAGAGGGTCGATGGAACACGGGCCGTGTGGAAAGCCCGAACCTCGGCTACAAGCCCCGGTACAAGGAAGGATACTTTCCGGTTCCACCCACGGACAGCATGCAGGACATCCGCAGTGAGATGACGCTCACCCTCGAGAAGATGGGCATCCCGGTCGAGGCGCAGCATCACGAAGTGGCGACCGGCGGCCAGGCGGAAATCGATATGCGCTTCATGCCCCTCGTCGAGATGGCAGACAAGTTGCTCATGTACAAGTACGTGGTCAAGAATACCGCCCGAAAGCACAACAAGACCGTAACCTTCATGCCGAAGCCGATCTTCAACGACAACGGAAGCGGCATGCATACCCATCTCTCCCTCTGGAAGGATGGGCAGCCCCTCTTTGCCGGCGACAAGTACGCCGGGCTTTCGGACATGGCGCTCTATGCGATTGGCGGCCTGCTCAAGCATGCCCCGTCGGTACTCGCCTTCACGAACCCGACCACGAACAGCTACAAGCGGCTCGTCCCCGGCTTCGAGGCGCCGGTCAACCTGGCCTATTCGAGACGAAACCGAAGCGCGGCCATCCGAATCCCCATGTACTCCACTTCGCCCAAGTCGAAGCGAATCGAGTTCCGGTGCCCGGACCCGACCTGCAATCCTTACCTCGCCTTCTCGGCCATGCTGATGGCGGCCCTGGACGGCATCCAGAACAAGATCGACCCGGGCGAGTCCCTCGACAAGGACATCTACGATCTTCCGCCCGAAGAGCTGGCCAAGGTGCCGCAGACACCCGGGACCCTGCGGGAAGTGCTCAATGCCCTCGAGGCGGACAACGCTTACCTGCTCAAGGGTGATGTGTTCACCGAGGATGTGATCGAGACCTGGATCAATTACAAGATGGAGAATGAAGTGCAGGCCCTCGACCTC
>JANQFG010000069.1 GCA_028277985.1 bacterium | reverse complement strand
CTCTTCGACCCCGTCGTGCTCGAATCGACAAACTATATGTATACGGAAGAAACGGAATTCCCTGCCGGCGGGGCCATCGGCACTGCCCTGGATCTATATCGTTTCACGGAGATGCTCAGGCGAGGAGGAGAACTGGACGGGGTGCGGCTCCTCTCCCCCTCGATCATCAAGAGCGCCACCACGAATCACACCGGCACCCTTCCTAACGATATCTTCGACTATGCACGGGAAATGCGCGGTTGGCCCGAGTGGCCCGCCTATCTGGGGCTCTCCTTCTTCCTGCGCGGCGAGGGGATCTTTCCCACACCTATGGGCATTTCCACATCCCCCGGCACCTTTTCCGGACAGGGCACGGGTTCCACCCTCTTCTGGGTGGACCCCAAGTTGGACCTCACCTTTGTATGCTTGACGGCCGGCGTCATCGAGGACGGCGACAACATCTTGCGTTTTCAGAGATTATCGGACATGGTCGTCGCCGCCGTCATAGAGGATTGACAGGAGAACGGAGGCCCTTGAGAACTCACCTCCGCATGTTTCCCCCTTTTTCCCAAACCTGCTCATCAGAAAGGAAGAAAGAAATGGACCTGACCACCGTTTCCGACACGCTGAATATCCAGCAAGTCTACGCCAGATACTCCGACGCAATCATGCGAAACGACGTCGAAACCTTCAGGTCGTGCTGGAGCGACGATGCGTATTGGCTCTTGCTTGGCATCGAATACCGCGGGAAAGAGGAAATCGCGGAGGCCTATTCCAATTCGGTCGCGAGCACCGACTACATCCTGCACCTTGCACTCGCACCCCTGATCTCCATAGATGGGGACAAAGCAAAGGTGCGTTCCCAGGTCCAGGAAATCATCCATTTTTCCAGTGGTGGAGCCATGCTGATTCTGGGGAACTACAACGATGAGCTGCAGAAGATCGATGGGCAATGGCTCTTTGCCGCCCGCCGCATCAGCGTCCGCTATTCAGGACCCTTCGCAATGGATGACAACGCCTTCATCCCTTTCTTGCCCGAAGCGGACAAACCCTTCGGCTGAGACCCGGGCCCTTTCCGGAAGAACGAGCCAGAAGGGGTCAGGTCTTGACACTTGACAGTCCATCGTACGAGGGAACGTCTCTAGCAGACTGTCAAGTGTCAAGACCTGACCCCTATTGGCACACTACAGCTCGACGGGATAACGCCGGTGGAGCAGGTGGTGGATCATGTTCTGCTTTGCGACCCTCCCCATCCCGGTTTCCTTGACGCCGATATCCTGCGCTGCAAAGGCCTTCAGGTCCTCGTAGATGAGGCGGACGCTCTTCAAGGACAGCTTCGCCCTGAAGGCCTTCCCGTCAACGATCATGGGTGCGTTCTTGGACATCCGCAGAGGGTTGAGGTTGTCCAGGCAACGGTCCACCTCTCCCTGAACATTTCGACGATACAGACCCACGGCTTTGCTGTCCAAATCGTCCGCCTGCAGGATGGACTGCGCTGCCAGATCGCCGCTCACCAGGGCCGCGGAGATGCCTTCCGCTCCGTGTATGAAGCCGGCCGCATCTCCGGCTGCCAGGAAGTTCCCTTTACCGAGCACGAAGTGATTGAGATAAGCCATCATGTACCCGGCCATGGCCTCTTCACGTAGCAGCTCCTTGTTCTTCAGGCCGAATTTCTCCTCCAGGAGGGCGACGAAGTTGTCGTAGTACCGGATCGCCTTTCGGTGCTCGAGTCCGGAAACGCCCACCACGACCCGCTCCCCCTTCATGTTCACCCAGGGGAAGAAACCTACATGTGGATGAAACACAAGGTGAAAATAGTCGGGGTCCAGATCGATCTCGGCCCGGTAGAACTTCTGGATGCCCGTCGTCACCGGCATGCCGCGACGGGAGTCGGGCAGGACGCACCCCACCGCTCGGGAGTTCATACCGTCCGCGGCGACCACATACCTGGAACGGAAGGTGACGCGTGTGGTCTTGCCGTCCTTGCGCGAACGCTGGCAGAGGATCTTGAACCCGTCCTTCTCCTCTTCGATCCCGGTCAGCCGCACCCCATCCTTGATCTCGGCACCGCTGCCCTGTGCAAGGAAACAGTCGAACCGGTCCCGGCGCACGTAGGGAAGCGGGCTCTTGGTCGGAGCCAGGGCCGTCTCACGGAGGGATGGGAAATTGAAACCGAAGCCCTTGAGGAAGGGGGTCTCGGTGTACACGGTCTCCGGCATGGGTCCGAAGTGCCTGTGCACGAAGTCTACGGACCAGCGAGAAAGGAGCCCGGAGCACATCTTCCGGCGGGGCAATTTGTACTTCTCGACGAGAAGGGTATTCATCCCTCCTTCAACCAACCTTCGGCTGGCTGCCGCACCGGCAGGACCGGCGCCGATGACGATCGCGTCACAAGACTTGACGGCCATGGGTCGCTCCCTCTCGAACAGGTTCGAGTTTGGCGGCCTCCTTACTTCTCCCTGCCGAGTATGGTTTGCGCGGCCGCATATCCACCCATCAACACGGCGGACTGCCCTCCCCCGTACATCCCCCCCCATGCCCCGGCTAGGTAGAGGTTCCTGATCGGGGTCTCCTGGGGGAGCCGTTTCATCATGCTCTGATCCTTGGAGAATTCCCATCCGAAGATCGATCCTCTGGGGTTGAGCGAGTAACGCTCCATGGTCCGGGGTGTGCCCACTTCTATCACATCGATGTGCTCGTTCAGGCCGGGAATCAATGCCTCTGCCCTGTCGAGGTAGATCTGGGCCACCTCTTCCTTGAGGGCCTTGTATTTCTCATAGCTGACACTCTCGTACCAGTCCCCCTTGTAGTCGTAGGGCATGATGGAAACCACGGAGATGACGTTCTTTCCCTTGGGGGCATTGGTCGGGTCGGCCATGGTGTAGTTGATCATGCCGAACATGGCCTTCTCGGGATTGCCCTCTCGGAAATACTTGAAGGTCTCGGTCTGGTCGTACCCCGGGTTGACGAAGTAGGAATGGTTCCCCTCCGGGACGAAGGCGTCGGAGAAATCGTGATCCACGCCCAGGTAGACGGCAAACGCGGGAAGCCCGATCTTCATCGTTTCGAGCCTGTTGGCGTACTCCTCGGGCACGTGCTCCCGGCCGACCATCTTGAAAAAGGTGTCCAGGGCGTTCGCATTCGATATCACATACCGGCACTTGAACTCCTTGCCGTCCTTGGTCTGAACGGCGACGGCCGCACCGTCTTCGATCGCGATCTTGGTGGCCAGCGTGTTCAAGAGGATGTCACCACCGTTCTCCTCCACCACCTCGGCCAGAGCCTTTGTGACGGCCTGTGAGCCTCCCTCGAAGTAGTAGAACCCGACGTGATGGTAGCTCACCCACATCCCGGCGAAGAGCATGCCCGACACCTCATCCGCGGGCGTACCCGTGTAGGCCATGAGCTGGACGAACAGGGCAATGAGCTTCTCGTCCTGGATGTAGTCGGCCAGCATCTCCGAGCAGGTGGAGTCCCAGTACTTGATGATGGGCCAGAGCATGCTGGGCTTCTTCACGATCTTCCAGAGCGCAGCCCCTGTGTCCTCTTTGTGCTGGAGCTTCGCCATAGCATCCATGCCTTCGTATATCAATCGAAGATCGTCGAAGAGCGCGTCGATGCCTTCGGTCTCGTGGGGGAATTTCTCCTTGAGACGCTCCCGGTAGAGGTCAACATCCGCGGGTACGTCGAAGGTGAAATCCGGGAAGACGGACCGATAGGCAGGGTCGAGTTTATGGACCTTGACCTTGTCCTCGATACCCAGCCTGGGGAAGTACTGGCGACCCATTCCGTCCATGGCATGGAGGGAGACCTCGAACGTGTAGTCGTCCCTCTCGAAGCTGGTCATGTAGCCACCCACCTTGTCGTGCTGCTCGATGACGAGGACCTTCATCCCTCCCATGGAAAGCTTTGCGGCTGCCGAGATTCCGCCTCCGCCCGCACCGATGACCACAACGTCGTATGCGCCGGGCCCCAGACTTTCGAGGGGGGGAGGAGGAGGACCTTCTCCCTTGCAGGAAGGCAGCAGGATGAGCAGGCACACAACCGAAACGAACAGGGCCATCGGTTTTCCGGAAGAGTCGTATCGCATTTCGTCTCCTTCTCGCCCCCCGGTCGAAGGGAGTTCGGTTATTCTGGACAGCAGCAGGATAAGAGAAGCCGCCCCTACATGTCAACTCTAATAATAGTCAGTGTGTTTTTTGGTCTGACCTGAAACGGGATAACCGCCTACGGTCCGGCGCGGCGTTTTTCCCGAAACTGCTCGACGGTTCTGCCCACGAGCCTGCCCAGGAGGGAAGGAGCAAGCCGGTACATCCACCAGGTCATACGAGACTCGAAAGGACAAACGATGATCGACTGATTCCGGGCGACGCCCCGCAACAGGACCCCCACGGCGTCCTCCAATTCCATGATGCCCAAGGGTGAGATGGAGAGTATTTCCTCCATGCTGGAATTGACGACCAGGGATTTCTCGATCAGGGGCGTTCGAATGACGCCCGGACAGAAGGCGCTCACCCTTACACCCAGCCCGGCTCCTTCGGCCCTGAGGGAAGTCGAGAGCCCTACCACAGCATGCTTGGCCGTGGCATAGGGGGCCTCGAATGGGACCGGCATGATCCCACACAACGAAGCGGTGTTGACGATATGGCCGGAGCCCTGCTCGACCATCAAGGCATAGGCAAGCCTAGTCCCGTGAACCACACCCATCAGGTTGATATCGAGCACCCGCTTCCAGTGATCGGGGAGCAGGTCCCGGGCCTCGCCCGCTATGTTGATGCCCGCGTTGTTGAACATGAAGTCGAGCCGGCCGTGCTCGGCAACCGTCTCATCGATGAGGCCCTGGATCGCCTCGGCGTCCGTCACGTCCAGCCGGGCTGCCCTTGCCCTTCCGCCATTCCCGGAGATGGCATCTGCCACCTCCTGTGCTCCTTCAAAATCGATGTCCGCCACGACTGTCGCGGCTCCGTACCTGCCCAACTCCGCACACACGGTCCGTCCGATGCCGGATGCCCCACCTGTTACGATGGCGATCTTGTCCCTGAAGCAATCCATAGTCTTTCCACCTTTCATGATTCAACCTCGCCCTTCTGGATGGAAGCAGCCATTGCGGCGAAGAGCTCTCGCTGGCCCCTGGGAGGCACCTGATGCTCTTCCCTGGGCACCATTCGCAGCGCTTCGGAGGGGCAGGTAGATACACACAGCCCGCATCCCATGCAGAGCCGGGCATCCCGTTCGAGCTCGTTCTCGATAACCGAGAATGCATCCATGGGACATCTCTCGACACAGGTCTCACACAGATCGCACCGTTCCCGGTCCACCTCCACCAGATAATTCGACGGCTGTCCCAGGTTCACCTTCCGCATGGCTTTGTGCCGGTGCAGGATCGCACAATGGCAGATACAGCAATTGCAGATGAAATCGATGTACTTGCTCGTATTGCTGGTGCAGTGAACCAGGCCGGCCTCTTCGCTCACCTCGAGAATTCGAAGCGCCTCCTCTGTCGAGATCAAACGTCCGAAGCCCCTTTCCGCGGCATACTTGGCGCCGGGGCCGACGCTCATGCAGACCTCCTTCGGCCTGTCACACGGTTTGCCCATCAGCTCCGCGTGGTGTCTGCAGTAGCAGGTAGAAACGGCGATGTGTTCGGCCTTCCTTAGATACTCTGAAACCCTTTCGTAGGGCTGAACATTCAACTCGCTTTCCAGTTCCTTCTCGACCGGAAGCACCCGGGAGAACGGAAACGAGGGCGCACTGAACGAGGCGGATTCGTTGCCTGAAACCGGCGTGACCTCGTCAAAGAGGCAAGCCAGCTTCCTGGCCCGCTCGCTCACCTCCCCGGCCATGAACTGGTACTCATAGATTCCCGGTGCCAGGGGCATCAGTCGATAGAGGGTGGTTCCGCTCTTCTCGGTGGCAAAGACCAGCCCCTTGTCCGCCATCCTTTCCAGGATGCCGGTCGACTCATCCAGGCTCTTTTCCGCGCCTTCGGCTATCTTCTCCGCCGTTTGCAGATCGAGGGGCATTGTGCACGCTAGCTCCGCTTCTTCAGGCGCGAAGAGCTCCTCCAGCAGATCATAGGTGGCCTGCGCCTTCTGTGGGAGGATAGCCCCTCCCCTCAAGAGCAGAGCGTCGATGAGACGGTCACACAATTTCTTTTCCATGCTCCTCTCCCTCTTCTACCCTCGCGGGCCTAGAAGGCTGTTGAAAAGCTTTAGCCTGCTAGAAGCCCCACTCGAGACGCCTTTTCACGATCTCACTCACGATCCTCCCCGTTATGGCGCCTGACGGCGCACCTCCCGGGGACATGGCCCAGTGACCCACCTGAAAGAGGTTCTTGACAGGCGGGTTGAACCCGGTAAGGAACTTCAACCCGGAGTTCATGGCCTTCTGAGGATGGAATGTCCAGCCCGCCGAAGCCCCTCCGGAATTCAGGGTGTACCGCTCGAAGGTGTAGGGCGTTCCGCTGACCTTCACCTCGATCTTTTCCGAGAGACCGTGAATGACATTCTCTGCCGTTGCGATCAACCGATCCGCCACCTTCTCTTTGAGGGCCTTGTACTTCTTGGTCCGCTTGCCGTCCTTGGTTCCCCAGTTGTCGGCAAACTCGGCAAAGGCCCCGGTCTGAATAACGACCGTGGACTTGCCCTCGGGCGCAAGGGAAGGGTCGTGAACCGAGTTCACGTTGATGTCGATAGGCGCGCGGGCATAAACATCCGGGTCATCCGAACTCTTGTAAGCCTCGCTGTCCACTCCCCTGTAATCCGGGAAGAAGAGCAGGTGCGAGCATCCGCGAGTGGGGATTTCCTCGGGCGGAATATCTACGCCGAGAAAGAGGGTGAAGAACGACTCGCTCACCGTACTCTGTCGCAGTTCCTGCTTGTAGGATTCCGGCACCACATCCTGGGGAAGCATTTTCAGATAGGTCCTGCGCGCGTCCCCGTTGGAAATGATGAAGGGGGCGCGATAGATGTCACCCGCTTCGGTTCTGATCCCCTGTGCCTTGTCACCCTCCATGATGATCTCTTCCACCAGGGTCCGGTATTTCATCTCACCGCCATGTTCCGTGATGTAGTCCGCCAGGGCGTCCGGGATGACCTGGACCCCTCCCATGGGGTGGTAGTAGTCCATCAGGAAGGTAAGAAAGAGAAGACCGAAGGATGCGGGACTGCCCGAATAGCTCATCTGACAAAGAAACCTGTACAGGTCCGGATCGCTCACATGCTGCTTGAAGTAATCCTCCATGATGATCGTAAGCTTCTGGAAAAACTCCGGGACATATTTCACCGCTGCGGAATGCTCCCGATACCAGCCGGGAAACCCTGCCAGAGCCTCCTTCCACGGGGTGTACATCGCGTTCGGCATCTTCTGAAAGGAGAACATGAAATCGCAGCAGGCCTGCGCGTCCCTTGTAATCTGTTCGATTCCGTCGGATTCGTGGGGGTAGATGTTCTTCAGCTTACGATAGAAGGTCCCGACGTCGGCCACGGAATCCACGCGAAGGTAGAAATCGGGGGATGCAATGGCAAAATGGCTCTTCTTGAACTCCAGCCGATCGAGCAGGCCGAACCTTCGGAACAGGTGAAAGAAGACCCCTCCGTCCTCACAACCCTGAATCCCGCCGTCAAAGGTGTAACCCTTCCTTTTGAAGGAGGTAAAATTGCCGCCCGGCTGTTTGTGGTGTTCGCAGATCAGCACCTTGACGCCCTGCTCGGCCAGGTAGGCGCCCGTGATCAGCCCGCCGATTCCGGAGCCGATGATGATCGCGTCGTAATCGAACTTCTTCTGGTTCGTCATGTCACTCCCCGAAAAACTCGTTCATTCTCATGAGCAGGGACACATCACCCTCGACCGTGTACTTCTGTTCAACAAACATCTGCTGGCCGTCCGCCTTTCCGGTCAGGATGTCCATCCAGACCTCGAAGGGGGTGGCGATCGTCAGATCCGGGCTCTCCGCCTTGCCTGCGACCACATCGAACTGGCCGGGCTCGATCTTGAAATAGCATTCCCCCTGCACGTCTCCGGAGAAAAGGAACTGCATGATGGCACTCGTGTTTCCTGCCTTCTCCTTGTTGAAGCCCATTTGCATCATGGCCGCATAGGTTTCGAGCGAGTTCGGCCGCGGGGCGAGTCCCTTCTCTTTGAATTCGTAGGGAGTCACCTTCTCGTCGATACAGGTCTGCCAGTACAGGTTGGCCATGGGGGCCATGGACTCGAAGTCGGATACAGGCTGGTTGATCGTCTCCATCGTCTCATCCGATATCTTCATGGATTGGACCAGCTCCCGCCCTCCCTGGACCGTCGCGTCGAGTGCTTCCTTCACCTTCCCTTCCTTCATCATGACGCTCATGATCTCAGAGGAGGTCCTGTAGATTTCCGCCACCAGCTTGTCCTTGAAGAGGTATTTCATGTAAGAGCTGAGCTCGTCGAAGACGGAGTACTCGGGAAAACCCGCGACCGAGACAGCCACCACCGGCTTCTGGGGATGCCGCCGGGGATGGCGTGTCACCCCGTCACGGAGTTCCAGAAAAGGCTCTGCAACGGGGAGGGTTCGTTCGATAAAGGTCTTCAGCAGGGCATTCACGGTGTAGTGATACAGGGGCGTGGCCATCACGATGAGATCGGATTCCACGTATTTGGGGAAGAGCTCCTTCGACATGTCGTCCTTGTGGATGCAATGGCCCGGGGTCTTGCTCCAGCACGTGAAGCACCCGATGCAGTAGTTGATCTTCTTCTTCTGCAGGTTGATGACATCCACCTCGGCGCCTGCCTCGCGCATCCCCTTGACGAGATGATCGAGAACGATTTCCGTCTTGCTCTCTTTGCCGACCCGGGCACTCGAGTTGATGGCCATTACCTTCATAGCGTCCTCCTTGCGGTCAGGTCATGTGGAGCCCCACAAGCAAACACGTGGTATCATCGCGGGTGGCGATGACCGTATCAAAAATCGATTCTCATTGCCAGGGATTTCCCAACATGCCTTGACCCTGAACCTTGCCCATCATTAGAATCCTCCCAAAGGAGCCGCTCCGGCGTGGAAACCCATTCGAAACGAGCACAGTTTCTCCTGGCCCTGGGTATGGTCGCGGGGCTCGCCCTGGCGCTGAGCAGCATCCTTGAGCCCGGCACCAGCAGCCGGGGTTCGCTGCCAGAGGGAGTGGCGGCCATGGTGAATGGAAGGGAAATATCACGGGAGAGTTACGAGAATGCGGTCAGGATCCTGGCCGCGGACACCAATAATTTCGTCGGACAGGCGGAACGGCGTCACGTCCTGGAACGTTTGATCGAGGAGGAGTTGCTGGTCCAAAGAGCCTTGGAACTCGGCCTCCAGGTGAAAGAGAAGAGTATTCGAAGCCGGCTGGTCAGCGCCATGATCGAGACCATCGTCTCGGGCGTGGACCAGAAAGAATTCACAGATGAGGAAGTCGAGGCCTTCTTTTTGACGAACCGTGACTTCTTCTCGGGTTCAGGCCGTTTGTGGGTTCGACCGCTCCGCTTCATGCCGAGGGACGGCCGGAATGATACGGACGCCCTCTCGTCGGCCAGGGAGGCATCGGTCCGTTTGAGGGAGGGAGAAAGCATCGAGGCCGTGGCCGAGGAACTTGGCGCCTCATTCAGCCCTACGATGCCGGAGGGGATGCTGCCGCCGGCCAAGGTCCGCGAGTATCTGGGCCCTACCCCGACCCGGGTGGCATTGGCTTTGAACGCGGGAGACGTGAGCGACCCGGTTCGAGTCGGTTCCGCCTACCTCGTTCTTCAAGTGGTTGCACGTACACAACCCTATTCTCCTGCTCTCACTGAGATAGAACCTCAGGTACGTACCGAGATGCGAAAACGCGCCGGCGACGAGCAGCTGAAAGACTACCTGAACATGCTTCGCAACCGTGCCGAGGTCCGGCTGCCTTTCTCAGAATCGTCATGAAATCGGTTTGGGTTTCTCTCTTCGTCATTGCTGCCTGTCATCTCCTCTGTCCGAACGATGCCCGGCCTCATTACCGGAGTATCTCCTATTCGACATGGCACACCGACCCCGAAGATGCGCGGGTGGAATTTCGGATCAAACGGCTGGAACTCGCCCGTCTCCCCACCGATTTCCCCTGGGCCCGCTATCTGCCGGCAGCTCTCGAGCTTTGTGTAGGAGATGTGTCCTGCTCGGCGGGAGAGGCTGAACGGATCCCGAATGCACCTCATGGCTGGGCCGTCTTCCGCTGGGAGATTCGGTGCCCGACCCCCGGGGAGCATTTCATCCGGAGTGCTCTGTTCGAGGGGATCTACGTCGGACACACTCATTTCGCACGGCTGAATTCTGCTGCCCATACCGAGAAGGGGGATGTACTGGAACGTCTGCTCGTGACAGGCCAAGAAGGGCATTGGAGGCTTCCGGACCAAGCACAAACAGAAGTAGGAGGCACTTCCGTATGGGGTTACGTCCGCCTTGGCGTCGACCACATTGCGAGCGGCTGGGACCATCTCGCCTTCGTCTTCGCCCTTCTTCTGCTTGCATCTTCGCTTCGAGAAATCGTCACCCTGGTCACCGGCTTCACCCTCGCGCACAGCCTGACCCTGGGCCTCGCCGTCTTGGGCGTATTCAGGCCGGAAACTTCAGCCGTTGAAATCCTCATCGGGTTTTCCATCGCCCTGGTGGCCGCCGAGAACAACTGGCTCCTCGCAGGGTCGGCCCGTTCGATTCCCACGGCGTTCGTTGGCCTCTTGGCTGCCGGCCTGGTTCTCTCCATGCTCGGCATCGGCAGCCTCTTCCCCACGGCCTGGCTCGGGATGGCACTGTTCTCAGGGTGCCATTTCCTGCTGCTCGCCAGATCACAGAACCCTGAGCGGTTGCGCGCAGCCGTGGCGTTCGCCTTTGGCCTGCTGCACGGTTTCGGGTTCGCAGGAGTCCTGCTGGATATGGAACTCCCGGTGAATCGACTGCTGCCAGCCCTGTTCGGCTTCAACGTCGGGGTAGAGCTTGGCCAGCTCGTGATGGTGGCCCTTTCATGGCCCCTGGTTCGGTGGCTCGCTCGAAGGCGGCCGGCCGCCTACAAGCTCCTTGCCGAAACCGGTTCTGCTGCGATCTTCTGCTTGGGCATCTTCTGGCTGGTGACACGTACCTGGGGTTGAGGGGCCCCTTCCTCCTTGTAGTCCAGAAAGATCGGCGACGACCAGGCTCGCTCTTCCGCCTCCACCAGGCAGTCGTCCTCGTAATCCGTCTTGTCATTGCCAAAACAGGGGGTCACGGAGATGCATCGTCCTGCTTCGTCGTATTCGCAACGCAATTGTCCCGCGTTGACGGTCGGAGTTGGCTCCTGGATCGCGCGGACGTAGTAGACCGTATCTCGGCCGGCAGTGGAATACTCCGGGTCGGAGAAACGAACCTCGCAGCCCATTGGATCCGAATCGCAGGAAAGGACCTTCCACGGATCCTCGATCAGACCGGCCAAGGGCTCCCCAGGCTCGGCTTGGGGTCGGATTCGGACGACCTCGATTCGGGTGATGAGCCTGCGTTCGTCCGAAGGGTTGTAGCACTCGCCCCGGCAGAGGTGATGGAGTCGCTCTGCGGAGAGGGCCGATGTACTGTATTCCGGACATCCCTGCTCTTGACGGAAGGCACCCACGGCACGAACCCGAAAGGACGGGTTCTCTCCGGAGATGATCTGTGAGCCCATCGGCACAGTGCTCGCCCGCCCCTCTTCTTCGGACCCTGTCTCGAGATCGAACCAGAGAAGGATCCGGTCGCCGCTCGTTCCGTAGACCTCTTTTCGTTCCAGTGCCTCCCATATCGACTCTCTGCCGCGACCGGTGCTGTGCACGGCAACCAGCCCGCCCGTGCCGAAGAAGGAGGCGAAGCGTTCGAACTCGGGCACACGAGGAACGTCCGGCCCCGCAGGAACGGAACGCGGCTCCGGGGTAGCCTCGCTTGGGATGTGTTCGCCGATCTGGGCCAGGCCCGCATCCGACATCTCCCGGCGGTTGATTTCCTTGTAACCCGTGCCCGGACGGGCCGTGTGGTTGTCGCTCGAGGCAAGGAATCCGAACTTGAAACGCTTGGGGCGATTCGGGTCGTCGAAATTCGTGATGGCCAGCCCATACTGGGTCGAACCACCCGGCCGGTGGTTGAAAGCAGGCATGTAACAGTCCGTACACTGTCCCGAGTCCAGCCAGTCCTCGGTCTTTGCTGCCGGTACGGTCACATGGCCTTCAGCCCCGGCCTCGACGTAGTTCTGTCGCGCCTCCCGGGCGCGCCGGTCGCACTCCTCGTCGCTTTCACCCACGGCGGCACACCGTTTTCGAATGATCTCCCCCGCACGCCAGCAGCTCGGCAGATAGTTCGGGACCGGCTCCGGACAGCGTTGCCTGCCGCTCTCATCCACCTCGACGGCTCGCCAGTCACGATACTCCTCGCAATTACCGTGACCGGAGAATACCTCCACCAGGAACTCGTCACGGTCCGGGTTTTCGTGTTGGGCAAGCTGTTTGTCCCAAGAGCTGCCCGGGGGTGTGTAGAACCCCCACGTGTTTCCGTGGGGGATCACCAGATAGGGGAAACCCCAGTCGTCGAGCTTCTCGAAGAGCTCACCCGGTGTGGGGGCGCTTTCAAGGCAGTCAGGGGGCAGATCCCGGACCTTCCGACCAGCGGGACAGTCCGTTAGATCCTGCCGGTCCTGCATGAACCTCGCGGCATCGAGATAAGGTCGTCGCCCTTGCCCGCCCGGTGCCGCGCCTACCGCGAGGATCCGGAATGGAAAGCTGGTGGGATCCACGCCCACGGATGGAAAGAGGTTCGGCCTCGAGGCGATAGGACGCTTCGGCACGGCATCTTCAGCCGTGTCACGAAGGATCACGTTCTTGTGGCCATAGTGATCTTCGGGCGTCATGCCTTTCTGGGTCCATTCCCAACCGAGGAACGTGACCATGTCCGGGTTCTTCGGATCGCCGGCCACCGCGTTGCATTGACGAACTGCCTCCTTCATCTCTGCCCACTGGAAAGGCGTCAGGCCTTCGGCGTGATCGTTGATCGACCAGAAATCCAGTTCCGCACAGAAGCGGGCGAAATCACAGGCATCCGCAGGGGGATGAACGCCCTCGCCCTGGAAGAGGGGTAGACTGATCATGAAAGCGTCCAGCGAAAAGGTGGTGTGCACGTGCAAATCGCCGAAGAGGATCTGCTTGGTGTCTCGAGGGCCGGGATCCGTTCCCCTCGGGAAACCGTCGAGTGCCTCCCGAGCCGAACGCTGTCGAGAATCCCGGTCGGCCAAGGCTTCCGCCGGAAGGGGCTGCTTCGTGATCTCTCCCGCATCCTGACGGACGCCGAACCAGCCCCTTCCGACCCCGTAGACAACCAGGCCGGCCGAGAGGAAGAGAATCAGCAAGCCCCAGAGCAGATACCGGACCATCCGCACCCTCTTAGGCGCTCGCGCCCCCAAAGGAGGCCTCTACGCTCGGGGGCCGGGTGTCCGACCGCCGCTCCATGGAGAGACTCTCGGTAGGACAAACAGGCACGCAGTTTCCGCATCCCACGCAATGGTCCAAATGGACAGTGACGACCTCGCCCTCGAGACGAAGCGCATCCATCTGACAGCGGTCGAGACAATCACCGCATCCCGTACAGGTCTCTTCATCGATGGCAACCTGGAAGTTCGAAACGGCCAGCATCGCCTTCACGTCGTGCTCCCTGAGCATCTTCAGGAAGCCGCAGCAGCACCCGCAGCAGTTGCACACGAAGACGAGATTTCCCTCGTTGTTGTTCGCGTTGTGGACCAGGCCCGCCTTTTCCGCTTCTTCCAGGAGCCGCAGGCACTCCTGCTTGGAGATTTTCTTGGCGAACCCCCGATCCACGACAAAATCGGCCACCTTACCGAAACTCAAGCAGGCACCGTCCGGCGCGTCCTCGAGCTTGCAGGGCTCGTCGACCAGGTAGGCATGATGACGGCAATAGCAGACGGCCGAAGCGAAAGAATCCTCCTTGTCCACCAGTTCGGCAAGCTTTTCGAAGGGATATATCTCCTTACCCGGAGGCAGTTCCTTTTCCACCGTGATCGTTCGGGCCGCCGCGTCGGGCATAAACTGCTTCGCCATTTCCGGATCCTTGAGGGTCTCGACCATCAGGCCCTCCAGGTTCTTTCCGAAATCGCGCATCATCAGAGCCTTCTTTCGGTCCTGCTCGGTGTCGGTTCCCTTCATCAACTGCAGTTCCCAGACGCCGGGCACGAAGGGCGTGAGGGAGTATTCCGTCTCCCCTGCATCGTTCTTGGCAGTGAAGATCAATCCGCTGTCCGCCATGGTTTCGAGAGCAGCAACGAGGTCCTGTTCATCGCGATCGAGCTGTTTCGCCAGATCCCCGGCCAAATGGGCTCCCGTGGGGATCGACGCACCCAGGGCCGCCTGTTCTTCGGTATAGTACTCTCGAAGGATGTCCAGGAACGAATCCACCAGGGGCATCTTTACCGGGTACTCGTTCAGTCTCTCACCCAGCCTGTAATAGACGTCCTCACTCATGGCTGTCTCCTTCTGAATGGGCCTCTCAAGAGGTGTGTTTGCCAATCGAACGGCGATCCTCGAAGCATAGGGGAAGGCTCTCTCTCGAGTCAACCAAAAAGAACTCCGCTCTGTTTGACAGGTAGAGGGCTCTCTTCTAGACTGCTCCCATTTCACCCCATCGGGATCATCCGGCTGCCCCGGCCACCCATCACACTTTCGTGATTCTTCCTGCGAGGATCATTTGGAGATGACGCGAATTCGTGCCTTTGGAGAGGGATTTCCGCCTCAGTCCGTGGGCATCGTCGGGGTCTCAAGAAAGGAAGAGACCCGCGCGCCGGGGTATTCGGGACTCAAGCTCTTTCGGAGTCTGAGGACATCAGGGTACGCTGGACGACTGTACCCGATCAATCCGAAAACCCCAGAAATCGACGGCGCGACTACTTACCCGGATGTATTGTCCGTTCCGGAACAACTGGACCTGGTCGTCATTGCGGTACCCGCCGCCGTGGTACCCAAGGTGTTGGAGGACTGTGTCGCTGCAAAGGTCCGGACGGTTCAGATCTGCACGTCCGGATTTGGGGAAACCGGGACCGAAGAAGGCAAGCTGCTGGACGACACGATCCGCCGGATCATCCAAGGAGGGAACCTTCACGTTCTGGGACCGAACTGCATGGGCTTTCACATTCCGTCCGCCAGGTTCCGGATGTTCGAGGAACTCGAACTCGCCCCCGGCCCAGTCGCCTTCATCTCTCAGAGCGGCGGACACGCCCGCTCCTTTCTGCTTCACGGGCCGGACGCGGGCATCGGTTTCAGCAAGGCCTTCAGCTATGGGAACGCTCTCGCCATCGATGCCGTGGATTTCCTGGATTATCTGGCCGATGATCCTGAAACCGGCATCATCTGCATGTACCTCGAGGGTATTCGTGATGGAAGACGCCTCGTCGATCTCGTGAAGCACGTGAACCCCGAAAAACCCATGATCGTCTGGAAAGCGGGCCTTACCGACCCCGGAGCCAGGGCATCGGCCTCGCACACCGGGTCCCTGAAAGGGGATGAACAGATCTGGAATGCCTTCTATCGACAGACCGGGGCTGTGCGCGTCGAGACGCTCGACGAATTGATCGATGCAACCATGAGCTTCGTGCACCTCCAGCCCATTTCCCGCGCCCGCGCGGCGGTTCTCGGGGTCGGCGGAGGCGCCACCGTGTCGAACGGGGATGTTTGTGGAAGAGAAGGGATCGAAACACCGACTCTTTCGCAACCGACGTTGAAGGCCATGTCCGAGTACATCCTGCTCGTAAACCAAGGAATGGCGAACCCTTTGGACATACCTGCCGCCCTCTCCGACCCGAGAGCCCTGTCTCGAACGCTCCAGTTGGCAACCGAAGATCCGCAGATAGACCTGGTCATAGTCTGCGTTGCCGCTGAATTCCTCGCAGGGGCGTGGGGTGATCCGATGCCTGCATTCAAGGAGTGCCTGAGCGAGTTTGTTCAAGGGTAAACAGGGGGAAGGCCCGTCGTTCTGGCGATCGAAGACGAGGGTTATTCCTGTGACGCCGAACGATGTGCCCGTGAACTGAGGGAGGCAGGCATCACCGTATTTCCGTCCCTGGCCAGGGCATGCCGGGCCCTCAGACGATTCGCCCGCTACCACGATTTCAGGGCCAGACGAGGAACGTGAGGAGACGGCTCTCCTCTGGATCAGGGATTCAGCCAATCCAGAATCAGGCGGTTGGTTTCGTCAGGCTGATCCAACATGATCCAGTGGGAGCCCTGCTCGATACGCTCGTAACGCCACTCCGCATCCATGAGGTCCGCGGTCTTCTTCATCGGTCCCTCGGGGAGGTATGTGTCACCGCCGCTCCAGATACCCATTGTCGGCACCCTGCATTTCGTGATCTCGACCTGGCCACTTACGTAGGCGAGGAAGAAGGAGGCCAGCTGGTTTGCCCGGTCCCAGTTGAGCATGGCGCGCATCGCCCCCAGATCATTGAGTCGCTCACACACTTCATCGATCTCCGGGTGTGAGGGCATGATGAATTTCCGAAGGAACTCGCAGTTGTTGTGAAGATATAGCTCCGGAGCCGCATCCAGGCTGTTCAGGTACATGTACCAGTTGCCTTTCAGCCCCTGGATGGACAGATCTCCGAAGAATACCCCCACGTGTCCAACCGAAATCGCGACGTGCCGCCGGAACAGGTCCGGCATGTGGGTGACCAGTTCCCAGCTCACAAAGGCCCCCCAGTCGTGCCCTATGATGTCCATCTGCTCCAAGCCCAGGGCCTGGATCAGGCCGACCACGTCCCCGATGATCAGCTCGCCATCGTAACGCTCAACCGCTTCGGGCTTTTCGCTTTCACCGTACCCGAGCATGTCCGGTGCGACCACACGGTATCCGGCACTCAGCAACTCCGGGACCAGATGCCTCCACAGGCTGGAGGTATCCGGCATTCCGTGCAGGAGGAGCACGACTCGATCGCCCTCACCCTGGTCGGATACATGGTAGTTAACCCCGTTGATCTCCACTTTCTTTCCCGGAAGACTCATCGTTCTTTCTCCCAAATGCGAGATGGAATGTGCCCTGAGAGACACTTCAACCTCCCCAACTCAAGATGACGGTGCTCATTCTAGCTACTCTTCACCAGTACAACAACCGGCCTCCGAACCGATGATTCCCGCTCTGGACCGGTTCGGGGGGTGCAAGGAGCACATTCTTCAACGGAGCCGGACGAATTCTCTTGACATGGGGTCAGAATCAGGACTAGAATGACCGATAGTCATAAAGAAACCACCGGTCATATTCTGGGCCCAAGAGGGTCCACAAAGGGCTGCAAGAGAGTTTCCACCCATGACGACGACCGTGGCGGACGTGAACAAGGCCTTTCACGGGAAGAAGATGGCCATCCAGCTTCCCTATCCCGAAGACTGGGTGGTCAAGGATATGCAGATCCTCGAGAAGAATGACACGGCTGCAACCGTAAAGGTGCTCCTGGCCATGGAACTGATTCGGGAAGGCAAGCTGATTCGTGACACCTGCTACCTGGAAGGCCCGATAGAGCGTGAGCAGCAGGTTGGTTCCGTGGAGGTTCCCACGCTCGAGAAGACCAAGTACGTCCTGCCGGTTCGAAATCGTCTCGGTTTTGCCGCCGAAACGGAAGCGCTGGACCATTTGAAGCAGGCCTTCGCTTCTCTTTTGCAGGAGCACGACTACCTCATTGAGGAGCATCCCGACGCGGACGTGTACGGCACCCTCGGCCAGCGCGGATTCTTCGCCATGCTCGCGGTCCGTTGCGACTCGTCCGCTCACGAGAAGGCACAGCACCTCATCGAGCTCAGGAAGAAATACAAACACCTGAACGACTACGGCCTGGTCGTGCCCGCCTTTCAGGAACCACTGGACCTCCCCCTGTCGCAGCAGGAGGCCTGGGTCCAGGCCCACGTGGACTCTCTCAGCTCACACAGGGTCGGGATCTACGGTGTGGACAACTCGGATCCGAACCGAATCTATCCGTTTACGGTATACCCCCAGGTGAGGGGGTTGTTACGCTATTTCGTGACCGCATCCCGGCAGTGGATGGATGTGCGTGCCCAGTTCATCCTGTCCCGCGGGGACAGGGACGGATGGTAGCCAAAGGAAGGAACAGAGATGAATCTGGAAGGATTGCAGGAAACCCTGGCGAACTACCTTGAAAAGAGCGAAGACCCCCTGGGTGCGATCATGGGCCAGGAAGAAGCGAAAAAGGGGGTTCTGGCCTCGATCCTGGCGGGCCATCACGTCCTGCTCGAGGGACCGCCGGGAGTTGGGAAGACCACCCTCGCAAGGCATCTCGCCTCCATCCTGCCCGCAGTGGAAGCGGTTGCGGACTGCCCGTTCCATTGCAGGCCGAGCGATCCGGTCTGTCCGGCCTGCAGGGAGAAGAAGGACAAGGGGGATACCCTCGAAACGATCTCCATACAGGGCGGCCAGAGATTCGTGCGTATCCAGGGCAGCCCGGACCTGACGGCCGAGGACCTGCTCGGGGACATCGACCCTAGCATGGCCTTTCAGTACGGGTGTCACGATTGGCGCGCCTTCACGCCCGGCAAGCTGCTCAAGGGAAACCGAGGGATCGTCTTCTTCGACGAGCTCAACCGGATCCCGGAAAAGCTCCAGAACGCTCTGCTGCAGGTGCTCGAGGAGCATACGGCCACGATCGGTCCCTACGATGTGGACTATGCGGCCGACTTCCTGATGCTCGCCACCATGAACCCCCTGGAACATGCCGGCGTGGAAGAGCTTTCGGACGTGCTGCTGGACCGCTTCGATGTAGTCACCATGGGTTACCCGGAGACGGCGCTTCTCGAGAGACAGATCCTCTTGAAATACGGGAACAGGCTGGACGGCATCGACTTCCCGGACGACTCCCTGGACAAGCTGCTCGTCGCCGTCAGGTCCACCCGGGAGGATCCATGGGGCAAGGAGATGGATCAGGGAGCTTCCGTCAGGGCCGCACTGGCGCTCTACGAAAAAGCACAGGCACAGGCCTGGCTCCGGGGGGACTCTTCGGTGACCGAGGAGCATCTTCGAAACGTTGCCGTTTCCACCATGGCCGGAAGGATCAAAACCAGCCCTGAGTCAAAGTACTACGACGATGCCGTAGGCCTGGTCGAGGAGTTGCTGCAAGAGGTCCTCTCTCCATCCAAGGGATGATCGCCATGAAAGGTACGCCTGCAGTCAAGGGATTCACGATCGTTGTAGCCGGGAAGGGAGGCACCGGAAAGACGCTGGTGAGCTCCCTTCTTGTTCGCGAGCAACGCAAGCACGGGGCCGTGCTGGCCATCGACGCCGACCCGGATGCAAATCTGCCCGAAACGCTGGGGGTCCTGGCCGAGCGCACGGTGGGACAGGCTCGAGAGAAGGTGCTGGACTACAAGACACGCCGGAACGAAACCAGCACGATCACGGCCGAGCAGCAGTTCGAGCAGCACCTCATGGAATCGATCGTGGAAGAGGAGGAATTCGATCTGCTGGTGATGGGGCGGAGCGAGGGGGAAGGCTGCTACTGTGCCGTGAACCACATCCTGCGGGGAATCATCGACACGCAGGCACTCAACTACCCCACGGTCGTCATCGATTCAGAGGCAGGGCTCGAGCACATCTCCCGTCGAACGGCCCGGGATGTGGACGTCATGCTGGTCGTGACCGATGCCTCGGCCAGGGGGCTCAACACGGCTCGTCGAGTTGCGGAGCTGGCGACCGAACTCCGGGTGGACTTTGGCCGGCTTCTGGTGCTCGTGAACAAGATCACGGAACAGACACAGAAGATCGTGGAGCAACATGCGGAAGAGGCGGGCCTGGAACTGGTCGGCTTCCTCCCCTTTGACCAGCAGGTGGTGGAGAACGACGCCCTTGGAAGACCGATCTGGGATCTCCCGGATGACCAGCCGGTCGTCAGGGCGGCGCGTGAGGTCTTCTCCAAGCTGGATGCGATCCGCGAGGAAAAGCTGGTCGCCGTATCTCAAGGAGCCAAGGGGTCCCCGCCTTCGCGGGGATGACGTCGAAATACAAGGGGTCAGGCCGAAACGATCAACCCTGAGGGTTGATCGTTTCGGCCTGACCCCGGTAGCTGAGGAATGGCTGTGACGGTTCAGCAGGAAATTCAGAAATTCATATGGGATATCGGACTCGAAGAGGCCCGCAGCATCCTGTTCGACGGGATATCGCTGTCCGCCGGCACCATGGATGACCTGCTCTGTTCACTGATAGCGGGCCACCACGTCTACCTCGCTGGTCCTCCGGGCGTGGGCAAGACCATGCTGGCCAAGAGGGTCGTCCAGCTCCTTCCCGACCGGGCGGTGGTGGACGGTTGCACGGTCAACTGCGCTTTCGATCTGCCTTCCTGTCCGTGGTGCCTCGATCGCCGGTCCCACGGCGAGGAGCTGGCAGAGGACGCCCTGCCAGGCAAGGACCGGGTCCGCCACGTGTCCGGCAGCGCCGAGCTGAAGACGGCCGATCTGGTCGGGGATTTCAATCCTCTGCGCGCCCTGGAATTCGGCGTCCTGGATCCGAGGGCCTTTGTCCCCGGAAAATTCCTCCGGGCCAACGGCTGCATCCTCCTCCTGGACTTCATGGATCGCATTCCGGAAAGGGTGCTGAATTCGATCCTCGCGGGGCTGGCCGGAGACGGTATCGCCATAGGCAACCGGGACGAGCTTTTTCCCCTCGACGTCCTGATCGTGGCCACCGGCTCGGACTCGGGGCTCGCTCAGATGCCCATGGACCTGGCCGACCACTTCGACCGGATCGCCCTCGACTACGTCTCCGATCCCATTTTCGAGAGACGCCTGGTATCCACAGCTCAGGTCTCTGCCGATTGTGTGGAGCCCGCCCTGAAGATCGTGCAGAAGACCCGACATCACGAAGATCTCTCACGGGGGCTTTCGAACCGCGGAACCCTTCGGTACGGCGAACTGCTCGCCTCCACCGAGAAGGTTCTGGCCGGCCAAACCATGGGAAGTGTAGTGCAGCACGCTTCCACGATCGCCCTGCCCCACCGGGTGCAACTCGCCTCACACGCGGTGGCGAACCGTTCGGCCCAGGAAGTCATTCGGGAAATCACCGACGAGGCCCTCGGGATATCCGGCCCTTCGGAGGACTGGATTCCTCTTTCTTCCGACAAGATGCTGGCCATCGTGGACGAAATCGCGAAACTGGACCACTTCCGCAAACCCCTCAAGTTCGGTCTCTTCGATCTCCTGCTCAAGCGGGTCAAGAGGTTCCCGGAATCCGAGCTGGCCGCCATGCACCGGCAGATGGTCGATCGAATGCTCGAAAAATGGCGCGATCGGCAGCTGGAGGACAACCTCACCTTCGACCTGCTCTCGGACATCGACGAAACCAGGCAAAAGCAGGAACGCCTCTCCGCGGAGCTGCGCGCCAAGCTGGAAGAGGAGGCGCTCATTCGAACGGTTGAGCAACTCGAAGAGCGTCAGATCCTGTCTCGAAAGGACCGGGGTTACAAGCTCTCCCGTCGCGGGATCTCCATGTTGCTCGAAAGGCTTGCGCCCCGGGTTTGGGAAGGCAGCCAATTGACCGGTCTGGGCAGGCACCGCGCCGGGAAGAAATGTCTCGTGGGCGAAGGGCGCATCGTGGGGAAACGGCCCTTTCGGTTCGGCGACTGTTACCGTGATTTCTCGCTCAAGGACTCGATACATCAGGCCATCCGAAACCACCATCGTGAGGTCGCCCGCGAAGACATACGGGTGGTGAAGCGGGACATTCGCACCCGGCTGAACATTCTCCTCTGCCTGGATCTCTCGGGCACGATGGATCAGCTCGAGAAACTCTGGTACGCGAAAGAGGGTGCGATCGCGCTGGCCATGGCCTCTTCGCAGTACGGCGACAGGATGGGAGTCGTGACCTTTTCCAACCTGGCCAACGTGGTCTCCGACCTCACGACCAATACGTACATGCTCACGGAAAAGGTCCTGGACCTGGACCTCCACGACAACGCCTTCACGAACATCGGTTTCGGGCTATTGCGTGCCCGTGGGCTCTTTGCGAGGCATTCGAAGAGCAGCGGCAAGCAGCACATCATACTCGTCTCGGACGGTGATGCGACCGCGCCACATCCGTCCCCGGCTCGCTTTGCCATCCAGGAGGCGGCGAAGACGGTTCGAAAGGGAGTCAGCATTTCCTGCATCTGCATCAACGAGAAGAACGCGGACCCGGACCTGATGCACAAGATAGCCCGAATCGGTCGGGGCAGGATGACCGTCATCGAGAATACCGAGGGGATGAGGGACGCGGTGGTGGAAGAGGGAACGATTGCGGCTCATTAGTAGCGGTTGGGAGTTAACACCTGAACACCTGAGAAAGAAGGAGCGGATGATGTCGGAGGCAGTCCTTTGTGGGGTGTGTAGCCATAACGAAGCCGCAGAGAAATGCGTTGTCTGTGAGATCGATCTTTGCGAGATGTGTCAGCAGGTGGTGCAGACCGAAGACATCTCGGCGTCCCATCGCGTCAAGGGAATCAGCACCGAGGGGGTGCTCGGTCCGGCCCAGAAGCGGCGCATCGTATGCGCCAAGTGCATGGCCGATACCGACTTCATCGACAAGGACGACCACGGGACCGAAGCCGCGGAAGCCGAAACCCACGAGCTTCGCAAGGACCGCCTGAAAGGGTTCAAACAACCCGAGGAAGGTGAAGTCACCGAGAAGGTGGGGGACCTCGCCGTGGACTTGAGCAAGATCACGCCCGATATCCGCGGTAACGAGCAATTGGTCCGCGACATCCTCCGCGACGATTATATCGAGACTCGAGTCAAGCAGTACGACACCAAGATAAGGCCTTTCACAAGGGCCGAGGACCTGGGCGAATGGGACCGGATCCTCCTGAAGCGGTATCGTCCACTGTACACGCAAGCCGAGGTGGGTTCCGGATCTGCCCAAGCCAACGGCCGTAACGAAGCCGCCCTTGCATTGCAGACCCTGGAAGAGCATCTATCCGCTGCGGGCAAGGCCGTCGGGTCTGCACGGGAGGTCCTGACCGAGGCCCTGAGAGTTTTCGGGCCTGACAAAGAGATCGAACTGGGACAGTCCATCGTCTACCCCACCTGCAATATTGCCGCCCTGACCGGTTTCGAACCGAAAAGCCTCGATCAACTGGATCAGGCCCTGAGCTACGCAGAGGCGCAGTTGATCGAGCAGGCTTCCATCGTTTCGCAGGGTGCAGGCGACCCCCTGGACCTGGAGTCGCGAGCCCTGCACCTGGGTTCGCTTCAATTCCTGGCAACGGAAGTCGAGGAGCTCGTCAAAATCTGCTGCTTCGATGCGCTTTCCGTAGGGGATCTCTCGGTCAAGGAGATGGCCTTCTACCCCGAAGCTCGCGCCCCTGTGGGTCTGGGCACCGTGGACACCTCCCGGCCGGTTCTCGCTTTCTTCGGTGACGACTGCCTCCCCATCCTCTATACCATCGGGCGACTGGAAGAAGAGGAACTGGCTCCCGACATCGAGATCACCGGCCTTGGCAACGCAGGCCACGAGCTTGTCCGGCTCTATCCGGCCGGCAAGGTGCTCACCTCGACCGGCAAGGCGATCAAGGGCATCCGTGCCGGCATCCCTGATCTGATTGTGGCCTCCAGGTCCTGTTATCCCCTGGACGTCATTGGGCAGGCAAGGAAGGCGGGCATTCCGGTTCTGGCAACCGGTTCCGCCGTTTCCGTGTCCGCTCCCGACCTTTCAGACGAGCCGGTGGAGAAGATCGTAGAACGGTTGAAAGAGGCGAACAGCCTGGTGGTGAGGTCTGTTGAAAAGGCTGCGGATGCAGTCGCCGCCTTCTTCGGCGATTTTCCCGGCAAGAACAGCAAGGGACCGGACCCCGCCGGCATCGAGAACGGCGCCGAGAAATGCACGAGCTGTGATGCGTGTTTTCACGCGTGCCCGAACTCCCTCGCAATCAGCACCGCCCTGAAGAGCACCGGCGGCGCTTCCCTGACGGATCTGTATGACCGTTGTCTCTTCTGCGGGGAGTGCGAGGCGGTCTGCCCCGAGGATATCCCGATCATCGATTGCCTGCTGGCCTCGGCCAGCGACAAGATCAGCGAAGACAAGTTCAGGATGAGACCCGGACGGGGCCCTCTGAGCCACCTCGAGTTCCGCGATCTGACATTTGGCCTGGTCCTGGGTGGCAACGGGCCCGGCATGGTCTCCCTCCTCGGATGCGGCCATTATCCGGGTGCCGACGACGAACTTGCGGACATGGCCAAAGAGCTGCTGGACCGAAACTGCGTGGTCATGACCGCAGGCTGCGCGGCCGCGGACGTCGCCCGCAAGCTGGAGGAACAGACCGGTAAGGTCCTTCCCGAAGACTACCCGAGCATGGCCACCCTCAAGGGCCTGGTCAATTGCGGAGGCTGCTCGGCCGACACCCACATCATGGCGTCCATGTTCAAATTCGCGCAGCTCGGCGGCGGCATCTCCGGAAAGGCGAACTTCGACCAGGTGGCCGACTACAGCCTGAACCGGGCGCCTTTTGTCGTGATCATCTGGGGCCCGGCATCGGACAAGATGATGGCCAAGGCCTCCGGATTCGCGCGCGTGGGCGCTCCGGTCATCGTCGGACCCTCGGGCTTCAAATTCAAGCGCATGCTGGTGGGCAACAAGTACAAGAGGGAGGATTGGACCATGTACGACGGCCTCGACGGTTCGGTCCGCGAGGTGGATCCTTCACCGCCGCATCTGATCTATCCGGTGGAGACGAAGGAAGAGGCCGTCACCATGGCGATCAAGCTCTGCTTCACCACGTGCGCACTCCGGGAGCCGCGGCTCTCTACCATCGACAACTACACGGAGATCCATCAGAAGTACTTCCACGAGCTCCCGGACGACTGGACCTACTATCTCCGCAGCCCCTTGGAGCTGCACGTGATGAAGAGGATGAGGTTCCTCAACATCCTCCGGGACGAGCACGGCTGGGAGGTGGAAAGGACCACCGCGAGCCGTGTGAGGAACCGCGACGGAGAGCTCGTCACCATGGACCAGTACACCGACCAGTACGGAATCAAACAGGGTCGATATGCCACCATGCTCAAGCGCCTGATCATGCGCGAAGCCGTAAAGGAGTAGGACGATGCAGACTTTTGACGCCCAGGGCTGGGTCCGAGAGATCCGGGGACACAAGAATCCACTGGTGGTGGCGGGCGAGGGGTGCGAACAGATCACCCTCGAAGGAAAGCCGCTCGTCGCATATGCAATCGAGCTGGCCGAGACCCTTTCCTGTCCGGTAGCTGCCACCGGGAACACGCTTCTTTCCGTGCAGCAAAAGGCAGGCAGTGTGAAAGCAAAGAAGATGTGGCTCGCCGAGCTCTTCCGGTCCCTCGAGGACGACTGGCAAGATTCCATTCTCGAGGATCGGCCCGACCTCCTGCTCCTGATCGGCTATCGGCCGGAGATGGTAGAGGGAATGGCAGCGGGCCTGCAGCGAATCTCGATTGCCCATCTCGGACCGGGGACGGTCACGGCCGCAAAGCTCACCATGGGCGAAACCCCTCTCGCCGAGTGGAAGCGCAGCCTCGACGAGCTGCTTGCAGCATGCAAGTAGTCGAAACGCAGGAATACTCATGAACGCAGACTCATTCGATTCATAGGAGGCCTCAAACATGATCAAGATCGACGCCGTCAAGCTGCCCGAAGCAAGGGTCTACCAGGCGCCAACGGAACTGGATGAGCTGTTCGACGGCGTGGAGATCGAGATTTCTCCACGCTGGATGGGGCAGAAGATCCGCAAGGCGGATATGTACATGGAAATCGGCGGGCCGAAGCACGGTTACCAGAGCTACATCCATGTGGACGTCGTACCGGATGAGAACCAGGTCGAGGACGGCCGTATCGAACACATCGGGCCCGACATCGACGAGATCGAGCCGGGCACTTCGTTCCCCTTCGGCATATGGCTCCGCTGCTGGGGAAGCCAGCTCACCGAGGACCACGTGGATCCCCTGATCCGGGCCGGGTTCATGCCCTTCGAGCAGGGAGAGGGTTGGATGCTCGTCAATACGCGGGACACGATCTGGATCCGGATGAACAAGGAGAGCGCCCACAAGAACAACTGGAAGAAGATGGGGCAGGCCCTCCTCGGAATGGCCAAGATCAACTTTCCCCTGGTGGAAAAGGTGGAAGCCCAGATCATCATCGGAGCCGAGGAGGTGGGCGGCAGGGATCTCATTCAACAGATCCTGGACACGACCATCCGCCCAGAGTGGGAGGCCTATGACGCAAGGCTCATGGGACTCGAGGACGAGGACGTGGATGTCTTCTACGGCTGCACGCTCTGCCAGACCTTTGCACCGAACCATGTCTGCTGCATTACACCGCAGCGCAACCCATACTGCGGGATCATGAGCTACCTGGGCGCCAAGGCCCTCGTTGAGATCGACCCTTACGGGTACTCCTTCGTGATGCCCAAGGGCGAGTGCCTGGACCCGGTGATGGGCAGGTACACGGGAGTGGATCAGACGGTCTACGAGCGCTCTTCCAGGACCGTCAAGTACGTGAACCTCTACAGTTCCCTCCGCTATCCCCAGACCAACTGCGGCTGTTTCGAGGCGGCCGCCTTCTACATCCCTGAGTTGGACGGCATCGGCCTGGTGGACCGGAGGCATCCGGGAGACACCCCTGTCGGACTGAATTTCTCGAAGATGGCCGGATTCATGAGTGGCGGCAATCAGAACCACGGCACCATGGGCCTGTCCATCCGCACGCCCAAGTCCAAGAAGTTTCTCCAGGGGGATGGAGGCTGGGAACGGATCGTGTGGATGCCGAACGAATACAAGACCCAGCTTGCCGACTGCATCCCGGAAGAGCTCTACGACAAGATCGCCACCGAGGAGATCGGGATCGACGTACCTACCATCAAGGAGTTCCTGAAGACCAAAGAACATCCAATCATCGATAAGTACTGGAAAGACGGCGAGCCGTTGTCCCTCAAGGTCCCGAAGCCGAATGAAGACTGGCCGGACGAGTGAGACAAGCATGATGAAAGAAAGCAAGGATCCAGCCTGGCACAGGATTTACGACGAGGAGCCCCTCTACACTCGGGAGCAGGTGGAAAAGGCCTTGCGTGATTTCCTTGTCTATGCGGGTTACGAAATCATCCCGGCCGAACCGATCGGGTTCATGAAGCCGGACCTGGTTGCCTGCAGATCGGACGGCAAGAAGCGCTATGAGTTGATCTTTGTCATCCGGGAGGGAATCAACCAGGCCGTGGAAGGTTTGCGGGAGCTCGCCGCCGCAAAGTGCTTTCGGAAGAACGCGATCGACTATGTGCTCGCCCTTCCACCCGTGTCGGAACACTACCTGATCGAGTTCCTGATCGAAAAAGAGGAGTGGTACTTTCCGATCAAGGACCATCTGATGCAATTGTGGCTCGTCAACCCGGAACGCGAAAAGGTCGACTGCCTGCTGGGCTGGCCGCAGGATGATGAATTCAAACACTACTTTGCCAACCCGAATCTGGCAGGCTTTGCAACCTTCATAGCGAACAAGGCGACCGACAAGATCATGGAAGAGGAGTTCGACTGATCCGCTATGCCTCGTAAATCCATATACGAGCTCTACGAATTCCTGCCGAAGACGAACTGCGGTGAATGCGGCATGAGTTGCATGGCCTTTGCCGGCCACCTGCTGGCAAGGGACGTGTGTCCCCGGGACTGCCCCGTGCTGGACGAGCCGGAACACGAGGATAACAAACGCCGCCTCCTGGAGATTCTCGGCGAAGGGGTGAAGAACGAGCTCACAGGCCTCATCGTGGACGATCACCTGTGCATCGGGTGTGGGGCCTGTGTGAACGTCTGTCCGGTACACGGCGCGAACAATCGTGAAGTGGCCCTGGGAAAGGGCCCTCGTCACGACGACGTGACCGTCATCCAGATCATCAACGCCCGGGTTCGGCTCGTCCATCCGGAACTGTGTAACCGGGCCATCCCCTCCGCGCCTCCCTGCAAAGCGTGCGCGGACTATTGCCCAACCGACGCGATGGAACTGGTGTGACCATGAGCATCCAGAAATTCATCAAGGCCTCGATCGAGGACGAACAGCAAGAGACAGCCCCGCCGGGCCCCCTTGCCGAGTCCTTCACAGATTTCGATGCCGAATACCACTCCATGCTCTGCGCCGGCTGCAGCTGTCTGTGCGACGACATCTCCTACTTCTTCAAGAAAGGCAGCGTAACGCGGACCTTGAACCTCTGCGAGGTGGGCTGGAAAAGGCTCTGTGCGGTATCTTCCGAAGACCGGGAGCCGCCCCCCTCCCCTCACCTTCTGTCCGACAATGTGAAGCAGGCCGCAGCGCTCCTTCGGGCGCATCCCCCGGTTCTCGTCCTCGGTGCGGACAGCACGGATGAAGCGGCGATACGGACTTCCTTCGAGCTCGCCGACACTTTCGGCGGCATCTCTCTTCCATGGGCCTTTCCCGGTCTCCGACGATTCTATGAACGAGCCAAGAAGTTCGGCTGGGCCACAGGGCTCCTGGATGAGGTGCGTGACCGTGCGGAGTCGGTCATCTTTTGGCGAGCAGACCCGTTGGTGACCCACCACCGCCACCTGTCTCGTTACTCCCTCTTTGCCCGGGGGAGGTTCACCGAGCGAGGCAATCTGGACCGTAACCTGGCAGCGGTCGCTTCGCACAAGACTGTGATCGAACCCTTGTGCCAGCAGTTCTTCGAACTATCGATCGACCAGGACCCGGCCCTGATCGAGGCATTGGCCCATCCCCAGGTCGGGGGTGGTTTCGACCATCGCGACCTCCCTGCCCTCGCACGAGCACTGCAGGGAGCTTCCTACATCGCCCTCTTCGTCGATCCGGAGAAGGTGACCGATGAAACCCTGGATGCCCTGTTCCTTTGGTCCGCAAAGCTCAACACAGAGGGCCGCAAGCGAATGGTCATCCTGCCCCTCTGGGACTCCGGCTCGAACATAGAGGGATTCTGCCGCGTCTCCCTCGAGCTCAACGCATCCCCCTGGGGAGGAGCTTCAGTAAGAACCTCGGCCGGAGCGGAGCCTGAGAAAGCGTCCTGGGAGGATCAGGCCGGGTCTGTGGGCAGCGTGCTCTTGATTTCAACCGGAACCGATCCGTCGCCCGGCTGCATACTGCCCACCTGCCTTGCCGAAAAGCCCTTGGTCGTAATCGACCCATCCAAACGGTCCGCCACCCTGGACGGTCAGGTAGTGATTCCGGCCGCCCTGCCCGGCCTGGAAAGTGACGGAGTCTTCTTCCGAGCAGATGGGCTGCCCTTTGATGTGAGCAAGCTCGAACCACTGGACAACAACGGGTTTCCAACCGTGGCAGAGGTGCTCGCAGACCTCATAGCCGAGGCTCGGTAATGGCCGACTCAGAGAAAATCTTGATCAAAGAGGCCCGCGTCTATGATCCCTCCCAGGATCTGCGAGGGGACGTGCGCGACCTGTACGTATCAGGAGGCAGGATATGCGAGCCCTTCGATGATCCCCAAACAACCATCCAGGCCGAAGGGCGCCCCCTTCTCGCAGGAGGAATTGACCCCCACTGTCACTTCGCCGCGCATGGGCATCTCCTCACCCGGATGTTCCAGGAATCCCCAGCCCCGGACGAAATAGGCAGTACGTACGCCCGCATGGGGTATGTGCACGTTCATCATCCATTCACGACCCTGATGACGGCTGGTCTCGTCCATCACACACTCCGGCGTATCCCCTATGTGGATACCTCCACCAGTGTCTGTATCGACTTGAGGGACATGGGGCAGTCGATCCGCGCCAACCAGCCCGCCGATTTCTGCCGTCTGGCCCGCGCCCTGCTCCGCCTGTCCGGAGCCGCTGCTCTCTGCCTGCCCTTCCCGTACCTTCGTCACCAACAACGGCACTACATCCAGAAGAACCTCAGCGCCAAGAAGGTCCTCTCCTTCCTGTCTCTCCTGGAGGATCCCGAGATCCTCCCGATCCATGTGTGGGGCATGCCCGGGCTCCTGGACAACGAAATCTCCCACCCGGCCCGTTTTCATATCGCCGGTCTCGGCATGGCCCTGGATTCGGATCCGGCTCTCGAGCAGGCAAAGAGGTTCCTGGCAGATGGAGGGAGCGCGGACCTGGGCCTCAGCACCGGCAGTGAACAACTCGTCGCAGCGCCGGATAACACAGTGCAAGGGGCATCGCTCAGTCTGGATCTAGGACTCCAGACGCCGCTCTCTCTCCATACTCGACCCATGCCCCTGGACCACCCGCTCATCAAGGCCGGCTGGTCACTTCTCAGGGAAGTCCCCCCTTCCTTCAAGTTGGCCCTCGGCGCCTCCGGTCCTGCGGGGGGCCAGTTCGGCGGAATGCCCCAGGTCGCAGCCTGGCTCCTCGCCCCGAGTGCCCGGCCCGGGCAACTCCGGGGGATACTCGGTGGTGTACCCTTCGATCTCTACGAATGGGCACGGCAAACACGGCTGGTGCCGGCCCGTTCCATCGGGCTGGACGATTTGGGCCATCTTCGCGCAGGCGCCCGGGCGAATCTCGCTGTCTACGACCTTGAGCCGGACCGGACCGGAGAGGAAACAGAGACGGCCCTTCGAGATTGCTGGTGCCTGGTCAAGGACGGTGTGGTCGTCCGTGAGAAGGGGGAATTCACCGACAGAAGACCACCTATTGCGACGCGCTCCCGCGAGGTAGACGTGGAGCTGTCCGGTTTGTCGCAAACAGACCTATTGCAGAACCCCACGCTCCGCGTCGAGCACCTTGATGCTCGCCCACTGCAGGGGGAAGGGCCTACCGGCCCGTAACAGAGGAGGAGTTGGAGACCCATGGGAACCGCTGAACGCAAAGCCCGCGAAAAGCTCATGCGGCACCGGCAAATCCTCGACGCCGCCTACGATATCTTCAACCAGGTCGGGTTTCACGCCGCCACCATCGATCAGATTGCCGAGCGCGCCGAGCTCGCAAAGGGCACGATCTACATCTACTTCAAGAGCAAAGAGGATCTCTATTTCTCCCTGCTCACCCAGGGCCTGGACATCCTGATCGGGCTCCTCAAGGAAATGGAGGACAGTAAACCTGCCCCCGACCGGTTGCTCGATGAGACGGCAGCAACCCTTTTCCGGTTCTACAACGAACACACGAGTTATTTTCGAATCTTCATGGTCATGCAGCAGGAAGACATGCAGGCAAAGCTCTCCCCCGTTCTCTCGGACCATCTCAACGACCAGGCAACCAACATCCTCAATCTTCTCAGCGCCCAGGTCCAGAAGGTCGTCGACAACGGCTCTCTCTCTTCGGTCAATCCGTGGCATGTGGCAAACATCCTTTGGGGTTCCTTCACCGGAATCACCCAGCTGGCCATTACACGGGAACGAATGAAAGTGGAACCTAGGCACGTGGACGACCTTCTCTCGCTCTGTTTCGAGATGATCCAGAGGGGGTTGTCCGTGAAACCTCCTGCGGCCAGGAGCAAGGCGAAAACACGGGCGTCGGGAAGCAGGGGTCAATCTGGAAAAGGCGAAAAGCGAAAGGGCAAAGGGCAAAGGGCGAAATAGGGGGTCAGGGGTCAGGGGTCAGGCCCCGCCTACAACCCCTCGGGAACGTGTCTGGGGTGTAGTTCCCACGCACGCGAGCACAGGGGGTCACGGACCGGCTGAGGGCCCATGGATCCGATGCTTGAGAGGGTAGGCACTATGGATTTCCAGGAAATCGTCGCGGGCAGACGAAGCATTCGCAAGTATCAGGAGCAAGATGTCCCGGTCCAGCTCCTGGATCAGGTGCTGGAGGCCGTGCGCTGGACCCCTTCCGGTGGCAACATCCAGCCATGGGAAGTGATCGTCGTCAAGGAGCCTCGAACCAAGCAGGCCCTTCAGGAGACCCTCGGCGGGTACAACCCGGCCAGGAAGGCGATCATCCAGGCACCGGTTCTGCTCATCCTGTGCGCCAAGGTGAAGATCCCGGATGAGTACCGGAAGGAGAAGGATGTCAGCACAAAATTCGGAGACTGGTGGTACATGTTCCACCTCGGAAGTGCGGCGCAGAACCTCGCCCTCGCAGCGCATGCGGTCGGTTTGGCGACCGTCATGGTCGGCTTTTTCGACCACGACAAGGCGAGGGAACTCCTGGAGGTTCCCGCAGCGTACGAAGTCTTGTTGTTGATGCCTTTGGGCTACGCGGCCGCCGCACCGAAAGCGCCACCGCGACGTGAAACAAGCGAATTCACCCATTCGGAACGGTTTGTGTCGACGATTTCAACGGCCAAACAGGCTTGAATCGTTAACGAAATGCTGATTCATACGGCTTCTAACAACTCAAGGCCGGTTTCGCCCGAACAATTGACCGGTTGGTTAAAAAATTATTTGACCATTCAACCAATAGATTGTACAATCCATTCAACGCTTTTCATTACAGAGGGTAAAAACGTCCGTTCATACCAAGTGTCTTCCATTTGAACCACTCAAGCCTTCTCAAGGAGGAGAACACCCATGGCAATCCGCACAGTGGAGGAGTACAAACAAAGCATCAGGGACGACAGGGTAGTCTATTTTCGTGGCGAGAGGATCAAAGACGTCACAGAACATCCCTTCATGCAGATTACCCTCAGCCAGATGGCGCTGGACTACATCGTTGCCAACGACCCGAAGTACAGGGACCTCTTCGTCGACGAGGACGAGAACGGTGAACCCATGCGCTTTCTTCACAAGCCCGAAAGGACGACGGAGGACCTCCTCCGCAGAAGGGAAATCGTCCAGCTGATGGCCCGCATGGGATTTGGAATTCCCGGCGGAAGCAACACGACCGGCAAGGACGCACTCAACGCGATCGCCGTGGTATGCGATCGAATGGATCGACAGACCGGAAGCAACTATCGGGAGCGCGTCGAGGCTTACCGGCAACGTCTTCTGAAGGAGGACCCGGCCGTTATCGGGGCCGTAACCGACATCAAGGGCGACAGAGGTCTTCGTCCTTCCAAGCAGGTGCCCCACCAGGACTACTATGTCCGGGTCGTGGACCGGAACAAGGACGGAATCTTCGTCAGTGGCGCCAAAGCCCACATCAGCCTCGCCCCGCTCGCGAACGAGATGATCTGCATCCCCTGCAGGCGCCACAAGGAGGAAGACAAGGACTATGCGGTCGTATTCTCGGTGCCATGCAATGCGAAGGGCATCACCATGATCTCAACGGACCACGAGATCGACGACATAGACAACACCTTTGACTATCCCTACAGTTCGAGTATCTTCTTTGCAGACGCGATCGTCATCTTTGACAACGTCTTCATCCCGAACGAGAACGTGTTCATGGACGGCGAATGGAAATACTCCGGCGACATGGCCTACGCCTTTGGGAATTCTCATCGACTCTTTGCCGACTCCTACAAATACGTGGAGCTCGAAATCCTTGCAGGGGCGGCTTTCCTGATCGCGGAATACAACGGCCTGGAAAGGGTTTCCCACGTACAGGACAAGCTTGCGTGGCTGACCATGTATTGTGAGGCTGAGGAGGCCTTGGCCGAACAGGCTTGCGTGAAACCGGTGCAGGACCCAGGATCGGACCTGGTCTATCCGAATCCGATGTACTCGAATATCGCCAAGTTCTTCTTTGCCGAAAACTATCATCAGGCCATGAAGAACGTGCAGGACATCGCCGGGGGTCTGGTCTGCACGGTTCCGTCCTCAAAGGACTTCTTCAACCCGGAAACCCGAGAACTGATGGAGAAGTACCTTACGGGCAAACACGGCATTCAGGCGGAAGACAGGATGCGGGCTTTTCGGCTCATCAAGGATCTGACGTCGGCCTGGCACGGGACGCTGACGATTCACGGCGAGGGGTCCCTGGCCACCCAGCGGATGTCCATTCTGGCCCTGGCCGATGTGGAAAGGTACAAGGCTGCAGCAAGGAGGGTTGCCAGGATCAAATCCGACAAGGAACACCCACTCTACGAGGGCCTGCTGGATTATCCGCCCAAGGTCTAGACCTGACCGACGGTTCGACCCCGGAAGGAAGATCCACACAAAGGGGAGGCATCATGGCAGAGAAGAAAGAAGTCATGACATTGGAGAGGCTGGAAGAGATCTGGATGAGCCCCTACGGCAAGGGGAAGGTCCCTGATTACTCCCAGCTCTATCCACACTACCACCCTGATTGCCTCTTTCACGACAGCGTTCAGTCCTTCCGGGGAAGAGACCCGTTCATACAGATGTGTGAGCGCCTCGAGAAGCGTTGTTCGGAGATCTACATGGATATCCACAGCATGGGCCAGAACGGGGGGAACATCTTCTTCGTGGAATGGACCATGACCGTGAGCTTTCGCGGAACGCCCCTGACGCCGATTCACGGGGCAACGCGGTTGAATGTGGATGAAGACGGGCTGATTTCGCTCCATCGCGACTATTACGATCTCTGGGGTGACTCCTTGGATGCAATCCCGGTCATGGGAAAAATGTACCGGTGGTTCATGCACAACGTGATGGGTTAGCCCACGGGGACCCAGGATGAAAGAGCAGAAGTCTACGGATGTACGGATGGAGGGCCGTGTCTGCATCGTCACCGGCGCGGACTCCGGTGTAGGGTTCGAGACTTCCCTGCAGCTGGCCGGAAACGGCGCCCATCTGGTCATGGTCTGCTGCAGCCGGATGCTGGGCGAGCAGGCGAAGACGAAGATCCAGGCCGCGGCCAAAGGGCCGGTCGATCTGATCCTCGCCGACCTCTCGAGCATGGACGAGGTACGGAAGCTAGCTCGAACCCTCCTGGATCGTTACCCGAAGATCCACGTGTTGATCAACAACGCCGGCCTGTACAACACCCGTCGCATCGTCACGGTGGACGGATTCGAGGCCGTATTCGCGGTCAACTACCTGGCCGTCTTTCTCCTCACCCACCTGCTGCTCGATCGAATCAAGGAGAGCGCACCGTCCCGTATCCTCAACGTGAGTTCCAAGGGCCATCAGTTCGGCGGCCTGGACTTGAACGATCTCAACTGGAAGAAGCGGAAATACCGAGGCCTGAAGGGCTACGGTGCATCGAAGACGGCAGCAATCATGTTCACCAGGGAACTGGGACATCGCTTGAAGGGGACCGGTGTGACCGTGGTTGCCGCCCACCCGGGCGAGGTCCGCAGCAACATCGGGCTCAACAACGGCATCGTCTACAGGACCTTCCGCAAGCTTGTCATCGACCGGATGCTCCAACCGACGTCCCATGCGGGCGCAGCCATGTATTACCTGGCTGCCAGCCCCGATGTGGAGAGCCGATCGGGCAGGTACTTCAACATGACCCATCTGGAGAAGCCCTTTCCTCGCGCTCTGGACCGATCGGTGGCAAGGACTCTATGGCTGGTGAGCGAACAACTCACCGGACTCGTTGCACCGTCGACTCCTGCTTGACGAAGAATCGAAGGGGAGAATGTATGAAACTGAATGACGTTCTGGATTGGATCCTGGAGGCAACGCAAAGCCCGCCGCCGAAACCGATGCCCGCCTTTCCGAAGATCGTCGAGAAGAAGTGCACGGGCTGCGGCATTTGCCAGAAGGAGTGCGCGGCCCTCATCATCGAGATGCGGGACGGAATGCCTTTCATCGCACGAGGTATAGACTGCGTTGAATGCGGGCATTGCGTATCCGTCTGTCCGACAGGCGCCATTCAGGATCCCCTCGCCATGAGGACAGACAACCGCCCTTACAAATTCGAGGATTTCCCCTCCTCCAAATCCCTCCAACTCCTGTTTCGTGCCCGCAGATCCGTACGCAAGTACAAGGACAAGCCCCTCTCCCGGCCGGTTTTGGAAAAGATCCTGGATGCCGGAAGATACGCACCCACGGGGGGAAATCGTCCGGATGTGCACTACATCGTTGTTACCTCCCCGGAAGAAATCGAATGGTTGCGGGGTGCCGTGCTGGAAGGCGCGCTCACCATGTTCAGGAAACTACAGAAACTCGCGAAACCCGCATCCCTGTTCATGGGAAGCGAGACCCTGGATACCTTCAACTACTACATACCGATTCTCGAGGATTGGCAGGATCGCTGGAACAAGATGGGGGATGATCGGCTCTTTTACAACGCCCCTGCCCTGATGATGGTTCATGGAAAGAAATGGGACGAGATCGTCGGTTTCGGCAACGCTGTGTCCCTTTACCAGGCTTCTCTCATGGCGCAGACCCTCAAGGTCGGTTGCTGCTTCAACGGGTTCCTCCAGATCATCCCGAATTTTGACGCCAAGGTCAGAAAACGGCTCGAGATCCCGAAGCAACACAAATGCTACGGTGCCATGAGTCTCGGGTACGAGAACCAGAAATTCAGAAGAACGGTCAGGCGTAGGCCCCCTAACGTCGTCTGGCGCTAGCCTCAAACCTTACGGAGGAACACCCATGTTCGAGAAGATCGACCGTATTGCCATCGCCGTGAAGGACCTCGACAAGGCAGCAGAGTTTTTTTCCGATCTCCTGGGCATCGAATTCGACATCGTCGGTTCAAGCGAACAACTGGGAATGAGGGGGGGCTACAGCGCCTCCGGGCTGGAGTTGATCGAGTCCACCCATCCCGGCACCATCATCGGCCGGTTCCTGGAGGAGAGAGGGGAAGGCCTGTGGGCCCTGGTGTTGAAGGTGAAGAACATGGACGAAATGATCAAGAAATTCGAGGCAAAGGGGATGAAGGTGGCGGGTGACGTCACGGTTGGCGCCATGCGTGAGGTTGCCTTCCATCCGAAAGGCTCCTACGGAGTTGAAATCGTCCTGGCGGAATACCCTGAAAAGCACGGAGCCACCGTGGCTGCCTTGACCAGAGTGGATTAGAGCAAACGGCAAGTGGCACCTGGGGGGTACCCACTCAACTGAGGGAATGAAGAGGGAACAAGATGAGACTCAAGGACAAGGTATGTGTGATCACGGGATCGAGTCGGGGCATCGGAAGGGCCATGGCCCTCGGTTTTGCCCGTGAAGGGGCGGACATCGTCATCGCGGCAAGGACAGAGGTTCAAAAGGATGAACGGCTTCCCGGAACGATCCATTCGGTAGCCGAGGAGGTGCGGGCCCTTGGACGCCGTGCCCTTCCGGTGAAGGTGAATGTGGCCAAGGAGGAAGATGTAGACCAGATGATCGCAAGGACCATGGAGGAGTTCGGCCGGGTGGACGTGATGGTTCACAACGCGGCCCTTGCCTTCTGGAAGAAAGTATGGGAGACGCCTTCAAAGCTCTGGGACCTGGTCGTTGCCGTCAATTTGCGGGGCGCCTACCTCTGTGCAAAAGCCGCCCTTCCCTACATGATCGAGCAGAGGAGCGGGAGCCTGATCAACCTGTCCTCCCCCGGAGCGGACATGGGCGGTAAGATCGACGGAGGCATGGCCTATGCCGCCTCCAAGGCCGGTATCGAACGCTTAACCAACGGCCTTGCCGAAGAGGTGAGGGAGTACGGCATCTCGGTCAACTGCCTCAAGCCGGCCGGATTCATCGACTCGGAAGGTTTGAGGTACTGGAGCACGCCGGAAACGGACACCGAGGAATGGGAACCCCCGGACCTGATGGTCAAGGCGGCCCTCTTCCTCTCCCTCCAGACCTCCGAGGGGGTCACAGGGCGGATCTTCACGGAGAAGCAACTGGACAAAGAATACAACCTCGACTGAGAACGAACGGGGGGACGATCCCATGGAAAGCTGGGATGTGGTCATCGTGGGCGCAGGGTACGGGGGCCTCAGCGCAGGGGCACTGCTTGCCCGTGGAGGGAAGAAGGTCCTGGTACTGGAGAGGGACAACATCATCGGCGGTCGTGCAAGGACCCTCAAGCACAAAGGCCAGGTGCTCGACGACGGCGCCCACATGATCTCCAGGGCGGGACACATCGAGGCCACCTTTGAAGACCTGGGACTCGACTTGCCCGAATTGATCACCATGCCGAAGAGCGAGATCTACCACGAGGGCGAATGGAAAGAACCCACGGATCTGTTCACAACGGACATGTACAAGAAGGTCTTCTCCATCATGATGGGCCTTTCGAGGGAGGAGATCGCGCAACTGGACGACGTACCTCTCAAGAAATGGGTGGAGAGCGTTTCCGACGACCCGGGCATTCGGATGCTCTTCTTCTACCTGGGGTGTGCCACGAGCGTGGGAAACCGTTTCGAAACATACTCTACCGGTGAGATGATCTACATCCTGCGGGAGATCGTGGAGAGCGGACGGAAGCTCAGTCAGCTGGGCGCCGTGATCGCGAGGGGGTCGAACAACATCCTGGATCCTCTTGCCGAATACATCAACAGCCATGGCGGCGAAGTGCGGCTCAACGCCCCGGTTGACAGCGTGGAGATCAGCCAGGGCCGGGCCGTCGGAGTCAACGTGGAAGTCGGCGAGCGACTCTTCCACAGCCAGGTCATGGACGTGGAGACCATCAAGGCGGATTCCGTGATCGTCACTCTGCCGCTTTGGGACGTCTTCAAGATCCTGGATGAAAGCGCGTTCCCGCGCTGGTGGGTGGACTGGGTCAACTGGATCAGCGGCAAGGTAAGCCACGCCTGGAGTATCATCTACGCCCTGGACGAGCCGCTCTTCGACCTGGGCGCCTTCCGGTGGGCCCCGAATCTTCCGGAATCCGGCTTCTCCGGGGTCTTCTTCCCCTTCCCCACGTACGGAGACGAGGTGAACCAGTACCAGTTCCACGTCTCCTACCAGGGCCACTACGACGAAATGCCCAACCTCTTCCGTGGGGACCAGGCAAGTGTCAGACGCGAGATCCGGGAAACCATCGACATGCTCGAGCGGGAATCGGTTGCACTCTTCCCGGCTCTGAAGGGTGAGTACCATTGGCGCATGGCCCATGCGGGCGTGTACGGCATTGCCCAGTCCCCGGGATTCGTGTCGCACAAGCGTCCGTCCATGAGGCCGCCTGCAGCGGACAACCTCTTCCTCGTCTCGAACACGGTCAGCGAAGCCAGGGGTGTCAGCACGCAGGGTGTTGTGAAGTGTGCGAGGATGGCAGCAGACGCTATACTTGGTGCATAGCATGTTCCGCGCCGCGAAAAAGGCGATAAAGAAGCCTTTTTCGCGGGGGATGGCAGCGGACACTATACTGAATGTGTAGAATGTACCGCGCCGCGAGAAAGGCGACAAAGGAGCCTTTTTCGCAGGGATAGCGGTGGAGGCCATTCTCGGTTCCTCGTAGTTCCCACGGGAGAGGCCAGTGACCTCGAAGCCCTTCGGCTGGTGCGGGAAGATCCTCAGAGTCGACCTGACAAACGGCTCGACCACCGAGCTGAACACCCTGGACTATGCGGAACTCTTCCTCGGCGGACGGGGCATTGCCACCCGCCTCTACTGGGAGGAGGTGGGACCTGATGTCGGTGCCCTTGCCCCCGAAAACTGCCTCATCCTGATGAACGGCCCGCTCACCGCCACCGGAGCGCTTGCGGCCTCCAGATGTGCGATCGTTGGCAAGTCTCCCATGTTAATGCCCGAGGGCTTCTGTTACGGCAACCTGGGGGGGTACTTTCCCCCGGCCCTTAAGAAGGCCGGATACGACGGTGTCGTGATCACAGGACGTGCCGAGCGACCCTGCTATCTCTGGATCAACGACGGCACGACCGAGATAAGGGACGCAACCTCCCTTTGGGGAAAGGCGGCGTATGAGGTTCGGAATCGCCTGAGACAGACCCACGGAGAGAAGGTCCGGTTCCTGACCACGGGGCTTGCCGGCGAGAACCGATGCCGGACGGCCACCCTGCTCACGGACCATGAGGGGAGCGCCACGAGCGGATTCGGCGCCGTCATGGGCTCGAAGAACCTGAAGGCCATCGCCGTAGTCGGGACCGGACGACCCGCCGTGGCGAAGAAAGAGCCACTCAAAGAACTCAATGGCATCTCGCGCCGACTGAGCGAGCGCGGCCTCCTGCTGATTCCACTGCCCAAAGATCAGATGCAATACAAGGGAAAGGCCTCCTGCTACCAGTGCGGCCTCGATTGCTTCCGGGCTTTGTACAAGACGGCCTCCGGCAAGGAAGCGGTCCTCAAGTGCCAATCCATGATCTTCTACATGCCGTGGACCGCGAGAAGGTCCGGCGAGATGATCGAAACGGCAGTGGATGCCACCCGGGTCTGCAACGACCTCAGCCTCTGCACCATGGAGATGGAGAATGTCGTAAACTGGCTCGTGAGCTGTCATCGCTCGGGAACCCTCACCGAAAAGGACAGCGGGCTCACGATGTCGGAGATAGGCAGCCTGGCATTCATCGAGAAGCTCGCAACCCTGATTGCCCGCCGGGAGGGTCTCGGAGACATCCTGGCGGAAGGGCTTCTCAGGGCCGGCGAGCATCTGGGGGACCCGGCAAAGGCTCACTTCACGCCCTGCGTTTCCGGGGTTGGGTTCGGTGAATCCTACTCCCCAAGGGAATACATCACCACGGCCCTGCTCTATGCCCTCGAGCCACGGCAGCCCATGTCCATGTTGCACGAGGTGAGCTTCCTGATTGCCCACTGGCTGCTCCACCGGCTCAAGCCTGAACTCTGCGACACCTCTGCCAAGGTCTTTCGGGCCGCCGCCACGAGATTCTGGGGAAGTGACAAGGCGTGGGATCTCACCACCTACGACGGGAAGGCTCTGGCGGCCGTGAAGATCCAGGATCGAAGCTATGCAAAGGACAGCCTCGTTCTGTGCGATTTTGCCTGGCCTATCATGGATTCACGGAACACGCCGGACCACGTCGGCGATCCCACCCTCGAGAGCAGGATCTTCAGCGCAGTTACAGGCATCGACACAGACGAGGCGGGCCTGCACGAGTACGGCGAGAGGATATTCAATCTCCAGAGGGGCGTCCTCCTCCGGGAAGGCTGGCAGGCGATGGACGACGATCTTCCCGCGGAGTTCAACTTCACCGAGCCGGTTCAGACCCACATGCTCAACCCCGAGTTGATCGTACCCGGGCCCACAGAGGAGCCGGTCTCTGTCAAAGGCAACGTGCTCGACAGACAGAAGTTCGAGGTGATGCGAAAGGAGTTCTATGAGCTGCGCGGCTGGGATCCCGTGTCGGGCCTCCAGACGACCGGGACCCTCGAGAGGCTCGGGCTGTCCGATATGATCGCGGAGCTGAAACCACGAGGGCTGATTGCCTGAACCGGGAGGCGGAAACATGATCAAGATCATCGGATTCACCAAGAAGAAGGAAGGTCTTACGATCGACGAGTTCTCCCGCTACTGGCAGGAGAAGCACGCGCCTCTCGGCTTCGAGATCTTGCCCGATGACATACACATCGCAAGGTATGTTCACCACTACGCGGTCCCCATGGAGGGCCTCGGCGGGCCCGCCTTTGACGGCGTGGCCGAGTTCGGCTTCGAAGACATGGACATGTTTCTGAAGTGGTCCGCCTGGTTCATGGGTGACGGCGGCCAGCCCCTCCGGGATGACGAGAAGAACTTCATGGACTCATCGAGCGTGCTCGTCGTCATGGTGGAGGAGAGAGTGATCATTCCGGCGGATGAGGGAAGGCCTGACGGGATCAAGCTGATCGCCGGGGTAAAGAGAAAGAGCGGCTTGACCCCGGATGAATTCAAGAACTACTGGTATGAGAACCACGCGTCCCTCGCTCTCGAGATACTCCCCAAGGCGCCCAACGTGCAGGGTTACGTCCACAACTATGCTCTGGCCATGGAAGGGCTGGGGGAACCTGCCCTCGACGGGATCGGAGAGATCTGGTTCAAGGACCTCGACGCCTTCTTCGAATCCACGCAGTGGTTCATGGGCGACGGAGGGCTACCCCTCAGGGAAGACGAGGAGAACTTCGTGGACGCCAGCACGCGGGTGGCCGTTATCGTCAAAGAGAGGACCTTCATCCGCTGAAACTCACCCGCAGATCGACCTGTCGAAAGAAAATATTTCGCTTTAACTATTCATTTTAAGTGTCTAGAATACAAATGCATTTACCGCAGGAATTTGTGCGAGGTCAGATTCGGGGCGTATCGAGAGAGAAACCCGCGCCCGACCGGAATCGGGCGCGGGCATGGTTCCTACATGAGCCCGAGCTTGAAGGCCAGGGAGAAAGCGGTCTTCTCGAATTTCGAAAGCTTCCAGTAATCTCCCGCCTCGGGGAGCTTGTCGAGCTCGTCGATGAAGGTGAGCATGACATCGCTCGTACGGGTAATATAGTCAGGCTTGTCTCGGTCCGTGAAAAAGGGGCCTGAAAAAAGCTGCATCAGAGAATCCACCGAGATGATTCCACCCTTCTTGCTCTCCGAATACCCTTCCCACCTGCGAAGATGTTCTTCCGACCGGAAGAAAGTCATGGTGCTTCACGAGTAGGGGATGTTGATCATCCACCTCGCAAACGGGACGGCCACGTACCCGACGATCTCTTCCGGGTCCTTCGACTCGATCTTTCCGTCCTTCACCTTGACCTGGATGGGTTCACCGCAATCGAGGCAGGGAGCGTCGATTTGCACCGTCTTACCGGGAAATAGCCAGCAGACCGCCAGCGACTCGAAAGCTCACTGGCCGAACCACTTCTGCTCCCCGTCAATGGTGATTCGATAGGGCGTCGGCAAGTTGTTGAAAGGGGCCATGGACACGACGGTATCGACCTTCGGAAAGAGCCAACCCGCAAACCCGCGAATCGAGAAGAGCTTTTTCAGCGCCTGACGCCCTTCCCTTGGCGACACGCCCAGCTGGGCCGCTATCTCGGTGTAGTGTGGCGCCTGCCCCGTCTCCACGAATCCCTTCATGATGATGCTGTAGGTCCTGTCCAGCAGGGTCGGTTCAGCCATGAGCTTGCCCTCCTCCTACGAAAATTGTAGAGATTCCCCTCTTCGAGATGGGGAATTATACCCGATGAAGGCGCAGGAATCGAGAGAGAATGACACTTTCACGCTTGTTTTCTCATCGCAGGGGCAGCGTTTCTCTTTTCACGAGCCGCGACGTCTATCTTGTGCAGATCGTAGGCGGACAGGAAGCGATAGCCGCCCTTCAACAAGAGCCTGAGGAGAGGATTGCCGGCGTAGAAGTAGAACTTCTGCTCCCGGAACGAATCCATCAATCGGGCCTTGGTATGATTGTCCACCAACCCGAATACGAGCCTCGTGAAACCGTTCCGGATGCAATAGTCCAGGGTTGTCTCGATCATGAAATCGTATACGGGCAGATTACCGGAGAGCTCTCGATTGTAGCCGCCAATGATGCCGATCAGAGTCCTCCCGCAAAGGAGACGGGTGCTGAACCCGGCTATCCGGCCGTCCACTCGAATCACGAAGTGTATGAAGCTCTCCGACGAGAACAGCGCCGTTCTCAACAGGTTGGCTCCCAGGAAATCCCCGATAGGCAGAGAGGCCTTGGAATAGCGAGCGGAACAGACCAGGCATTCGATCATTCCCTGCATGACCTCTTCCGGAACTTGCCCCCGCAAGGTTTCCACCTCCACCTTCCTCCGCCTCTTGAATTTTCCGAGGTTCTTTCGGGTTCTCTTGTGCTGGGCCAGGTAGTCCTCGATCTTCTCGTAGCGGGGTACGTCGAGCCAGGAGTCGGAGCTGAATGGAAGACACGCAAAACCATTCCTGGAATATAGCTCCCCACTCCCCGCACAGTCGAAGATGATGACCGTATCCGCATCCTTCTTCGTCCTCGCCCAGGAAAGGATCGCCTGGTTCACCCTATCCTCGACTCGCTCATCCGTATAGAGAAACGATCGGGGCAGGCCCGGGCTGGATACGGCATGCATGGAGAAGTAGACCGTACTGGTCATCATGTTTCCGAGTCTCTCGAGGGAGGCGTGTTTCTTCAGATCGCCGTTCAGGCTCTTGTACAGGCTGTAGCCCTCGATCCTTGCGAACATCCCAAGTCCGATCAGATCCTCCCAGTCGAAGACCTTCACATACATGAAGCGGTCCGTGTCGGTCGAGAGCTTCACCAGGCTGTCGAAGAAAAGAAACAGTTCCTCTGAGAGTCCGTGTTCTTCGAAGAACCCTCTGAAGCAGCCCGTCTCCTCTGCAGTAAGGACCGAGTCCTCCCGGCAGTGAACCAAAGGGCCATCCGATCTCGTGACCGCCAACCGTTCCTCCGGAGTGTCCATACGGTTGTCATCCATCCCGACCTGCTGAAACGCTCGCACCATTGCACACGAACCGCGCCCGAGCCCCGAAAAGCCATCAGGGACCTATCGGCGGCACCTCCACCCAAGAAGGTTCCCGACACCTTCTTGAGGCGCGATGCGCAGAGACTATTCTACTCGTTCGAGTTCTGCAATGCTTGTTCTATGACGACCGTTCGTTGATGGATTGCGAAAAATCGGATCCGGAATTTCCCGTCCGCCTTTCCGGGCTGAAAACGCCCAGATCCTACAGAACGTTGTTGTTCTACTGAATATAAAACACACCTTTGACAATTGAAGTCACGGCCCTGTCGACTTCGATTTTGCCGAGAGCCATTGGGTTCGCCGGTATTCGTGTCCATGACCTTACTCGACGAAAACCCTTATTTATAAAGATCTTGAGACATTATGTTCATTCTCTTGCGCACCTTTTCTCGGCTGCCGAAAACAAGATCCTTAGTCAAGAATTTAATTATTGGTTCAAGAAACTGTTTATGGATTTAACTTGACTGAGCGGCCAATTTTTCAGAACATTAAAACAAGCGTTATTCAAATAGAATAACATTTCGGAAGCCGTGTGACCGGGCAAGGGTTCGCAATGAGGACTCTTCCCGAACCGATCCGAGTTGTACCCTTTCGGCCGCATCAACAGGGATGTGGCCGACAATGAGAACTTCATTCACGGAGGTGCACCATGAAGAAGGCGCTCGTCATTCCCACCCTTTGTACTTTCCTCCTCCTGTTCATTACGGGGAGTGCCCTGGCCCAAATAACTCCTGGTTGTGCTCGATCCGCCGACGAGACGACCCGTATCGCGACGGCGCGGGCCCTCGTCGAGGTTGAGCTCGCAAACTATGAATCCGTAATCAACTACTGGGCCGAGGATGTCGTTTACAAGGAACCCGTGCTCACCAACAACGGCCGTCAGGAAATGTTGGACTATCTGGACGGGGTGTTCGGAGGTACAGCCTACGGATTTCCTGATGACAGAGATGTGATCATCAAGGACGACATCTGGAAAACCGATCCGGGAGCGCTTCCCGGAACGGAAGACGATACGATGACCTACATTGCTACCATGGAATGGTCTGGGACTTTCGGCACAGAGTTCTTCATTCAAACGGGAATGTCGATCATCAAGTTCGGTCCCGGCGAAGGGTGCCCTTCTTATCATAGAGATTACTTCACGGAAGGCGATACGTGGTGGAACGTACCCATCTGGAAGCCGGATATCCTGACGTCCAGAAGTATCTACATATCCCTCTTTGGGCTCTCAGGACGGTGCTTCGACGACGATGGCGACGGATACACCAAGTATGAAGCCGCCACGGGCTGCCCCAACCCGGGTTTGGACTGTAATGACTATCTCCCCGGGGTCAACCCAGGGGCTACGGAGATTACCGGGAACGGCATCGATGATGATTGTAATCCTGGGACACCCGATTGATGGTGAAGACCCTTCAAGGGTTACATCCATGGAGGTTTCCAGTTCTGCAATTGTAATACGGCTCAAAAGGAGACAACAATGAAAAAGGCGTATGTGATCTCAATATTCTGTGCTCTGCCGTTCCTGTTTATGATAGGGAATGCCCTGGCCGACGAAACCTACGGCCCTGGAGTTTTTGATGACGAGTGTGCCACGGTCTTGGATCCTGTTAATTGCTGCGATCGTGCAGCCGACGAGGCTACCCGTGTCGAAACGGCGCGGGCCATCCTCAAGGTCAACGCTAGAGTCGTAGGCGGCGTGCCGGACGTTGACCATTACCACACAGTGATCAACTACTGGGCAGTCAATGGATCTGGAGAGGATGGCGTAGGAGAAGATGGTGCAGTCTATCAAGAGACCACGCTATCCAATCTCGGCCGTCAGGAGATGTGGGACTACCTGGATCTCATCTTCGGGTGGTCTTCGGACATGGAACTACTGATCTTCGAGGAGATATGGGTAACCGATCCGGGGGCCGACATGGACCCCGAGACCCTGGAAGACAATACGATGACATATATGCTCGTCAACAAATGGTTCGGAAGCACGGCCGGGGGGTATTATGAACAACCCGGAATCTCCATTGTCAAGTTCCGTCCCGGCGAGGGGTGTGCAGCCTACCAGAGAGATTACTTTTCTGAAGGGGATACGTGGTGGGGCATGGATTTCTCGCAAGCGAGTATCAGGGCGAAAAGAGATACGGTCATTACCCAGTTGGGACTCACCGACAAGTGTGTTGACGATGATGGCGACGGATATACCAAGTACGCCGCCGCCACGGGATGTCCCATGGGGACGATCGTGGATTGCGATGATTACCATTTCGAAATCAACCCGGCCGCCGAAGAGATTCCCGGAAACGGATTCGATGATGATTGCGATCCGAGCACATCGGACATACTGCCCTGGGGCACCACGGCTTCCACTATCAACGCAAAGTACAAGGAACACTCGGACATCGCGAACTATCTCTTCCTCCTTTGTGTGCCTTTCGGAGCCTTACTCCTGTTGAGGAGGCGGCGACCAGGAAGATAGATCTTCAAATTTCGAAAGACGGATCAGCTTGGATGGCTAATTATTGACTGCTCAACAAGGAGCGGAAGATGGTTACGCGCAAGACCGGTCACGTTTGGTTCGGTATTCTGGCTCTTTCGTGCATGTCTCTCATGGGGCAGGAGTCCTGGTTGCCTGATGATTCCTGTGACGGGGTGGATTGTGGTGAGCATGGAACTTGCGTGGAAGGCATCTGCGAGTGTAATTTCGGCTATGAAGGCGAATTCTGTGATGCACTCATACAAATCGAACCCTGCGACCCCCCCTGCGTGCCTTACAACCCGATTGCAGCCGGACAATTCGCCCCGACAGGATGTGAGACATACATAGGAGCCCATTCGGTCTATCCCGGCGAATTACTCTGCTGCAGCGCACCCAGCCAAGGTGAGGCTCCTCAATGTGGTCCCGGCGACACGCCTGATATCCCCTGTGTCGTAGAGATCGAATTCTGTGACGACGGCACCGCCAGCAAGGCATATTCACCGGATCCCCTGAGCGGCTATCCAGGTCACGCGGTCAGCATCAGCGGATCATGGAGCCTCATTCCTCATACGGGCGAGTTGGAAATCATCACCACATCTACCGCAATGAATGGCGGGATGATCATGGTGACGACAGAGACATACCCTTCAGCCTTTACCTACGACAACGGAACAAAACTGGACCTGTACAGCGCGGCCGCCGTATCGATCAACGAGGGCGGCATCGGTTACTATTCCCGTAAAGCTACCCACTTCACCGATATCAGCGGGTTGTGGGAGGCGACGCTGGATGCAATCCTGACCACCGACGTGTTGGCTACGGTTGCCGGCTATGATTCCACGTTCCTGCAAGAGATCGTCTGCGAGCCTCCCTTGGGAATGGTATGTCTCGTTACTCCGAAGACAGAGCAAACATTCACCAGTGGCACGCATACGCTGCCTATCGACCTGTACGTAACACCTGCAGGCGCCCTGATGTACCAGACGGACGAGGCCAGGACTCTGGTTTTTGAGCGCCAATCCGACCTCTGTGAGGGAATTGACTGCGGAGACCATGGTTACTGCGATGATGGTGTCTGCATATGCACGGATGGCTACATAGGAGAATTCTGTGACGTTGCCGGCCCATGTGTGGGGATCGATTGTGGACCGAACGGAACCTGCGTGGACGGGTTATGTGACTGTGATCCCGGCTATGAGGGAGACACCTGTGAGACGGACATCAACGAATGTGATCCGAACCCATGCCTGAACGGCGGTTCTTGTGCTGAGGGCGTTCCCGGCACCTACATATGCACTTGCACAGGTGGGTATACCGGGGATGATTGTGAAATATGTCCGACGGATGCCGACGGGGATGGGTATGGTGACCCGGCCAGTGGCCTGTGCATACATCCCGAATTGGACTGCGATGACGGTCACGCAACGGTCTACCCCGGAGCCCCTGAATTGTGCGATGGCCTCGACAATCAATGTATCGGAGACCCAGGCTACGGGTCTATCGACGAAGGCTATGCTGCCTGCGGTGTCATGGTTCCCATCCCGCCGGGATGTTTCGACATGGGGGATGCTTTTTCCGAGGGCTGGCCGGATGAGCTTCCTGTGCACAACGTGTGCCTGTCCGCCTTTGAAATGGACCGCCATGAGATCACCAACGCGGAATACGCGGAATGTGTTGCGGACGGTGGGTGCACCGCACCCAGCTCTTCCGCGAGCTATTCACGGACAACCTATTACGGTGATCCTACCTATGATAATTTCCCGGTGATCTGGATGGAGTGGCACCAGGTCGTCGAATACTGTGACTGGGCGGGCAAACGACTGGCCACGGAAGCGGAGTGGGAATATGCAGCGCGGGGTGGCCTGGATGGGAAACGCTACCCGTGGGGAGACACGATCAGCAGCTCGGATGCGAATTACGACTTCAGTGTCGGGGACACAACCGAGGTCGAATCCTACCCACCCAACGGCCACGGGCTATACGATGTGGCCGGCAATGTCTGGGAATGGGTAGCGGATTGGTACGAGGAGAACTATTACTCCGCCAGCCCTACGCAGGATCCGACCGGTCCGGCAAGTGGGGCGGCTCGCGTCAGGCGAGGCGGGTCCTGGGACCACAGTACGTTCGGCCTACGCGCGGCCAATCGCTGCGACTTCTGCCATGTGGACCGTCACGGCAACAACCTCGGAGGTCGTTGCGCCCGGTAATGGGCCCGGGGTGGTCCTACCTCAGGGTTTCTGATCTCTGCGCGGTGAATTATCGAAAAGGCCCGGCATCAAGGGGGAACGGGCACTGGGCACACGTCCTGGCACGCCTGAAACGCAGGCCCGCACATGAGACAGTCCACAGGATTGGCGAGATAGCACGCCTTCTCGTCTATCGCGCAGTTGGCCAGACAGGCATAGCGCGCATAGTATTGTGAATACCACGCATCATCCCCACAGTGTGCATCGGTAACACAAAGCATGCTGCGTTCCCAACGCTCCTGCAAACATGGGTTTCTGCAGAGATAGCCGTCACAATCAAAGGGTGCACACAGGTCCCTGCACGCCGTGTAATCATCCATCACTTGATTAAGACAATTATGCGCGGCACTGGAGTTGCACGTCTGCCCCTGTACACGGGTGAACGTCATGACATCGGAAACCGCAACAGCCCCGCTGGTCGTGTTCACGCCGAGGACTGCCCAGACGCTGGGATTGTTCAATCCCACGCTGTCCCACCACGGAGGAGGCATCCCAAAGCCGGTATCGAGAATCCAGAATTCGGCACGAAAATAGCCGTTCCACACACCAAGGTCGTAGTAGAAGACAGATATAAAGAAGAACAGGTCATAACCGGGCCCGTTCCATCCGAAGAGCGGAGCGGAGGAGGTCTCCATCCCGTTCGGCGGAGTGAAGAGGGTCACTTGCGCCTCTGCCGAGAAGGGAAGCAGAACGAGAACCGAAACAAGCACCAGAAGGAGTCTTCCTGTCGCACGCATGGCTTCTCTCCCTGTCGAGTCATGGTGGTGCAGGTTTTTATCACTGTATTCTATTTCTAATCAAATATAGTTGGATTCAGAATACAGCCTAATGGAAATTTGTGTCAACCGGTAAGTTTCTTGAAGGCGTCTTCGTAGAGCGTGGCAATATCCGGTTGCCCGGGCGCCGAATCCTCTGAACAAATCCAAAGATCCTTGATCTTCATTCCCTCCTTCCCGTCTGAAACGAGCCGGTAGTGCGCTGTGAACATGATTTGCAGGAGCATGTCATTGGTTTCCTTTGCGGTGAGTTCGCCTCGGACGAGCGCCGCAGCCATCCCAGCCTTCTCATCAGCGATGATGTGTTCAGGAATCAATGTTTCCCGAATATCAGGATGAGACGAGGATACGAGGAGGAATTGCTCACGATTCAGGACGGTCCTCTGCGGAAAGAAGAGGGTCACCTCGAGCTCCGGGGAATAGAACGCCTCCATTTCATGTGTGGTCTCCGGATTCTGTGCGACCGTGCTGTAAGCCCCGAAATATCGATTCATGAAGTCCACGATTTCCTCGCGTGCGAACGCCATGACCATGCCTCCCTTCCCGTAAGCCTGTTCCACGACCACGCTCTTCCCTATTTCCATTCATCGGGCGACACGTAAAAGGCGGGATCCGACGAATTGTTCGGATCGATCGCTTTCTTGATCCTCTTCATGTACTTCACGAAATCGACGGGATTGTAGGGTTCAGCCGCTTTCAGGGCCTCTTCCTTGTAACTCAGGCAATTCTCCAGGCTGTTTACCCCGAGCCCTCTTTGCGCGGTGATGTGGTCGGCTTCTCCGCAGGAATGCGCAATTTGCGTACATGCTTCCGGATCGGCCGGATCATAGAGGAGAAGACTCTCTACGTGCCCGCTTCCCTCTCCATAGCAGATCTGCCAGTTCAACGAGGGAATCGCGTTGAACACGGCGCCGGACTCGTAGAGCTCGTTCAAGGAATCGTTCCGGACTTCCTCGCCCACAACCCCGATGTGATCGATCGCTTCGTCGCCGGTAGCCGTGATCATGAAGGATCCACCCGGCCGGAAAACCCCTCGAAGGACTTTTCCTCCGGTCAACACATGATAGAACAGGACACCTTTCTGGGTCTCATCGAGAGGAAAGGACTCTGCTTTCGTTTCTTCCATGATCCTGTTCACGACCTTCTTCTTGTATTCCATTTCCTCTTTCGAGCTCGCATCGATGGCAAGGGTTGCGCCGTAGGGTCCGAGGCTATCCATCACCTCTTTGGGTACACTCTGCAGCAAGGAATAGAGTTCGTCATTCGATGTGGTCGGCAAGGCAAGAACGAACGGCACGGCCAGCCGTTGAAAGTGAAAGGCTATGGCCGCTTCGTAGATCAGATGATGGAAATCGTTCACGCTCTTCATGTCCGGGAAGTTCAAGGTGTACACCTCGAAGTTCTCCGGGATTTCCAGCTCGTAATTCGGTCCTTCCCCCTTCACCCGTATCTCCGTGGGGCCATACCATGGGTAGATCTTGGTGGCGAGTTTCGTAAAGACGCCGTTACCCCCGTTTGCGCCGCCGTAGCCTCTCAGCACGCCCCTCAAGCTGGGACCCGGCCCGTCGGCGTTCATCCATTCGCCGGTGCTTCCCAGCGATCCCAGCCTTATGACATCCCCGTCGGGGAGCACCCACTCGGCGCCCAGCAGATTACGGGAACCGTAGTCGGTGCTTATCGTGCTGGCACCGCTCCCGAAATGGGCGGCACAGCCCGCCACGACCGAGCAGCTCGGTCCGGAGCTCAGCATGAGGGGGCGAAGCCCGTGCTTCATGGTCTCGAGGAACAGCTTCATCTGCGACACATAAGGCTCGACCACGGCGATCCGGTTCTTCGCATCGATTTGGATGATCCTGTTCATACGTCTTAGATCGATGCAGACAAAGGGTGAGTCCGACGAAAGGGCGGTCACTTCGAACCCGGTGGCATGTGCCCTGTACCTGAGCCCGAACCGATTGCATGTTTTTACTATGGCAGAGACCTCCTCCGTGCTTCCCGGCAGGATCACGGCCAGCGGCCTGGGCGAGAACTTCTCTCCGTAGAGAAGCTCATTGCCCCAGACGAAGCAGTAGCTGTCCAGATCAACGGGCTCCCTTGAAAGATGGTTCGGTCCCACCGTATCTTCCAACGCCTTGTACGCTGTATCCGATAGGGTCATTACGTCGCCTCCCCTTCCATGGCCTGTTGAACAAGGTCCATCACGTCGTACACTTTCATGGGTGCGTCCGTCCCGGCGCCACAATCCTCGAAATTGTTCTTGCACCAGGGGCAGGAACTGACGAGCGCCTCGGCCCCGACCGACCTCGCCTCCTCGATCCTTCTGGTCGCCGTCGATTGTGCCAGGTCCGGGTAGGCTTCTTTCACGCCGCTGCCGGATCCGCAACACCAGGCATATTCCCTGATCCGGTGCATCTCGGTGAGTTTCAGGCCGGGAATCGCCTTGAGGATCTCTCTGGGCACCTCATAGACACCGTTCAAGCCGAATCGCTTCTCCTTGGGTGGTTCATGAACGATCAACTGCCCATATACGCTCTTCTCCTCCCCCTCCCAGTGAATCCACGGTTCGGCCAGTCTTCCAAGGTGGCAGGGGTCATGGTAGGTCACGTTCAACGGCACCTCCCTGGTCAGCTTGATCTTGCCCTGCTGGATCAGCCGATGGATAAACTCGGTCATGTGCAGTATTTCGACACCTGCCTTGTTGCCGGCCTTGTCATAGAGAACCTTGAAGGACCGGAAGCAATCCGCACAGGGGGTCACCACGGTCTTTACACCTGCGGTCCCCCAGAGTTTGGTGTTTCGCTTGGCGAATCCATCGAGCAGGTCTTTGAACCCCATCTCGTATGCACGGCCGCCACAACAGACCTCACTCTTCCCCAGGATCCCCACATCCACGCCGGCATTCAGAAGCAGATTCAATCCCCTTCGCGCCGTGGGCCACAGATTTTCGTCGAAAGAGTACTGACACCCGGCATGGAACAGTACATCGGCCTCTTCCTTGGCCAGGTCTTTCACTCCCATTCCCTCGGCCCACTCGCCGCGGTCGCTCTTGGGTCTTCCCAGGGTATTGGCGTCACCCTTCAGGCTTTCAACGATCTTGAGATGCTCGGGTGGGAACACACCGTTCTCCACGCATCGGAACCTGAGCTCCTGCATGATTTCATAAGGCTCCAGATCTCGTTCGACCTTGCAGGAGACGTCGCAGCCGCCGCACATGTGGCACTGATAGATCGTATCCCTGGATGCGTCATTCAGATCGATCCTTTCCTTCAACAGGGCGAGGGCCGTGATCAGGCGTCCGCTTGCCGACCTGCTGTGGAAGTTGTACTTTTCCACGCTTGGGCAGACCGCCAGGAACCTCGAGTCCTTCATCACCTCGTGGGGCACCCATTTGCAGTACGAGCACCTGTTGCATCGCATCATGTCCTGCTCATAATCTTCCAAGGCCATGTATATTCCCTCCTCTTGCTGAAATGCCCGTAGTCTCAGTAGCAGTGCTTCGCGGGGTTCATGATCCCGTTCGGATCAAAGATATCCTTGAGCTTTCTTTGTCCGATCACGGTCATCCCTTGACGGTCATAAGCGAACCGGCTCCAGGTCCCGTAAGGTCTAGAGAAGAACCCGCCCATTTGACCCAGTGCTTCGGCCCCTCTCTCCACGAGCCGCCTTGCGGCAGCCGTTTCCAGATTGTCTTCCGGGTTGTAAGGCAGGCTGAACTCCAGATGGCAGTTGCATCCCTGTATGGTGGGCTGAAGGTAGATGCCGATATCGTCGGAAGCGTACCCGTATTGATCCGCCAACTCGTACATCCGCCTTATGAATTCAGGAGTCCTGTCGAGGGTGGTAATGAAGAAGATGTCCTCATGGCCGCCCTTTGGTCCAAGCTTCCAGTAAGGATCCGGACAAGGCCGGGATAGGACGGCGGATACCTCTTCAGCACGGACCTCGGAAATCCCGGATTGCAGCTCCAGGCCGGTTTCCCGAGCCAGCTTGATCGATTCCTGTTCCTGGTAGGCGACCTTGTCTTCCGGAAGGAAGCCGTCACCTTCGATACTGTAGTAGAGAATCCAAGATGGAATCGCTCCCTTGCGTTTATCGTTCGCCCCCCTCCCCTTCCCCATGACGGAACGGAGCTCCGTGTCGCTCATGATCAGCAGCTCTTCGCCCAGCTTCCTGTAGGTGACCTTGTAGGCGAGATCGATCAACGGTTCGATGTCATCATTGACTACCAGAAATGGCTTCTTGACTTTCGGGAGCGGCCTGCAGCGGATGGTGGCCCATGTGACAATGCCCATGGTGCCCTGGGCGCCTTGAAGGAGCCGGGTGAAATCCACCTGAGACGGACCCATGCCGCGAATCTGAGCACGGCCGACTTTCCATTGTTCCTCCAGCGTGCCCGGACCGGCTGCCGAACCGGTGCGCATACGTTCCCCGTCTCCGTAAATCACCTCAACGCAGTGCAGAGGATCCTGCGCTTCCCAGTGATGCCGTGGTATGGTGATGGGTGTCCTTTCCAGGAAGCTTGTAACCACCGATTTGGAGCTTCGGGGAAGGAATGTCATGAAGGGGGCCATTCCTTCTTTTTCCAGCGCAGGAATCAACTCTCCGAAGGTCACCCCCGGCTCGATCATCACGACACGGTTCCGGCGGTCCACCCTCATGATCTTCTTCATGCCACTCAGATCCACGACCGCCGCGCCTCCCACGCCGGGCACGGTGTCTCCGCGAAAATGGGGGGGGCCGGAACTGACAGGCACAAGAGGCGTGCGGGTCTCGTTGGCCCATTTGACGACGGCCTGCACCGCCTCGGCGCTGTCTGCCTTCACGATGGACCCGGGCCTGATCCGCTGCACGAAACTCGAATCGCTCGCGTATTCCTCCAGGGCTTCCGAACCCTCCGCCACATTCTCGCTGCCTACGATCTTCACAAGCTCTTCTCTTCCGACCATATCCGGCACCTCCTTTTCCATGCTTCAAGCTCTCCAGCTAGTATACAGAAGTCTGAAACAGGTACGTTTCCTTTCTGTATAGCAACCGTTCCCCTCCCTGTCAAGGAAAATGTGGGGAACCCCTCAACTTTTCCGTATACTTGCCTATTTATCTTTTATATTAAATTAGTTATGATTGCAGAGGTTTTCTCTTGACATTCCTTCCCGCCTGCTGTAAAAGACGGATGAGATTCAATTGTATATTTACTGTATATGTAATTTATGGAGTGATTATGCACACAGATCCGGGGATTTCACACAACTGGATGCGCATCGGGGAACTATCCAAGAAGGCGGGTGTCAGTCGTTACACGATCCACTATTACTATAGAGAGGGGCTCCTGCCTCCACCCTTGAAGACCGGCCGTACGATGGCGCTATACACGGATGCCCACCTGGAATGTCTCACTTACATTCGGAAACAGCGGGAGGAACGGGGCATGCCGGTCGCTGCCATCCGCCAGGAAGTTCGGCTGCGCTTCGGAGATTACTGGAGATCGTCACCAACGGAATTCGCCGCACCTGAGACGAAAGCCGCTCCTCGCTCAAAGGGCAAGAAGCAGAGGCAGCGAATTGTCGAGGCGGCCATAGAGCTCTTTTCTTCCAAGGGGTATCTTCGCACACACGTGAGCCACGTCACGGATACCCTGCACATATCCAAGCGAACCTTTTACCTGTACTTCGACAACAAGCACGACCTCCTGGTCGCGGTCTTTGATCACATCGTGGGGGAGCTTACGCAAACCGAGCAGACGATCGTAGACGAGTCTGACTTTTTTGTCCGCATGACCAAACGCGGGGAAGCCTACATCCGGTTTTACGAGAAATACCATAAGATCCTCGACATCATCCGTGCGGAGTCGATCGGCCCGGAGAGCAGGCGGGAGTTGAGTGTTCAAGCGATCTACAGGAGGATCCTGGACCCTTTGGAACAGGACATAAGGAAGGCGCACGATGAGGGGCTGATCTCGGGGACCCAGGAGGACTCGGAATTGTTCAGCTACATCGTTCTGGGAGGCTTTGATCTGCTGTGCTACCGCCTTCTGATGGACGACAAGTACTCGACCGAAAGGATCCTGGACATCTTCAGACGCTTTCTGCTGGTCGGGATTTCCGATCGCTGACACCTTTGAAAGACCTCTCGAGTTGCCTGCAAATCAACGCCTCAGGCTTCCCCTTGAGCGGGAAGATATTGATACGGGGTCGGACCAAGCCAGGTGATTGAAATTGCTGAGAATGTGCCCTTGAGAAGGCTATGCGAACCGCTTAGAGGCCTCATTCTTGGGCGTCAAATCACCACCACAAGTGCGTAGTTCATCGAAGAAAGAAAGACGACCAGACTCACCTGATATTGCTGCCGCTAGACTTAAGCCTTGCTTTTTGGGGGGAAATAACCTGTCTAAGGCCGGCAGAGGCACTCATTTGGCATGATTGCCTAGTTGAACCAAACACTTGGCTTGGTCCGACCCCATGTAACTCCATGTAGACACCTAGTCGGAGCTTTGTCCCCGGGTTGCTCACCCAAACAACACAGAAGCCGTCTCTTCAACCTGCTTGAGCACCTCCTCCTTGTCCTTCACATCGCCGGGATTCGGGACGCCGCAGGCCCGGATGAGATGATGATCAGCAAAGCCGAACCATTTGAAAAAGGGTGCGTATCTCGGAAAGATATCATTGAAACTGGATTCATCATCAGCGGTCTGTACCTGAATGAACACCAGACTCTTCCCCGCAGCCAGACGGCTCATATTCTGCGGATTGGTTTTGAATTCCGGGGTGAGAAAAGAAAAAGTACGGTCAATGAAGCCCTTCATCTGGCTCGTTACTTCTCCGTAGTAGACCGGTGAGGCCAATACCAGGACATCGGTCTGCCTGACAGCGTTCAGTACCGGCCCCAAATCGTCCTCGAGAACACACCGGTCGTGCTTTCTTTTACATGCCATACAGGCCTGGCAACCACGATAGGTGAGTTCATTCAAGCTGAATGTCTCAACCTCTGCACCCTTGGCCTCAGCAGCTGCGCAGAAGCGTTGCGCAAGAAATGCGCTGTTCCCTTTCGATTTGGGACTCCCGAACAAACAAACAACCTTCATGTTTCTCCTCCCTGAGGAAATGGGTTACGGAAAGCCCACAGAATATCGACGACCGGAGTTGTATGTTAAAGAGAACGAAACCCTACTATGATGACCTCGATTGCTCGCTTCCTGACGGAATCATTTCCTTGCACTCGAATGGAGACACAGATCAGAAGGGTTGCGACTCCGTCACTCGCCGTTTGGAGGGACAAGCGATTTCACCGCAATCCCTCTAATTCTCGTCACACGGTTGGGACACAAGTCTATGCACAGGTCTCCCCATAGCACATACATCTATATTTGCCGCAGTATAGAGTGACCGAACGCGCCTCCACCCATGGGGGAAAACTCACCTCACCGCAGCAGTCGTAGCGATTATCTTCCAGATCGCAGTGGACCTCGTCGGCGAACGGATTCATTCCCAGTTCCAGAAGATTCATCACATGATGAACTTGACCGTTCCAGGATTCTTGGGGATAGACTATGCCTATGAATTCTCCTCCCAGATTGTCCTCACACATCACATTGAGTGCTTGTCGATAGTCATAGTAGAAGTCGTGATACTTTTCCACCGTGAGATCGACACACCCGCTCAAGAGGAGAGCGGCAAGCAAAGAGATCACAAGTGACCTTGTCATCTGTCCGTATCCTTTCTTCCGGCGTTCCATATCTTCTCTTGACCTATTGGATCTTTGTATCACCACCGACAAGATGCTGACTGCGCCTCAACAAGGCATCCCGTTGCCGTTTACAGGAGAATCACCCACATTTGCGGCATCCTCCGGGCGTTCTATCGAGTCAAAGAAATCCCTCTTTGCGTAGACGGCAAGGGGGATAAGAGTCGCTCGGGAGTCAGCGGCTTATGTTGTCGGGAGCCAAGAAGTCCATATCGGCTCCCAGATGGGCGGGCAGAACACTCCGGCCGTGGAGGTTTGCCCAGCCCCGTTTCGGAATCGAGGGTTGCACGAGCTCGGCGCGACGTCGATCCAGCTCAGCCGGGTCTACACACAGGTCGATCCGTCGCTCCTTCGTGTCGAGCTCGATCGGATCTCCATCTCGGACCAGGGCAAGTGGGCCGCCGGTTGCGGCTTCCGGGCAACAGTGAAGAACCACTGTCCCGAAGGCTGTTCCGCTCATCCTCGCATCGGTCACACGAACCATGTCGCGGACCCCTTGGCTCGCAAGTCGTTTCGGGATGGTGAGGCAACCCGCTTCCGGCATGCCCGCCCCGATGGGCCCTGCGTTCCGTAGAACCAGGACCGACTCCGGATCGATCGACAGGGAGGGGTCGTCGATACGGTTCACCAGGTCTTCGGCAGATTCGAAGACAACCGCCGTTCCCCTATGTCTTAGCAATGAAGGGGTAGCAGCAGCTACCTTGATGACCGCACCATCGGGGGCCAGGGAACCATAAAGGGCTGCAAGCGCGCCGGGAGGAGCAACAGGCTCGTCCAAGCTGCGAACCGTAGATTGCCACGAGCCTGGGGACGCCGCGTCGGCAAGCATCTCTCCCAACGACCTCCCGGCTACCCCCTCGCAGGAACCATCCAGCACGGGTTCGAGGACCTTCAACAGCGCTGGGACCCCACCCGCGTTGTGGAAATCCTCCATGTAGCCCGAGCCGGCCGGCTTGCAATCCACCAGAACCGGCACCCTTGATGAAACCTCGTGGAAATCATCCAGGGTGAGACGAATACCGGCGCGGAGCGCCATGGCCGTGAGATGAATCACGGCGTTCGTAGAGCCACTCACCGCGGAAAGCACGGTCAGGGCGTTCATGAATGAGTTTCGAGTCAGGAAGGTGGAAGGCCTCGCATCGGCCTTTGCCAGGCCTACGGCACGACGACCCGAGGCCACCGCGTTGCGCAGTCGGTCCCCGGCCCCGGACGGCGGAGTCGCGCCCCCCGGAAGCATCATTCCGAGCGCCTCCGTGGCACATGCCATGGTGGAGGCGGTACCCATGACCATGCAGGTCCCTGCGGTGGGACAAAGGGACTGCTCGACTTCCCGGATTTCCAGCTCGTCGAGCTCGCCTGCGCGGTGCTCGGCCCAGAACCTTCTGCAATCCGTACAAGCACCGAGCGGTTCGCCGCGAAAGCTTCCGGTCATCATCGGACCCGTGACCACCGAGATGGCCGGGACGTCTGCTGAGATCGCCGCCATCAGCTGGGCCGGCACGGTCTTGTCACACCCGCCCATAAGCACCACGGCATCCATCGGCTGGGCCCGGATCATCTCTTCGGTGACCATGGCCAGCAGGTTCCGGTACAGCATGGTGGTGGGGCTGACGAGCACCTCATTCAGGGAAAGGGTCGGGAACACGAGCGGCAGCCCGCCGGCCTCGAGCACCCCCCGTTTGACCGCGTCCACCAGCTCGGGCATCTGCCGGTGGCACGGGTTGTAATCGGATGAGGTATCCGCGATCCCGACGATGGGCCGTTCCAGATCTTCTTCATCGTAGCCGGCCGCAGCCAGGAAAGCGCGACGCATGTACTTGCTGAATTCTACGTCACCGTAGGAGGTCAGGTTCTTGTAGATGCCTTCCGGCTGTTTCTTCTTGCCCAACTCAACCTCCTAGAAAGGTGGTGGGCGCAAGCATCAGTCGAGCCTAACAGAGGTGGGAGGAATATCCGCACGGCTCACCTCTGTCCGCTCGCCCACGATCCGGGCCTCCCCGCGAAGCCGAATATCCTGGCACGAGGCACCCACCATGATCTCCACGCTGCCCGGCTCCACGACGAAGCGCATGTCGGTATCGTAAAAGGCAAAGTGCCGAATGTCCAGCATGAAACGCACGCGCCTCTCCCGCCCGGGCATCACCTCCACCCGCGTAAACCCCTTCAGCTCCTGTACCGGACGGGTCACCCTCGTGTTGGGTTGCCGCACGTAGAGTTGAATGACCTCGTCGCCCGAACGTTCACCCACGTTCTTCACAACGCACGAGATCTCCAGCAAGTCCCCGGCCGCCACCTCGGGGGACGAAATCTCTAGGTCCCTGTATTCGAAGCTCGTGTACGACAGGCCGTGCCCGAAACAGTACAGGGGAGAGGCCGGAAGGTCGGCATAGTCACCGTGGAATTGACTGAATGCGCCCGAGGGTTTGTGATTGTAGTAGAGCGGAAGCTGGCCCGGAGCCCTCGGCATGGTAACGGGAAGCCTCCCGGCAGGATTCACTTCACCGAACAGAACATCGGCCACCGCATGGCCGCCTTCTTGTCCCGGCACCCAGGCCTGAAGGATCGCATCGGGTCCCTCCACCATCTCCGACAGAACCAGGATGCGACCCGAAATCAGTATCACCACGGTGGGCGTCCCGGTCGCCGAGACCTTCCGGACCAGATCGCTCTGGGCCCCCGGGAGTCTAAGCCCGGCCGAGTCGTTCGCCTCGCCGCTGCTGTATCCCTTTAGCAGCCCGGACCGGCACCCAACGACCACCACCGCAACTTCTGCTCCTCTTGCTGCTTCCACGGCCTCATCCAGGCCGCTCGTATCCGGGTCTTGAATATCGCAACCTTGTACGTGCACGATTTTCGTTTCCGGGGTTACCGCCTCCCGGATGCCTTCCAGAATTGTAACGGTGGGTGGGAGGAGGGCCTTCAAATCGAGATTCGGATCTACGGCACCTGCGAGAAAGTCGCCCGAGAATGCGGACGGTGCGTCCGGGGGAGGCTCCCCATCGTAAATCGGCCCAAATTGCGGCTCCGAATGGGTCGGGTAGTGATATCCACCCTGCAGGTGCCGAACACTCGCGGCATTCGGTCCGATGACGGTAATTCTGGATATCTCACGACTCAGTGGAAGCACCCCGTCGTTCTTCAACAACACGCATGACTTCCCCCCGATCTTCCTCGCAAGATCGAGTGAATCCTGTCGTGAGAAGGCCTCCGCAGCAGGGCCGTGATCAACGTAAGGAGACTCGAACAGACCCAGCTCGAACTTCAGACGAAGCATACGGCCGACCGACCGGTCCAGGACTGCCTCTTCGATCCTACCTGCCTCGATGGCAGCAGGCAGATCCTGAAAAAAATCGAGGCGAGGCAGTTCCAGGTCGAGCCCTGCCTCGAGGGCTCGCGCCGCGGCTTCTCCTCTGTCCTCGGTGATGCGATGGTAGATCATCAAGAACACCAGGGTCAGGTAATCGGACACCACGGGCCCGTCGAAGCCGAGCTCGCCCCTGAGCAAATCGTCCAGAAGCTCTTTGGACGCCCCGCAGGGGACTCCGTCGATCTCGTGATATCCGTTCATGATGGTCGCGATGCCCGCCTCATGAATCGCAGCCTCAAAGGGCGGCAGGATCCTCTCGAGCAGCTCCCTACGAGGGAGTTGGCAGGGCGCCCAGTTCATGCCTCCCTCCGGAGCGCCGTAGCCGAGGAAGTGCTTCCCGGTGGCGGCCACCCCGTCTGAAAGCGAAGGGCCCTGGATCCCTTTGACATATGCCACACCCATACGGCCCACAAGATACGGGTCTTCCCCGAAAGTCTCCTCGGAGCGGCCCCATCGTGGATCGCGCGCCACGTCGAGCACAGGGGCGAGAGTCTGACGTGCGCCGACCGCCAGCATTTCCTCTCGAATCACCCCTGCCATGGACTCTACGAGATCCGGTTCCCAGGTGCTGGCTAGCCCGATCGCCTGCGGGAACTGAGTTGCATCACGAGTCGTCAAACCCGCACAGCTCTCCTCGTGGAGCAGGGCCGGTATACCCAGCCGTGTTTTCTCGAGGATGTAGCGCTGGATCTCGTTTGTAACGGAGGCCAGGTTCCCCGGCCGCAGAGTGGTTGCGGTACCCAGACGAGAGACGTGGCCGATTCCCTGGGCCAGGGTCGGTTCCGCCTTCTCCGCGCTGAAACGCTCCCCCTCGAGCAGATCGGGGCCCCAGACGGATCCCACCTGGGCAACCTTCTCCTCCATGCTCATCCTTGCCAGAAGGTCGCGGGCACGGTCCTCGACGGCTAGACTCGCATTACGATAGTCATCCTTGGCTCCGGGCATTTCTTTCCCCCACCGTGGCGGTTGCCGAAATCACCGCTCCAGGACTAGCGCACGAACAGGATGGTGTCGACAGGATCCATATCACCCGACGGGATTCGAACGGTCGTTTCATCGCTGTCGATACGAGTGTCCACAGTCTTGTGTGCAGGCTCCAGGAGGACCTCTGTCGCATTTCGCCACAGATGTCCTTTCAAACACACGGAAAGATCCTCCAGCTTCCCCGTCATGTGGATCAGATGAAGAAGATACCCGTCTTTGAAGGCGGTGGCAACAACCTTCGTGTCCTTGGCGGATACGCTCACGCCCGGGGGCGTGGACCGCCTGTACCGAAGCGCCCTCCCCTGTCGGAAGTACTCTTTTCGAGGACCGTACCACCCTCCCAGCATCTCGAGTTGCTCCTGTTGGTCCGGGAAGATCGTTCCGTCCATCATCACGGTAGCTCCGATGTGCAGTTTGCCCCCGCACGCAAGAATGATCGCGGCCATCCGCAACAGGTCTCGCGGATCCTCCCGGAGCGTCGGGTCCTGCCACCACTTGCCGGCAGGCGTGCACAGTTCCCAGGCGTGGTCGAAAAGCCTTCGATTCAAATTGGCCCATTTCCAGGCACTCTTGAAGACGACGAACTCTCCGTTGAACCCCATATAGGGTCCATCCAGCACATGAGCCTCACCTGACGTAAAATCGATCCGACCGTAGGCACTCCAGAACAGGTTGCTGATGTTGAAGGCGATGGGTACATGGGGGTATCGATTCCTGAAGATCTCGATCGAACGATCCGTGGTCCTGTCCCCCGGCCAGTACCAGTCCAGCCACATCCCGTCCGGTTCGCACTGGCTCATGATCTCATCATAGTGATGTTCCAGGTATTCGAGATAGCCGGCCCCCTTCACCTTTCCGATGAAGGACATGGTGACGTGCCGGTTCGGCTGGACGGCGTCGAACCGAGGGTTGTGATCGAAGAGCGAGGAATAGTAATACATGAAGGGGATCCCGGCCCGTTTGCTCTTCACCGCAAACTCCCCGGCGTGGTCCTTGTCGGTCTTCCATTCCGTCGAGGTGGTGCGAAACCAGCAGATCCCATCGTGCCACTTCGCCTCGAAGGAATGATAGTCGACGCATGCTTTTCTACTCAGATTCATCCATTCGTCGATTCTGCAATCCTGGCCTTTGAACGTGCAGTTCCCCTCCGAGTCGATCAGGCTTGCATTGAACTTCTCGTAGTCCCTGTCCCATCCCCAACCGGGGCGAGACTCGATCTGGTACATAATCGCGAGCCCGGGCTTCCGCCACCAGGGTGTATCTGCATCGTTACCGACGATCTGCATCGGACGAAAGAGCAGCCTCAGGGCCCGCATGCCGAACGTGAAGAGGCTGCCGAGCACTTCGAGAATCAGACGTGTGCCGATAATCTGTCCTATCATCTCTCCCCCCGGAATCACTCCACGCTCTTCACTACCGACATGGCCAGATTCGCCCATTCCCGGAGACGCTCCGGTTTGCAGCTCACCGTGGAGATATCCTTCATGATGATCTCGACCGAACAGCCTCGCGTCTTCTCCACGATCTGCTCCAATTCCTTTCGGACCCTATCCGGGTTCCATGCGCGTGCGAACACGGCAGGGCTTGGTTTGATGGAAAGGACGTAGTCCTCTCCGATTGCTTCCACCCCCTTTTCGATATCTGCCCAGGGGCTCATCGAGACCTTGCGGAGGTTGGGTATGGATCGGAGCAGATGCACCTTGTGATGAAGGGCCTCACAACAGCCGTAGTAGTTCAGGCCGAACCGCTCCAGCAGGCGCTTCTCGTAGCGTAAGGAGAACTCCTCGTGCATCGTGGGAGAGACGGCGGTGAAGATCTGTGCGGTCGAATATCCCCACAGGTTATCTGTCTTCACATGCTCGGAGGAGTCCACGTTTGGCCCAGGCAACTCGTCCGTGTAGGGCAAGCCACCAGAGCCGGTATAATAGTGGCCTTCATCCAAGGTGAGGAGGTTCAGCTCTTCCCACTGGTCTACGCGTGAAAGGTAGGCTCGGGTGAGACGCTCCATGGCTTCGTGGACCAGCTCGGGCTTCTCGACCAGATCCATGAGGGCCTGCTCCGGCCCCCACCAGGTGACCAGCTCGTCCCAGGGAAAGAAGAATCCCTGGTTGACGCCACGTTTCTTGACCTCGAGGATTCCGCCGAAAATCTCGCTCCGCAGCTCATATATCCCTTCCGTGATGTCCTCCAGATGAGTCACCTGCGGGGCCTGGATCTTATCGAGGTCTTTCTCATCCCGGATCTGAGGCTTGTAGTGGTGGGAAAAGACCGCCCCTTCTTCCGATTGGGGCAGGAGGTCCTCCTCCGTCTCGATCCCGCATCCCGTATCTGCCACCGCGATCAACGAGTAGAGAATCGGTTCCACCACCATGTCGCAGGCCATGTGCTCCGAATGGTAGAGTATCTGGCGCAACTCCTTTTCGTGAAGCTGGGAGAATGGGTTCGTCGTCCTGAGTTTCATTTCTCCGTCAACATCCATCTCGTGCCACGGAACTTCGTCCATCCTTATCAGAACGGCCGGTCGTGGCTTATCGAGCCCGTTCACCTTTCGCCAGAGTTCCTTCCTCTCCTGCTGTTCCGGCAAGGCGGCCACCGCAGCAACCTTCTCGGCGAGATCCCGGAGAATGTGGATGTCCTCGTCCGGAATCGTGATTTCGGCCCCGTTCGGCATTCTATGAGTCAGCATGCTTCTCCCGTCCGTCGTTCCCGCGCAGAGCCTGCCCCCACAGTTTTCAGGAGGGGCGGGAATCCCTTGGCATCATTCACGTAGAAATATCCGCACGGAGGCGATTGCGGAGACAAACCGGACTTCCGCGCGGCCTTCCTTGCAGGGAATTTCCTCCAGATCTCCTTCTCGCGCGTCACACAGAACCGCTCTGTCGATTTCCTTGCCATTGCATGCGAGGCGCGAGATCTTCCTTCCGAACGATTGCAGTCTGACGATGATCCCGTCACCGTTGCCGGCCGGTTTTACGGCAAGGATCCTCACGTCCTCGCTTCCGGTCGAGAAGGCCGCGTCCGATCGTGTCTCCGGGTCCTGGACCCCTGGATCTGCGAAGCTCTCCGAAAGAACCCGATCCGCAAGGACATGAAGCCTGTTCGCGTGCCAGTCTCCCCCCTGGGTGAAGCCTACTGCATAGACAAGGCTGGTCTCTTCATTGACCTCGCCATAGGCCGGGTGTGCGAGAACGGGCAGAAACCCGAAAGCCCTCTCCCTCGGCGCATTCCTAAGTGCGACCCATTCGGCGATCCCATTCCCCGCTGCACGGATACTCGCGGGACCTGCCATGAACACCGCCACGCCACCCTCGGTGGCCGGGTCCACGAGATGGGCAAAGCTCGAGGCGGCCCAGAAGGTCGGATCGTAGATCTTGACCAGAGGCCGAGAAACCACTCCGCCGGGGACATCCATCTGCACCTCTGCAGGGTTCAGAAGAGCGGGAAAACGGCAGGTGACGGTTCTTCGTTTGAGCGCTGACCCCTTGATTTCCATCCGGACAAAGGGGGAGTCCGCCCTGAACAGCATGGAGCGCAGAAGCCTCCTGCCCTCGAGGTATGACTCCACTTCGGCTCGCAGGACCCCGTGTTTCAGCGAAGCCCGAATCGTGGCGGCTCCGCGGGAGGAATACTCCCGTGGTCGAAAGGTGCCCCCTGCGAATTCGTGTCCCATTCGCCAGAGCCCGCCCGAATCCTCATACGCTATCGCATCGTTTCCCGCACCGGCCAGAAACGCCTGCTTGCCGTCAGGATCTGTCCACTTGGAGATGCATCCTCCCAGTGCCTCCGACACTTCGATTTTGTAGTGCCGCGTTTCTACATGAAGGATGCCCTTGTCCAGGGACCAGGCAGGTGGTTCAACCTCCTGCACCTCCGGTACCGACGAGGGGGAGATCCGGATTGCCCGTTCAGCCACACGGTCCACCCTGCGCTGTGCTTCGACGAGCCACGGCCTCTGCTCCTTCTTCCACACCCTTTCCGGTGATGTCCCGGTAATGAAGTCGTGGTGGTTTGCCACCACCGCAGTTTCCCACGCAGGTTTCAGCTCTTCGAGCAGCGCTTTGCCGTCCCCAGCTTCCAAAGCGAGACGCTCTTCCGCCGCCACCAGGTCTCTGGCCAGTCGCTTGCACCGCTGCTTCATCTCGGGTCGGGACGCATAGAAACCCATCCAGTAGGGATTCATGTCGAGGGGAAGCTCCGGGATTTCCTCCGGATGGGAGGCCACCAGGTCCAGATAGTCATCCATCCCCGCGTTGACAGCGAAAATGCCGCTCTCCGGGTAGGTCCGGCGGTTGTATTCATCTAGAAGGGGTATCAGCTCACGAATCGGGCTGTTGAAGTCGAAGCCGATGGGGCAGAACAGGTACGGCGTCCTGGCTAACGGGGAAAGCTGGCGGACAAACCTGTCGATCTTGCTCGATACGTTCGCAGCGGACCGGTCCGGAATCCCGAGGGTCAGGCCCAATATCCTGGCCAGCCCCCTGGAAGCGATCATGTCGCCCTGGCCGTAAGTAAACGGGTTCCAGTGACACAGCACGCGTGACCCGTCCGGTCCGACCCAGATGAAGTCTGTGGTCTTGAGTTCCTTGGAGAGTAACTCGGCCGAAGACCCGGGTCTGGGAAAACTCGAGGCCCCCGCGTAGTCCGCCCCGGGAAAGTAGGAACCGTCGATCCGGCAAACCGAGGCCATGGTGAAGCCCAGAGCATTGAGGATCGTCGGCACGGTGGGCGAGAGCCCGAAGTTGTCCGGCAGATAGGCCAGGCAAGGCTCCTGGGTCATGCCGTTCTGTCGGAGCCAGTCCTGTCCGAGAACGTAGTCCCGCAGGATGGTTTCCGTCTCCGGCAGGAGGGTGTCCGGCGTGGTCATGCCGCTGCCGGTAAGCCTGAGGCGACCCTCGTTGACGAGTCGTCGAACCGCGTCCCGGTTTTCCGCCCTTCGGTCCCAGTACATCTTGAGGAAAAACACGCATTCGACGCTGAAGACCCTCCGGGGATCTGCTTCGAGCTCTCGCAGGGCTCTGTCGAGGACCCTTCGAACCCGAAACCTGAAGTATTCTTCGGAGGTCAGAAGCCAGTTCGGGTCCCAATGGCTCGATTCGGCCAGGACGAGGACACGCCGGGCATCGTCCGGGATCCCCAGGCGCGCCCGGATTGCAGCTTCCGTTTCTCCCTTTTTCCGGGAGAAACCACAAGAGCCGGAAGCTCTCGCGTCAGAGGATCGATCCTGCCCCTGCCCTTTCTCCCTCATCCCCAGGAATATCCCTCCAGCAGGAGTTTTCCGTATACGTCGTCCCCCAGCTTGAGTTCCTTGGCACCTGATTCCAGCCTGGCCATTCTGGCTCCGGGACTTGTGGGCTCCTTGCCCTGAAACTGAGGCAACCACTCCATTTCGGCCTCGAACATCTCGTCCACCATGTTGCGTATTTCGTGTGGGGCGAGGGCTGCGGCTGTCGCCGGGTCCATCAGGCACGCGTGATAGGCCGCCTCGTAATCGCCGTTAAGGGCCGCATCCACGGCAAGCTCCTGGACCGAGATGTTCGAACGGCACAGAGCAGCGCACACCTTGGGGAGGGCACCCACATGGGTTGGATGGAATCCTTCGTGATCCACGAAGACCGGCACTTCCACGCAACAGTCGTTGGGCAGATTCGTGATGAACCCCTTGTTCAACACGTTGCCCGCGAATCGAAAGGGTACGCCGGTCAGTCGGGCGTTCAGGATCTCCGCGGCGTATTCCTCGGACTTCTTTCCGGCAACGTATGGAACCGGCGTCTCCCCTGACGCCATGGCCGCCATCTCGGCCTCGTATCGATCCGTGGTCCTCAGCTGCTCGTTCAGGTACCCCGCCGTTTCCCCGAAGAGCCAGGGGCCGTCGAAGAGCTCCCTCAAGTCCCTGCGATGCCGGAAGTACGGAAGGTATTCCGAGGAGTGACCCGGACTCTCGGTACAGAAATGGCCGGTGGCCTTCATGATTTCGAATCGATACTGCTCGAGCTTTATCGGGCCTTCCCGGTCCAGCTTCTCCCACATGCGTGGATACAGATCCCTGCCCTTGTGCGTGAACTTCAGATACCAGGCCATGTGATTGATGCCGGCGGTCAATGCATCCACCTCCTCTACGGGCAGGTCGAGCCATCTGCTCAGGAGCTTCGTGGTATGTCGTGTGCCGTGACACAAGCCGATACTCTGAATCTCGGGGAAGGACTCCTGTACCGCCCAGGAACAGATGGCCATCGGGTTTGCGTAGTTCAGAAACAGAGCATCCGGGCAAAGTTCGCTCATGTCCCGGGCAATATCCAGAAGGGGCGGCACATGCCTCAAGCCTCGAAAGATGCCGCCCGGGTTGAGGGTGTCCCCCACGCATTGGTCTACACCGTGTTTCAAGGGAATCTGGATATCGTGCTTCAGAGCTTCATTCCCCCCAACGCTGATCATCGTGATCACGCAGTCCGCCCCATCCACGGCCTCGCGTCTGTCGGTGGTTGCTGAGAACGTGCAACCAAGCTTGTTCTGCTCGCGCATGTTTTCGACCACCCGGTGCGTCGTCTGGAGCCTCTTCTCGTCCACGTCCATCAGGGCAAAGTGCACGTCCGCCATCGACTCGTAGCAGAGGCAGTCCTTGACGAGCCTCTGGCAAAACTCGACGCTCCCCGCACCGATCATCGCAATTCTGGTCATGCCGACCCTCCCTTTTCTTCCAGTATCAGCACCTCGTATCCTCTCAAACTCAATCCCGAAGACAGCTCCATCCGATTTCCCTTTGCCCGGTCCGTCCCGAAAAGGACTTCCCAGTTTCCCCGCGAAACCTCGGTCTGGTGTCCGCTCAGCAGAGCCGGCACTGGCTTGCCGACAAAATTCAGCAACACCAGGACCGTCTGTTCTGGATTGGACCGAAGGTAGGCAAGGTAGTCCGTCCGACCGGATACCAACGGGCGATAAGACCCCTGACAGAGAGCGGGGGTTTTCTTTCGCAGCCAGATCATCTCACGATAGAAAGACAGGATCGACCCCGGATCCCCGGCCTCCTTCTCAGCGTTGACGACCGTGTGGTTCGGGTGAACGGGCAGCCACGGCTCAGTAGTGGAGAACCCCGCGTGGGAGGAAGCGTTCCATTGCATGGGCGTCCGTCCCGGATCCCGACCCTTCAGTATGGGCCAGAACTTCTTCCCCATGGGGTCCTGTATCGTCTTCCTCGGGATCTTCCGGTTCGACATCCCGATCTCCTCTCCATAGTAGAGAAAGGGAGTTCCCCTCAGGGTGAGCAGCATGGCGGCCGCAACCCGTGCCCGCTTGTCCGTCTCATCCCCTTTCGCATACCGGCTGTAGTGACGCCCCGGCAGGTCATGATTGGACAGGGTGTAGGTCGGCCACCCCTTGTCTCCAAGAAGACCGTCCCATTTGTCGATCACGCCCAGGAAATTCGATGCCCCCCATTTCTGGAACAGGAACTCGAAATTAAAGGCCATGTGGAGCTCGTCACCATCGCCGTAGTAGGAGGCGGCTTCCTCCGCGGAGTCGGTGAAGACCTCTCCCAGGGCGAATCGACCCGGGTAGGCATCCACGACCCCTCGGATCTCGCGGCAGAGATCATGGATCTCCGGACGGTTGCGGTCATAGATGTGTCTCTGGTAGTCGGGCGGGTTCAAACTCAGCCTGTACGGATTCGATCGAAACCGATCGTCCTTGATGAACCAGTTGATCACGTCGATCCTGTACCCGTCCACTCCCAGGTCGAGCCAGAACCGCATCATATCGAACATGGCCTGCTTCAACTCAGGATTCCGCCAGTTCACTTCCGGCTGGTATCGACACCAGGTGGAAAGATAGAACTTCCGGACGTCCTCGACCCACCACCAGGCCTTTCGATCAAAAGCGGCAAACCAGTTGTTCGGCGCCTTCCCCTTCTTTCCCTCGTGCCACATGTACCAGTCATGGTAAGGATTCTCGCGGCCCTTGCAGGCCTCGATGAACCAGGGGTGTTCATTCGAGGTGTGGTTGATCACCAGGTCCATGACGATCCGGATGTTCCGATCGTGAGCCTCTCTGAGCAGAGTTTTGAAGTCTTCCAGGCTCCCGTATCGGGGATCGATGCCCCGGTAGTCGCTTATGTCGTAGCCGAAGTCCTTGTTGGGCGAAGGGTAGATCGGAGAGAGCCAGATCGCGTCGATCCCAAGCGATGTTCCGGTCCCGTCGTTCAGGTAGTCGAGCTTCGAGACGATCCCCTTCAGGTCCCCAACCCCGTCCCCGTTTCCGTCCATGAAACTCATCGGATAGATCTGATACACGACGCCGGTCTTCCACCATTTTTCGGAATCTCTCTCTCGGCCACTCATGTCTCGACCCTCTCCTTCCGATTCGCGCGCCTGACTCGCCCGGCTATGATTCTTATCACCCTTTGGCCCACCCTACAAGGTAGGACCGATATCCGTTCTCCTATTAACACGTATGTTACGCTAGATCAACAACAAAAGATCAATTACAATGGAACAGGCCCCATTTTCCTCTTGCATTAGATTAACATGTATGTTACATATCGTAGGTGGACGAAGCTGGCCTTTCCCGCAACCCCCCAAGGGAGATTCGAGCATGCGAATCGACAGACCCTTCAAGAAACAACCGGATTTCGAGCACTTTCTCAAGGTCCTCCTCCGTGAAACAAAGGACGGGCCCGTACCCATTGTCGAGCTGCTCGTGGACATCGAGGTCATGGAAGAGGCCACGGGCATCAAATCGCCCATAGACACGTGGGCGGACTTCGCCAACATGGCCGAAGAAATGACCCCGGACGCAATGGAAGCCGGCATCGAGCTCATGGACCTTACGATCGCCTTCCACACGAACGTGGGCTACGATTACGTTCCCATGACGCCCCTGGTACCCCTCAAGCACACAGCATGGAATCGCAAAGAGAATCCGCTGCAGGGGGGAAAGGTCCGCGGCTGGCAGGAAGAGCATAGCGGGGTGATTCCCTCCAGAGAGGCCTACGAAGCCTATGCGTGGCCCGCCTTGGAAGAGATCAGCATCCTGCCGATCGAGTATGCGGCCGAGAAGCTCGCCACGGGTGCCAAGCAGATGATCTTCTGCAACGGCGTTTTCGAGGAGTTGAGGAATCTCATGGGTTTCGAAACCATGGCGATGAAGAGCATCGAGGAGCCGGACCTGCTTGTAGATATTTTGGAGAACCTCTCTACCCTGACCGAACGAGCTCTCGAGATGGCAACGGCACATCCCGGAACCGGGGCCGTTTTCTACGGGGAGGACATGGGCTTCAACCAGGGCACCATGCTCCATCCCGATTTCTTCCGCGAGCATGTGCTCCCGCGACACAAACGGTTCGTCGAGATCAGCCACGACAATGGAAAGCCCTTCATCTTCCATTCCTGCGGTAAAATCGACGCTCTGCTGGAAGAGCTGATCGAAGACGTGGGCATCGATGCCCTGCACAGTTTCCAGGACAAGATCACGCCCATCGAAGAGATGCACAGGAGGTATGGAGATCGCATTTCCCTTCTGGGCGGCGTGGACGTGGACCTTCTCGCACGAGGGTCTACCGATGAGGTCAGGGCCCGCACCCGCCAGATTCTCGAGGCATGCACGCCCGCAGGAGGCATCATGATAGGATCCGGCAACTCGGTCACCAACTACTGCAAGATCGAAAACTACTATGCCATGATCGACGAAACCAGAAAGTGGAACGAAGAACACGGATACCTTTAGTATTCGAACAACCGGTTTGTTCGATCGAAGCGAGGCCTCGCAAGCCATAAAAAGGAGGGTCAGAATGGAGAAGTTGAGAGAATCCGTGGTGGCGGGCAAAGTCAGCGATGCGGTCGAAAGGGTCAAAGAACTGCTCAAGGAGGGCAAAGACCCGGACGCCATGATGAACGATGCGATGATTCCGGCCATGGACGTGGTGGGTGACCTGTTTCAGAAGGGTGAGGTCTATCTCCCCGAGATGCTCATGGCCGCCAAGGCGATGAAGGCGGGGATGGAGCTTCTCAAACCGGGCATGGTCGAGAAGGGGTCCAGGTCGATCGGGACTGCGGTCGTGGGCACGGTGAGTGGAGATATGCACGACATCGGAAAGAACCTGCTCACCATGGCCCTCGAAGGGGCCGGCTTCGAGGTGGTGGATCTCGGCATCGATGTCCCGCCCGAGAAATTCGTCGAAGCCGTGAAGACGCACAACCCGCAGGTCGTGGGGCTCTCGGCGCTCCTCACAACGACGATGATCGGCATGAAGGACACGATCGAAGCGGTCCTGGAAGCGGGGGTTCGCGACACGGTCAAGGTGATGATCGGTGGCGCGCCCGTGACCCAGGAGTTCGCCGATGAGATCGGCGCCGATTTCTACGGTCCGGATTCCACCTCGGGTAAGGACTTCGCGAGGAAATGCGTGACCGCCTGAGGTGAGTCCGCCTCCGGACGGGATCAAATGGCGAGCAAGTCGATGGGCGCCCTGTCCTTCGGGATGTCACTGGAGAGGTCAACCGGCTTCCCGGAGCCGGCGGACAGATAGCTCGCAGCGATGATCCGGAGCACATTTGACCCGTCCTGCCCGTTCTCGTCAGGGCACCTTCCGGCCCGGAAGCATTCGTCAAAGTGCGCAAGCTGAGGAGTGTAACCGCCCTTCCCGATCAGTTCATCGATGCGAAAGCCTAAATGGTCATGAACGGGGACGATTTCGTCGGCCCCTCCGTTCCTTCGCAGCACCAGGCTATGCGGCTCCAGACCGAGATCGAAGGTCCCGACCAGGGTCCCCTGGGTTCCTTCCACCTCGTAGAAACACTTCATCTCAGGGCACGTCCATGAGCTCTCGGTCCGGATCATGATGTCCTCCAAGGTCTCGAGCTCACAGCTCGCTTCCCGGTCGAGCCCATCCTCCGCGTCCACCTCCATTCGGCAGGAGAGCACCCGATGCACCTCCGGTTTGCCGGCCAGATGCAGGCACCCTTCGATCACGTGCGATCCCAGGTCCACCTGTGCCCCGCCGCCGGCAAAACCCTTCTTGTACCACCAAGTTCCCTTTGCAGGACCGCCGTGATGGAACGCACCCCGAACGCGGCGGATATCCCCGATCATCCCCTTTTCGATCTCCTCGACCATTCGAACCAACAGCGGACTGAAAACGTGGTTCTCGGCATACCCGATGAAGACGCCTGATTCTTCGGCCGCGGCGATCAGTTTCTCCGCCTCTCCGAGCTTGAGCACCATCGGCTTCTCGAGGATTACGTGACAACCGGACCTTACCCCCAACATGGCATGCTCGAAGTGCAGGACGTTCGGGCTTGCGATGATCGCCATTGTGACGTCTTCGCGCGTCAGCATTGTTTCGAGATTTTGAAAAACATACGGGTCGGCTCCAAAGACCCTCGCCCGGTGTTCCGCGTTGCCGGTAGAGTAGGATGCGAGGGCCACGAGGCGAAGAGACGGGACGGATCTGACGGCAAAGACATGGAAGTAGGAGATGAAGCCCGCGCCGATCAGGCCTACTCCTGCCGGCTGTTCCTCGGCTTGCTTCATCACATCCTCCCCGAATCTCGGTTCGATTCCACGAGATGCCGCGTCACCCGCTCGACGAGCTCGAGGTCTTTCACTGCATCCTCCACTCCGGTTTCCGGCTCGACCCTCTTCGTGACGACGTCATACAGGTGCTTCCACTCGCAGCGAAATCCGTTTTCGTAGCGCCCGCTGTTCACTTCCTCCACGGTCATCTCATCCTCTTCACGCCTGACAAGGCAGGAGGAGGGAGCCGATTGCGCATAGGTCGGCGGATACCGGACGCTGACGTGCAGGTCGGCGCGACGCAGGTCGAAGCCCCAGTCCGTGCACTTCATCTCCTGTATCTCGGTCTGGTGCAGGACCCGCCCCTCGCCGTAGTCGAAGACGATGTCGATGCCGAGACCCGGCGCCAGGCCCATCCCGCCTGTCCCCCGCGCGCGTGCGTAGACAACCTCCCGCGGTTCTCCCAGGATACGTCTCATGACAGGGAAATCGTGGATCAGGAGTCCAAGGATCGTACCGTGCACGACCACCTCCTCGATACCGATCTCCATGCCGAGCAGCTCCGTAGAGGCTGCCGCCAGGTCCATCTGGCTCATCATCATGTCGAAGGGGCCGATTTCGGACGGCCGGACCGTGTCGAGCACGTCCTTCGTATACTTCTCGTTCGGTCCGATCATGCAGCGAAAATCGCCGGAGAAGAAGGAATCCGGCTCTCCCCACACCTCGCGCGCCTTTTTGAAGGCAGGTTCATACACATGAGGATATCCGAGGAGAACCGGCACCCCCGTACCTCTGGAAGCACGGGCGATTTCCTTGCCGATCCGGGAGTGGATTGTCAGGGGCTTCTCCACGAGGACCGCCTTCTTTCGTGCCTCGCAGGCCGCAAGGACTGTATCCGCGTGGTACGAATCGGGGGAGGTCACGAGCACGACGTCCACGTCCGGGTCCTGGACAAGTGCAAAGGGATCGGCGATCGCCTTGGATCCGGTTCGAGATGCGATATCCTCGCGAACCTCGCCGCTCACATCACAACAGGCGGTGATTCGGAAATGCTTCGGTAGGCTGTTCAGGACCGGTATATGCAGGGACTGTACCGCCTCCCCGCATCCCACCATGCCAACCCGGAGTCGTTCCGTCATTTTCGAGCAAGCCTGCCGACCTAGCGGCGGCCCAGCCTGCGGAGCGATGCAGGCGTGAACAGGTCGAGGGGGAACTTCTCCTTGAAGCTCCAGGGCGTACCCTCGTTGGTCATTCCAAGGGCAAGGTAACGACCATTCTGCAGATCCAGGTGAACCTCCATCACCGTGGCGCTCATGGGCAGATCGTAATAATTGATCAGATGGTTTTCCGACACCCGCCAGAGCCCGCCCCGGTTGTCGTAGAGATCCGCCGCCTGGATGGTCCATGTATCTTCGTCATGATAGAAGGTTCGCTGGGCATAGATGTGTCTCGTTCCCTGCTTCAGCTTCGCTTCCACTTGCCAGACCCGGTGCAATTCGTACCGAAGCAGGTCCGGGTTCGGATGACCCGCACGGATGATATCCTTGTATTTTACGTTCCGGTCCCCGACCTTGTAGGAGTTGTACGGGATGTACATTTCCTTCTTTCCCACCAGGCTCCAGTCGTAACGGTCCGGTGCCCCGTTGTACATGTCGAGCATATCGGCCGTCCGCTGGCCGTCCGCCGTTCCGGTGGGCAGGTCGTAGGCCACGTTCGGCGCCCTGCGTACGCGACGCTGTCCGGGATTGTATGTCCACGCCCTGCGAGGTTCCTTGACCTGGTCCAACGTCTCGTGAACCAGAAGGAGGTCTCCTGCCATTCGGGCCGGGGCGAGCACATTCGACAGGAAGTAGATCAATATGTTGTTGACCGATTCGGCGGTCGCGCCCTTCACCGAGTACGGAAAGAAGATCTTCTCTTCGGTCGTGACGACCGTGTACGACCCGCCCGGCGAGGGTGCGATGGAAGCGTAGACCCGGTAAACCGTGTCGTTTCGGAATCGCGTCAGGTGATTCCAGACCACCTCGATTCCTTCCTTCGGAATCGGGAAGGGAATCGATTCCCGCGAGTTCGTGAACCCATTCCCCCCACCCTTCAACTCCGCGGTGGTGGCATTCTTGAACGCCCAGTCGTAGATACGCTGCGGGTACGAGGCGCTCCGTCGGGTCGGATATACGTTCATCTTGTAGGTGTTCGGGTACCGCTTGAACAGGGCGATCTGGCCCGGCGACAGCTTGTCCGCGTACTCATTCACGTTCGACGCGGTGATGGTGAACAGGATCTTGTCATCCGGATACGGGTCCACATAGTGTGCTTCCTTGAAACCCTCGGGTATTTCCGTGATGCCGCCATCCCAGGGAGGAATGGTCCCCTCTTCGTTTCCCTTCATCTCCGCGCCCAGGGGCGTGAGGGTTCCATCCGTGAGCTTCGTCGCCTCTTCGGCAGAAACCTTCGCTTCGACCTGCGTCACCGTCGCCAGCAAGGCAAGAATACAGGCAAACGAAAACATCCATTTCAAGCTTCTGTTCATCCTTGCATCTCCTCTTTGATGATGTTCCGTTGGTCAGCCTTGCTAGAACGAATAGTTGGCGCTCAGCGATACGAAATCGCGGTCCTTGAGCAGGTTCGCCTTGCCCGCACCAAAGTACATGGTGTACGACAGGGTACCGGTGACCTTTTGCAGATAAATCGCGTTGAGCTGGAGGGTCATCGCCTTTCTTCCGGCCACGAAATTGCTGATCGGGGTCGGTGTGACGCCCTCTACGTCGTGGGACCAGGCAAATACAGGCCTGAGGGTGGTGACGCCGATCGCATTGTTGAAAGTCGGTGCGATCACAAGAACGTATCCCCAGGAGAAGGGATCGGCGAATCCCCCCTCCTCGGTGAAGGGCTGCAGTCCGGCATCGGTCCACCAGGGGTTGCCGCTCATCTCGGTTCCCGGCCCGTCGTACCGGAGCACGTCCTTGTCTTCCATCCCGAAGAACCAGGTACCGCCGGCTTCAAACAGAAGCGCGACGTCGTCCGCGCCGAGGGTGGGCCCCAGAAGCTTGGTGAATGTAGCCTGGACCTGGAGCATGTCCTTCCGCTCGTAGCCCCGTGTATAGGCGTTGAAGTTGGGCACGCCTCTCAGCTGGGTGATCTGGCTGTTCGCGAAGATCGGTGGCGTCACCTCCGCTTCGCCCGGAGGGATATCCGGGTTGAGGAGGTTCTCCAGGGTGGCGAGAGTGGCCAGGGTCTCGTCGTAGGGTGACTGCCCGTGCGCCACCAGCTCGTACCCGTCGATCTGGATCGGCTGGCCCAGCCGGCCTGTCACCTCGCCCTGAAAGGCGACCCCGAAAGGGACCACCGTATTCCAGCTCATCCCCACGATGTCGATATCACCGGGAAACTCGCGGAAATAGCCCGAAGTACTCGCACCGTCGCCGTTCACGAGGCCCCAGATCAGGAGGTCGATCGGATCGGTGGGCGGTGGATCGCCCGTGAAGCCACTCAGGACCGGTCTTCGGCTGTGGATGTGCTCCCAGTAGAGTCCGAGTTCGGTCTCGAAGAGCCAGGGAGCGAAATAGCGAAGCGCCACGCCGCCCTGTCCCATGTGACTCGGCTCTCTGTCGTCCTTCCGGGGAATCCAGCTCCCAACGGGCGGCCTCGTCCCTATCGGTTGTACCGGGTTGTCGGTCGGCCCCTCTGGCGGCGGCAGGCCAAACCCGAGGGTGACCCTGCTGGCGCCTGGGCTCGCCTGGTCGTTGGTGGAGAAGTAGGTGCCGAAGGGCTCGATTTCGGTGTTGTCCCAGTAGAACTGATAGAAGGCTTCCAGGGACAGGTTGTCCGTGATTCCCGCGTTCACGCTGATCATCGGAACCGGCAGAAGGGCCTCCTTGAGCTCCGACCCGGCAACCCGCAGGGCCGTGACGTCGACGGGATTGATGCTGTTGATGCCGCCCTGGATGAAGGTGCTCTCTCCCCAGCTCAGCACCTGGTTGCCGACCTTGAACGTGACGGGCCGATTGAAAATCTCGTAGTCGCCCACCACGTACAGATCCAGCAACTTGATGTTCATTCCCGCGCGCCGTTGGGCCTGGTCGGTGAAGGCTCTGAATCTCGGGTTGAATTTCATGATGGCCCAGTCGTAGAAATAGTAGAAGCGGCCGAAGAACCCGTAATTGTTCCACCCGAGATCCAACTCGTGCAGGATCTTCACATTCAGTGAGGTCACGTCCCACTGGTCGAAGTTCAGGTTCCCGTCATCCGGGTCGGGGTCGAAGCCGGTTCCTCCGTTGACCTGTGCGACGATTCTCGGATCGCGATCCTCCACACGGACGGCTACGCCAGTCGAGACCGTGGTATCCAGGCTCCCCTTCAGGTTGCCCGCATTGATCTCCACGGCCCAGCCGGAGATCGGCCCGATACCATCGACCGATACAAAGAGTCCCAGAAGAATTGCCAGGGCAACGGAAAGGCAGGCCTTCTGTGCTCTCATTGTCCCTTGACATTTTTTGACAGTCTTTGAAATCCCCATGTTCCCCCCTTCAAGGCGATCTCTACATGAATGCTGCTAAAGCCGTGCACAGCAGGATCATCCACCGCCCTTGCCGTGCGTTCCAGGTTGTGTGTCCGGTGGGGCGAGATGAACGCATTTCGTTACACTCATGTTATCTCTCTCATGTCGAGACGGTGGGCAGGGCACTCACCCGTCGAAGAAGTCTGCGAGGCTCCCTCTACGAATCCGGCCGGGAACCTTGGATCCAAGTAGTAAAGAATGTTCTTGTCAAGAATTAACACGTATGTTAATTTATTGCAAATAAAAAAATTTGGATTTTCAGGGGAGAAAAAACACTTGGCCGTGCATACCACAAAAGGCCCGAAAAGGGCAAGGAATATAACGAATACATCCCAGAAAAAGGCGCAGGCGAGACAGTTGAACCGGGCCCGGGTTCGAATGCGCATCCTCCGGGGGGCCATGAACGCCTTCGGAAGGCTCGGCTACGCCGACACCCGAGTCGAAGACATCCTCGAGCAGGCGCAGATTTCACGCCCCACCTTCTACCGTTATTTCAAAAGCAAGGAAGACGCCTTCGACGCGGTGGACGAAGTCATCAGCATGTCTTTTCTCCAGACCTGGACGAGCGCGGTGGAAAGTGTCGACGATCCGGCCGACAAGGTGGAAAAAGGGATCGACGCCTACCTACAATGGCTTTACGCGACCGGCCCCGTGGCAAGCGCCACGAGGCGCTATCCGGTCCACCCGGATATCCACATCGCCACCCGCCGCGAGGAGGGAATTCGCATGATCGTGGATTTCTTCCGTGACGAGGCGTTCAAAGCCCTGGGAGAGGAATTCGACCCCTGGCTCTTTGCCATGCTTCAGGCAGCCACGGAGAAGGCGGGTGAGTTGCTGATCTCCGAAGGGCTTCGCCCGGGGGATGCGAAGCGTGCGAAACAGTCCATGATGCGGATCATCGCCGCTACTCTTACAGAGGGGAACTTTCCGGTTCCTCCTATTCCGAAGGCTCCGAAGAGCGAAGGAAAAAAGACCGGAAAGAAGCCTAAGAAGAAGACGGGTCCTGAGAAGAGTACAGGCCTGCCGGAGAGTAAGGGCCCCTCGAAGAGTAAGGGTCCGCTGAAGAGTAAGGGTTCGTCAACACCTTGATCCGAGGCAATGTGGCATCGTGAAAGCCGTCCCCGGGGCACGGCACGGAGGAGGACCATGACCAGAATCTCTTTTCCCGACGATTTTCTTTGGGGCACCGCGACTTCCTCGTACCAGATCGAGGGGGCCTGGCAGGAGGACGGAAAGGGCGAGTCGATCTGGGACCGATTCACCCACACCCCCGGAAAGATCAAGGACGGAAGCACCGGCGACGTTGCGTGCGACCATTATCACCGCTACCGGGAAGACGTTGCTCTCATGAAGGAAGTTGGACTCAGGGGATATCGCTTCTCCGTCTGCTGGCCACGGATCCTTCCTGCGGGCAAGGGCGAAGTGAATCAGAAAGGGCTGGATTTCTACTCCAGGCTCACCGATTCACTGCTTGAGGCAGGCATCGAGCCGCTCCTGACCCTCTACCACTGGGACCTGCCCCAGGCCCTCGAGGACCAGGGAGGCTGGACCAATCGCGACATTGCGCGGTGGTTCGGCGACTATGCCGCAGTCGTGGCCCGCGCCCTGGGGGACCGCATCAAGCTCTGGACCACCCTGAACGAACCCCAGATCTTCGGCATGCTCGGCTACGCCACGGGCCAGCACGCACCCGGAGCGATGGATCAGCTCCAGTACATCCTCCTGTCCCACTACATCAATCTCGCACACGCGGACGGAGTGGCCGCCATCCGAAACGAGGCATCGGCTGCGAAGGTAGGCTGTGTCCTGCAGCTTCCTCCCATCCATCCCCGATCCGATTCGGACGAAGACCGTAGGGCGGCACGGGTCATGGACGGCCTCATGAACCGATGGTACGCCGAACCCGCCCTGCTCGGCCGGTATCCGGAGGACATCCTGGAACTGTTCAAGGATCTGGACCTGCCCATCCTCGACGGCGATCTCGAGCGTATGAATCAACCCCTGGACTTCGCAGGCCTGAATCTGTATAGCCGTCTGTTCGCCTATCATGATCCGAACATCCCGCTCATAGAAGGCATGCTCGATTTCGATTACCGGCGGCCGGGCGCGGAGTACACGCACTTTGGATGGGAGCTCTATCCGAAATCCATTTATGAGTCCCTGATGCGCTTCAAGAACGAGTGGGGAGATACGGACGTCTATGTCACGGAGAACGGGATTGCAGCCGAAGACCAACTCGTGGACGGAAAAGTGAACGATCAGGACAGGATCGATTTCCTCGCCGCCTACCTGGCGGAAGTCCGAAGGGCCATGGACGACGGGGTCAAGGTGAAGGGATTTTTCCAGTGGTCCTTCATGGACAATTTCGAATGGGCCGAAGGGTACACCTCGCGCTGGGGCATCGTGTACGTGGATTACGAATCGCTCGAGAGAACACTCAAGGCAAGCGCCCACTGGTACAGGAACCTGATCGAATCCGGAGGCTATGATCGATGAAGTCCTCGAAGATTCATCTGCACTCGAGCCTCCAGGTCGGTCCTGTGGACCCGCGCGTCTTCGGCGGATTCCTGGAGCACATGGGCCGTGCCGTCTACCAGGGCGTGTACGACCCGGACTGCGCCCACGCGGACGAGGAAGGGTTTCGAACCGACGTGCTGGACGCGTTGAAAAGGCTTCGGATGACGGCCATGCGCTATCCGGGTGGGAATTTTGTGTCGGGGTATCACTGGCTGGACGGCGTGGGGCCCCGGGAGAACCGCCCGACCGTCATCGACCTCGCCTGGAACAGCATCGAGCCGAACCACATCGGGACGGATGAGTTCATCCTGCTTGCACGCAGGATGGACTGGACCCCCATGCTCTCGGTAAACCTGGGGACCGGCACACCGGAGGAGGCCCGGAACTGGGTGGAATACTGCAATACGGCCACGGGAACGAAATATTCGGACATGCGGGCCGAAAACGGGAACCAGGACCCTTTCGACGTCAAGCTCTGGTGTCTAGGAAACGAGATGGACGGGCCCTGGCAGCTCGGTCACGTCCCGGCCGAGCAATACGCGATCCGAGCCCAGCAGGCCGGGCACATGATGAAACTGATCGACAAGTCCATCGAAATGGTCGTTTGCGGCACCTGCGACATCGACCTGCCGACCTACATCGAGTGGGATCGCGTGGTTCTCGAGCACTTGGGGAACCATGCCGACTATATAAGTCTCCACCGGTATGTGAGGAACTTCGAAAACGATACGCCCAACTTCCTGGCCGTCACCAACTCCATCGACCAACAGATCGAGGCGATCGACGGCCTGTGCAGGGCCGTGCAGACAAAGCAACGCAGCCTCAAGAGGGCCTACCTCTGCTTCGATGAATGGAACGTCTGGTACAAGAACTACGAGATGGACGGGAAGAGGCAGTTCGCGCCGCACCTCGTGGAAGAGGTCTACAATCTGGAGGACGCCCTTGTGGTGGCAGGGTTCCTGAACAGCTTCCTCCGCCACGCCGACTCGGTCAAGATCGCCAATATCGCACAGATCGTGAACATCATCGCTCCGATCCTCACAAGAGGCGACGACCATCTGCTCCAATCGATCTTCTATCCCTTTGAAATGTACACGAAGCGCAGAGACGGGGTTTCTCTGAAGATTGGGGTCGACGGCCCGACGTATACGACGCAGACCTACGGCGTCGCCTCCTATGTGGACGCCAGCGCGGTACTCTCCTCCGGGGCCGACCTTCACGTCTTCACAACGAACCGCGACACCGCCGAGTCGATGGAGATTCGAGTCGACATGGCCGACCGGACCATCGCCTCCCTGGTCGCTGCAGAGATCCTGACGGGCCCGGATGCGAAGGCGGCCAACTCATACGAGGAGCCCGAACGAGTGAAGGCCCGGGCCTTTGACGAGGTGACGATCCGGAACGGGCAGGCCGCCTACGAGCTCCCTCCCCTGTCCGTGGCAGCTATGACGTTTCGCACCGATGGATGAACCGGCCGGGAATGAGCCCCCCTTCTCCGCGGTGCCCGTACCGTTCTTGGAATTTAGAGACCAAGTCACCTGAGGCCTGAGAGCTATGGAGAAAGCCTGATGACCCACAGCAACATCTTTCGCAACAGGTACATTTCAAACGTTCTCTTCGAGCCCGTCGACAGGGCCTGGCGGCATGAAGCCATGGGGTTCTGGGACGAGACCATCACCCGGTGGCAGGGAGAAGGCCTCCCTGCCGAAGTGAACGACATGGCCACTGCCTTTGTTTTCAACGGGTTTGATTGGCAGGCGCCCCTCATTTTCGAGCCGGATCTCCATCCCGGCATCTACCCCCTGTTCGAAGAGGAGGAACTTCGGGAGCAAGGGGATACCATCATCAAGCGAAGCCAGTACGGATCCATTGTCCAGGTCCCCAAGGACGGCCACAGCACGCCGCCCCATGTGATCGAGGCGCCGGTTTCCGACGCTGCGTCCTGGGAGAGAATCAAGTCCAGGATGGACCCCTCCTCCAAAGGACGCATCGAAGAGCAGGAATACGGCCTGCAGCTCGCGGAAACCGAAGGCTGGCCCCTGATCGCCTATATCTGCGGGCTCTTCGGCACGCACAGGCACCTGTTGGGGGTCGAGCCTCTCATGTACGCCTACTACGAAAAGGAGGAGCTTCTTCACGAGATCTCGAGACATTGGGTATACATGTGGAAAGAAATTCTAGGCACGATCGCCCAGAGGCACACGCCTGACGTGGTCTACCTCTGGGAAGACATGTGCGGCAAGAGCGGGCCCATCATCGGGCCCCACACCTTCGAAGCCTTCATGACCCCTTACTATCAGGAGTTGATAGGCTTCCTAAGGAAAGAACTGGGCATACAGGTCTTCTCCGTAGATACGGACGGAGATTGCACGGTTCTGATCGAGAAATTCGTTGAAGCCGGCGTGAACATGCTCCTGCCCTTTGAGGTGCAGGCCGGAATGGATGTTCTCGAGGTCAGGAAGAAGTGGCCCGACCAGTTCGCCATCTGGGGCGGTATCGACAAGCGGGAGCTGGCCAAGGACAAGAAGGCGATCGAAAAGGAAGTCATGCGGGTCGTGCCCCCTATGCTGGGCATGGGCGGATACATACCCGGCATCGACCACCTGGTCCCGCCAGACGTCTCGTATGAGAATTGGATCTTCTACCGGGATCTGGTGCGCGACGTCGTGGACAAGCATTATAGGATCAAGGACGGATGAGAGGTGCGGGGGATGGGCATGGATGAAAGAGCGGGACAAGATCTCATTCTCGTAACCGGCGGCGCGGGATACGTGGGCAGCCACGCGAACAAGCTCCTACACCGACACGGATACGACACGGTCGTCCTCGACAATCTCGCCTACGGTCACAAAGAGTGCTCCAAGTGGGGGTCCTTTGTCCTGGGAGACCTGGCCGACCGTGACGCTCTTCTGGACCTCTTCGAGAAGAACCGGTTCACTGCAGTCATGCATTTTGCAGCCTACACCTACGTGGGGGAATCCACGGACTTCCCTGAGAAGTACTACCAGAACAATGTGGCCAATACTCTCAACCTCTTGAATGCGATGATCGAACACGGGGTCCGGCGTATGGTCTTCTCCTCTACCTGCGCGGTTTATGGTAACCCCGTCAAGATCCCCATCCCGGAGGATCACCCACTGGACCCGATCAGCCCCTACGGAAGGGGTAAACAGATGGTGGAGACGATCCTGGAGGATTTGAGTGAGGCCCATGGACTGCGGTACGCATCCCTTCGCTATTTCAACGCCGCAGGGGCAGACCCTGAAGGCGAGATCGGGGAATGGCACGACCCGGAAACACATCTCATTCCTCTTGTACTGGATGCGGCCCTTGGACGACGTGAAGACGTGAAGATATTCGGCACCGATTACGACACTCCGGACGGAACCTGCATCCGGGACTACATCCATGTGACCGATCTTGCAGCCGCTCACCTGGCCGCCCTCGAGTATCTCGAGACCAAACACAAGAGCGGCATCTTCAATCTCGGAAACGGAAACGGGTTCTCGGTCCGGCAAGTCATTGATGAAGCGAGAAGAGTCACGGGCAGGGAAATACGGACCCGCCAAGTCGAAAGAAGACCGGGAGATCCCGACGCCCTGATCGGAAGCTCGGAAAAGGCAAGCAGAACCCTTGGATGGACTCCCCGCTTTACGGACTTGCCCGAGATCATCGGGACGGCCTGGGAATGGCACAAGAAGCTCAACTCCGAGATCCTGCGCGCCTAGGTCAGGGACAACGAGACACCCAACAAAGGAAGACCGATGGAACTCGCCTGGAAAGAGAACTGGGAAGAAACGAAGAAGAACCTGACCCGATGGTGGCATCGTGAGGGATTGGCGATCGGCATGTGGGGCGCAACGATCGGAAAGAGCCCTCATGAGGAGGTGGCTCCGCCGGAGACGAGGCATCCGAAGACCTCTGAGGCGTACTATACGGACACCCGTGCCAGGGCAAGGATGAATCATTTTGACATGTCCGCTCTCTCCTATCCGGCCGACATGTTCCCCGTTGCGAACACGGACCTCGGGCCGGGCTGCATGGCCCTGTTTCTCGGAAGCGAACCTGAGTTCAGGGAGGACACGGTCTGGATGCATCCCTGCATGGATGTGGACGATCCGGAGAACCTTGGACCGATCCGATTCGATCCTGAAAACAAGTGGTGGAGAATCCATCAGGAAACGATGCGCGAGACCCTGGCCATGAGTAAGGGCAAGTACACGGTGGGCCTTCCGGATCTTTACGGGGGTATCGACACGCTGGGTCTGATGCGCGGCATCGAAAACTTCATGATGGATCTGATCGAGCGTCCGGAATGGGTCCACGAGAAGACGGCCGAGGTCGACCAGGCCATGTTCGAGGTGGTCGATGAAATCTACGGCCTGATCCGCCTCGAAGACGGCAGCACGGTGGACCAGAACTTTCGGCTCTGGGCCCCGGGGACCACGATGCATCTGCAGTGCGACCTGTCCGCCATGATCTCGCCCGCCATGTTCGAGGAATTCGCCGTTCCCTTCCTGAAGAGACAGAGCCAGTGGTTCGACTACACCATGTTCCACCTGGACGGCCAGGCATGCATGAAGCATCTCGACATGATCCTTGACATCGAAGAGATCGACGCAATCGAGTGGACCCCGGACCCGAAGGTGCCGGACGGCGGCAGCCCGGAGTGGTACGACCTGTATCGAAAGATCCTGGATGCAGGTAAGGCGGTCCAGCCGATCAACGTCTGGGCAAACGAGGTGGTTCCCCTCCTGGATGCGATCGGTGGAAAAGGCGTGTATGTGCTTGGCCTGTTCGCCGGGCAAGAAGAAGTGGAACAAGTGCTCAAGGACGTGGAGCCCTATCGCTGACATGCTCGCACTCGGTCTCGAATTCAGCACACAATCCGCCAAGAGCCTGATCCTGAATATCGATTCCGGAAAGGTGGAACACCTCTGCTCCCACGAATACGACACCTGCTTCCCGGAATATGGGACCCGGGGAGGCGTGCTCCCTTCTGACCACGAAGAGGTGCGCCATACGTCCCCTTTCATGCTGATCCGGGCCCTGGATCTTCTGTTCGACGGGGTGCGCAAGGATGGCGTCGATTTGGCCAGGGTCCGTGCCATCAAGCTCGATGGAATGCAGCACTGCACGGTCTATGCGAACCACCTCTTTTCAGAGGCGCTTCACAAGCTCGACCCGGCGCAGGACCTCCTTTCTCAGCTTCACCCCACGGTCAGTCGGCAGACTTCACCCATTTGGGAAGACCGATCTCCACGGAACGAAGCGGCCTACCTGACCGACAGCCTGCTGGAACAGGGCGGAATCGACACCTTGACCGGAAACCGGGCCGAGCTGCGCTTCCCGGCGGCACAGATTCTCAAGTGGGCCCGGGAACATCCGGAAGAGCTCGAAAAGACGGCCCACATCTTCCTTCTGAGCGCCTTCATGACCTCGATCCTTGCAGGAAAGATCACTGTCGTTGACACCGGGGACGGCTGGGGCACCAATCTGAATCAGACGGACATCCGAAACCCCGGCTGGAGTGCCCTTGTCCTTTCTGCCATGAATCGTTATCTGAAAGATGCCGGTATTCATTCGGATCTCGCCGCCAGGATAGGCGGCATGAACCACTATGACGAACCGGCGGGAACGATCTGCCCCTACTTTACGCAGAAATACGGGGTTTACCCGCAGGCGATCGTCCTGACCGGCACCGGAGACAATCCGGCTACCCTGCTCGGATGCGGAAGCGAGACGGTCATCTCTCTCGGCAGCAGTTACACGGTCAACGGCGTGAGCCAGACGGTGACTCCCTCCCCCAAAGGGGAGTACAACATCTTCGGATACATTCCCGGCACGGTCATGGCCCTCTCCGTCTTCACCAACGGAAGCAAGGTACACGATCATTTCCTCAGACGTTACCTCCTTCAGGGACGAACCGGCGAGATTACGGATCAGGACTGGGAATCCTACGTTCGGTCCGCAGGTCCGACCCGTCTCGAAGCGGACGACCCCCTGATGCTGCCCTACTTGCAGGCAGAGTCCGTGCCCTTGAAGCCCAGCGGAGTCGTCCGCCAAGGTTTCCGCGAAGAGGACGCACACGCGAATATCCGAGCCCTGTCCATTTCCCAGATTCTCTCTCTCCGCCTCCACTCCACCCATCTGAGTGATGCAGGCTCGATCTGCGTCGTCGGAGGAGGCGCCAGGAACCCGTTTCAGATGCAACTCATCGCTGATATCTTTCAGGCGAGAGCATACAACATTCGTCATGCGGACTTTGCCGCACCCCTTGGCTGCGCCGTCAGCGGTGCGAGGAAGGTCCTCGATCTCACGTATCAGGATGCGGCCGACAGGTACGTTCAAAGGGACGGCGCATCCGTACGGGTCCCGGACGCCGATGCGCTTCCGAAAGTGAAGCGCTTGCTCGATCGATACACCCGGCTGGAGTCAACCGGGAGTCAATAAACTCTGCCCCACATAGGGGTCAGGCCGAAACTATCAACCCTAAGGGTTGATAGTTTCGGCCTGACCCCAAAATGGAAACGAGGTGCCCGAATGGAAAAGAGTCTTCACAGTGTTTGCCGGTGGACCTTTCACGCAGGAAAAGGCGGGTTCGTGCCGAGTGATTCGATCCCATCGTGGGGCTCGGCAGAGCTGGACACGGTGGGCATGATCCGGTTGGTTCACGAGAGGATTCAACCGCAACTCCCGGATTCGGTTCAGCTCGGGATCGAGCTTCACTACGACAACGAAGTGAGCGAAGACACGGCGGACGAGGTTTCAGCCGCCATGAGCGAAAGCGGACTCTACCTGGCCATGATCACACCGGGCGCACACGGCCATTTCGCCTACGGAGGCATCGCCTCCCTTGACCCCGAGGAGAGGAAGACCGCGGAGGCGTTTGGCCGGCGAACATTGGATCTCGCTTACGGCCCATTGAAGAAGGCCTGGCATCCGGAACCGGACAAGGCCCCCTGTTTCGTCATCTGGAACGGCTCCTTCGGCTACGATCTCGCCTCCGTAGGCGTCTGGCAGATGTACCAGAATCTCAAGGAAAGCGTCGCAGCGCTCTGCAAGGACGATGCGAAGATGGGCGGCGAACTCTTCATCGGCATAGAGCCGAAACCGAACGAGGGCCACCCTTCCCTTCTCTTGCCGACCGTGGCGAGCTCCATCGCCTTGTGGCGGAACCTCGAAGCGGAACACGGGGTCTCCCTGGACAAGAAGGGGGTCAACAAGGAGTTCGGTCATTCCGAGATGATCGGTCTGGATCCCGTGTACGATACCGTGGAAGAGATCGACAACGACATGCTCGTGCACATGCACCTGAACAGCCAGGGCTTGAACGACGGCATCATCCTCGGGGGTCCGGGTAAATACGACATAGATCACGGTGTCCGCATCAACGGCATGAACATCGCCATCGCCGGTCTCGTCCAAGAGGCGGGTTTCATGCGATGGAAAGGCCACGACATGCAGGCCCGACCCTATGACAATGCAGAACAGGCGATAGACCGCGTCGTTCGAAGCATCCTGAGTTGGGAGGCTTGCGAGCAGGCTGCTCGCGACCTGGATCGCGACCTCTTGATGCGGCACCTGGCGGCCCGAGAAACGGCAAAGGCGGAGGACCTGATCCGAGAGGCTGTTGTCGCCGCATCCGAGGCCTTTCGAAAGACGTATGCCTAGATGCGACAACCCACCAGGGGGGGTGAAATGTCCACGACCGGAAAGATCGTAGTCATCGGAGCGGGGTCGCTTACGTTCGGATTGGGCACTGTCGGAAGGATCCTGCAGAGTGACGTCCTGGCAGGCAGTACCGTTTGTCTTCATGACATCGATGCGGAGAATCTGGCATCGGTGCATAAGGCCTCCGAAGACGCCGTCGAGAAGAGGAAATTGGATTTCTCCATAGAATCGACCACCGAACGGCCGGAAGCATTGCGAGATGCAGCGTATATCATCAACTCGATCGAGGTGGCTCCCAGGTTTGCACTGTTGGATTCAGACTACAAGATCCCACTCAACTATGGGTGCATGCAGGTTTCCGGCGAGAACGGCGGCCCGGGAGCCGTCTTCCATTCCTTGCGGGTCATTCCTCCCATCCTGGACATTTGTGAAGACATTGAGAAGATCTGCCCGGATGCCTTCTTCATCAATTACTCGAATCCCATGTCGAGAATCTGTCTCGCCATCAAGAGAAAATATCCTGCCCTGAAATTCGTGGGATTGTGCCACGAGTACATTCATTTCATGCCGATACTGGCTCAGATCCTGGAAGTGGGACTCGAGGATCTGGACGTGAAGGGTTATGGCCTGAATCATTTTGGCGTAATCACCGAGTGCAGGTACAAAGCTACCGGCAAAGATGCCTATCCGGACCTTCGCAAGAAAGGCCCGGCATTCCTGTACGGATTCGACTCCTATGACGGATTCAAATTCATAGCCTTCTTCCTGGAGAAGTTCGGCTTCTGCCCCTATACGACAGACAGTCACTACGGAGAGTATATCCCCTGGGCGTGGGAAAAGGCGGATGTATTCGCGATCCGTCGATTCTGGAACGGATATGAAGAACTGATGAACATGGTCTATGACGACCTGAAGGAGAAGATCGGCAAAGGGGAAGGACACGAGGCCGTGGTTGCCCAGCACGAGCCGGCCATCCCGATCATCGAAGGGATCATCACCGATTCAAACTACGTGGAGCCTTCTGTCAACATCCCAAATGACGACATCATTACGAATCTGCCCAGGGATCTGGTGATCGAATGCCCTGCGATCATCAACAAGAAGGGTGTGAACGGAATCCCGTTAGGAGATTATCCCCTGGATCTGCTGGGCTACATCCAGGCACAAGTCCCGGTGATGGACCTGTGCATCGAAAGCATTCTTCAGAGGTCCGAGGATCTTGCTTTCAAAGCCGTTTTGGCGGACCCCCTCATCGAGACCTTTGGTCAGGCAGAGAGTATTTTCAATGACCTGATGAGAAGGAACAAAGACTACATCCAAATCGAATGGCAGTGAGTATTCCCTACGGAGTTTCTCTGTGACGAAGACCTCTGCAAGCCTCATTGTCGTGGGCGGCCTGAATACCGATATCGTGGCGGCCGGCGTGGACGAGCTTCTCGGGCCGGGGGAACTCTCCAGGAGTGGAGAGATTCTCATCGGCCCGGGCGGAAAGTCCTCGAACATCGCCAGGATGTCGGCCCGACTCCTCGGCCGAGAACGCGTCTTCATGATCGGGAAGACCTCGAAGGATCTGTTCGGCCTGTGGGAAGTGCCCGTAAAGGCCTTGCGGGAGGCGGGCGTCATTACGGACCATGTCCTTGTCGAGGACCAGGCGAAGAGCGGGAAATTCCCCGGGATCGCCCTCATCCCGGTAAACAGGAGCGGCCAGAACCAGATCTATTGTATCCCCGGGATCAATGACGATTTCCGTCCCGAGGATGTGGACCGTGCCGATTGCCTGTTCAAAGAGGCTTCGGACGAGGGGATCCTCGTTCTGACCCTGGAGATGCCCCTTGACACTGCGGCACACGCGATTCGCAAGGCAGGAGAGTCCGGCCTCCGGGTAGTGCTGGACCCCGGCGGCATCAGCCCGACGCAAGACGTCGAGGCACTCCTCCAGGCAGGCGTCTATTGCATCAAGCCGAACGAACACGAGGCAAAGATCCTTACCGGCGTGGAGGTCGTTGATCTTCCCTCTGCCGAGAGGGCCGCGCGGAACCTCCTTGATCGCGGGGTCCGGAATGTGCTGATTACACACGGATCCCAGGGAGCCTATCTGTTCAACGCCGACAGGGCCGACCAGATCCCGGTCCCTCCTTTTTCCATGGAAACCGAGACGGACGAGACGGGATGCGGCGACCAGGCAACAGCGGTTCTCTGCTCAGAGACCCTGCGTGGAAGACCGATTGATGAAGCGGCCCGCGCCGCGGTCTATGCAGGGACGCTCCAGTTTCACAGGCGGGGCATCCAGCCGGTGCACCCCGAGGAACTGGAGGGCGCACCATGACGGAGACTATCCAAAAGAAACGGATCATCGTCGATACCGACCCGAACATGTGGGTACCCCGAAGGGACATCGACGATGCGCTGGCGCTGTTGTTCCTCATAGCTTCCCCTGAGGCCCAGATCGAGGGGATCACCGTGAATTTCGGCAACGTGGGCGCGCCGGTGGGCTACTCGGCCGCCCGTGAACTGCTGGACCGCGTCGAGTCTTCCATCCCCGTCTTCCTGGGTGCGGGATCGAGGCACGACCTCGGGGAGCGAAACGATGCGGTGGAGTTCCTCCTCAGCACTGTCCGGGAGGCCCCGGGCGAAATCACCCTCCTCGCCCTCGCTCCCCTCACAAACGTTGCGACCGCTACCCTGCTCGACGATTCCTTCCTCCCCAACCTGGCAGGACTCATCGTCATGGGCGGCACTTTCCGGTTCCCCCTGTTCTCCTACTTCGGGGAATTCAACTTTCACTGCGACGGCAGGGCAGCCGCAACGGTTCTTTCTGCTCCGGTTGCCAAGTCCATGATCACGATGGAGCTCTGCTCCCAGGCTGTGTTCACCCGGCGACACCTTCAGACCCTGCGGGAGGCAGACAGCGAGTTGGCGAAATGGATCGTGGGGTTCGTGGAGCCCTGGCTATCGCTCAACAGGAAAGTCTTCTTCAGGAAGAAAGGATTCTTCCCCTGGGACGTGGTGGCTGCGGCAGCCCTGATCGACGACACTCTCTTCGATTCGAATTCTCGTACCTTCTCCGTACGGGAAGAGGGCCTTCGAAGAGGAAGTCTGACGCCCCTCCCTGCCTCCACCGGAGCGCAGTCGGCTCAAAATGTCTGCAACGCGAACGTTCCCGGCCTGCTTGACGTGAACAGGTTCATGGATCTCTTCCTGTCCAGACTGCTCTGAGCTCGTCCTCGCGCCTCCGCCATTCAGCAACCGTCGTCACCCACACCGGTCATATCACCCGGCACGTACCAATCCACAAGATCCCGCGAGCGGGCAACCCCTATCTTGCCATGTCCACGCGAATCAGGGTCCAGCCGATCCGCACCCGAATAGAAGACATAGAACCAGCCGTCATACTGTCGAAGATCGAGCAGGAAGGCCGTATTCGCATGCATCAGCGGGTTCCACGACTCTTCGGGAATGATCAGATGCCGTTTGCGGATCCATTGGCTGAAGTCGTTGCCCTCGATTTCATAGACAAACGGCTCGTGGCTGCCGACGTAGCCGGTATCAATGGGGCGATCCGGATGTCTCGCCGTCGCAATGATTCTCCACGTGCCGTCGATCTTGATGATTTGGGCGTTTTCAGCCCATCTGGTAATCGTATCGCCGATGATCGGTATTTCCTTGTCGAGCACACATCCTTCGCCCGGATACGCTTTGCCGGACGATCCGAATGCGAACCCGGTTCCATCAAATGTGCCGTAGACCACCTGTGATTCCTGGATCACGACGCCGCGCTTGTAGACGAGCGCCACATTCGCTTCATCCAGAAACGCAATGGCCGGGTCGATGTTGCGATCTTTGTCGAGTTGGATCATGTCCTCGCTTTCGCTCCAACCCATAAGGTCGAAGGACTGGCGCCAGACGATCTTTCGGAAGTCGCTGTCGGGTGGCTCGTCAGGATATCCGACCTGATGCGTAACGATCCATCGGTCTCCGGCGAAGCAGAGATCTCCTGCGGGCACGGAAGGAATTTCTTCCCAAACAACGAGATCGGGACTGCGGTAGCTGTACCCGGCAAACAGGTAGAAATAGCCGTCATGGAATGCTACAGACTGATCCTTGAGCCTATGGGATTCGAATCCCAATACGGGATTCAGCAAGTTCTCCCAATCGAGGCTCAAGGAACCATCACCGCAGATCCGCTCTACATCTTCCCAGGACGGGTCGCCCACACCCATGCATTGATTCTTCAGATCTTCGTTGCAGCCGAGCAACCAAGACAGCCAGAGCACGGCAAGGGCGATGATCCAAGGTTTCACGCGGCGGTTCGTCATTTGACAAGAGTACTGAGAATACCAATCTCTGTCCAGGCTGGTCACCCACGAAGGACACCTCCCGGACCCACATCCATTTGACACGCCGGACCGGTCTTGATAATGACGCAATGAGGAGTCCTCTCAGGCCAACGCGAGCGTCCGGATCCGACGCTCTACACATTTCGACTATCAGAAAAGGAGCCTGCCATGAAGACACAGGACGATGTACATCCTGTCGTTGAAGGGACACGGGGTCTTTCCCGGCGTGAAATCCTGAAGCTCTCGGGATTTGTCATGGCGGGTGCCGCCCTTCCGCCTCTGGCAGGGTGCAAAGGAGGCGGCCCGGCAGCAACTTCGGACACGGCCTGCTTGAAAACCATCCCCCAAAAGGACTTGGAAGTAGACATCTTCGGACCTGCGACGATCGGAAACATACGGTTGAAGAACCGGATCATCCGCTCTGCCACGACGATTCATGACATTGACGACCGAGGCCTTGCCGGCCCCGGACTGATGAGAACTTACAAGGAAACCGCAGAGGGAGGCATTGGCTGCTTCATCACCGGCATGAAGGATGGTGGAATGCTCCTGAATGATTTCCGATACCGAGACGAGAACGCGGAGGCGTTCAAGAAGGTCCCGGACCTCTTTCATTCGTACAACGTCCCTGTTCTGCAGCAGATCAGCCACGAAGGGCGCCAGGAGGGCCTGGGGCTGCCCACCGACTTCCGGGTCACAAACCTTACACCCGGCCAGATCGAGAGTCTCATCGACCAGTACGTGGATGCGACCGCCAAATGTCAGAGTCTCGGCTTCGACGGGGTCCAGATGCACTGCGCGCACGGCTACCTCCTCTCCGAGTTCCTCGCCCCTTCACTGGACGAGAGAACCGACGACTGGGGCGGTTCGACCGAGAAGCGCTTCAAGACCGTACGGGAAATCTTCGAGAGGGCCAGGAAACGAGTAGGTCCTGATTTTGCCCTATGGGCCAAGATCAATGCCTATGACTTCCAGGACGGAGGCATGAGGGTCGAGGAGGCGGCGAAGATCGCACGTATGCTCCAGGACGTAGGGTGCGACTGTGTCGAGATATCGTCCGGAATCGGCATGGATGGTTTTGCCACCATTCGCGTGCGGGAGTTGCCCATCGAGGCGATCCTCGAGTGGTCCCCCAGGTTGGAGGGCAAGGGCGACCTCACGAGGAAGGCCATGTCCTGGATCCTGCCCTTCATGGTCAAGACCTATGGACCTCTCGGAAGCTTCAACGTATGCCAGGCCAGGGAGATCAAGCAGAGCGTGGACATTCCGGTCATTGTGGTGGGCGGGCTCAGGACCCTCGAAGACATGAAGAACGTCTATCGCTTGGGGGCTGCAGACTTTGTTTCCCTGGGCAGACCTCTCCTCACCGAACCGGACTTCGTGAACAAGCTCAAGACGCAGGACGGGTACGCGTCTCAGTGCGTGGAGTGCGGCTACTGTATCATCTCGCTCAGCAGGATGCCTGCCGAGTGCTTCATGGGAGAGCTGCCGGTTTGAACGCTTGCTGGATTTGAACTCTTTTGACGAGGCATGCCTCTCGGCGGTTCTTTCTATAGGAGAGCGGCTGCGGCTTCATCCACGAGCCACAACACTTCGCCATCGGCCGGCAGGACGATCTGCGCAGGAAGCAGATCGGGTCGGAAGGGCCCCTTCAACACTTCCCGCAGCCTGTCGGATTTCTCCGCACCGGACACCAGGAACACCACCCTGGCGGCAGAATTGATGAGGGGCGGTGTGAGGGTTACTCGCCATGTCTTCAGCGTGTCCACGAACTCGGCCCTCACCCATCGTTCCTTCTCCTGAAGAGCCTGCGTCCCTGGAAACAGAGCGGCTGTGTGGCCGTCCGCACCCATTCCCAGCAGGATGAGATCGAACCTAGGAGCGGACGAAGACGATCCGGACTGCCCTGAAGGGGCAGTGAAGGAGGTTTGCAGGATCGCCTCGTACTGCTCGGCAGCGGTCGTCGGGTCGATCTCCCCTCGAATCCGGTAGATATTCGAATCCGGAATCGGTACCCGGTCCAGCAATGCCCTCTTGGCCATACCGTAGTTGCTGTCCGGGTGGTCCGGGGAAACGCACCGCTCGTCGCCCCAGAAGACTGTAGTGCGGGACCAGTCCAGTCGATGTGCATGCAGCTCGGTGGCCAGCAGCTCGTAGGCGGCCCTCGGAGTGGAACCGCCTGCCAGGGCCAGAGAGAATCTACCTTGGGAGGAAACGGCACGTCCCCCCGTTTCCACGATCTCCTCGACAGCCCCGCGCGCAAGCTCTTCAGGGTCCCGGAACCTCCTCACTTCAATCCCGGTGCTCCTCATGCTCACAGTACCCTACCCTCCAGACACGCTCATCCTGCCCGAGCAGCCGGTCCGCGTCGCTCGGCCCCCAGGTGCCGGGTTGATACGTCCCCAGAGCCGGCGCATCCGACGACTCCCACCCCTGCAGAACCGGATCCATCAAACCCCAGGCGAGTTCGATCTCATCGCTCCGGGTGAAGAGAGAAGCATCTCCTGTCAAAGCGTCCTGCAGGAGCCGTTCGTAAGCCTCCGGCAGTTTCTCGCCGCGAAACGAGGACCGGTAGTGGAATTCCATGTTTGCAGAACGCGTCTCCTGAACCGATCCCGGCACCTTGGTCTCGAATTTCAGGTGGATGCCCTCGTCGGGCTGAATGCACAGGGCCAGGATATTGGACGTCATGGAGCACGGCTTCTCGGATTCGAACATGATATGAGGTGGGCAGTGAAACTCGATGAGGATTTCCGATGTCTTCATGGTAAGGGACTTGCCGGACCGGAGGTAGAATGGAACCCCTTTCCATCGCCAGTTGTCAACGAACAGCTTGAGCGCAGCGTATGTCGGGGTCTCCGAGGCGGCCGAGACCCCCGGTGTGTCGCGGTAGCCCTCGTACTGGGCTCGAACGGTCTCCTGCATGTTGATCGGCCTTACGGCGCTCAGCACCTTGACCTTTTCGTTGCGAAGGGAATCCGCCTTGAAGGTCGCCGACGGCTCCATGGCCACCAGGGAAAGGAGCTGAAAGATGTGGTTCTGAAACATATCCCGAACCACGCCCGCGCTGTCGTAATAGCCCGCGCGGTGCCCCACGTCCACCGTCTCTGCAACCGTAATCTGAACGTTGTCCACGTAGCGTCGGTTCCAGACAGGCTCGAAAATGGTGTTGGCAAACCGAAAGAAAAGAATGTTCTGCGCCGTGTCTTTTCCAAGGTAGTGGTCGATGCGGTAGATCTGGCTTTCCTTGAATACGCCGTGCAGGGAGCGGTTCAGGGCCCGGGCCGACTCAAGATCATTCCCAAAGGGTTTTTCCACGACAAGGTTTCGCTTCCCGTGGCTTTCATCCGCCATCCCGGCAGCCCCGATATGCTCGGCGGCCGTGGTATAGTAAACCGGCGAGGTGGCCAGATAGTACAACCTGTCACGTGGACCGTCCTCGCATTCATCAAGGAATGTGCTCAGCTTCCTGTAATCCCCGGTTTCTTCCATGTTGCCCTGGAAATAGCGGATCGCGGGTGCGAAGGACTCCCAGGTCTCTTTGTCGAACGTATCCTTGCTGAACCGGGACACGCCCTCGCGCAGATGATCGCGAAACGCGTCGTCGCTCATGGGACGTCGTGCAAACCCGACGATGCGTGTACCCTCACCCAGGCGTTTCTTCCGAGACAGGTTGAAAAGCGCCGGAACCAGCTTCCGGGCCGTGAGATCGCCCGAAGCGCCGAAAATCACGATGGTCGGGGACAGGTCGTGCCGGAGCTCGGCCTCCCGGTCCTGACTGTTCTGGATGACCTGTCCTTCTTCTTCCATTGGAACGCCTCGAACGGATGAACCCATCGAACCGTGAGTCCCTGTCCCTCTGTCTTACTCCTCGGGTTTCACGGCGTGGCCTCCGAATTGCCGGCGCATGGCCGCAAGCAACTTGTCCGACAGAGGCGCTTCCGCACGCGACCTGAATCTGCGTTCCAGGGCGGCGGTGATTACCGGAATGGAACACCCCATTTCGATCGCCTCGATCACGGTCCAGCGACCTTCGCCGGAATCGGGAACATAGGCCGCGATTCCTTCCAGGGTGGGGTTTTCAGCCAGTGCGCGGGCAGTCAGATCCAACAGCCAAGACCGGACCACGCTCCCCTCGCGCCAGATTTCCGCAATCTGGTGCAGGTCGAGACCGAACTCGCCCTTGTTGCTCATCAACTCGAACCCCTCTGCATACGCCTGCATCAGACCGTACTCGATCCCGTTGTGTATCATCTTGACGAAGTGCCCGGCACCGCTGGGTCCGACGTGACCCCATCCTCTGTCCTTCGCAGGGGCCAGCGTTTCAAGAATGGGACGCAGCCTTTCCACAGCCGTCACATCCCCACCGACCATCATGCTGTAGCCTTCCGTCAACCCCCAGACGCCACCACTCGTGCCCACGTCAACGAAATGGATCCCCTGATCCAGCAAACGACTCGATCGACGCACGGACTCCTTGTAGTTGCTGTTTCCGCCATCCACGATGATATCACCAGGTTCCATTTGCTCCGCCAGAGCACTCACCGTGCTCTCCGTAGGCTCCCCTGCAGGGACCATCACCCAGACCACCCGCGGTGCCACGAGCTTTGCGACCACCTCCTCCAACGAATGGGCCCCGGCTGCCCCCGCTTCCTCTGCAGAGCGGACGGCTCCCTCGTTCAGGTCGTAGGCAACGATCCGGTGTCCGCCCTCGAGCAGGCGCTTCGTCATGTTCACGCCCATCTTTCCGAGCCCGACCATAGCGATATCCATTCTGTTTCTCCAAAGACTCATGAAGCGGTATTCGGGGAGGCCGGCACCTGTCCTGTTTGAATCCTCTCTCGTTTGTCGGCTACACCGGCCATCATGCCCTCAAAGGCCTTGGCAAACGCCACAACGCCCTGGTCCTGTAATTCGTCGGTAATGGCCCCTAGATCGATGCCTAATTCGGCCAGGTTCTTCAGCCCGGCGCGGGCCTCTTCGAGCCCCTCCTCCAGGGTGGGGGCCACCTCGCCGTGATCCAGGAAAGCATCCAGGGTTGCTGGAGGTACTGTGTTCACCGTGTCCGGCCCGATGAGGGTGTCCACATAGAGGGTGTCGGAATAATCGGGGTTCTTCGTCCCGGTGCTGGCCCACAGAGGGCGTTGCACCCGCGCACCAAGACCCGCCAACGTTTGCCAACGCTCTCCGCTGAAGATCCGGTTGAAGCGCCTGTAAGCCATCTTCGCGTTTGCGATTGCCGTCTTTCCCAGAAGCCCCCTGCCCTGTTCACTTCCTTCGAGTTCACGGTCAACAGCCGTGTCCACCCTGCTTATGAAAAAGGAAGCCACCGAGCTGACCCCGTGCACATCCTCCCCGGCCGCCACCCGCCTCTCCAGACCGGCCAGATAGGCTTCCGCAACCCCTTCGTACTGCTTCAGGGAAAAGATCAACGTGACATTCACATTGATTCCTTCACCGATGAGGGACGTCACCGCCGGCACACCCTCTCTCGTGGCAGGCACCTTGATCATCACATTGGGCCTGCCCAGGGCGCCGAACAGCCGGCGGGCCTCGACAATCGTGGCCTGGGTGTCGTGTGCCAGATCCGGACGGACCTCGAGGCTCACATATCCGTCCACACCAAGACTCTGATCGTAGACGGGTCGCAGGATGTCCGCGGCTTCCTGGATATCCCTGATCGCCAACGCCTCATAGATCTCCTGCACGGATCTGCCCTGTCCCGCCAATTCCCTCAGCTCGGAGTCGTATTCCGAGGTGCCGGCGATCGCCTTTTCGAAGATCGACGGGTTGGAGGTGATCCCGCGAAGCCCCTGACGGACCAGGTCCTCCAGTTCGCCCGAAGAGATGAAAGACCGCTGTATGTGATCGAGCCAGATCGCCTGACCTTGTCCGGCCAACTCGTGCAATTTACCCATTCTGAACCACCCCCTATGGACAGTTCGTATGACGAACCGGGCACGTTACTCAGATCTCTGTGGGGATTTCGAACACATACCATAGTGGTATGCATAATAGGATTCTGATGTCACCCCGGAAAGGAAGGATTCACACCCGTGTATGCGAGATCTTGCGGATCGAGGTTCGTCTCGGCCTGACCCGTTTCCCCGAGACACGGGACTACAAGGGATTCCTCGTAGAATATCCTCGGCGCGACAGAAGCGACAGAAGCGACCGTCAGATGACGCTCTGGATCATGGCAACGGCAAGCGCAATACCGGAGAAGTATGTGCCCATCGCGCCAACGGCCTTGAAGGGAGAAATCTTGTCGAGTGTGCCTGCTACCAGGAATCCGACCACCATCAGCACTCGGCTGACGGTCGCGATGATGATCGCCCAGCACACCCAGCCGGCCGGGTCGGTCGTTCCCAGATACAGGAACATGACGGCAAGAATCGGTGCAAACTCGGCCGTGTTGGACAGGGCCCGAACGGCTTTGGTGAGAGGACTCGTCGGATCATCGAGAGAGCCACCATGGTAGATGATTCCTGTCTTTCCCCGCAGCATGGAAATGAGAAGCCCCAACAGGAAGACCAACAGAGCGAGCACGGACACACAAATGACAGCTACTTGCATGGATTTCCCTCCTCTATCTCGTGGCGATCACGGGGGTTCGTGACCGGGGCTCACATTCTACAGAAATGGAGCTGCCCGGGGCAATCCGCATCCTAAGGGTCGGCCGGCGCCCTCCAGCACTGCGAAAGCATCCTTGCATCGCCCAGGCCATGGATGTAGATTGACCGGCATCGATACACCCCGTTCTTCCTGGTCGTGAGTGACCGCCTCCTGAGACGAAATGAACTCCCTGCGCCACCTCATCCTGTTTCACCTCCTCCTGTTCTGCACGGCACGGGCAGGCGCCGAAGAGCTTTCCGTTCCCTCCATGACCTCCCACCCACTGCCTGAGGTCCTGGTGACAGCCACGAGGTCTGCAGCGGATACCTTTCGGGTCCCACAGTTTGCCAGCATCGTCCCGAGCGAGGAGATCGAGCGGCGCATCCCCTCCACCACCCCGGATCTCCTGGACCGGCAGGCCGGGATCCTCGTACAGAAAACGAACCTGGGAGGCGGCTCGGTGTTCATACGGGGGGTCACCGGCAAACAGATCCTCCTTCTCGTGGATGGAGTCCGCCTCAACAACTCCCTGTACCGCTTCGGCCCACACCAGTATCTGAATACGATCGATCCGCACACGATCGAACGCCTCGAGGTCGTTCGAGGGCCCATGTCCGTTCTGTACGGCTCCGATGCCATGGGAGGCACCATCAACGTCATAACCCACCGCTGCAGGGAATTCGGCCTTTCCAGTGACGTCGGAGGCAGGCTTTACGGGAAATACGGAAGTGCCGCCACCGAGCGTGCAGGAAGGCTCGAGCTCGAGGCAAACGTGGGAAATGCAGGCGCCTTGTTCGGGGGGACCTACCGGGCCTTTGGAGACCTCACGGCGGGTGGTGGCGTCGGCCTCCAGGCACCGACAGGCTACGACGAAGTGGACGCGGACATGAAGATGAACTGGAAGCCCTCCACGTCCCACGAATGGACGGTGGCCACTCAATTCGTGCGGCAGTACAGGGTTCCGAAAACCAGTGAGGTCACTCTGGGTGGGAAGCTCAAGTACGACTACGAGCCCCAGCGCAGGCTTCTCGCCTACCTCCGATTCGAAGGAACCGAACTGGCCGGGAAATGGCTGGGTCTGGCAAGGGTCACGCTTTCCTACAATCTGCAGGAGGAGGGGGAAGAGGTGGTCCGGGACGATCCGGACATCGAGACGAAGGAGGAAAACGGAGCGAACACCCTCGGGGCCACCCTGCTCCTCCGTTCCGACCTGGGAGCGTTCGGGGTCCTGAGCTACGGTGCGGAGTTCTACCAGGACTGGATTTCGAGCACCAGGCACACCTTCAGCTATCGCAGCGGTGAATCCCGGCAGGTACGAAGCGCCTTTCCGGACGGCGCCACGTATCGAACCGTCGGGCTCTATGTCCAGGATGAGATCCCTATCCTGGACCGTCTTACCCTCCTGGTCGGCGGCCGGTACAGTTACGTCAAGACCGAAGGCGAGCTCAAGGATCCGGAAGGCGGTAGACAGGACACACTCTCTCTAGAGACAGACAACCTCTCCGGAATGGCCCATATACAGCTCGAGGTGTTCCCCTGGCTGAACGGGGTGTTCGGGGTCGCCCAGGGGTACCGCGCGCCGAACATGGAGGACTTCTTTGGGAAGGTGGATTTCGTAGAGGAGATACCGAACACGGCTCTCACGGCCGAGAGATCGATCAACTACGAGTTCGGCCTCAAGGCCCGCCATACCTTGTTTTCCGGGAACCTCTTCTATTTCCTGTCGGACTACGACGATCTGATCGGCCGGAAGCGAGTGGATTCTGTGGTGCAACGGCAGAATATCGGCGAGGCCGGAATCCAGGGGGTAGAGCTTGATTTCCGCGTTTCCCTGCCTATGGATCTCATTCTCTTCGGGACCTACTCCTGGATCCAAGGGACCAACCGCACCAGCGACGAACCTCTCAGGCGCATCCCGCCGATGATGGGGACTGTCGGGGTCCGATACCAGCCCTCCGCCCGTTACTGGGCCGAAGCGTGGGGTCTGTTTGCCGGCCGCCAGGATCGGTTGTCACCCGGCGACATCAGCGACGAGCGAATTCCCGAAGGCGGCACACCGGGATACGCTGTCTTCAACCTTGGAGGCGGGGTCAGGCTCTGGGATACACTCGATGGAACATTCTGGATCGAGAACCTGGGTGACGCCGAGTACAAGACCCACGGCTCCGGAATCTACTTCCCCGGCATAAACATCATGGTGGGACTCAAGGTCGCCTTTTGACGGGACTACTGCTTGAACGCATCGTGAGCCTGTTTGATCACGTACGTGTCACCAAGGATCCTTGTCGCCGGTGCCAGATGATGGGAAAGGTCGAACTTCCATCCCTCCGGTTCCTTGCGAAACCGGAACCGTGCAGAGATCCCGTTCTCGTACATGACTTCCAGGTCGGCCCGGTCCTGCTCGATGCTGACGGATAGGGGCCGGGGGCGGAGGTCCTGGAACTGGCCATAGATTTCACGGACAGGATCCTGGGACACATTGGTGGCCGTGAGGGTTCGTCTTCGGTGGTGATACACTTCCAGCAGTTCGTTATGGTTTGCATCGAGCATTCCGGAGAAGCCCTCCAGATCTCCCTCCTCGGCGCATTCCACCATGGCCCTGAGCACATCCGCAGGTCCCATCTGCTGTGAAGCGCCCTCGGATCCGCCTCCATCCTGGAAAATGCCTCTCTCCAGGGCTTCCCATGCACGGACGCCCCGTTCCCGCAGTCGGTTCTTGAATTTCTTCGCCCGTTTCCTCTCGGCCACGGTCGCCATATGCGACTCGAGCAGACCTTCCGCCTGATCCGGCTCGGCAAAGTACATGTCGGAGCAGAGGCGCGCACCCAGGGTCCCCACCAGATTGAACTCTTCCGGCCACATGCGTTCGGTATGTCGGAATGACTCCGGATCCGTGCTCGAGGAGAACAGGTCGTACATGGGCTGAGCTACCTCGTCGAAGATCGTCATGGGCGGCAGACCCAGGATGTATTCCATGGTGGCATACAGGTTCGCTTCGCTGTATTTCACGTGCGACACGTATCCCCGACGGGCGTAGGGCGAGACCACGAGCATGAGTGTCCGGTGGGGGTCGATGTGGTCGTAGCCCTGCTGCGGGTCGTCCTCTGTGATAAAGGCGACCGATTCACTCCAGTACGGGCTCTGGGTCAGCCATTCGACAAAGATGCCGGTCGCCTCGTCATTGTCCGAAACCATGGACTCGTAGGTCGGCATGAACGCATCGTCCCCATAGGTGTGGTCGTTCGGCAGAAGCATGAATATCAGCCTTGGAAACCGGTCCGGCCCTGCAAACCGCTCGGATTGCCACTCCAGGATCCGCTCTGCCATCTTCTCCACGTCCTTCGAGTTCATGTTGTAGAAGGGCGGGTCAAAGATCCCCTGGTGAACGTATTCGCTGTTGAACAACAGGAGATCCCTGCCGGCACCGACGGCTTCCCCGTAATCGCGGAAGGGGACACCGTTCCGGAGGGCGTTCTGGAAAATGAAATCCTTCTTGGGCCAGGCAACGGGGCTCAAGACCATCTCCAGCTCGATCGGCAACAGCCTGCCATCTGCAAACACGACCTTGTCCAGGTACGTATTCACGGTTGAGGCGGTCAGGATCGTGTGACCCTGGTTGCTCGCCTCTGCATTCGAGTAGTAGTTGTCACAGATCGCGAACCGCTCTGCGAGCCGGTAGAGGTTCGGAAGGAGGCGATCGTGCTCATCCATGACCAGTTCCGGGTCGCCTTCCGCCGTGCCCTCGGGTGGCTGATAGGCCCCGAGCAGATAGTCGTATGTCTTGTTCTCGCGTACGACCAGAAACACGTACTTGATCGGGGTCTCCCCTCCCCTTCGCGCAGGGATGGGATTGTCCCACCGGTTTTCGTCGATCTCGAAGAGCCTTCCGGGAAAGGCGTTGTTTTCCGCCACGAGCTCACTGAGACCTGCCAGCGCATCGTCCGAAGGCACGGGAAGAATCGAAATGGCTCCAGGGGCATGGCCCATCTTCCCCAGCCAGGGCATTCCGATCCCCTTCCCATTCGCCACATAGAGGGTTTCTTCGACCCATCCGCCCTCCCCTTCCTCGACCTTTAGAGCCAGCCCGGTGGGATACCAGGCCGTGGGCAGGTCACCCAGATGTGCCCCGGTCATGAGATCGATCACCGCGATCCTGTTCAGGCCTGCCTGTGCTACGTACAACCTCTCGCTTTCCGCCGAAAAGGCGAGTGCATTCGGGCTGGATCCGTACTCCCGACCCGGTGTCCCTCGAAGATCGAGTGTATGGAGCACCCGAGGATCTTCGGAGCCGACATCAAGAACGCTGACCGAATCCTCGTCCGCATTGGTCACATAGAGCCGGGTGCCGGCATGGTTCACCAGCAGGGCTTCCGGGTTCTTCTGCACGTCGACGGTCTTCTTGATGAATGGATGAGTTCTGTCGGAGATGTCGACGATCTGGATGGTTCCCGATCCCTCGCAGGACAGGTAGGCCTCCTGTCCGTCCGGGCGAATCACGACCCCATAGGGATTCGGGTCGGTGGAGAGGTTTGCCAGAGGCCTTGAGTCCTCGAGATCGAACAGGCTGAGCCTCCCCCGGACCTGGGAGACGGCCAGCAGGGTGCTGCCGTCAGGTGTGATGGAGATCCCTGCAGCGAAGTCAAAGACGGGCAAGTCGAGCGACCGGGCCGGATCCGCGACCAGCACGCCTGTCTCGCTGTCGAACTCGTAGGCTTCGATCAGGTCCCGGCCTCCGCCCGAGACGAAGACTTGACGACCCGTGGGCGGTCGAAACGCGAGTCCCAGAAAGTAGCCGTCCGCTTCGAGACTGTGCAGGATCTCTCCGGAGTCCACGTCTACCACCAGGAGCGCCTGCTTCCCCCCTCCGGAGGTGGACAGAAAGATGTGCTTCCCATCCGGGTGCAGCGCAAGCCCCAGGGGGAGCGCGTAATCGATTCGAACAAGTCGGGCCCCTTGCACGGCGAAGGGAGTGATTCTCTGGCCGTTCGGCACCAGCCAGTCGAGTGGGTTGCCCATTTCGTCCGTGCGGACAGGACCTGCCCGCCAGATCGCTTCCGGCAGAATCTTGAGCCCCTTTCCGCCTCCCCCAGACCCAGCCGTGGGATCCTCGTCCCCCCCACAGCAGACGAGAAACGAGAGGAGGAAGACGACCCAGAACCGGAACCACCATCGTGCGCTCTTTTTCGGAACGGTCTTCAGCGGAAATCCGGCTCGAGGGATTGCCCTCCTCATGCTTCCTCCGAGTATCTGGATTGAAACATCACGGAAAGGCCCTGCGAGGAATCGCGGCCCTTTCTTAGGGCGGCCTCTGTTGATTCTAGCGGAAACGCCCAAGGGTTCTCAATCCGTAATAGGATCTAGTCGGGCCGGACTGCGAATGTTGCAGCTAGAGGCAAATTCCTGGAAGAGGCACCCACATGTACCCTGTACCCGATAGGCTCCACCTCCCACTCACCAGCCCCTGTGTCGTAGTACGCGAGATTCTCCGCTGCAAGATCGAAGTGAACCCTTACTGTCTCGTCCGGCCTCAAGTGGATTCTTTCGAACCCCTCGAGGGTCCTCAGCGGCCGATCCACCCGGGAATCTTCACAGCTCACGTAGAGTTGCACCACTTCCTCTCCGGCGACGGCGCCCGTGTTGCGGACCTCTGCGGTCACTCCCAGCGTGGCGTCAGGGGACATGGACCGGTCGGACAACATCAGATTCGAGTACTCGAAGGTTGTATAGCTCAAACCGTATCCGAAGGGATAGCGCGGCTCGATGCCCTCGCGGTCCACGTGAAGATACCCATGGTAATACCCGTACTCCACCTCGGCTCGATCGTTGATGAAAGGGGGCAGATCCGATTCGGCTCGCGGCCACGTGCTGGGCAGTCTTCCGGAAGGATTGACTTCACCGAACAGAATGTCCGCCACCGCGTTGCCTCCTTCCTGACCCGGGTACCAGGCCATGAGGATAGCCTCCACGAGGGGAAGCCAGTTCTCGAGGACGATTGCGCTGCCTCCCTCGAGCACGACGATGGTCCGTTCGTTGAGGCCTGCCACGGATGCGATAAGCTCTTCGTGCGCCGCCGGCAGCCTCAAGGACACCCGATCCCCTCTGCCTGGAAGGATTCCCTCCCCCTCCTCTTCTGCCGTCAACCCTACGACGACAACGGCTGCATCTGCCGTCGCTATGCGTGTCCGATCCTCCTCGGAAAGAGGATTTCCCACCACGTATTCGACAGCCGCCTCCCCTGCCCTGTCCAGAATGCCCTGAAGGGGCGTAACCACGTAAGGCGGGGCCACTCTGCTGCTTCCTTGATCCCCGTGGTTCGGCGTGTCTGCAAGTTCTCCAACCACAACCACGGAATCGATCGCTTCCCGATCCAGGGGCAGAATCCCATCGTTCTTCAACAGGACGATCGCCTTTCGAGCCGCCTCGAGGGCAAGCGCCGCGTGCTCCTCCGTGGCGACCTCTTCCGGGTTCGGCTCGGGTGGATCGGTGTCCAGGTCGAAGCAGTACTTCACGCGCAGAATCCTTCGCACGGCTCCATCGATCGTTTCGACAGGCACCTCCCCCGTTCCCACTGCGCCGGCAAGGCGGTTCCCGTAGAAGACCGGTGCTGGCATCTCGATATCCAGACCGGCCAATGCCGAACCCACGGTACTCCAGGTACCCACAAACCAGTCCGACTCAACGAACCCCTCGAACCCCCAATCGTCCTTCAGGATCCGCCCCAGCAGCTCCGAGTTCCCGGAACAGTAGTGCCCGTCCACCTTGTTGTACGCCGACATCACGGACCCGACGTGTCCCTCCTGCACAGCCATCCGGAAATGGGGCAGATAGATCTCCCGCAAGGTCCTCTCGTCCGCGACAACGTTTACCCAATACCGTGTGTTCTCGATGTTGTTCAGGGCAAAGTGTTTTGCGCTGGCGATGACATGTTGTTGCACACCCTGGATGAACGATACCCCCATCTTGCCAAGGTGGTGTGGGTCTTCTCCGTATGTCTCCTGTGCACGTCCCCAGCGAGGGTGACTGAGAATATTGATCGTGGGCGCGAGCAGGACACTGCCGCCTTTTCCGCGCACCTCCTTTCCCATGGCCTCACCGATCCGTTTCTCCAGTTCCCGATCCCAGGTCGCACCCCTGGCCATCCCCACAGGGAAGGCGGTTGCTGTACCCGCAAGGATGCCCACGCCCCTCGGACCATCCACCATCCGAAACCCCGGAATCCCGAGCCGCTCGTTCTCCCCGGTATGCCACAGGCCGTCCACGGGCACGAAGCCGATGCCGTGCATCTGCTCGATCTTTTCCGAAAGGGTCATTTCGGCGAGAAGATCCGAGATGAGAATCTCGACGGCCTCGGCGCTACATCCGCAGAACCCGACCGAATCGCAGGCAGGCGACTCGGACTCCGGCCCGGTGTCATCGCTCGAACAACCCCAAAGGAGCATTGACAGCAATGCGGCCGCAAGGATCAGGATGAGAACCCGGTTAAAATCCCTTCCGAGGGCCTTCGCACGGCAAGACGCGTCAAAGATAGCCATCCCTCCTTCTACACGGGTGCCTTCAGAGAATTTCGCTGGAACGTTACCCCAGCCACCGACATGAATCAAGGAAAAACGTAACACGTAAACGATCATACTTACATTGGTGTTACATCTTTCCCCGCAGGGCACGGATCGACCGGATATTGGATCGACAAAAGAGCTATTCTGGCATACATCAGCCCGTTATCCACGCATCCCCCTTCCCGAATTTCCTCCCGGATTCTTCTTGCATCTATTTAACACGTATGTTACGTTTAATAGAAATAGAGCATTGCTTTTCTGTAAGACAAGTCGTTTGTTCTGGGAGAACGATTGCGTCTCCCATTCCGCGCCCCCATTCGAGTCGATCTCCATCCGACCGGCTCGACCCGTTGACAGAAGCATCTGAGCACGCAGTGACGGAAAGGAGGTGATAGCTCCCGAATCCGATGGTCCACCCAACGTCTATGTCACGAAACTCAAAAAGAGCAACCTCAAAAGGGGGGAAGTACGAATGAGAAGAGAACTCATAGGCCTATTCTGTGTGGCCGGCATGATCATCTTCGGAATCGGAACCGCGAGCGCCGTTGAGCTCGAGTGGACACTCCTGATGGATTCAAGCATTGCGGGCGCCGAACCGCAGGAAGTCTCTCCCGGCACCTTCCTGGTTCTCCCCGGAAGCACCGGGCCTGACAACTGCAACTTCTCTGCGGACCAGAACTGCGAGACAGGCGCGACTCCGTCCGAGGGGTCCTACAGCTTCTCGGCCCTCGAGTATGACGATTCCCTCACCCATTCATGCCTGGACTTGGGCGGCGGGGCCGCTGCAGGCGCCCCTTGTATCTGTTCCGAGGGGGGGCTGTGCACCTCGGACGCCGACTGCTCCTCCGGTTCCTGCGCGGGCGCCGGTGACTGCTGCCCGGGCGGACCCCTCACCCAGTGCCTGGAATGCGCACAGGACCCAACCGGTATGGATGCCTTTTCCTACTTCGGGATTCATCCTACCCTCGGGCCTGCACCGAACATGGATACGTGCCAGGTCTACACCACGAACAATTTCGCGACCACCCGTTACAAGGTCGCCTCCAGCGACACGAATTCAGGAGGCGCGTGCATCCAGCTCAACCCGGACAATGCGCCCTACGTCGGCTCTCCCTGTGCGGTGGGACAGATTTCCGGCTCCCTCGACGTGGACGTCTATGTCGGTGGATGCTTCCTGAAGGGGACCACGATCCAGAACATCAACTACGTGGGCGATGTCATCGATGTGGATGACACGAGCCCGTCGTCTCAGTGCGGGTACACGCAAGCCCAGCTCCTCACCATGCTGGCGCAGGCCTCAGCGAAGGGCGGAGAGTATCTCCAGATCCTCTGCGGGGAGACGACCATTCCGGCCGATTCGAAGACGGTTTGCCTGAAGAACGCCGAAACGAAATTCGTGACCGTTGCCTACACGGCGGGTGATGCCAGCGACTGTGGCGGTACGTGCCCCTGATCCGTGTCCGAGCACCCGAATGATTGGAACCACCTGAAAGGCCGGGATGCCGGTTCTCGGAATCGGCGCTCCGGCCTTTTCTTTTCCGGGCCAACCGGAAGAAGCCGCCTCGAGCATAGACATCTCGACTCACGCGCCCTCTGTCACGCCTTGCACTCAAACACATAGCTGCCCGACCCGACCTCGGTTGCTCCATCCCGCAAGGGCACGACAGTCCCATTCTCGGTGACCTCCCTCGCATACGACCCGGGAAAGACAACCGTCGCTCTCACGTTCGCAGGAATCTCTACTCGCAGGACGAAAGAACGGCTCGAAATCTCCCACTCCGACAGAATCCGGCCGTGGATCGAGTCATAGGAAGCCCGCGCGTTCTTCAAGTCGCCACCGGGCATGGGACGGATCAGAACGTGCTTGTATCCGGGCTTCTTCTCGTCCACGCCCACTCCGGCAATCTTCTCCAGCAGGAACAGCCCGATCGCCCCGTAGGCATAGTGATTGAAGGAAAGCATTCGCTCCGAGTGGAACGAGCCGTCTTCGCGGATCGCGTCCCAATGCTCCCATATCGTGGTCGCGCCTTTCGTCACCTGATACAGCCATGATGGGGCCTCGGTCTGCAGCAACAGGTCATAGGCAACGTCGGGGTGCCCGTTTTCAGCCAGGATGTGACAGAGAAAGGGCGTACCCAGAAAACCGGTATCGATGCGATTCTCAGCCCCACGGACCAGCCTTACCAGGTTCTCCACCGCATCTCCTCGAGCCTCCTCGGGCATCAGACCTGCAAGAAGGGCGAGCACATAATGAGTCTGACGATCAGGCCAGAGTCTCCCACTCTTCTTCACCCGGAAATGCTGATACGCCTCCTTGATCTCCTCGTATCGTCTTCTGTAGAGGGCGGCATCGTCACCCTTTCCGAGTATTTCCGCGATCCGCGAGAGGAGCAGTGCATCGAAAGCGAAGAAGACGGTGGGCAAATAGAGCTTTGACTTCACGATCGACCGGTTCATTCCATCCCCGGGAGCCAGCCAGTCCCCGAAATGCCAGCTCGTGGTCAGGAACCGGGTGATATGCTTCCAAGTCTTCGGTTGGAACCACTTCAGGGGATTCACGTACAGCAGGCTTCCCAAGTGCTTTGCCCGATGTTCACGGAACGAAAAGAGCGCCTTCATGCTCTCATAGTGCGTTTCCAGTATTCGTGTGTCACCGTAGTAGAGATAGAGCGTCCAGGGTGCGAAGATTGCCGCATCGATCCACCCGGCGGCTTCCCTAACGAAATGAAAAGCAAAGCTCAGGTCCACGAAGGTGACCAGGGACAGCTTCTCTTCTCTCATGCGCCGGATGAGTTTCCTTCTCATCACCTTCAGGTCGGAAAACGGATCCGGCACGATAAAGGGAACGAGTCCGTCTTCCCTCTGGTCGTTCTTCAGATCGCGGAGCCAGCGGGTCAGGAAGGCACCGCTCATCATGACGTGACAAGCCGTGGGGCCATACACCAGGATATCCCCTGTCCAACCCATTCTCTCGTCGCGCTGCGGGCAATCGGTCGGCAGGTCGACGAAGTTTCCCTTCTGAGACCAGACGATGTTCGAAAAGAGACGGTTGAGGAGTGGGTTGGATGAGTCGAAATCGGCAGTGATCTCACAGTCCGAATAGACAGCGACTGCAGTGATGTGCTCCGGCTCCAGTCGGCCCGGGTAGTTCTCGACCTTCACGTACCGGAAACCATGGAAGGTGAAGCGTGGCTCATACGTCTCCTCTTCTTCCCCCTTGAGGAGAAAGACATCCCGGGATTTTGCATGCCTGAGGTTCTTGTTGTAGAAGTTCCCCTCCCGGTCGAGCACCTCGCCGTATCTCATCGTGATGGCGGTTCCCGGCGGCCCTGCTGCGGTAAGTCGGGCCCATCCGGACAGGTTCTGTCCGAAGTCCACCACCGTCTCGCCCGCAGGCGTCTCAAGGATGGCCCCCGGTCGGATCTCTTCCATCTTTCTCACCGGTACGCCGACCGGTGCGGCGAGGGTCTTCAGATCGAAATCGACAGGGATGACGCCATGCCAGCCCGAGTCGTCGAAACCGGGATGGTTCCACCCCGGTCTCTCCATTCTCGCGTCATACACTTCACCGTTGAAGAAATCGGCTTCCCGTATCGGCCCGGTGTCCGCACGCCAGGCGTTGTCGCTGACAAGTGTCTGTCCGGTCCCGTCCTTGTATCGAACCTCCAGTTGAGCAAGCAGTCCGAGCTTCTCACCGTACATGTTTCTCAGGTTCATGGGAGAGAGATGCCCCCTGAACCATCCATCCGAAAGCAGGACCCCGATCGCATTCGTTCCGGACGACAACGGATCCGTCACGTCATAGGTCTGGTATTGAAGGCACTTCTCATATGTCGTCCACCCGGGCGTGAAGAGGTCCTCGCCCACGCGCCGCCCGTTGATCCAGGCCTCGTACAGCCCACGGGCCGCAATGTAGAGTCGCGCTGACTCGATCTCGCCGGTCAGCTCGAATTCCTTCCTCAACATGGGGCACGGATTACTCCGCTCGGGATCCTCCTCGAGATCCGGCCGAACCATCTCCGCTTTCCAGTCGGCCGGGGCGAGCAATCCCATCTCGAACCAGGCGGGCCCGCTCCAGTCCGATTCCCGACCGTGATTGTCCCAGACCTTGACCCGCCACTCGTAGCGCTGCCTCGAACCGAGTTCGGAACCCTCATACACGATGTGGATCGACTGATCCGATTCCTGCAGGCCCGAATCCCAGACCACATTCTCGAAACCATCCCGGGCCGGCGATACCTGTACTCGGTACCCCGTCTGCATGGTCTCTCTTCTGTCCGAGCGGATCTTCCAGCAGAAGCGAGGCAGGGCGACATCGATCCCGATCGGGTTCTTCTTGTACTCGACCCGAAGGCCGAAAGCTTCCATCATCATTTGCCCCCCTGGTTCACACCTCGCTGCTTACCGGTTGTCTAGCGGGTGCTTATACCACATTCGCAAAACCCTGCCCAGCATTCCCTCATCCACACTTCCATTCAACCGCCCTCGGACCGAATGGGTACTTCTCAACTTCCTCGGTCCATGATAACCTGATGCGCCATTATCCATCTTTCGGGGGTTCCTCCTCCTATGTCCATGACTCGCAAAGACCGCCTGCAACGGGCGCTCACCCACGAGCCTGTCGATCGCATCCCCACCCAGATCAACTACACGGCCGAAATGGGCGAGATTCTCTGCAATCACTTCGGTGTATCGCCCGAGGGTCTGCAGGATCGGCTGGGCAACCACATGGTCCGGGTCGATCTGAACCATGCACCCTATTTTAGTAAGGACGGCAAGGCGAAGTACGACTGGTGGGGCGTGGGCTGGGACACGCAGATCGAAGGCTACTGGCCGGCCGACGCTCCCTTGGCCGCAACCAAGGAGCTCGACCGCCTGGCCTGGCCTGACCCACTGGACCCGGATCTGCTCACGAACGCGGCTCGCACGATCGAGGCGGACGCTGGCAGGCATTTCATAACACCCAACTTCGGGTTCTGTTTGTACGAGCGAGCCTGGTCGCTCAGGGGATTCGAAGCACTCAACATGGATTTCGTCACGGATCCGGACTTCGTAGAGGCCCTGCTCGACCGGATCGTGGAGATCCAGCTGGTTCTGATCCGGCGTTTCCTCGAGCTCGGAGTGGACGGGGGGTATTTCGGCGATGACTACGGGGCCCAAAAGAATATGCTCTTTTCCCCAAGACTCTGGCGTCAGATGATCAAACCCCGGCTGGCCCGCATGTTCGCTCCCTTTCGCGAGGCCGGTCTGCCGGTCATGATGCACTCGGACGGTGACATTGCCGAGATCATGCCCGACCTGGTCGAGATAGGCTTGACCGTGTTCAACCCGGTCCAGCCCGAGGTCACGGATCATGCCTGGCTGCGAAAGACATTCGGAAACAACCTGGCCTACTACGGCGGCGTATCGACCCAGTCGGCCATGAGCCTGGGCAAGGCGGAAGAGGTCCGCACCGCGGTAAAGGACGCTACGAGCGCCCTGGCCCCGGAGGGCACTGGGCTGCTGATGGCGCCGTCTCACCGGATGATGGCCGACGTCCCGGTGGGAAACGTGGAGGCCTTCATGGCCGCCTGTAAGGAATTGAGAGACACAGGATGAACCCGGCGGAACGTAGAGCCCTGGTCGAAGAAGAATTCCGGCAGAGGTTCGGGCACGCCCCCACACTGTGGGCCCAGGCGCCGGGCCGTGTGGACCTCATGGGCAACCACACGGACTACAACGAAGGCTATGTGATGACCATGGCCATCGACCGGAACACCTGGCTTGCAGCCCGACCACGAAAGGACCGGAAGGTGGCGATTTTCTCCCTCAATGTGGAAGGGGGAGGAGAGTTCAACCTGGATGACATACGTCGCGACGAAATCTCCCCCTGGACCAACTACGTTCGAGGCGTGGCCACCGTGTTTCAGGACGAGGGGTTCACACTGCACGGTTTCGACGGCCTGGTCCACAGCACCATTCCCTTTGGAAGCGGCCTGAGCTCCTCTGCAGGCCTCGAGGTGGTAACCGCCACCCTCCTGAAAATGCTTGCGGACACCTGGCACATCGATCCGGTGCGTCTGGCCAGGCTCTGCCAACGGGCCGAAAATGAATTCGTGGGAATGAACTGCGGCGTACTGGACCAGTACAGTTCCGCTCTGGGTCAAGCCGGGCATTCTCTCTTGCTGGATTGCCGGGAGCTGACCCACCGGACGGCATCCATTCCGGAGGGTTTGAAGGTCGTGATCTGCGACACGCGGATCGAGCGAGAGCTCACAGGATCGGAATACGGTGAACGCCGGGCGCAGTGCGAAGAAGGCGTGCAGCGCCTCGCCGAATTCTACCCTGCCGCAACCCATCTTCGAGACCTGAGCCTCGCACAGCTTCGGGAACACGAGGCCGCACTGCCGGCTGTTGTGGCCAAACGCTGCCGCTTCATCATCGAGGAGAACCAGCGCGTTCTGGATCTCGGCGAGGCCTTGTCCGCCGACGACAGAACTGCCATCCGAGCACTCACCGAGGGCTCCTATTTGGGTGCCCGCGACCTGTACGAAATCATTTCACCTGCCACCGAGCCCATGATACAGGCCATTCTGGAAGCACCCGGCACAGTCGGTGCTCGCCAGGCGGGTGCCGGTTTCGGAGGCTGCATGGTCGCATTTGTAGAGGCCCGCTCCGCGGAGGTATTTGCAGAATTTGTCCGAACGCGGTATCAGGCTGAAACAACCATCACACCCGAAGTCTATCCGGTACAGGCAGCCCCGGGTGCGGGCCCGCTGGGCTTTCCCGAGTAGCGCTCCTCATGCAGCTCACTGTGCTGGAGCCATGGAACGGATGGATATGAGAGTGGAAGGCGGCAATACGATGGACGGATCATCGCAATACCACCCATAGGCGGACCGGACGGCGAATCTCAGACCACAATCGGAGGAGGGGGAGACTCATGAAGAAAGCAATCTCTGGACTCGTCATTGCCGGCATTCTGACCGGATTTCTGTGCTTCAGCCATGCCCAATACCCTGCCGGACACACGCCGGCCATGCCGGAATCGGAAACCGATTTCGTGCCCACGGAAATTCCGAACTCCATACTGACCATGGGGAATGAGACGGTTGCCATCCGACCGGAAGCCAATCCATTACGAAACGCCTACTTCGGCGATCTGCACGTCCACACAGCGTACTCCTTCGATGCCTTTGTCTTCGGCACCGTGGCGACCCCCTACGACGCCTATCGCTATGCCAAAGGCGATGCCATACGGCACCCTGCCGGATTCGACGTTCAGTTGCGAGTCCCTCTCGATTTCTATGCTGTGACGGATCACGCCGAGTTCCTCGGCGTTGTGCCGGCAGCGGCAGACACTTCCTCTGAGATCTCGAAGGTCGAAATCTACGAGCCGCTCCACGACCTGAACGCGCCCGTCAACTCCCTGTTCTGGCATCTTCCGCGAAGCATTCAGGGGCTTCTCCTCGGACGCAACCTGGGGGAAAGGTTCGAGGCCTTCACCGGCTTCTTTCCGAAGACCGTCAAAGGGATTCAGGATGGCACCATCGACAAGCAGGTGGCAGAGGACGTTACCCGTTCCGCCTGGTTGGATATCATCCGGGCGGCCGAAGAACACAATGATCCCGGTAGATTCACAACCTTCCTTGCCTACGAATACACGACATCCAGCGATGATCTGGGCAACCTGCACCGGAACGTGGTCTTCAAGGGGGGAAACAAAGCACCTGCCATCCCCTTTTCCCGCTTCCACTCACAAAACCCGGAGGGGCTCTGGGATTGGATGGATGATCTGCGGGATCAAGGGATCGAGAGCCTTGCGATCCCACACAATTCCAACGGTTCCAACGGACAGATGTTCAAACGAACCGATTGGGCCGGCAATGCGATGGATGCGTCCTACGCGGAGCAGAGAATGCGCAACGAACCCCTGGTGGAGTTGACGCAGATCAAAGGCGCATCCGATACACATCCGGCCCTGTCACCCAACGACGAGTGGGCAGACTTTGAGATCATGCCCTATCGGGTGGGGACGGATCTTCCCAGCGAGCCTCGAGGAAGCTACGTTCGCGAGGCCCTTCAGCTCGGCCTCGCCATGAGTGCGAAGGAAGGCGGGAATCCATACAAATTCGGTTTCATCGGCGCGAGCGATACCCACACCGGTGCCACTCCGGATGATGAATCGGACTATTTCGGGAAGGTCGGCCTCATGGATGGGGATCCTGTTCTGCGTGGCGCGGTGCCTCTGCCGAAAATGCAGGCCTGGATGACTCGCAGGGTCGCCGGTGACGCCCTGGTGGCGGACGTGGGCGGAAGGGAATATGTTACTTTTGCCACAAGAACATTCGGCACTTCGGGTCTAACGGGTGCATGGGCCGAGGAAAATACCCGGGACTCCATCTACAGCTCCTTTCGCAGAAAGGAGACCTTCGCTACCTCCGGTCCCCGAATCCGGGTCCGCTTCTTCGCCGGTTTCGATCTCGGTGACGGCATCCTCGATAGCGGAAACATGGTGGCACAAGCCTATGAAAAGGGGGTGACCATGGGAAGCGATCTGCCGTCTCGCAACGGCACTTCCCCTTCGTTCCTGGTCTGGGCGGAACGAGACTCCCTGAGCGCCGCCTTGCAGCGAGTACAGATCATCAAGGGCTGGGTAGAGGACGGAACCCCGATGGAGAAAGTCTACGACGTGGCATGTTCCGACAGTCTCGAGGTGGATCCGACCACCCATCGCTGCCCCGACAATGGTGCAAGGGTGAATCTGGAAGACTGCTCGATCACCGCGGACGTGGGCGATGCTCAGATCAAAACCCTGTGGACCGATCCGGATTTCGATCCCGACCTACGGGCCTTCTACTATGTCCGTGTGCTCGAGAACCCGACGTGTCGCTGGTCCACCTGGGACGCGATTCGCGCCGGCGTGGAGCCGAGAGCCGATTTGAAGAAGACCATACAGGAGCGTGCCTGGTCATCCCCGATCTGGTACGTCCCCTGACTCAGGGGATCGCCGCCTTCCTCGGTCCGAAACTGTCAACCAAGGTCGCAGACGAGCGATTAACGTAGACGGCGGCACCGTAGGCAATCGATCGTCATCACACATCTGGATGCTCTGCATCTACCCCGGCTCGAGAGCCTGAAAGGTCGGGAAACACATCGTAGACATGATCGGAATCATCCTGACTGAATCACGCTGTACAGGAGCAATGTAGACGTGTGGATACGAACTGGAGTTCAACGGCAGCGTATGGGAGTTTTCATCGTATTCCTCCTCCTCTGGTGTGCACTTTCATGCGATCCGGCACCCGACACGCGAGGCATGGAGAATACGGTTCGAAGGGCTACGGAGCCCCCCACGGCTCCACCCAACATCATCATCATCAATGCGGACGATCTGGGATACGGGGACCTGGGATGCTACGGCAGCAAGTCCATCCGCACGACGCACCTGGACACCCTGGCCGAGGAGGGGGTTCGGTTCACACATTTCTATTCCGCGGATTCGGTTTGCACGCCCTCCCGGGCCGGTCTTCTCACCGGACGATACCCCACCCGGATGAACTTCTGCTTCCCACTGTTCCCGGAGAACACCACTCTCAAGAAGACCCTGATGAACTCCGTGGGGAAATTCATGGTTAGGCTCGGCTCCCTGGATATTGCCACGGAGAAGGGCCCATCCGGTCTGCCCAAAGCCGAGATCACCATTGCGGAAGCACTCAAGGTTGCAGACTACCGGACCGGGATGGTCGGGAAATGGCACCTGGGAGACTACGCATCCAACCCTGACCACAATCCGCTCCGCCACGGATTCGATTTCTACTTCGGCGTGCCCCACAGCAACGATATGATCCCCTTCCCTCTATACAGGAATGAAGATGAGCTGGAGGCCCATGTTGAGGACCAGAGCAAACTGACCCGCCTCTACACGGAAGAGGCCGTCAAGTTCGTCGAGTCGTCCCGGGGCGAGCCCTTCTTCCTCTATTTCGCCCACACCTTTCCTCACCGGCCCCTTTTCGCATCCGAGCCGTTCCAGAACAAGTCCGAAGGCGGCATCTTCGGCGACACGGTGGAGGAAATCGACTGGAGTGTGGGTCAGATCCTCGGCACTCTCAAGAAACTCGGGCTCGAGCAGAACACCATCGTGATGTTCACCAGCGACAACGGACCCTGGTACCAGGGCAGTCCGGGCGGCCTGAGAGGCAGGAAGGGCCAGAGCTGGGAGGGGGGCCAGCGCGTACCCTTTGTTGCCCGGTGGCCCGGCCGAATCGCTCCCGGCACGGTCTGCGATGAACCGGCCATGAACATCGACCTCTTTCCCGCCTGCCTGAGCATCGCCGGGCTGTCCTTGCCGACCGACCGTATCATAGACGGCCGTGACATCACCGGACTGATGACGACACCTGGTTCCGAATCCCCCCATGAGATGTTCCTCTTCTACCACAACGGCGAGTTGGAATCCTTGAGGTCCGGAAAATGGAAATACGTGAGAGACATCAGCCATTACACCTGGCCCATGCCGCTCAACAAGAAGCTCGGGAAGCTGGACGAGCACACCCGAATCGATCTGCCCATGCTCTTCAACCTGGAGAATGATCCCGGCGAGGCATACGACGTGGCCAACCGGTATCCTGAAATCACGGAGAGACTGGGAAAGATGATGCTCGATTGGGAAGCTGAATTGGAGGAGAATCAGAGAGGGTTGATCGAGGAGGCTCTATGAGAATCACCGGATTCGAGCTGTACCATGTTGCCGTTCCCTTCAAGGACCTGTTCTTCATAGCCTGGATACCCGGGTATGCGATGACCCATCACGTCTTTGACGTCTTACGGGTCTTCACGGACGAGGGAATCGAGGGATTCTCGGCCGCCACGGCGATCGACTGGGAACGCAAAGGCCTGGGCGATGTGCTTGCCCCGTTTCTGATTGACAGGGACCCTGAGGACCTGGAGGGAACCCAGGAAGCGCTTCGACAGCTGCACTACATGGGTTTCCGGAACATGTGGGTTGATGCCGCCATTTACGACATTTTGGCGAAGAAGGCCGGAAAGCCCTTGTACGAAATGCTGGGCGGCAAGCCTGCAGCCCTTCCCGTCTACATATCCACCGGTGAGAACCTCGAGGCATCGCAGCGGGTGGACAAGATGATGCCCCTCATCGAACAGGGCCACAATGCCTTCAAGCTTCGAACAAAGAACCTCGAGCTCGAGGATGACGTGAAGCTCATAGAAGGCGTTCGGAAAGGGGTGGGCGATGACATCATGATCGCCTGCGACGCGAACCAGGGATGGCGCCTTTCCCTGGTCAAGGAGAACCCCGTCTGGGATCTCGATCGGGCCAAGGAGTTCGCAAAGGCGTGTGCCGACAACGGGATCGAATGGCTCGAGGAGCCTCTGCACCCGCTGGACTACGAAGGAAACGCGGCCCTCAGGAAAGAGGCGAACGTGAAGATCGCCGGAGGAGAAATCAACAACAGCTGGGACGACGTGAAGGTCATGTTCGAGCACGATTGCTTCGATGTGTACCAGCCGGACGCCTGTTTCAGCGGCGGTGTGTACCAGACCCTCAAGATCGTAGAAGAATGCAAGAAGCGGGACAAGATCTTCACGCCTCACATGTGGGGGAACGGCATCTCCATCTTCATCAACTGGAACATGAAGCTCGTGTCAGGGGACAAACGACTGCCCGTGGAATACGTCTATGAGGCGCCCGCGTTCACGCAGGAGTATCGCGACGGGGTTGTCGAGCCGGTCATGCTCGATGAGAACAACCTGCTCCCGCCGTTCACGGAACCCGGAATCGGATGCAGGGTCGATATGAAACTCCTCAAGAAATACGGCACCTGCTACAGCAGGATGAATCAGAGGCGACTCACCCTCAAGGTGATCCGGGACAGGGGCCTGAAGCGGGCCCTGGAGCTGAAGAAGATCATGGATGGAGCAGGTTGATCCCCCCTCACGCCGTTGCGAAGCGGTTCACCACGCCTTCGGCTTCCCCCATCATCCGGTCGAAGAGTTGCTCCATGGTAGGAATGTCGTGCATCAGGCCGACTCCCTGTCCGCACGACAGGACACCCGCGTCGAGGTCCCCTTCGTCGTACATCTTCTTCGTGTTCTTGCCTGCCACGACGTTGAAGATCTCTGCCGGATCCGCGCTTTGCGCCTCCAACTCCGCGCATTTCTGGGCCGCAGCATTGGTCCACACGCGGTGCGTCGCGTGAACAGAGCGCATGATCAGCATGGTGTCCAGCTCGGAGGCATTGACCAGCGCCTGTTTCAGATCCTCGTGGATAGGGGCTTCCTGCGTCGCCAGGATCCGAGTGCCTATGATCACCCCCTCGGCGCCCAGCGCAAGCACGGCAAGCATTCCGTGGCCGTCTGATATGCCACCGCCCCCGATCACCGGAAGATCCACGGCTTCAACCACCCGGGGAACGAGCACGAGCGTTCCGATGTCCAGCCTGCCCGTTGCGCCGCCGTTTTCGTATCCAACCACCGTTACGATGTCCGCACCCATCTCCTGGACCTTCAGCGCATAACGAACGCCCACGCACTTGTGGATCCAGATCATCCCGGCTTCCTTGAAACGACCGCAAAGGTCCGCGGGGGCCGAGTGGCCCGAGGTCTCCACGATCTTGACACCCTTGTCGACCAGGACCTCGACGTACTCCTTGTTATCGACAGGGGCGAGCGCCGGAAAGAGATTGATGTTCACCGCATACGGCTTGTCCGTCAGTTCTTCCACGCGATCGATCGCTTCTGCAAATTCATCCTTGGTCTTGTAGATCGCAGAGGCCAAGATCCCCAACCCGCCCGCATTGGAGATGGCTGCAACAAACTCCGGTGTCGTGATCCACATCATGCAACCGCCTACGATCGGGTATTTCACGCCCAGCATTTCCGTGATCTTCGTCTTGATCATTTCTTGAGCCTCCTTCACTTCCATTGAGGAAAAATTCGCTGCAGAACAACCTGTAAATGAGGGGATGACCCGGAGGGATCCAGGCAAAATCCTATACCATACAGACCTTTTTGACAAAACAGAGCGCCCATGGAGCCCCCGAAAAGGAGCTTGACAGGACCTTTCTCATATAATACACTTTGTTTACGGTCGTGAGATTTCCGATAATGTAGGAAGAGGACACAGATGCAGACCACCCAGAGATTCGTACTCTTTCTGGCGGCCCAGGCGAGGCGCTTTTCCCTGAAGGACGCGGTCGACCTGGGCACACAACTGGGGAAGTCTCCCCAGTCCGTCAGGGCCTCTGTCAACCGGCTGGCCCGGTCAGGCCTCCTCGTTCGTGAGCCGTCTCCAAGGAAGGCCGCCCGGTATGCCCTCTCGCCAAAGGGAAAGGCCATGGCCTCCGAGGTGGTGGCGAAATTCATGCGGATTCACGACATCGTGGAGGCGAAGAACACCTGGGACGGCACATGGACCCTCGTGAGCTTCGGAATCCCTGAGAGGATACGCAACCGCCGGGATGAACTGCGGACACGTTTGAGGGAGATCGGCTTCGGACAGCTGGCAGGAGGGGTCTGGATCGCCCCGGGTGACTCGACCGAATCGGTCAACGGACTTGCCGATTCTCTTCGCGTTGCAGGAAAGGTCATGGTCTGCGTCTCCAGGGACGTAAAGCTTGGGGGTGAGCCCGTAGCATCGGCCGTTTCCCGGATATGGCCCCTGTCGGAGTTGAATCGCAGGTACGCATCCATGCGCACCCGGCTGAAGCGGAGAATCGAAAGGATGCGCACCCGGATCGAAGAAGGCTCGCCCCCCGACGCGCGGGAAGCCTTTCTAGAGATGTTTGTCGTAAACACAGAAATCGCTGAACTCATCGCCCGCGACCCTTGCCTTCCCGAGGAGCTCCTGCCGGACAGATGGCTGGGCCTGGAAGTGCAGGATCTGATTCACGAGTACTTGCACATGCTCTACGGGTTCGAACAGGACGACCCGTATGCCTTTCTGCTGGAACTGCCCGAGGGACTCCATATACCACAACCGAGAGAAACATAGGAGAAGAACAAATGGCGAGGAAGTACACCCATTGCGACATATGCCTGGCGGCCTGCGGAATGGAAGTGGAGGTGGAGGACAACAAGATCGTAGCCTTGAGGGGGGACAAGGATCATCCCCTGACCCGGGGATTCCTCTGCACCAAGGGCCTGGCCAGTCACGAGATGGTCACCGACCCCCTGCGACTTCGTCATCCCTACGAACGGACCGGTCACACCTGGAATCGCATCACCTGGCCCGAAGCCTACCAGAAGATCTCTCAACGGCTGCGAGAGATCATCAGGAAGCACGGAAAGAACTCGGTCGCCCTGTACTACGGCGGAGGCAATGCCACCTCATCGGTGAACTACATGCTGGCCGACGGCTTTCTCCGTGCCCTCGGGTCGGACCGGATCTACAACGTGCTCACCCTGGAATTCACGAACCGGTATCTCGTCATGCAGAAGATGTACGGCAAGCAATTCCATGTCACCCAGCCCGATCTGGATCATACGGACTGCTTGCTCATCTTCGGAAGCAATCCAATGGTGTCACTGGACCACCCCGGGATCGTCGCTTCCCTCAAGGGCCTCAAGAACAGGGGCGCAAAGCTCATCGTGGTGGACCCGAGGAAGACCGAGACAGCCCAGCTGGCGGACATCCATGTCGACATCCTGCCCGGTACCGACCTCTTCATGCTCCGCGCGCTCCATACGCACATCTTCCGCAAGGGTCTGGAGGACAAGGATTTCCTGGACAAACATTGCGTGGGCACCAACGGCCTTCAGCAACTGCCGGAAGTCTCACCCGAGGAGGCCGCCCGCATCTGTCGCGTCCCGGCCGAGACGATCACCCGGGTTGCCGAAGAATTCGCAACGGCCCGGTCTGCAAGTGCCGTCTGCAAGCTCGGGATCAACGTTTCCACGAACTGCACCCTCACCTACTGGCTCGTCGAGGCGCTGAACTCGGTCACAGGAAATGTGGACAAACCAGGAGGCCTTCTGTTCAATCCGGGAATTCTCGATATGAACCTACTCTCCCTGGTTGCTGCGGGCTTCAAGAGGAGGAAGTCCCACATCGGCGGCTTTCCTTATCTCACCAACTCCCATCCCGCCTCAGAGCTCTCGCGGGCGATTCTGCAGGATTCGCCGGATCGAGTCCGCGCATTGATCGTGGACGCAGGTGACCCCGCCCTGCTCTTTCCGAATTCGACCCGGTTCGAGGAGGCTGCCGAGAGACTGGACCTCCTGGTGAGCGTAGACATCTATATGAACGAAACCGCGCAGAAGGCGGATTTCGTCCTGCCCGCCACCAACTTCCTTGAAAAGGACGACCTCTTCATCATCTTCCCGGACCATTTCCCCTACCCCTTCGCCCAGTGGAAGCACAAGGTGGTAGACCCTCCCGATGAGGTCAAGCCGGAATGGGAGATCTTCCGGGATCTGTCGAGACATATGGGTGTTCCCGTCTTGAACCAGTGGCCCATGGAGCTGATGTTTCGGGCTGGAGAGCTTCTCGGCAAGATGCTTGGCACACCCGACCGTTACGCGTTTGATCCGAAGAACTACTACACGCTGTTGCTGGGCGCCATGGGCAAAGTCAAGTTCGGTAAGCTGATGAAGAACCCGCACGGGGTCAAGGCAGGTGACATTCAGTCTGGGGCCGCCCTGAAAAGGATCGCAACGCCTTCGAAGAAGATCGAGGTTGCACCTACTGATTTCCTGGAGGCACTCAACCGGGTCGAACCACCGGGGGACTTTTCCGACCGGTCTCCCCTCCTCCTGATCACTGGGGAACGCTCGCCACACACGAAGAACACCCAGTTGCGCGGGGTGAAGAGCCTCACGAAAAAACAGACCTCCAATGCCCTCCGAATGAACACCGCGGATGCTGCATCTCTGTCGATCACGGATGGGGACAACGTGGAAGTGACCACCGAGAGCGGGAGGGCAACCGTCAAGGCCCTGGTAACGGACGACATACGACAGGGAGTGGTCTCCCTGACGCATGGATGGGGCCGAAAGCTCTTTCACCCGGAAACCCAGTCGACCCCCGAGGAGCAAGGAACCTGCGCTAATCTGCTCACAGGTGACGAGAACCTCGATGAGCTCTGCGGTATGCCTGTCTTCAACGCTATCCCCTGCAGCGTCCGCCGGCAATAAGAGCGTGAAAGCGATGATTGACGCGGTGAAGGATTTCGGATACTACGCCTAGAGACGGCTTGCCGCACATTCAGGGAAGGAGACGAAGAGATGATGAAAGATATCGAGACCTATCTGCAGGATCAAAAGATAGACGTGATGGGTGTAGCAGATGTCCGGGATTGGCCGAGCGCATTGTCAGAGTGCAGACCTTCGGAGATTCTGACCGACTGCAAACGGGTGATCGTCTTCGGAAAGGAGATCCCGGGTCCCGTGTACGTTGCGGAAAAACACGCATACGATCTCTACGCCAATGTGGCGCACAACTACTACGCCTCGATGGATGCCGCCGCCATCGAGGTTTGCTCGATGCTCACCCGGGAGGGGTTTCCGTCGATTCCTCTGGGCTGCTACCAGCCGATGCTGATGCGGGAAGGGAAGTACTGGGGCGTTGTGTCCCTCAAGCATGCGGCCGTGCGCGCCGGCATAGGGACCATGGGTAAGAATACACTCCTGGCAAACGCAAAGTTCGGGAATCGCCTGCGCCTGGGCGGCCTGCTGACCACAGCGGAGCTACCCTCCGGCAAACCGCTCGAGAAGTCGCTATGCATAGAGGGCTGCAACAAATGCGTGGAGGCCTGTCCGGTTCAGGCCCTGGACGGCTCAGGCGGAATCGTTCAGTACAAGTGTCTGAAACAGAGCACGGTGCATCCGCTGCTCTCGGCAGCGTTTCTATCCCAGTGGCTGCGAGGCTCGAAGTTCGTGAACGAGAACTTCGAGGTGATTACCGCCACTCTTGCGGCGCGCTATTCGTACAGTTGTTACGAATGTCTGGTCAACTGCCCTAACTTCAAGCTGGGTTTGGCGAAGAGAGCTTCCTAGACCCGGACAAAGCTTCCCGATACCTGTTTCGGCCGCCCTTGATCCCCCCCTGGATTCCCGCGTTCGCGGGAATGACGCTCACGATGCCTCGTAGTGCCGGAGAAAGGATATTGCGAGGCCTTTCTTGAAAGGCCGAAGCAATCCCCAAGCTCTGTGGCTTGTTCGCATGGGGATTGCTTCGCTTCGCTCGCAATGTCCCTGCGGGAGCTGAGAGGCACCTCGTTTCCGGGAACGGCGGTTATCGACCCCGTTCTGGAGTCCGGCAGGTTGTCCAATGGCCAGAATTGACCTCTTCGGGGTCGGGGCGGGACGTCAATTGGGGTGGGGTCAGGGCCTGACACCTGGTCCCTGACCCCTGATCCCTGCTTCTTACGCCGGGGCAAAGTGGTCGATGTCCATGAGGGTGCTGGTGGTCTCCTCGGCAAACACGGCCTGGACCTTCATCCCGATCTTCGCCTTGTCCACGTCGATGCCTTCCACAACATGGACAATGGAGGTGTCCGCACCCTCGAGCTTGATCATGGCCAGTACGTACGGGGCCTTCTTGGGCAGGTGTTTGTCATCGTAACGGACTACCGTGAAATTCGTCACCTCCCCCGTGTTCTGCACATCCACCCAGTTGTCCCGGATGTCCTCCATGCAGACGTCGCAGGTCTGGCGTGGCGGCACGAAAACCTTGTTGCACTGGTTGCACTTGATGCCCATGATCTTCTTTTCGTCCCGAATGGTCGTCAGGAACTTGCTGCCCACCCTTCCGGCGAAATAGGTGTACGGGAGCGCGAGCTTTCCATCTACAAGAAAACAATCTGTCGTGTCGAATCCCTCTTTCATGACCGAGCTCCTTATTCGTCGATCTCAAAGTACTTTATGTCGGCAACGCTCCCGGTCCGCTCTTCTGCCCAGACGGGACGCACGATGCTGCCCTTCTTCTCGTTCCAGCCCATCTCGACTCGATCGAGTTGATCATCCCGCAGGAAGTGGGTGAACACATCCTGACCCTTGCACCCATCGAGCAGGACGTAGATCAGCCCGTACGGGGTTTCCCTGGTTTCCCCTGTCAGGGGGTCCGGGCTCGCGTAGTAGGCGGTATCCAGCAGACGCACATTGCCCTTGGGCCCCACTTCGACAAATCCGTGGCATCGGACTCTGCACTCTGCGCAGATCTCCCTCGGCGGAACCTGTGTTCGCCCGCACTCCGGGCACTTGTTCGCAAGGATCTTCTTTTCCTTCAACCCATTCAGGAACTTCCCCATCACCGGTCCGGTAGGGAACTTCTGTTTCACGGAGATGGTCTTCTTCAGGACGAGAAGTTCCTGTTCCTCCTCTTCCTCCTCGCCGGGGGCAGTGTACTTGGCGAAGATCTCAGGCAACTTGACGGCAAGGTTCATGTCTCCCTCGACCCCGGCGCGCCCAGTGCTCATCAGGGTCATGGCGTCCACCTTGCCCAGCATGAGCTCGACCCAGTCCTTGTCCTTGACGATCATGGTGAGGCTGGGTGAAGAAACGAGCTCCTCCGTTACGGTGCATTGACCATCTTTGATCGCAGCCGTCCATTGGCCTCCGTCCTCTCCACCGATGTCGTAACCGATGGTGATGTCCAGCCCCTCGGCGCCACTCGGTTGAAATCTCGCTTCCAGGGTGCCGAACATGTCGACGATGTACTCTTTGACAGTCAACTCCTTCTTGGGTGGCGAGTATCGCTTGAACATCTTGGCGGTGGTCCCCAGGGCACCTATGTCACCTTCCACGGAGAGCTTCCCGCTCGTGAAGGCCCCGGTCGCATCCACCTGACCGATGTTCACGCCCACGAAGGTGTCCGGGTCCGCCTTGGACACCGCGACACAGCCGCTCAGATCGTCGGTCTGCTCGATCCTCATGGCCCCGTCCTTGACCGTGAGCTTCCACTTTCCCCGCCCCGTGATGTCGTATCCGAAGCTCGCATCCACGCCTTCCGCCCCTTCGGGACGAAATCGCTCTTCCATAGTATCGAAAATGTCTTCTACCTTGACTCCGAATTTCTCGCTCATGTTTCGATCCTCCTACCAACCGAGTTCCTTCTCGAGCATGATCAACACCGTCCACATGGTCCCCCCGAAACCAGAGGCAATGGCATGGTTCACGGGCGTGGGAATCTGATGCGGACCTGCATCCCCTCTCACCTGGAGACACGCTTCCGCCGGCCGGACCAGCGCTGTGGCCCCGATCGGGTTCGACGCGATCACACCTCCGGACGGGTTGATCGGCATCTTACCGTCAATGGCGATCTCCTTGTCCTCCACCAGCTTCAGGTGTTCGTCCCCCTCGAGAAGGAAGAAGTCCCGCAGCCAGTCCACACCCCACCAAGAGGAGGGGTCGTACATCTCGAAGACATCGAAGTATTCGAGCGGATTGTCGATGCCGTTTCGCTTGAAGAGCCTTTCCGCAGCAACCTTGTGGGTCAATGGCGTTTCCGTGGCAGCATCATAACCAAGAAAGGTGGATGCGGTCTCTTCCCGATGTACTGTAATGTGATCCCTGATCCACACAGGGTTGTCGGACAGTTTCTTCGCCTTCTCTTCGCTGGTCATGATGACCGCGCAGGCCCCGTCCGACTGGGAGCACATGTCGATGATCTTCAATTCCCCGATCAGCTTCGCCGAGGTCTCGATGAGGTGATCCATCTGATCGAATTCGAGGCCGAAGGCCCTGTGAGCCTTCGGGTTCAGGCCCGCGTTCTGGTCCATGATGATCCTGTAGATCATGGCCACTTTGCTGGCTCTCTCTTCCCCGAATTCCTGGATCAGGTCGTACGCGCAAGTTCCGGTGAGAGCTCCGGTCTGCAGGCTCCGGAACCAGAGGGGATCGGCCATGTTGGTGATGCCGCCGGTGGTGTGCCCCTCCTGAAGCTTCTCGAACCCGACCACCATGACCGTGTCATACATACCCGATGCCACGAGATTGTCCCCGGCACAGAAGAGGGTCGCGCCGGTTGTACCACCCGTGGTCAGCCGCAAGGTGCTCTTCCCGTAGGCACCCGTGCCGAGTGTATGCCACAGGTCGGGCTGATGGACCATTTCGAAGAGTTCCATGTTCCCGTGCACGAGGCAATCGATGTCGCCCATCTTGAGACCCGCGTCGTCCAGGGCCTCACGGACCGCCTCGTGGATCATTTCCGGCTGGTTCACGTCTTCCCTGTGGCTGGAGTGTTTGGTCTGCCCCACGCCGATTACGCCAACGTTTCTGTTCTTTTTTCTATGCGCCATGGCTCCCACCTTATTTTTCTAGAATGAGTACGGTCTGATGCTGACACGCGCCACCCGTGGTTCCGTGCGCCAGGGCCCTCTTGGCTCCGTCCACCTGCCTGTCACCGGCCTCCCCGCGAAGCTGCACAATTCCCTCCACGGCGCGGGCAACGCCTCCGTTCATGATGGGATTCCCGTTGAGCATTCCGCCGGAGAGATTCACGTTGTACTTGTCCGGGCCGCCGGATTCGAGCCACTTGCCGCCCTCTCCATCGCCCGCCAGGCCGACGCCTTCGGCCAGCATGGGGAGCTGGTGCGCGTACGCATCATTGAGCTCTATGACATCGAAGTCCTTTTTCGGGTCTTTGACGCCCGCCATCGCGTACGCTCTCTCGCACGCATTCTTCAGGCTGAAATTCGATACAAGGTCCCTGTCTCCGACAAAATACCTGTCCATGCAGTTGCCGAAGCCGGTGATCCAGACCGGGTTGTCCGTGAATTCGCTGACCCGTTCCTCACAGCAGAGAAGCATTCCCACGGCCCAGTCGGTCACCGGGTAGACGTGAAGCTCACGGATAGGATCCGCCAGAAACGGCGAGTTCATGACGTCCTCTTTGGTCACTCTTTCGTTTTCCCGCGCGTAGGGGTTTTTCGCCGCCTTCTCACGGGACCGGACCACCACTTCTGCCAGGTGTTCGTCTGTTACGCCCGCCTTCTCCATGTAGGCGCGGGCCTGGAAGGCGTTCACGTTCAGGTAATCCATGCCTACGGGTCTGCAGAAGAAGGGGTCGTAGGCCAGGTTCGTGCACATGTTCCGGCTTTCGGTCTGCGACTCCCTGCAGTGAGACATGAAGAGGACCACGTCGTCGTGACCCGCAAGAATGCACGCCATGGCGTATCCGATTCCGTTGAGACCGTCCTGAGCTGCCTTCTCCTCTCCGCGGTAATGGGCGCCAACCACGTCTCCCATCGCTGCATCCGAGATGGTTCTCGCCTCGAACACATCGTCCGAGGCCGTCACGATGTTCCGGATGCCCGTCTCCGGGTCAAAGGTGACCCCTGTTTGCTGCAGGATCGGCTCCAGGCAGTCCAGCAGCATCCCCTGATTACGCTGATACCAGACGTTGGGTTCGTTCTTGACTTGCGCCATTGCGCAAATCGCAACTCGGTTTCCCATGAGACCTTCACCTCCCTTTCTGAACGCTAGTGGATACACGATTCCCAAAAACGTTTCCCATTCAACGGCAGTACAACTTCCTCCTATCCCCTCTCCCTTGAGGGAGAGGGCTAGGGTGAGGGTGGCTTGGATACTCCCCCTCATCCTGACCTTCTCCCCAAAGGGGAGGAGGAATCTGCTGGGTTAGAGAAAACAGTTCCAGAACTTGCCTTTCTTGATCGCCCTCAGAATCGCATCCTTGTCTCTCGGTGCATCCAGCTCGATCCAGGCCCTGCCGATCCCCACCCGGGTGTGCATATCGTCGGACGCGATCATCGGGTAGGGTAGATCCAGTTCTTCGATCTTCTTCTCCCGAAATCCTTTGGCCGTGATCTCGACCACGTCGAGGGGATACTTCTCAGCGATCTTCCTCGTTCGATGCCTTATCTGTGCCCGCGTCAAGTCGTACTCACCTATATGATTGAACACGTGGAGGACTTCCTCGTCCCCTTCGATCCTGTTGACGTGAACGTAGCCCTTCACGAAAACCGTGAGCTCGATCCCGTGGAAGATGATCATCTCGCTCTTCACTTGATCGTACACGTCCCGGTAGTTCGGCTTCAGGAGGTAGTCGTGATCCGTGAAGGCGATGAAGTCGAATCCCCTTTCCTCGTATGCGTTCGCAGCCTCCTGGGGCGTCAGTTCGCCGTCCGAGCAGGTCGTGTGTACGTGTAAGGCTCCCTTCAGAAGCATTCTTCTCTTCTACCTTGTCCAAACCGGCGAGGATCACGATTCCGGTTTCTTCTCTTTGCCGGGTGCACCCGACCCGGCCTGGCTGAGATCACGGAGCACGGCCAGGAGCCCCCCCCGGAGGAAGACGAGGACTTCCCGGGTGATCGTTTCCGTATCCGCGGAACGATCCTGCGAAACCAGGTACTGGTACGCGATTCGTTCCAGCATTCCGCCGATGGCCACCGAGACGACCTCGGCCACGAACCGTTCGGAGATCCCGTATTCTTCGAGCACCTCTTCGATGGCCAGGGCAACATCTCTGTTGAGCCGTTGGAAGATGGCCTGTCTGTGGGTTTCCACCTCGGGGCTCACCCCTACCGATTCCTTGAGAAGAATGATCATCTGAGAAGGATGAAGGCCCCACAAATCCTGGAAGAGCGCCCTGCCCGCCTGTTCAATTCTCTCCACTGGGTTCTTGCCGCTTCGGAAGGCCTCCCCAAGGATGGTCCGTACATTAAAGGAGGTTGCCTCGATGAGTTGCAGCAGAAGATCTTCCTTGTTGCGGAAGTAGAAATAGACCGTGCCCACGGCTACTTCAGCCTCGCGGGCAATGTCCTGGATCTTGGTGTTCGAGTATCCGTTTTCGCAGAAGAGGCGCTCCGCCGTCTGCAGAATAGACTGATATCGCTGTTCTTTTTCCCTTTTTCGTCTCTGGGCGGTCACCGAATCCGCTTGGGAAGGATGTTGTCTCGCCATGGGCTCTTTCTGATCGGGGAGGCAGTGTTTTGAATCGAGTTCAACCGTCGAACCGAATTCATAATTTACACAAAATGGGGGCAAGGAGTCAAGCAAAGACGGAGAAGAAAAGGGAGAAAAATAGATCGGTCCCCTTTTTCTCGTTCCCATTCCTCATTCTGTTCGGAAGTGGGCCGCCTGGCCCGCGTATCTCTCCCGCAGGGACCTCTTGAGGACCTTTCCGGCCGTGTTCATGGGCAACTCTTGGGCGAAGATGACGACCTTCGGGCATTTATAGTCGGCCAGGTTCTCTCTGCAGTGTGCCTTCAGATCCTCCTCCGCGATCGTCTCCCCCGGTTTCGGCACGACAACGGCCACGACCATCTCGCCCCACACTTCGTGAGGCAGCCCGATCACAGAGGCCTGAGAAACCCCTGAAAACGAGTAGATCACATTCTCCACTTCCGCCGGGTAGGTATTCAGACCACCGCTGACGATCATGTCCTTGGCCCGGTCCACGATGAAGAAATATCCTTCGTCGTCCACCCTGGCCAGATCCCCGGTATAGAGCCATTCCTCCCTGACCGCTTCTGCGGTTGCCCCCGGATTGTTCCAGTACTCGCGCATGACGACGGGGCCTCTTATCGCGATCTCGCCGATCTCGCCCGGCGACACGTCTCGACCCATCGGATCCACGGCTCGCACGTCGTTCCACAACAGAGGGATGTATCCCCCGCTCTTTCTGGCCACGTGGTCAGGCGGAAGATACATGTTGAAGCCTCCCCCTTCGGTGAGGCCGTAACCTGCGGTGAAAGGAACCCCCTTCTCCTGGTAGACCCCGAGCAGGCTCACAGGCACCGGCGCACCGCCGCAAAGAACCAACCGCAGGGAGCTCAGGTCTGCATGGGCGAACCCAGGTTCATCTGCGACCAGCTTCCACAGAGTCGGCACGCCGCAGCTGACCGTGATCTTCTCCTCTTCGATCAACTCCAGGCTGCGTTCGGGAAGGAATTCCTTTTCCAGGAAGATGGTGCCTCCGGCATGGAAGATCGGCATGGACAGGGGAATCAGGGCACCGGTAAAGCAAAGGGGCAATTGCAGCATGAATCTGTCCAGGTGACTGTGACCGAAGGCGGTCATCATGTTGTGTGTAACCGACAGGATGCTCCGTTGTGTGAGAACCGCACCTTTTGGGAACCCTGTCGTTCCGGAAGTGTAAAGGATCGCAAAGTCATCCTCCCAACCCGCCTGGTCATCCGGTTCCTCGAGGCTCCCGGTATCCTGAAGCTCATGATATTCGCCCGCGTCCAGGTCGATCAGACGGATCTCCGGCGATTCGGCCTGAAGGGATCCAAGCACCGGTAGAAATGAAGACTCGGTGACGACCACCTTGGGAGAGCTGTCCCGGGCGATGTATGCGATTTCCCTGCCGGTGAGGCGAACGTTGAAGGGCACGAGAAGGGCGCCGATCTTCGCACAGGCAAATGCGAGTTCGTAGTACGCCATACAGTTCGTGAGCAGGCAGCCGATGCGGTCACCCTTCCTTACGCAGCATCGCGTTCTCAGTGCATCGGCAAGCCGGTTCACCTTTCCGTTCAACTCCCTGTAGCCGACTCGTGTGCCCTGGAACACGACTGCGTCTTTCCCCGGATCCACGCGAGCCCACCACGACACCCATCTGCCCATATTGCCGCAGTACATCTTGACCCACCTCCTCCCCGGACGCTTCTAAATATCAACAAAGGCGACCGACATGTCGTCTTGTTCTATCAACCATAACTATTACGAAAAAGAGCTCGACATTCCTAGCGCCGTGTACTATGCTGCTTCAATCCTTCCTCTCGACCCAGGGGTGAATCATCATGCGAAGACATCTCACCGGGGTATTCTCCTTCCTTTTCATCTTTCTGACTCTCTGCATCTGGCCCGTCGCTGCCCTGGAAGGGCCGGCAGCCGAACTGGGCGGATTGGAGGGCAACCCCCTGGACGGTTGTCAGAAGAAATTTGCTGAATCCTTGCGGTTCCTGGACAGGGAAAGGGACTATGCGGAGAAGAAGGTGAGATATCAGCAGGCCCTGGCCGACCGGTGTGCGGGGCGGAAGTGGTATGATCTCGGCTTCCTGGAGTGCGCCCTGTTCGTACCGCTCTTCGGACTCATCCTCCCCTTCTTCGGAATGATGTTCTTCGGATCCCTCCGGTCCCTCTGGCGTACGTCCACGAACAAGCCCCTCGAGTAGCCCACTGTCTGCCGTTCAGGGAGCCGGTCTCACTCTCCTTCGTCTCTCATAGTTTTCCAGCCCTCGAGCCAGCTTCTGAACGATCTCTCTCATGGCCCCTTCCATGAGCTCCGCGTACCCCTGAACGTCCTCTCCCCATCCGTAGTAGAAGCCCTGCAGGATCCTCTTGCTGTTCTGACTCCTGCACCCCCATATATGCTTTCCGGTCCCGTTGTCCCTCACTTCAAGGTCAAAGGCCAGCTCATCCGTCGAATCCCCCACAGGAAGTCCCAGCACCCAGAATACCGCACCGGCCACTGACAGGCAGTAGGTGAATGTTCTGCCGCGATAGAAGGTTCGGGTCACTCTGCCCTCTACGATCAGATCCGCGTCCCCAGCTTGGGCTTCGGATGCGAGGTAGACATGGGCAAACAGGCCCGAGCCTTCAAGGCTCGTGACAACGGCCTCTGCCATATCCCGGCTCACATCGAAGGTGAAGCCGGAGATGGAATTGAAGATGCCGGCCGTTTCAGGCCGTTCGTACTCCACATATCCGAAAGGCGCAAGGGGCATGAAGCAGAGCCAGAATGCCTTTGCCGTGTTACGTTCGTCTCTCACTTCTTCGAAGGGAAGAACGGCTACGCGCAAACCGAATGTCGGCTCCTCGGCAACCTCGCGGACGGGTCTCTCTCGAGGGGGATAAACGAACTCCGCGGGATGGGCGCACGCGACGACCAGGGCGCTGACGAGGACGAGGGGAATCCCCTTTCTCATCATCATCCTCTTTGAACGATCTTCTGTCCGGATGGCTCAGGCCGATCGGCCTGTAGCGTTGCCGTGTGCGGCAACGGGAATGGCAGGCTTATACAGAAGAGGCATCTGTGCTGTCAAGGGAAGGCGCGCCCTGCTCTGCGGTAAGGCTGTCACTCCGGAGGGCCCGAAGGAAGGTGCGGGTGGGCGTCAGGACTCCTTCTCCATCTTTCGTTTGTACTCGAGGACGTCTTCCTCCCGATACCTCCAGAACCTGCCCACCTTGGTCCCCTTGAGATCGCCCCTGTGAACCAGGACGTGCACGTCGTCCGGACTGCAATCCAAAATGTGGGCCACGTCCTTTGACTTGAGAAGCTTTTCCTCCTTGGCCATTCTGGATCCCCCCATCCATTGAGCGTTCGCTTCGAAGAAATTCCTGGTTCGGGCCGAGGCCCTCAGGAATCCTGTGACATGCAATTACCACAAACTTAGTTTTATTGCAACCCGACCTCAGCGAAATCCGGATCACGGATCACCGAACGAGAGAAGTCGGGTGCTGGAAACATATCACTTTTGGACAAGGAAGAAAATAACCGTTGTTATATCCCCATTATGAACACGTAAATGCTCTTGACGGATCTGTTTTTGTTGCTACGAGAAAATAAGACGTGTTATGTAGATGGGCGCCTCAAACCTGCATGGAATCACAAGGGAGGACGAACATGGCCGATCTGCTCAAAGAGATGGAACCCATGGCCGTACCGATGCGCAGCCAGGTCCTGGATGAGCTCGGGCAACGCGTTGAGCCGTTGGTCGCTGCACCCTGGGAAGAACTGCGCGATGAGATCGGTCGACTCGATTCCGTCCTCCAGGAAGCGAACGCCTGGAGGGTGATGGATTCTCCGGGCGCGGTCCAGGTCAAGGTGGCCTGCACGGTGCTGGCCATCTACCGCACCCTCCTGCCTCATTTCGAGGAGAAGCAGATACTGCTCGACCAGATCAAGGCCGTCATCAATGTCATCAACTTCCAGGGAGGAATGGACGCTTTTCTGCTCGGACACTTCGGCATCTCCCCCGACTCGCCGGACGAGGCCTGGGACCGGCTCTGCACGAATTTCATTCCAATGGGACGGCAACGTTACGGCAGCGCCTGGGTCGTGGAGCAGGGCATCAGGGACGAGCGGCGTTGCTTCTTCAACTTCCGCAAATGCGGCTTCGCCGACTTCTTCCTGGACAACGACGCGCGCGAGGTTCTCTATCTTCTCTGCGCCACAGACTACATCTGGGGCGACGCCCTGGAGAAGAAGTACGGCATCCGGTTCGAGCGACCGACCATCCTCGCCGAGGGTGCCGACGCCTGTCGCTTTCAGCTCTTCAAGGTGAAGGAATAAACCGATCTCTTCCCATGCTCACTTCGAAGCGATGAACCAGGAGGTCAACATGAAAATTCTTGTAGGGTATGACGGCAGCGATCTGGCCAAAAAGGCACTGCAGCTGGCCGAGCAACACGCGGCGGCGTTCGGCGCGGAGGTCATTCACGTGTTGCACTCGAAAGTCACCGACCTGCCGGCCAAGCAACACAAGCTCGACGAACAGGACATGGACGAGGTCAGGCGTTCGGTGAACGTGGAGGGATGCCTTTGCGAAACCCATCTGATGATTCGCAACATGGAGCCCGGGCCGCATCTGGTCAAGTTTGCCCAGGAGCATGCGATCGATGAGATCATCATCGGGGTCAGGCAGAGGTCGAAGGTGGGCAAGTTCATCATGGGCTCCACGGCGCAGCACGTGATCCTCGAAGCCCCATGTCCGGTCGTGTCCGTCAAGTAGAAGCTTCCGTGACCATTGATTTCATCTTCGTGGAGGGCGTGTGCGTATGAATGATCTATCCAGGTTCGATCTGACCGGCAGGAAGGCACTGGTAACAGGGGCGGCTGGAGGAATCGGAAAGGCCTCGGCGATCGCGATGGCGAAAGCGGGTGCGGACGTAGCCGTCATCGACCTGAAGGAGGAGATGGGGAGGGAGACGGTCGAAGAGATCCTGGCACTCGGTCGAAAGTCGATCTACATCCATTGCGATGTCTCAGACCTTGAACAGGTGTCGGAGATGGTGAAGGAGGTCGTGGACACCCTCGGGGGCCTCGACATCGCCCACAACAACGCCGGCATCAGTGGAGAGCCGATCCCGCTCATGGACGAGGGTGCCATCGATGAATGGAAGAAGGTGATGGAAGTGGACCTCTTCTCGGTCTTCTATTGCTGCCGGGAAGAGGCGAAGTACATGATTCCCCAGAGGTACGGAAAGATCGTCAACACCGCCTCCATGAGCGGAACGATCGTGAACAGCATGGAGCTGGGCGGCGTTCCCGTGGCAGGGATGGCGATGATCAGCTACGCGACGGCAAAAGCAGGGGTGAAGCATCTGACCAAGGCCCTTGCGGTCGAGCTCATCCAGCACAATATCTATGTGAATTCCATCAGCCCCGGCTACATCATCACGCCCATGACCCAGATCATCCAGGACACGCCGGAGTTTCTGGAGGTGGAGAACCGGACCACGCCGATCCACAGGCAGGGGGAGGCGGAGGAGATGGCCGGGGGTGTTCTCTACCTTGTCTCCGACGCATCCAGCTACACCACCGGCCACGACCTGTTGATGGATGGGGGCCACACGGTCTGGTGAGGAGGGGAGGTGCGAAGGGTCAGGAGCGCTTCTTTCGAGTCATCCCCATCTGGATCCAGTCACCGAGCATGTTTGCGAACCGCGGGCCGATCACGGGCGCCTGGTATTTCTGAAGGCCTGTCAGCTGGCCTACGCTGTCCACGATCATCTGGCCGTAGTTCCTCGGAACGGGCTTTCTTTCCGGCCTCGGCACCAGCCGCAAGGCATCCTTCTCGCACTTCGGAATGCACACGCCGCATCCGATACATCGCCAGTGCTGGAATTTCAATTCCTTTTCGTAGAGATGCGGAGCCCCCACGGGACATGCCTTCGCACATTTCCCGCAAGCCACGCACTTGTCGGGATCGTGTTCGCAGATGAAGCGGCTGTCGATGAACATCTGCGCCGTGTTGAACTTGTTCACACCCTCGAGGGCCATACAACAACACCCGCAGCAGTTACAGCTGATGTGTGGGAACTCCACATTGTCCGTGACGTGGATCAGCCCGGCTTCTTCCGCCTGGTCGACGATATCGTAGATCTCTTCCTTGGAAACCAGGCGACTGAAGCCCATCTCCGCGGCACCCCGGGCTGCTGAGCCGAACTGCATGCAGACCTCCATCGGCTTGTCGCAGCCTATGTCGATCAGGTGGTTCTGTTTCTTGCACGCGCAGTCCGCCACGGCCCACGCATCATGACGGTCCAGGACTTCCCGGAACTGGTCGGACGGCAGGACCCCCGGAGAATGGGAAAGGCTCTGCTGGATCGGAATGATCCGCGTGATCTTCACCGGTCGTTTGCCGGCCAGCTTGGTCAGGAATTCCGCATCCTGGTACACCTCGTAGAGCTCTGCGAAACGGCGCTTCTTTTCATCGTCCGGGCCCATGACCGTGTAGAACTCGAAGATTCCCGGCAGAAACCCGAGCAGGAAGTACTTCCGCTCATCGTCCCCGCCCGCGAAGATGAAACCCTGCTCTCCCAGCTTGTCCAGGATCGGCCTCACAACGCGGACCGGCCGCTTCGCCTTCTTGGCGATCTTCCCGGCCGTCGCCGGCATCACGGGCAGGTGGCTCAGGATGGCCGCCTCTTCCTCTGTGAAGAGCACCTCCAGGATCTCGAGGAACAGATCGTTGACGAGCGGTTTCATGGGGCTCTTCGTCAGTCTCTTGGCAAGCAGGTGATGCGAACGGGTGACCATGGATTCCCCCGAATGTTTCGCTTTGATTTTCCGGTGGGATGCGGTACTATCTTCGTTGAGTGGTCAGATAATTTATTAACCGACCGGTCAAGTATCTATCTTCCTTTGTTCATTCGGGCATGTCAAGCGAAAAGAGTACCAGAAAGGGGAGCCTTCCAACATGATCGAGACCAGGAAATCCTTCTGCCGGTTCTGCCACGTCTTCTGCGGCATCGAGGTGGACGTGGAGAACGACCGGGTCGTGGCGGTTCGGGGAGACCCGGACAATGCGGTTACACAGGGCTACACATGTCTGAAGGGCCGTGCAGAGGTGGAACGCATCTATCACCCGGATCGCCTGCTTTCCTCGAGGAAACGAGTCAACAGCGGCTGGGAGGACATTGGTGCCGAAAAGGCGCTGGATGAAATCGCCGACAGGCTGCGGGATATCGTCGACAAGCACGGCCCCGGGGCCGTAGCGGCCTATGGCGGATGCGGCGCCCACCGAACGTCCGCGGGCGGCCCGCGCACCATGGGCAAATTCATGGAGGCGCTCGGCTCTGAGAAGCTCTACACTTCCTTCACGATCGATTCCCCGAGTCTCCCGGTTGCCTACTTCCGCCTCTTCGGGGGCATCATGGCCACCAACCTGTTCGATATCGCCAACGCCGACGTGACGATGTTCGTGGGCACGAACCCGGTGCTCTCCCACATGCCGAACATGCCCCAGTCGAACCCGCTCAAGCGGGTGAGGGACGCGCAGCAGCGGGGCATGAAGGTGATCGTCATCGATCCCCGATGCTGTGACGTGGCCCGGGGGGCCGACATTCACCTGCAGCTCAAGCCGGGCGAGGACGCCACCCTGCTCGCGGGCATGACCAAGATCATCATCGAACGGAAGCTCTACGACCAGGAATATGTCGCCAATTACGTCAGCGGCGTGGACGAGCTGTATGAAGCAGTGAAGGACTTCGACCTCCCCTACGTCTCCAAGAGAACAGAGGTGGAGGCCCCCCTGATCGAGCAGGCGGCGGAGATGTTCTGTGCCGCCGAACGCGGCGGCGCAATCAGCGGAACAGGACTCCACATGGCACGGCATCAGAATCTCACGACCACCCTCGTGATGGTATTGAATGCCCTGTGCGGCCGCTACGACCGGCGGGGCGGTTTTGGTCGTAACGAAGGCCCCCTCGGTTTCGAGGTTCCGGAGGGCATGGGCCCGGTACCCTTGCCTCTCTACCCCGGCCCGGTATCCCGGATCCGGGGGATCAGGGCCACGATCAGCTTCATGGGCTTCTATACGGAGATGCCCACCAACACGTTGACGGACGAGATTCTTACGCCCGGGGACGAGAAGATCCGGGCCCTCATCGTGCTGGGCGGCAATCCCGCCCTGGTCCTTCCGGACGAGGCTTCCACGGTTCGTGCCCTCGAGGACCTGGACCTCCTGGTCGTGAACGACCTGTTCCTTTCGGCAACGGCGAAGTTCGCGCACTATGTGATGGCGGTCAGACATCCCTTCGAACGGGCCGACTTCCCCCAGATGATGGATTACACCTACCCCTTTGCATTCGGGCAGTACACCCCTCCCCTCGTAGCTGCACCTGAGGGCGTAATCGAGGACTGGGAGGTCCTCTGGGGCGTCGCCGACCGGATGGGCCTCAAGCTCGACATCCCCGGCATCCCCGTGGACCGCAAGCCCACGACGGACGAGATGTTGGACGGCATCCACGCAACGGCCCGCATCCCGCTGGACGAGATCAGACAATACCCGGGCGGCCACGTGTGGGGCGAGCGGGAGGCGAAGGTGGGCGGCGTCATTCCGAACATGATCGGCCACGAGGACCGCAAGATGGCAGCGGGACACCCCGAGGTGATTGCCGAGCTGCGCGGCGTGCGGGCAGAACCCGTGATCGACGGCGGAGGCTACGAGATCGACGAAAAGGCGGCCTTCCGACTGATCACCTATCGCATGAAGGAGGTCTACTGCACCCAGGGCCACGATCTGCCATCCTTGCGCGCCAAGCGGTCTTTCAATCCGGTATTGATGAATCCCGAGGCAATGGCATCCCTCGGGGTAAAGGACGGCGACCGCGTGAAGCTCGACAGCGGCTTCGGCGAAGTGGTCGGAATCGTGGAGGCGAGCGATGACATTGCGCCCGGAACCGTCGCCCTGGCATTCGGATGGGGCGACCCGTCCGACGACCGAGACGTCAGAGAGAAGGGGTGCAATGTTCAGCGCCTGATCCCGGACGACGAGCGGTATGACCCGATCACCGGTCTTGCCCTTTTCACCGCCATACCGGTCAACATATCGCCCTGCGGCTAGGGACTTTCGATTCCGATAGCTCTTGACGCGCGGATCCTTCCCGCCCATCTTGGCCGTTGCGGGTCCAGGCTTCCGCAGGAATCCCTCCACACCCGGGCCCGCGGGATCTTCGGCTTCGTCGGGATGGCGCAGGCACCGATGCAAAACCGCTTGACATGGGCCGGCGATCTTGTTACAAATTCACTATACTTCGAATCCGGTATTATTCGATTATAGTAATTGTTGATCGACTCATTCACCCCAGGGCCTGGAGGACCTCAAAATGCCGAAGGATCTTTTGCTGCAGCAACCGATCGAAATCAAGGGCCGGCGCATACGGAATCGGATCGCATACGCGCCCATGGTCAGTATGGTGGCCGACGACGGCAGGATCGGCGAAAGGGCCCTGGCCTGGTACGAGGCCAGGATCAAGGGCGACGTCGGATTCTGCATGGTCGAGGGGACCAACGTGAGCCCCGACCAGTTCCTGGAGTTCATGCCTCAGGTGACCATACACGAAGACGAGCGGGCGGAGTCGCACAGGAAGCTCGTGGATCTCATCCACTCCTACGACTGCCACGCGAGCATCCAGCTTGCCCACGGGGGGCTCATGGCCGTAACGGCCAGGATGCTCTTTCCGGACTTCATGCCCCAGCTGCCCACACCGCCCCACTACGCAGAACGCCCCTGGATGCCCATCTCCGGCCTCGACATCCTGAAGGATCCGAACTACCAGGGCGAGGCCATGAGCACGGAGAAGGTGCGCCAGACCGTGATGGAGTTCGCCGAGTCGGCCGCAAGGGCCAAGCGGGTGGGATACGACTCGGTGGAGATTCACGGGGCCCATGCGGTGCTCGTGGGCAACTTCCTTTCGCCCTTCTACAACCTGCGCACCGACAGGTACGGCGGCAGCCTGGAACGCAGGATGCGCTTCTGTCTCGAAATCGTCGAGGAGACGCGGAAGGCCGTGGGAGACGACTACCCCATACTGATCCGGCTCTCGGTGGACGAGATGCTCGGGGATCTGGGCAACTCGGTCGAGGACTACACGAAATTCATCGTTCCCAGGCTCGTCGAGGCGGGGATCGATTGCTTCGACGTTTCCATGGGATCGGTCCAGCACGTGCCGGACGGAATGTTCCCTTCACTTTACTACCGAAGGGGCTATTTCATGTATCTCGCGAGGCTGCTCAAGAAGATCGTACCCGTGCCGGTCATCGGCGTGGGCAGGATCAATGACATGCAGCGGGCCGAGTTCCATCTGCAGCAGGGCGATTGCGACATCGTCTACATGGGGCGCCAGATCTTTGCGGACAGCGAGACCCCGAAGAAGTTCTTCGATGGGCGGGCCGAGGAGACGAGGCGCTGCCTCGGCTGCCTGCAAACGAACGGAGCCACGGTCTGCATCCCCTGCACGGTCAACCCGGAGCTGGGCAATGAGCTGTTCAACGAGCTCAAGCCTGCGGAGCAGAAGAAGAGGGTCGTCATCGCCGGGGCGGGACCGGCCGGGATGGAGGCCGCAAGGCTCGCGGCAGAGCGGGGACACGAAGTGATCGTTCTCGAGAAGCGCTACTTCACGGGCGGAACGGTCCGCATCCTGGGCAACACCAACCTCATGCACGAATTCCGCAACCTGAGCCAGTATCACAACCACGAGCTGAAACGCCTGGGCGTGGATGTAAGGACAGAGGTGGAGGCGACGGTGGAGAACATTGCCGCTCTCGAGCCAGACACGGTGCTCGTTGCCTGCGGCGCAGAGATGACCATTCCGGAGCACGCCCGGGGCAAGCCCTTCGTGATCACCCACGTGGATGCCCTGGAAAACAAGTTCAAGCTCGGAAGGCGAGTCATGGTGTACGGTCTCGGCTATGGTGCCGAACTGGCCCTCGCGCTCTACGAGGAGGGACACGACGTCACCCTGGCGGGCAAGGGAAGCGCAGTGGCCTCGAACCTGTCTTCCGCGATCCGGCGGCAGTACCTGATGCGGAAACTGGACCCGGATGTGGATCTCGCCATGAAGGAAAGGCTGGATATCCAGCTGCTCAAGGGATCCGAGCTCGTGGCTGTGGACGACGACGGCTGGGTAACGCTCAAGCGGAAGAAGGAAGAGGGGGAGGAGGAAATCAAAATCCAGGTGGACACCCTCGTCATTTCGCTCGGACGTAAATCGAACAACGCACTGGTCGCCGCGCTCGAGGAGAAGGGCATCGAAGTCGCAGCCATCGGGGATGCGAGAAACATCCGGGAAATCCACGGCGCCATGGAAGACGCCGGCTCGGCAGCAAGACGCATCTGAGAGCCGACCCACCCATTCTAGAAAATACCGCACTCGACTCCCTTCGTGGGGCGCCGCCCTCGACGGAAGACCGTGGAGGTGGTATTTTTCTGACTCATCCTTCATTCCCCTCTACAGAGGAGAGCCGACATGGGCAGACCGGTTTTGCGAACCAAGCTGTGTGACATGCTGGGCATCGAATACCCGGTACTGAGTGCCGGGATGGGACCGAGCCTGGTGGGTGAAAAGACGGGTGCAACGGTCGACCTGGTGGTCGCCGTCTCGGAAGCGGGAGGGCTGGGTGTGCTCGGGGCCGCGGGCTTTACCATCGACCAGATGGTAGAGGCGATTCGCGAGATACGGAAGCAGACCGACAAGCCCTTCGGAGTGGACCTCCTGCTGCCCAGCTCTACGGTGAGTGACGGAGACCGGGACCTCGACGGGCCCCTGGAGATCCCCCTGACGGATGTCCTGAAGACCCTTCCCAAGTCGCACTACGATTGGATGCTGAAGGTGAAGGACGAGATGGGGTTGCCGGACATCGATGTCATGGTGAACACCGGCTCTACGACCGTCCGTCCCCACGCGGCAGTGAAGGCCTGCATCGAGGAAAAGGTGCCGCTCTTCTGCGCCGGCCTGGGCAATCCCGGCTTCATGGTCAAGGACGCCCATGCGGCCGGCATGAAGGTGCTCGGAATCTCCGGCAACACGAAGAATGCGCAAAGGATCGCCGAATCCGGGGTGGATCTGGTCGTGGCGCAGGGACACGAAGGCGGAGGCCACACGGGCCGCGTCGGGTCACTCGCCCTGTGGCCGCAGGCGGTCGACATAGCAGCGCCCACGCCTGTACTGGCTGCGGGGGGGATAGGCGACGGCCGCGGCCTTGCCGCAGCTCTTGCGGTCGGATGCGTGGGCGTCTGGGTGGGAACACGATTCCTCGCATCCCACGAGGGCGGCCTCATGGACGTTCAGAAGGATGCGATCGTAAGGGCCTCCGACGAGGATACCCGGAGGACCTACCTCTACACGGGCAAGACCTCCAGGGCCACCTACAACCGTTTCCACGACCTGTGGGAAACATCCGGCCTCGAGCCCCTGCCCTTTCCTCTCCAGGTTCTCTTCGCCTCGGGAATGGTGGAGATGTTCATTCAAGCCCAGAAGTTCGAATACGTGGGCCCCTTTGCCGGACAGGTTTCCGGCCTCATCAATGAGATCAAGCCGGCGGGGGATATTCTCAAGGACATGGTGGAAGAGGCGGTGGACATTCTGGCCCGCAGACTGCCGGAAGAAGTCACGGCCAAGCCGTGACAGGAGGAGACAAGGATGGGTGCTGAACATTTTCTGTACGAAGTGGAAGGAGAGATCGGCATTCTCACCCTCAACCGGCCGGAGAAGGTGAACGCGGTCAACGGCCGGATGCTCGAGGAGCTCCACCAGTTCTGGCAGGAGCGGCAGGAAGACACGGCCGTCCGGGTCATCGTCCTGCGAGGGGCAGGCGAGAAAGGATTCTGTTCCGGCGTGGACGTGAAGGAGGCGACAGAGGGGTTCGGCGACCTCTCGGCGGACACATCGATTCCGGAGTACGCATACAACATCCAGAAGCGATGGTCTTCGGTCATCCGTCTGATGCGCACATGCCCGCAGCCGATCATCGCCGCGATCCACGGCCCGGCCATGGGCGGGGGGCTCGCCTTCGCATCGGCGGCAGATGTTCGCCTGGCCACCCCAGACGCCATGTTCTGCGCGCAGTACATCAACATCGGGCTCGGAGGGGCGGACGTCGGATCCAGCTATTTTCTCTGGCGCATCGTGGGATGGGGACGGGCCGCGGAGATGTGCCTCACCGGGGCCCAGGTTCATTCGGAAGAGGCCTACCGGATCGGGCTGGTAAATCATCTCTACTCGAGGGACGAGCTGATGCCGGCGGCCCTGGAGATGGCCAACACCATGGTCTCCAAGACCAAGCTCGGCCTGCGACTCACAAAGGATGCGCTGAACGCCGGCCTCAACCTGAGCAGCCTGGAAGATGCGGTCAAGGTGGAGGACCGCAACCAGGTCTATCTCGTGCTGAGCGGGGGCCTGAAGCCGGCAAAGAAATGAGGAGAGGAACCATGAGCTTTCAGGAGTACTTCGGAGAAACCCACAACATCCTGCGCCAGAGTATCCGGACCTTTATGGAGCGGGAGGTCCACCCCTACATCGACGAATGGGAGGACAAGGAGGAATTCCCCAGGGAGCTCTACAAGAAGGTCGCCGAGGCAGGGCTCACCGGGCTCGGTTACCCGGAAGAGTACGGGGGCACGCCCACAGCTGATGTATTCCTCAAGGTTGTCTTCATGGAGGAATTCGTAAGATCCCGCTCCGTGGGTCTCGTGGCGAGTCTCGGCTCCCACGCCATCGCCCTGCCCCCGATCCTGAACATGGGCACGGACGAACAGAAGAAGCGATTCATCCCACCCGTGCTCGCAGGCGACAAGATTGCCGCCCTCGCCATCACCGAGCCGGACGCGGGCTCGGATGTTGCGAACATCCGGACCCGGGCGGTCCGAGACGGGGACGAGTACGTGGTCAACGGCGCCAAGACATTCATCTCGAGCGGGTGCCGCGCGGACTTCCTTACCACGGCCGTGAGGACAGGGGGAGAGGGCTACGGTGGGATCAGCATCCTCGTCATCGAGACCGACACACCGGGCTTCCAGGTGTCCCGGAAGATCCGCAAGATGGGCTGGCACGCTTCAGACACCGGAGAGCTGGCCTTCCAGGATTGCCGGGTTCCCGTGGCGAACCGGCTCGGCGAGGAAGGCAAGGGATTCTACGGAATCATGGAGAACTTCCAGTGGGAGCGCCTCGTGATGGCCGTCGAGGCCGCCGAAGTCGCACAGATGGCTTACGAGGAGAGCGTGAAGTACGCAAAGGAAAGACAGGCCTTTGGAAAGTCCCTGACCGGATTTCAAGTGACCCGCCACAAGCTGGTCGACATGGCCACCAAGATCGAGGTGGCCCGCGAGTTCAACTACCGCGTGGCAGCCAAGATGCAGGCCGGCCGGAACGTTGTGACCGAAGTCTCCATGGCCAAGAACTTCGCCTGTGAAGTATGCGATCAGGTGGTCTACGATGCGGTACAGATCCACGGCGGGTACGGGTATGCACGGGAGTACCTCGTGGAGAGGCTCTACCGGGACTCCCGCATCTTGAGCATCGGCGGGGGCACGACCGAGATCATGAAGGAAATCATCTCCAAGACTCTTCAGATCTGATTAAAAAAAAAGCCCCCGTGCCGCCTTGGGAAAGGAGACGGCACGGGGGCCTGAGCTGTACGTTCTTCTTATACTAAACTACGCAGACATCACTGGCTGCGGGTCCTTTCTGACCCTGGGTAACCACGAACTCCACCTGGTCCCCTTCGTTCAGAGTCCTGAACCCTTCACCCTTGATCTCGTTGTAGTGGACAAATACATCACCACCGGATTCACGAGCGATGAAGCCATAACCTTTTCTCTCATTGAACCATTTGACGGTTCCTTTTTCTTTCTCCATGTTCTTTTAAACCTCCTGGTACACATTGAACGAATGCTCGTGAAGTTCCGTTTATTTCCCACATAAAAAAACCGCCCAGATAAGTACAATCTGAGCGGCTACCTTACGCCTACCAAACAGAACTCACCCAATTAGAAATTTCATAATAGCGTACTGCAGCTCTTCCTGTCAACAGTCAGCCGGGCGACTGCCCAGAGGCCCACCTCTACCCAAGGGAAATCGCCCCGCACGCAACGTCCCAGGCGAACCTACCCGGACTCCCCATTTCAAGGATTAACTTTAACTATTTCTATTAAATAGCTAATTCTATTAAATCTTGTATCAGCAAGTCCGTCTAGCTGTGATCATCCATCCTGTCCACGATGGCACTGCCGCACCGGCCTCCGGCACCCTCTTTCCGTATATTGCTCAGTGTAAGGGTATCCAGGGCATAGACATAATCCGCCTTGACGACCCCGGAGGATTTGTGATGCATGGACTTGGCATGGGAGCTGCCTTTCGGCACGAAGCTCTTCTTCTTCATATGGCAGTCAAAGGAATACTCGATTTCTCCCTTGCTTGCCCCTGCTTCCTGCTTCGCCTCCATGACATGCAGCTTGTCCGGATGGGTCACATAGCTTCTCTCCTGATATTCGAGACAGTTTCCAAAATGAATGTTCCCGGTACACTTGCCTTCCGTGCCCTCTTCGATCGGACCACGGATGCTCAGGTCCGCCGTGATACGGTCGATCACATCGCTATCTCCACTGGAAAGATGCGAGAAAGAGCCGAACAGGAGAAGAAGTCCTACCGAGGCGGATACCACTGCAATCGATTTCATGTTCCCAGCCTCCTCTGCTATGTGAACATCGATGCGGATTCTCATCGATGCATATTCCAATACACTTTCATATATTTTAGGATGTGACCGGGCTCACTTCGGATTCGGTCGGACAGGGATCGCCACGGGGCAGGAGGGGGAATCGCCGATGGAGGACTTGCTGCGAAATTCAAGATTCCGGTGTAGAATGACGACCTGACCCCAAGAAGGCTGGATACGGCACCTGGGGCTCACGGCGCGGGCGCCAAAAACAGAGGCCGCCAGCCCGGGGGGAGGGACTGGCGGCCAGGGTGAGAGTCTTGACCGGCACATTTCGGGTGAGCGGTCGCCCTCGATTATTAGATTCAAGATGTACGGTTCGAGATGCAGTCTACTCGATAAGAAATGACGGGTTCCTGGAACCATGAAAGGGGATGTCATGAAGGACAGAACAAATCCGCTTTTTCTTGTTCCGATTCTGCTGGCCCTTGCGGTAATCGCCTTGCCTGAACCCTCGCTCTCAGCCACATCGGCGGAGAGGGACACGCTTCGCGGCGTAAAGGCCTTGAACGTTCTCGTCAAGGCCAGATTGGGTGATGAAGGCGCCCAGGCGCTCGGCATCACGGAAGCGCAACTCAAAGCCGACACGGAGAAGACTCTCCAGGAAGCCGGGATCAAGGTCGCAGGTAACGTCCGGCCTTACCTTCTCCTGGTCGTTTCGGTGATCTCCATATCCCATCCCACGGTGGACGGCATTCTGGCGTACGTGTACACCGCACAACTCAAGTTCAGACAGGGAGGTGTGATCGACTCTACCGGGGAACGGGCGAGCGTGACGACCTGGGACGAGACCCGGTTCGGCGCCACCACGCCCGCAACCTACCTGGACGTGCGAATGAGGCAGACCATCAACACCCTGGTGGATGTGTTCGTCCGTGATTACCTGGCTGCGAACCCCTGAATGCTCGAGGACAAAACGAGCAACATTTTACTTTAACATATTCCTATAAATTATTAATAAATATAGATTTATCTTGTTCGTTTCAGGCTGTTCATTTACGGCCTCACCAACACCGCCGAGTACGCCCCGTACTTCTCCTTCCTGCGTTTGACCTCCGGCTCGTTCTGAAAAAACTCCTGCTGCGTCTTCTCGATCTCGGCAATGTGTTCGACCAGATCCTGCTCTCCCCAACGCCTGCTCTCACGCCACCCCTCGTCCCAGGCCACGGTCGCAGCGTCGCCGTCGACCCTTACGATTCCTTTGATGTTGCAGATCGGACAGGTCACCCGAGGGAGACTCCCATCGACTTCGAGCAGATTCGAATGACACACCGGACAGAGACCCGGCTCGTCCCCCATCCAACCAACCTGCTCCGAGGGCACGCTCATCGCCCGGGCAACATTCCGCCCGAGTTTTCCGGCTCTGGCCAGCACATCCTCCTTCAGCAGGACGTGTCCGGACTCACCAACATGGAATGCCTGCATCTGATCAACGAGCTCTCGGGTCAACATGAGGAACGAGTTGAGCAGGGGGAGGCAGAAATTGACCCAGCCCGCATCGGACCCGCCCACCCCTATTGCCGCGCCCACCCTCGTCTTGTTTAAGAACGCCTCGGGATGTCGGCGGATATAGGGTATCGTCCTGTCGACAACCATTTTGAAAAGCCCCGGAGGCGTGAGAAAGTAGACCGGAGCCCCCACGATCAGGCCGCAGTCTCCCCAGTGGATCTTCTCGAGCAGAAAAGGAATGTCGTCGCCCCTGATCACGCAGTCCCCATCCGAATCGGGATGATTACAGCGCTTGCAGCCCCTGCACGGCTCGATTTTCAAATCGAGCAGACGTATCAGCTCGACGGCGACCCCCTCCCCTTCCGCCGCCATGCACGCTTCCTTCAACAGGATCTCGGTATTCCCCATCCGCTCTCCGCAACTCACGGCCACCAGCTTTTTCACCTGATCCTGCTCCCTCGGCTCATCCGCCATTTTCGTCCCCTTCTTCTCGTTATCCCGTATGCGACGGCACCGGTTATACCACACAAGCAAGGGCCCGCGAAACGCAACCGGCTTTGACCGGCGACCGGCCGGGCAAGTATAACTGGGCAATTCACACTCCGGGTCATTCCCCCGGCTCGGTCGTCTATCTCGTCGAGTCGGAGGGCTCGAAGATCCTCTTTGCCCAGGACGTGCACGGGCCCCTCGATACGCGGATCCTGCTTTCCAACCACGAGGACTATCGCCGCTCCCTTGAGCTCATTCTGTCGCTGGAAGCCGACGTTCTCTGCGAGGGGCACTTCGGCGTGTTCCGAGGGCAGGAGGAAGTGGCACGTTACGTCCGCTCGTTCTTGCGCCCCTAGACTACCGAAAAAACTCCTTGCCACTCAGAAATATTTTGCTATATGATAAAATATAGTTGCTCAGAAATCCCGTTCTCGAGCGCCGGGTTCGCCCATGAGGATTCTACTCACCACACCCGTGAGTGCGACGCGTTATGATTACTTCAAGGACCTCGTATCCCGGGGGATCAAACTACCCGTCCGCTCTTACGTACCCTCCCTGCCTCTGGACAGTCTCAGCGCGTCACTTCAGGGCGAGCACGATGTTGCCCTGATACGGCCCGGTGCGTTTCGTGAGGTTCGAGAACACCTGGATGCATGCGACATGGTGGGCATCACCTCGACCACGGCAAACTATCTCGATGCGCTCGAGACCGCAAAGCTTGTCAAGGCTGCGCGTCCGGACATGCCCGTGGTCATGGGCGGCCCCCATGTATCCATCCAGGATGTGGAAACGCTCGAAACAGGCCACGTGGATGTCGTCGTTCGGGGCGAGGGCGAGTTGGTCATGCAGCACCTCGCTCGCTCGGAGCCCTTGGAGGGGATCAATGGCATTACCTACAAGAGAGAAGGAAAGATCTTTCAGAATCCCCCGCAAGAGGCCCTCGTCGACCTGGACACCCTGGAGATTCCAAGGAATAGCGGCTGGACAAAGTTCCTGTGGTTCAGAAGGAGCGTAGGACTCATCGTCTCCAGCCGAGGGTGTCCCCACAATTGTTCTTTCTGTATGAACTCCTGTTTGCAGGGCTCTCGATGGAGAGCGAGGTCCGCGGACAATCTGGCCAAGGAACTGGAGTCGTTCTCAGGGATTCAGTATCTGCTCTTTGTGGACGACAATTTCACCCTGGACCCGAAGAGGGTCGAAGCCCTGTGCGACCTGATCAAGGAAAGAGGCTTCTCCTTTCGATGGGCCTGTTTGTCCAGGGCCGACAGCATCGTGGCAAACGAGAAGCTGCTCAAGAAGATGTTCGACTCCGGCTTGATCGCGCTCTTCATCGGGGTCGAATCGGCGAATCCGGAAAGCCTGAAGGACGCGCACAAGAGGCAGACGCGAGACGTCATTCGAAAGGCCTTCGAGATCACGAAGCAGTATCCGATCATCACCCTGGCCTCCATCATCTTCGGATTCGACTCGGATACGCTTTCGAGCATGGATGACAACATCGAGTTTCTGATGGAGATAGACCCGACGGTGATTCAGGCTACCGTCCTTACGCCGTTCCCGGGCACACAGATCTACGCACAATACATGGCCGAAGACAGGATCCTGACAAACGACTGGTCCAAGTACGATGTGTGCCATTGTGTGTTTCAGCCCAAGAACTTCTCCCCCGAGCAGCTGGAAGACAAGGTCTCCGAGTGCTTCAGAAGATTCTACAGCTCGCCCCACAAAAGGAAGCAGCGGCTTCGCGGTCTGGGCCACTTCCTCAAGGGAGCCCTCTAGCCGGCCTTCAACCCGGAGATCCGGCCGTCACCCCCGCATGACAGATCCCTTTCGAAAGGGGGTTGACAATTCCGAATTTAGATGCTAAATACTAAGCATGGATACACTGCAGGACAAGATCGGCAGGAAGCTGCACGACTTCATCAACAAGATCCTTTTCCTCGAGAAAAGGAACGTATTCCATTTCGAGGGGGTGAGGCTCTACCCCTCGGAGATTCACCTCATTCTGGTGATGAGCGACAAGCCGACGAATGCAACCCAGATGGCCGAGGCACTACATATTACAAAGGGCGCGGTGTCACAGACCATTTCGCGGCTCGTCAAGAAGGGAGTCATGAAGAAGACGACCGACCCCTATTCAAAGAATGAGCTGACACTGACCTTCACACCTCTGGGAGAGAGGGTCTTCGACAAATACAAGGAACTGGACCGGACCATGGATGTCAGGCTCAAGGAAAAGCTATCCTCCTTCAGCCAGGACGAGCTTCTCGTCTTGGACAGGTTCTTCGACCAAATGATGGACCTGCCCGAGCCGGCGGACGAGATCTAGTCGACAAGGACGGACGTGGTCCCATTTTTTTTGCCCTGAGAGTTTAGCAGCTCAACACAGAAAGGGAGACATCGTGAGACCTCAATTGCTCAAGATCAACCAGGCGTTCGAGAGACTTCCGGACTGGGTCGGAAGGCACCGCGCCCTTCTCTGGGGCCTGTTCGCAAGCATCACCATCCTTGCCTTCTTCGGGATGCAGCGATTCAGAATCGACAATTCATGGAATGCACTCTTTCAGCCTGATGAACCCGTCAAGGTCGCCTACGACCGCTTCCGCGCCGTCTTTGGAAGCGATGAGGTCCTCTACCTTGTCTATGAAGCGAGGGACGGTGATGTGTTTTCCGAGAGATCCCTGGGAGCCTTGCACAAGCTCCACACCGAGTTGGAGGAGCGCACACAGAATGCCTCGGACGAGCGAAACAAAGAGTTCTCGCACATCACGGACATCACCTCGCTCATCAACGTCTCGTTCCTGGAAGGGAGTCGCGACGTCCTGATCTCCCGGGACTTCGTCGGCGAGGCCCTCCCCAAGTCCCCTTCCGAATCGGACTCGATCCGCAAAGAGGCTCTCAACCACCCGGACTATCCGCTCCTGCTCTGCTCGGAAGATTCCCGGTTCGGAGGAATCATCATACGAACCGACTTCAATGCAGAGATCGAACAGGACGAGGAAGAGGAAACATCCCTCGATGCGCCCAAGAGTGATTTCGATTTCGCCGTGGGCGCTCTCGACACTTACCAGTCACCCCTTGACGGCACCCTGCCGAGATTCAAAACCACCTGGCTTCAGGACTATGTCCCTTTCATGGATCTCGCCTACGAGATCATCGCCAAGCCCGAATACGCGGATCACTTGAAGTTCTATCCGGCGGGCACTGCGGAACTGATGGGTTTTCTGGGACGGGAGATCGAAAAGGAGATGCTTCTCATCATTGTCGGCTCCCTGGCGCTGATTCTGGTGGCCCTGGGACTCCTCTTCCGCTCCCTGAGCGCGGTCCTCTGGCCCCTTGTCATCGTCCTGCTCACCGTTCTCTGGACCCTGGGCACGATCGGATGGGTCGGTGTCAGCATGACCGATTTCATCAACATCATCGTCTTCCTGCTCATCGCCGTGGGCATCGCGGACACCGTGCACATCCTTTCCGGGTATCTGTTCTTCAGGAGACAGGGAGAAGAGCCGGATACGGCCATCCGCTCGGTGTACAAGAAGTCGGGCTTCGCGTGCTTTCTCACCAGCATCACGACGGCGGCAGGATTTCTCGCCTTGAGCTTCGCGCCCATCGTGGCGGTTCAGCGGTTGGCCGTGTTCGCCTCCTGCGGGGTGTTCTACGCGTTCCTGATCACGGTCTTCATGCTTCCCCTACTGTTGAACATCATGAAGCCGAAGGTGAAAGAGGCAGCGGGCACGGCAAGCGCCTCGGAATCCGGAGTTCAGCGTCTTCTTGGCCGGCTCGAAAGTCTGGGCACAAAGAAGCCCATCCTGACCCTCGTCATCTTCGCCCTGATCGGATTGGCGCTCATCCCGGGCATCCGGAGAATACAGATCGATTCCAACCAGCTGACGATCATTCGAGAGAACCGCCCGATCCGGGCCAACTTCGATGTGGTAGACGATCACATGGCCGGCACCGGGAACATCGAAATCCTGGTGGATACCGGAGTCGCGGACGGACTCAAGGATCCGATCGTCCTCCAATCCATGGGCACTCTCCAGAGGCGGTTGGAGGAGGAGCATTCGGACACCGTCTACAAGACCGTCTCCCTGGTGAATATGGCACGCAACTCCTACCGGGTCCTGAATGAAGGCAGGCAGGAGATGTACATCATCCCGGACGACCCGGATGAGCTGGCCCAGACGCTCTTTCTCTTCGGCACGGCCAACCCGAAGGACCGCCGCCTGCTGGTGACGGACGACTACCGAGCCGCCCGCATCACGGTCAGCACGCGCAACATCGGTTCTCAGGAGGGTCTGGCCTTCATGAAGGTGGTCAACAGCCTGGTGGACGAACACTTCGGCGCTGTCAAGGCCAGATACCCCGACTCCCGCGTTGAATCCACCGGTCAGATCCCCATGTTTCTTCGTATGATGGATCTGATCAGCTGGTCACAGATTCAGAGCTTCGGCATCTGCCTTCTCGTCATCTCGGCCATCATGCTGCTCGTACTCCGCGATCTTCGCATCGGCATCATCGCCATGGTTCCCAACCTTTTCCCCATTCTCACCGTCTTCGGACTCATGGGCTGGCTGAACATCCCCCTCGATGTGCACACGCTGCTCGTGGTCCCGATCATCATCGGCATCTCGGTGGACGACACGATTCACTTCATCACCCACTACACCCTGGAGATGAAGAAACACCGCAATATCTTCACGTCCATTCGCCTGGCGATCCGCGAGGCGGGCCAGGCCATCCTGTTCACCTCGATCGTCCTGGCCATCGGATACCTGGTCTTCCTTATCTGCGTCAACAAGGGCTTTGCTTACTTCGGATTTCTGAGCTCCGTGGCAATGATCGCGGCCCTTTTCGCCGATCTCGTTCTGCTCCCCGCATTGCTCTGCTGCGGTGACAGGGCGAAACGAGCAAACCCCAAAATACAGGAGCCATCATGATGAAGAGAACCCTTCTCCTATTCGCTCTGCTGTTCATTTCCATATCCTCAACCCTGCAGGCTCAGCCTGCATTGAAGGACCCGGAACGGGCAAGCAGGATTGCGGACGGCATGATCGACCGCGATGACGGACTGTCAGCCTATCGAGAGGTCGTGTTGATCACCTGCAAATACGCCATGAAAGGCGGGACCCGCAGCTGCACCTCCCGCCCCATCACCAAACAGATCGAGACCCTCACCCTCGATGTGGGCGAAGACCTGGAGGACACGATCGGGCTGGCCATCATCAACGACCCTCCGTCCGAAAAGAACATGGCCTTTCTGCAGCACGACTATGACCAGCAGGGAAAGGAATCGGACCAATGGATGTACTTCCCTGCCCTGAAGAAGCTGAAGCGGATCATTTCCCAGGATGAGAACAGCCCCAAGACCGGTTCCGTCTTCGGGTCCGAGATTTCATACGAAGATGTCGAGAAGATGCACCTTTCAGACTATGACTACTCGTACGAGGGCACCGAGGAACTGGACGGCCGGACCTGCGACCGCATCCTCGCCATACCGACCGAGCTCCACGCTCCCAAGACTTCCTATGGCCGGGAGGTCTTCTGGATCGACCGGGAAACACACATTCTTCTCAAACGGGAGCTCTACAACAGGCGCAACGCACTGGTGAAGACGTTCTTCTGCAGGGATATCGCGAAGCATGACGGCGTCTGGATGTTCAAAGCTCGAATCGTGGTGAATCACGAGACCCGCCGCATGACCCTGGAGAAGACGAACAAGATCGCGGTCAACATCCCCCTGGAAGATGAGCTGGTTGGACTGCGTTCGGTCAAAGACGCCTCCTACCGCGAATCGAAAATGAGGCAAATCAGAAAACAGGCCGCCAAGTGATGAAACGCACAGCCCTATACTCTTTTGCCCTGATGTTGGTCGTACAGGCGCTCCTTTTCCCCTGGGACGTCCTCGCGCAGGCCGACTTCGATTTCCAGGAGTTCGCGGAGGACACAAGGATCGAGGGAGAAAAACGCCTCAGCATACCTCTCTCGGGGAGGGCAAGCGTCGAAGGGGCGTATCAGGTTGGCGAACCGAAGCGGTGGATCCTGTCCGGCCTTTCCCTCAATCTGATCTTCGATTCCCACCACGGAAAATGGGGACAGATCTATTTTGAGGGCTATGGCCGCTTCAACCTGGCATACAGGATAGAGGATGACACGACGAGAACCCGGGACGACTACGAACTGGAAGGCGTCCTTCGCGAATTCTTCTGGAAGAACAACTTCGGCCGTCTCACACTTGCAGGCGGAAAGATCATCGACGACAGGACCGTGATGGACATACTCCAGGTCGTTGACAAGACCTCTGCCATCAATCGTTCGGATTTCTTCTTTGCCGACCCGGAGGAAGTCAAGCTCGGCCAGAACATGATCCGGCTGGAGTACTTCTTCGAGAACGATGCGTACGCCGGGCTCAACTTCGTGCCCTACCCTGCCTTTGACAGGGTGACCGATTTCGACCACCCCTATTCGCTTGTGAAGGATCGGTATCTCGTCAGGAAGGATGACACGCGCGACGTCGAGGGCAGCCTCTATGCGCAGAAGGCCTTCTCCAAGGCATCGTTCTCCTGGTATGTCGGCAGGTTCAACAACCGCACACCGATCTTGAAAGCCCAGCTGTCTTCTCCCGACGACGTCCTCGGCCTCTACGCGCCCTACTGGTCGATCGGAGGGTCGATCACCGCAGCTCTCGAACCCCTCCTGCTGAAATTCGAAGCTGCCTACAACTTCGACCGCCCCCTGCAATCCCAGTTTCAGGGCCTCCCCGCAGGCTCTGTCAGGCACGATGAATCGGAATTCGCGCTGGGAGTGGATTACAACTCCGGCGATTACGGGATGTTCACCGTGGAGTTCTTCGCAGCCGTCCCTCTGGCAAACGATGACAAGCTGGCGATGAATCGGCCGGTCTTCTGGGGCGCACTCTCCTGGTCGGACAGTTACTGCAATGACAAGCTCAACCCGATGCTCGTGACCTATTTTCTCGAATCCATCGAAAACATGGTCAACCGGTTCCAGGTGGAATACTACTTCACCGACACGTTCTCGATCATCGCCAAATACACACGGTTCCAGATAGCCTCGAGAACAGAGGACTACGGGTTTCTGAAGGGCTATGACCGGGTCGATATCAGCCTGAATTTCGATTTCAGCCTGGACTAGCCCTACCGCTCGAATGCCCCGAGATCGGGCGAACCATCATCGGGCCTTGTCTCGATGTCGGTGTGACGGACGTACTGGTCCTCGACCGGAAAAGACTGCGTGGCCGCCGGCAGGTTTGCGGCAAGATTCAAGCAGTCTGTTGCCGATGAACCAAGACCGTAGTCCTGCGTGGCTGCATTCTCGAACCCCGGATCCGAGCCCTCGAGGTTCGCAACCGCATCCAGGGACGCTCCTGCGTCCAATCCGCCCTCATGGGTGAGGCGCCAGCCCTCCAGCAGCCAGTTGTTTTCCAGCCGGATCTGGCCGTTTCCGCTCGTGATGGCGAACCGGCTGCCGCCGGCCGTGCCGTAGAGGATGTTATTGATGATGGTTGCATACTCTTCGTTCGTTGACATGCGGACCAGGGTGGTATTGCCACTCCGGGTGGAGACCACCGTGTTGTGGTAGAAATAGAGGTGACCTTTCCGGTAGTAGCCGCCCCCATCACCGCCGTAGTGCATGATCTGGCTGTTGCCCGCGCCATCCGGTTCGATGAGAATGTTGCCGTACACATAGGTGGTGTCATAGTCCGGGTCTGTGGCCAGTTCCGCGTAGTCGGTTTCCACGAGATCCAATTGCCTGTTCCCTGACTCGATCCAGTTGTACCGGATGATGGTGCCGGCGGACCGGTCCTTCAGGTTGTTTCCCAGGCATCCGGACCGCAGCGGGCCGTAGCGGTTGTATTCGAACACGATGCCCAGGCTTTCGGTGTAGCTGTTGTGGTGATAGATACTGCCCGGATTGCCGTTGTCGTAGACGTGGTTCCCGCTGATCAGCAGTTCCGATGTGCTGTGGCCGGAGAAGAGGCCGTTTCCTGAATCGTGCAGCGCGCAGTCGTGTATGGTGATCTCCTCTCCGATCTCCACGTGAACGGCCGCGGCATTGCTGGCGTATGTCTGCCGGTTGCCGGCATCATCCCAGAATCCGTAGGGAGGCCGCGCGCTGCGGATATCCAGCCCCTGAATATGGATATGGGCCGGGACCACGGTGTCGTTCGGCAGATTGGAACCGCCGACCTTGATGACGGAGCGCACTTCGTTCCAGTAGTTCAGTTCCTCACGCGTAACCGCATCCTCACCGGAAATCACCGGTCGCCGTCCGCTATCCTTTACTCCCAGGACCACCACGGGAGAATCGGCACCTGCCCGGGTGTTGATCACCCATTTGGTTCGGTACGGCGTCTCTCGGTAGTAGATCCGCACCAGGGAGGAAGGCTCCAGGGATTCCCAGGGAACCTCTGCTGGATCCGCATATGGCTGTCCGGGACCAACGTCGTACACGAAATCGAAGTCGGCCGGGTCCCACGTAGTGACGGCCGGCCCAGGCTCTTCCTGAGGGGGCTCTTCCGGCGGTCCGCCTGTTTCTCCCCCTCCCCCACCGCACGCAACGGGGAACAGACTCGCGAGGAGAATCATCAGCCGGAAGAGTCCGGGTCCTTTTACAAGCAGCCGAATGCGCATGTCCGGTAAGCTCCTTTCCCTGGATCGTGTTCAAGGTTGGTGCGGAATCCTGTTACGATCGCGTCGAGAAATCCTGAAGAACGTCAAGGGGATGCAATTTCGGCTCCAGGGACAGGCACCTACGATGGACCGGGTGGATCGCGGATCAGAGGCTCACTCTAGATCCATGCTTTGCCTCACGTTCATCTCCGAATCCGCCTTCAATTCTATAGAAAACCATTACATTCAGAACACTTAGACCAGGCCCAAGACCGTACCCCTGAGACAGAGGCCCTCCGGGGAATCGGTCGAGAACCGTGTGGGCGGATTTCCGGCCTTGGTCACCGGGCCGGACGCGGATCGGCACCTCCTTCCGCTGCGGTTTCAATAACGAGATTCGCTTGCTCGGATCAGCCGAAGCTCTCAAAGATCGTTCCGAACGGCTGCCGCCCAGTTGCAGGCCGAGGTCTCCAAAAAGTCCTTGACACAGGTGAGAAAATCGGCGAAATTCTTACATACCGACGGTCGGTATGTTAACTAACCGGGCAATCGAGCGAGGAAATGACCAGGAAAGAGCCAAAAGAAGAGCGGATGCAGGCCATCATCGAGGCAGCCGTGGAGGTCTTTTTGGACAAAGGCTACGAAGGGGCCTCCATGGAGGCCATTGCCAAACGGGCCGGGCTGACCAAAGGGGGACTGTACCATCATTTCAATAGCAAGGATGAGATCCTGCAGTATGTGAACAACCGCTTCATGGAACCCATTCTGCAGATGATGGAAAAGAGCAGACAGAACCGAAGTCCCACAGAGGGATTGCGGGAGTATATCCGAGACTATCTCGCCCACTGGGATGAACACACGGACGAGACGGCTTTCACCTTTCTCTCCATGGTCAAGGTCGTTTCGAGGCGCGAACTGTGGCCCCCCATGGAAGAGTACGCCTCAGCAGTGGCCTCCTTTTTCGAGTCGATGCTCGAGCTTGGGGTCAAAGCAGGAGAGCTTCGGCCCCATGACGCTCGATGCCGCTCCTGGACTCTGATGGCTGCCCTGGACGGTTTCATCATATACATGATCACGAGCACGACCCTCACGCCGAGCGCAACCGCAGCATCTCTTGAGAAAGTGCTGCTGGATGAAATCCTGGTCCAAGAGGAACAGGGTCGTGGGAAGAACTCGTAACAGGAGGTTCACATGGAGGAATTCGCAAACGGATATGCCGGACGGATCCTGACGGTAGACCTCTCTACCGGAAGCGTTCAAGAGACCCCGACCGAGAGCTACTCCCCCCTTTTCCTTGGAGGCAGAGGGATTGCCGCAAAGATATACTGGGATCAGGTTCCTCCCGACATATCCCCTTTCGACCCGGAAAACCGGTTGATCTTCATCACCGGCCCGGTGACCGCAACCACGGGCTTCTGCGGTTCACGCTGGCAGGTTTGCGGCAAGTCGCCTCTGCATGACACTTTCTCCTACGCCAATCTCGGCGGAAACTGGGGCGCCCAACTGAAACGCGCAGGGTATGACGGGCTGGTGGTCTCCGGCCAGGCGGAAGGGCCGGTCTATCTCTGGATCACCCGTGATGGGGTGGAGATAAGAAGGGCCGATCATTTGAGCGGTCAGGGCGCGATTACCTGCCGGGAGACATTGAAGGGAGAGTTGGGCAAGACCGTCAACGTGGTTGCCATCGGGCCTGCAGGTGAAAACAGGGTCGCCTTTGCGAACCTGATTGCCGACAAGAACGCCAGCGGGTCCGGCGGATTGGCGGCCGTAATGGGCGCAAAGAACTTGAAGGCCATCGCCGTCAAGGGGGACAGGAAGGTCGTGCCGGCAGATGCGAAACGGCTGCTCGCACTCAAAGAACGGTCTCTTGCCATCATGTCGGGTCTGGACGAGGAATTCGTCTCCGGTGTCATCCCCTTTCGCGATTCGAACACGCTGGAGAAGACATCAAGGGACGTGTGTTACAGCTGCGCCGGACACAAGTGTATTCGCAGGAATTACCGGATGGATAGCGGACAAAAAGGCAAGTTCATGTGCGCATCCTCCTACTTCTACATGGTCTGGGCAAATATTCACTACGGTGAATCCACGGATGTCCCCTTTCTGGCTGCCCAGCTCTGTGATGATTATGGCCTCGACACCCATGTCATGGAACCGCTGCTCCTGTGGATTGTCCTTTGTCGTGATGCAGGGATTTTGACCGAAGAGGAAACCGGCCTCCCCCTGTCAAAGTTGGGCAGCATGGAGTTCATCGACGCCCTCGTGAAGAAAATATCATACCGAGAGGGCATTGGGGATATCCTGGCACAAGGAACTCAGAAGGCAGCCAAGACCCTGGGCAGAGAAGCTCAGAACCTGACTGGAGACTTCATCAATCGACACGATCACCGGCCCTTTTACGGACCCAGAGCCTATCTGACTACAGGACTGTTCCATGCCATGGAGCCCAGGCTCGCGATACAACAGCTTCATGAAGTCGTCACGGTGGTCATGCGATGGTCGCTCAACGAGATCCATAAACCGGAGAAGCCGGGAGTCACGACCCCTATCCTGCGGGCAATCGCTGAACGGTTCTGGGGAAGCGAGCTGGCCGCAGACTTCTCCACCTGGGAGGGCAAGGCCCTGGCGGCCGCCAAGATCCAGGACCGTCAGCATGCCAAGGAATCTCTGATCCTGTGTGATTTCAACTGGCCGATCATGTACTCGGAGGCCACGGCTGACCATGTGGGCGACCCGACTCTTGAGAGCCAGATCTGTTCGGCAGTAACGGGAACAGAAGTGGATGAAGAGGGTCTCTATCGCATTGGCGCACGGGTATTCAATCTCCAGCGGGCCATCTTGATCAGGGAGGGGTGGCAAGGGAGAGCCGGTGACGCTCTCGATGAATATGAGTTCTCCAGTCCCGCCTCGCAGATGGAAGCACTCGGCAATCCGGAGGCCCTGATACCGGGAAAGGATGGTCAGACGATCTCAAGGCAGGGCCTCGTCGTCGATCGAAAGCAATTCGAAGAAATGAAGGATGAGTTCTATTCTCTCCGGGGGTGGGACATGAAGACCGGGCTGCAGAAGAAGACCACTCTGGAAGCGCTCGATCTGGCCGATGTGGCTGGAACGATGGAGGCGGAAGGTTTCCTTGCGTAATACTTGAAAAGGAGGAGGAAATGGAGAAAGCCCTTCAGGAATTACTGGATGTTCATGCCATTCAACAGCTGATGGTCCGCTATGCAGATCGTATCGACGCCAATGACCCTGAAGGAGCGGCGGCCTGCTATACGGAAGACGGCATAGGGGAGTACTGGGGGACATTCCGCGGACGGAAGGAGATCTCTGATGTACTGTCGGTAATACTCTCCATGTTTTCAGCCACAAGTCATCACCTCACCAACACAAGCATAAGCCTGGATGGCGATCAGGCAACGGCTATGTCTTATGTCTATGCCTTTCATCGCATGGCCGGTACCGACGAACCCCTGCACTACTGGGGTCGATGGGTCGACCGCCTCGAACGAACCGACGAGGGCTGGTTGTTCGCTCAACGAGAAGTTGTGGGTATCGGCAGTATTGAACCGGAGAGTTTTCAAACGGGTGCCAATAGCCCGATATCCGTTCACCCCGGCCATCCGGGCCGGCTGCAGCGATAGGGGCCTCACCCTGGAGGAGGAGAACCCACATGACGAACCCTACAGAAGAAGCACACAGGGACATGGATGAACTCGCGAATCGATTTTTCGCCGCGATCGAGCGCGAGGACATCGATGCGGTGCGGCAGGCGTATGCTCCGGACGTCGAGTATTGGATGAATTTCATGCCCGAGACCCAGGGCCTGGAGATGATCCTCAACATGGTCCGCATCTTCCACGAGAAAGTGAAGGATCTGCACTACGATGTCGAGTCACGCGAATTCTTTCAGGGTGGCTTCGTCCAAAGGTGCAGGATCATGGGTGAGCTCGCGTCCGGCGAAGAGCTTGCGGTACCCCTTTGTCTCATTATCTACGTGGAGGACGGACGAATCGTACGACTCTACGAGTACCTCAACCTCCAATCGATGATGCACGTCTTCGCCTGACCATACGAAACAGGCTATCGGCGGCTCCGCGGACCCGCATGTACACGGCCCCGGGAGGCGGATCCTCGGCTGGGGGCCATGCTCTTGGTTCTTCCGGACCGGAACGACTTGGAGGGGACTTGGCCGGACCTCGGTGGGGACCGGTAAGATGCCCGGGGCTTGGAGATCCTTCGCTTCCCCTCGTTCGTCTGCCCCCTGATGTCGGACTTTCGGTGCTGCCCGGAAGGTCTCTTGACCGCCCTCGGCGGGCTGCCCGAAGGACCCCGGTCAAGATACCTCTTGCCCCCCTGTTTGGAAGATACGGAACCCTGGTATTTCTTCCTCCCCTGTTTGGGTACTACGGAACCCTGGTATTTCTTCGTCACCCGTTTGGGAGACACAGAACCTTGGTATCGCTTGCTCCCTTGTTGGGGAGATACGGAAGCACTGTGTAGCTTCTTGCCCTGATCTCCCCGCCGTCCGGACACTGCTGCTGCGCTCGAGCGAGTTTTCGGAGGATCTCCCCTTCCGGATCTGTAGGAGATTCGATCCTTTGGATTTCTTTCGCCCTGCACGGCCCTCTTTTGCAGCCGTTGCCCGTACGTTCGCTTGACGGCCGGCCTTTCCGGCTGCCTCCTCACAACCTTTTTCGCTCCAACGATCGAGGTGGGAGTTCTTACAGAAACAATCTTGTGTCGCTTCACGTATCCCTTTTCGAGCTTCACGATCCTCCTGTGGGTGCTCCTGATCGAAGTTTTGTGCACATAGTGATACCGATGGTGTCTCGCAGGGACCTTTACCGTGATGTGGTTGTGGCCGTACAGCAATGGCCGCCATCCGATGTAATCCCCGCAGACGACCCAATTCACCCTTGCACCGTGCCAGACGGCTCCGGGCACCCAGACCCATCCGCAGCGGGCATACCAGCTCCATGACCCGTAGTGATAAGGTACCCAGCCCCATGGCTCATAAGAGACCCAGAACCAGCCGTACCGGATGGACCAGGTCCACCGGCCATGATGGTACGGACTCCATCCAACCACGACCCGGGGCCTCCACACATGCAGTTTGACCTCCGGCGCGTAAACCCAGGAACCATGGTCATCCAGCTCGCGAGCCGCAGGGACGTCTACCGGCAGATGCGGATGCCCACCTGGGCTCCCAAGCACTTCATCCCTTTCGCTGCACCATTCGATAAAGCGATCCCGATGGTCCATCCGGAACCGGATCGGTCCGTATATCCCGGAAACAGCGACGGTTGCTGTTTGTGCGGAACCAAGTCCAACCGATTCGCGTTCAAAGAAGACCTCGGCATGGCCCTCGAGGACCGAAACCCGTGTGCGCCTCTCATCCTCGACATCGACTCTCAGAATGGTACCCCCGGTGACACAGACGGTGGATGTCGGGGTGACGACCTTCATGCCGCAGTCCTCGCTTCGATCCGGGCTGGTGCGGACATAGACGCTCCCTGCCCTCATCCACACCTCTACGGATCCTTCAAGTCCCACGAAATCCACTTCCGTATCATCCCAGATCCTCAGAACGTCGTTCCCTGAGAGCCGAATCTCGGCCCGGCTGTCGCTGGCACTCAGAAGCCGGGTGCCTTCTTCGACCAGAAGGTTCATTTCCGCCGGGCTGAGAGCTTCATCCGTGGGCGACTGTATGGAGACCGACCCTTCCACCACGCTCAGGTGTCCTCCGTAGAAGATCTCCGAAGTCGCCGCGGAGGAGCCGAGCAGAATCAGACCGCTCGTCACAAGGAAAACCGCCGTCAGCCATGGGTTTTTTCGCTTGGGTCGGTACATGGCTTCTCCTTCCTGTGTTCTCCGATTTTCTCTGCACTGTTCCGTTAGACGGGAGTCCGTCCCGGAATATTCACCCGGGCGAGGGCGGATGAATACATGCGATCCGCCTCTCGTCAAACGGGTAGACAAGGACAGCTGATGGTGAACTCAAGGAAACAGCCCAACCATCATAGCCAAGGGAGGTAACGAAATGTGGTCATCCGCAAAAACAACGCGTGCCGTCCTCATCCTGATGCTCATCTCTCTCTCGGCAACCGCATGCGGCGAGGATCTCGGGTACGGAACGGTCATTGTCGAACGGGAAGTCGTAACTGTCGTGGACCAACCTTGGGCCACGGACGTGACCTTCGATGGAACCATTCTGGACAGCTGGACCCTGGAGCCGGTTCGGGATGCCAGAGTCGTGCTGACCATCTGGGTCGACACCTGCTGTGATGTGCTCTGGGAGGAGTGGCTGCTGTTCACGGACCACACCGGTTTCTTCAGTTTCTATACACCCAATCCTGCCCTTGATTGGTGGATCGTGGACATCGAGGTCACGAGGCCGGGCTACCATGACTTCTGGTACACCGTTGCGGACGTATACGCAGGCGACTGGATCACCTTCGAGATCCAGATGGAGCCTTACGGGTAGGCCCATGGTCCCATCAAGAGGCCTGGGGCGACATCACGCCGAAGCTCACAGAAACGAGCTTCGAAGGATGCGCATTCGTCCACGGCTAAGGCCGTGGTCCCCTGCGAAGACGGATGGACCCGAACCGGCTTGCCGTGGGTCTTCAAGCTTGACTCACCACCACCGCTCGGGGACAATCCTCCTTGTTCGGAGTTGACCGTGTGCCGGGTCGAGCTCCTATCGTCCGATGGGTCAGACCGTAGAATTGGCAGGGGGAAAACTTGGTGGTCCAAAGTGATCCACACCTCATCAAACGATGCAAGAGAGGTGAGGAAGGTGCCCTGCAAGAACTGTTCAACCTTTACAGGGAACGGGTGTATGGAGTCCTCTATGGGATCGTCGGCGATCGAGAGGAAAGCAGGGACCTCCTGCAGGAGGTATTCATCAAGGTGTTCCGCTCCCTTGGAAAATTCCGGCAGGAGAGCAATCTGGGAACCTGGATTCACAGAATCGCCGTGAATACGGCCCTGGATCATATGAGGAGGCGAAAGCCTGTGCAGATATCCATGGACGACGTGAAGGAACGGGATCTGGCCCAAGGTGCACAGACGCCGTCCCAGGCGGCGGCCCCTGAGGCCGCGCTGAGGCGCGCGGAACTCGGCCGGAGAATCTCACAAGCGATGGGTACCCTGTCTGCGGACCACAGAGCCACGATTCTCCTGAGGGAAGTCGAAGGGCTCTCCTACGGCGAAATTGCAGAAACTATGAAATGTTCCAAAGGAACCGTCATGTCCAGGCTGCACTACGCCAGGTCGAAACTAAGAAGTGCCTTGTCGGAAATCGGAGAGACGGACGATGCCGAGTCATGAGACAGGTCACCCGGATCGAGAGCTCCTCGAACGCTTCCACGACGGCGATCTGGAAGAGGCGGAACGGGACCGGCTGGAAAGCCACCTGAAAGCCTGCACCGCCTGCAGGATCTATGTGGAGGAGTTGGACCGGATCGGCGCGGCCCTCCGCGAGGAAATCAGCGAGGCCGTACAGGCGGAAAGGCTCGACCCGCTCTGGGAGGGGATTGCAGGATCCATCGAGCGACCCCGGGAGCCCCTTTCAAAGAGGCTTCGGGCGTGGCTGTGGGGCGAGGGGTGGATGCCCAGGCCGGCGTTTGCGATGGTAACCGTGCTGGTCCTGAGCCTGGCGATCCTGATCCCGATACTCAAGATCGACCCGTCCCGCGCTGCCACACAGTGCATCGTCGATTCTGTTGACCCTGGTGAATCCTCGGTAGTAGTATTGTACAACGAAGCGACCGACACGACCGTCCTGTGGGTAATCGAGGAGGCCCCAAACAATGGGCTTTATGAACCGATTTGATCAAAAGTGGCTCCTTCTTCTCCTCGTGCCCATACTCTGCCTGGCCTCCTGGGCATCCTCGGATGTGAACCAGAAAGCACGAGTAACCGTCCGGCTCATAGAGGGATCCGTTACCGGAGACAAAGTCGACCCGCGGTTGCCCGACATCCGGGCCAAGCTGAGCTCTTTTCGGTTCTCCTCCTATCGGTTGAAAAAGACCCAGGGGCTCGAGCTGTCACAGGGCGAGCAGAAGTCTCTGCAGATGTCCGGCTCGCTGAAGGTGCGGATCACCTACACCGGCATCGAAAAGAACTACGGGAAATTCGCACTCGAGGTTTCTCACGGCAACAACCGGCCCAAACGCACCACCTTCCGCCTCGTCCGGGGCGGCGAGTTCTTCTATGCAATCTCCTCGAAGGGCCAGCGAGGCCTCTTCCTCTCCATCCGGGCGTCCTTCTGAATATATACAATAAATTTCACTATTTAGATCCGAATCTCTCCGGGCAGACACCAACCCTGCGATGCCGCCCTTCCCCTGCAGAACCACTCCATGAGCTTGCCACCCCCAACTTCACAAACACTTTTATGGAATCCAAGAAGACCCCGATCTTCCATCGCATGGCAAGAAAGGGCCATGGAAGCAGAAAACAGGACTCTAGACCCTCCCTTCCCTTTCTACTGCTATCCTCTGGATCTGCCGATAACTTAGCCACCGACTCTCTACCAAGTGCTGGACATGTTCTCAAAGAGAAACGGAACAAGTCCCATGCACAATGCCTCACCTGGAGGAATGAGTAATGATCACACAGAACAAGATATCTGTCATGTCTGGAGCCATCCTATTCATCTTATCTCTCACCTTGCTCACCCCTTCTGCAACCGTAAACGCAGCAACCTTCTATGTTGCAACAAATGGCACGAACACATCTCCCTATGACACCTGGGCAAAAGCCGCAACGAGCATTCAGACAGCCATTGATGCCGCAAGTGATTCCGATACCATCATGGTGGGAAGCAGCGACGGCTATGGAACCGGGACTTACACAGAGAATATAATCGTCAACAAAGAGGTGACCATAGAATCGGAGAATGGGTATGCCACGACCACGGTCATAGCGTCATCAGCGAACTCACATGTTTTTGAAGTCACATCTGACGACGTAACCATTACCGGATTCTCGATATACGGCGCCACGGGATCCGCCAGGTCCGCAGTGTATTGCGACACCGTGGATAATTGCACGGTCCAGAACAGCCGATGTGGCTGGGACGGCTCCTACAAGAACTACCGTGGAATCCATCTCGTTTCATCCACAAACTGCACCATTACCAACACAACTACAAGTTATAACGACGCCGAAGGCATCTTCCTGGCTTCATCGACAGGCGCCACCTTAACGTCCAATACGGCGAGCAACAACTCCGGAGATGGAATCACATTAGACACTTCATCCAGCAACACCCTGACCGGAAATACCGCGAACAGTAACACTTATGACGGAATCCGCCTGGAGCCTACATCAAACGACAATACGCTGACGAACAACACGGCGTCCAGCAATGGAAACAATGGAATTCTCATCGCAGCGTCAACCGGTAATGAGCTGACGGGCAATACAACGAACAGCAATGTCGCCACACATGGTATCATTCTCACTTCCTCCTCGAACAACAACACGCTGGACAACAATACGGCAGACTACAATGAGGGCAACGGGATTCGCCTGGAGAACAGCTGCTCAGGCAATACCCTGACCTCCAACACCGTGACGCACAATGAGTTTGGCATCTTCCTTTCCGATTCTTCGAATAACACCATAGATTCCAATATCATGAACGACAACGATGGAAGATGGGACGGAGATGGAATTATGCTATGGGGATCTCACTACAATACCATCTCGAACAACACGGCAAACAACGACCCGGGGGATGGGATCGAGTTCTATGATGCTTCCAACAACAATGTAATCAACAACACGGTAATCAACAGCGGCTGGGGAATTCGCATCAATTACCATTGCTCCCACAATGTCTTGAGCAACAACACGGTCAATGACGGTGTGAAGGGCATCGTGGTCGAGCAGGCAAACTCAACAAACAATACTCTCTCGAACAATACAACCAACAACAACAGCGAGGATGGAATCTATCTATATGATGATACATCCGACAACATCGTCTACAGAAATACGTGTAACGGTAACACGAATTATGGAATCCATCTCAATTCTTCGAGCGGAAATTTCATCTATCTGAACAATACCAGTTCCAACTCGACGAGCAATGTCTATTCGCAAGGTGGTTCGACCAACACCTGGTATTCACCTACCACGATATACTATGACTACAATAGCGGAACGCTGTATAAATGGTTCTTGGGCAATTACTACAGCGATGGAACTCACAGTGGCAGCAATGGAACCGGAGGCACCTATACGATTCCTAACGACAACGATGATGACTACCAGTTGATCGATACCTCTGACAATTTCTCGCTGCAAGCTTGGTGGCTGAACAGCGACAACAACATGTACAGGGACAATGCTGCCAAGGCAGGAAGCAGCGTCACCATACCGAATGGCGGCAATCACATCTGGATAGCCGAACAGGCAGCCTCATCTAATATCAGTTTCGCAGCTTTCTTGACCTGGACGGGGCAATTGGTTCTCACCTCCGCGCCGACGAGTGGACACACATTCACCCTTCAGATCGGCTCTTCAACGGATGGAAGCGATTTCACGGCCGGCGGCCCTGAAGCCACCCTGACAGGAGACGGAAGCTCGACAAGATTGACCTTTTCCACGAATGCAAGCGCTTTCACCGTAACGACCGGGAACTTTCTGGCCGTCAGGATCACCAGCAACCATGCGGAGTACAGTGTAAGAACCGGCGGTGCCTGGAGCTATGTGTCTTCAACCAGCGAATACACTCCCACGGTGATCGATCTTGTCCGTTTCGAAGCCTTTCCGGAGCCAGTAGCTGTTCGGCTCGAGTGGGAGACTGCCTCTGAGACCGACAACCTCGGATTCCGCGTGTGGAGAAGCGAGCAGCAGGAGAGCGACTTCCAACCGCTCACGGAAAACCTGATCCCCGCCGAGGGGTCCCCGGTCTCCGGGGCCGAATATTCCTTCGAGGATTCCGCTGTGATGGGAGGCATCATCTACTGGTACAAGCTCGAGGCCATCGACAGCTCCGGGGCAAGCACATTCTATGGGCCGGTATCAGTGGCGCGCGCCGCCGCCGGCTGGGATGTACCGAAAGCAGGGGCCGCTACCATCTCAGCGGATTCGAGGTCCTTGTCCAAAGGGGTGGGTACTCTTTGGATGATCGTACCGCCGGCGCTCGCCGTCCTTCTTCTTCGTCGCCGACGCCTATGAGGACGAGGCATACACGACGCCCGTCCACACCCGGATTCTCATCCGAAGAAAACCTTGACAATCCCCACCTCGACTTTCTAAAGTATAGAACGTCCTGGAGATGGCCTCCCGTGTAGACCCAGCCAGCCACCACGGAGGTGCACAGGGATGAAATGCCTCGAGTGCCGGGTTGCGAACCGCGAAGGGGTGAAGTTCTGCGAATCCTGCGGAGCCAGGATGGAATTGCTTTGTCCCGACTGCGGGGCAAAGATACCCCTGGATCGGAGCTTCTGCGGAGAATGCGGCCGCGACCTTCGAAGACCAACGGAACCCTTGCCCATCGACTACTCCCAGCCCCAGTCCTATACACCGCAATACCTGGCCGAGAAGATCCTTACGACCCGTAGCTCCATAGAGGGCGAGAGGAAGTTCGTAACCGTCCTCTTCGTTGACGTCGCCAATTACACCTCCATTTCCGAGAAACTCGACCCTGAGGAAGTCCACCAGATCATGGATGGTTGTTTCAAGATCCTGATGGGTGAGATCCACCGGTACGAGGGGACGATCAATCAGTTCACGGGTGACGGAGTGATGGCCTTGTTCGGTGCCCCCTTGGCCCACGAGGACCATGCGCAGAGGGGGTGTCACGCGTCCCTGGCTATCCGAAAATCGATAGAGGGGTATGGGGAGAAGATCAAGAGGCAGCATGGGGCAGAGTTCAAACTGCGGATGGGCTTGAACTCCGGCCTGGTGATCGTGGGGAGCATCGGGGATGATCTGCGGATGGACTACACGGCGGTGGGAGATACCACGAATATGGCCCACCGGTTGCAGGACTTGGCGAAACCCGGGTCGGTGCTTGTGTCCCGGAATACCCGCCGGCTCGCGATGGACTTCTTCGAGTTCACCTCCCTCGGCAAGGTCGAGGTCAAGGGCAAGGAAGAGCCGCAAGAAGCGTACGAGCTGATCCGACCGAGTGAGTTCGAGACCCGGATCGAGGCCGCAGCGGCGAAAGGCCTTACGAGGTTTGTGGGTAGGGTGAAAGAGCTTGACACACTCAAGGAGGCATTTGAGAGGGCCCGATCCGGCTCCGGTCAAGTCATTGGTGTTGTAGGTGAGGCCGGCGTCGGGAAATCCAGGCTCCTGCTCGAACTCCGTGGGCTGCTCGCAGAAGGTGAATACTCCTACCTCGAAGGCCGATGCCTGCACTACGGTGGATCCATGCCCTACCTGCCTGTTCTCGACGTCTTGAAGGGATATTTCGGCATCAAGGACGACACTCAGGAATCATGGATCAAGGAGAAGGTGCGTGAATGCATGAGCATCCTCCATGGGGAGCCGGTGGAGATTCCCGCTTGTTTGCAGGAGGTATTGTCCCTCAAGGTAGACGATGACAAGTACCTCCAGCTCGGCCCCCAGCAGAGGCGGGAGAGGACATTCGAGGCGATCCGCGATCTACTCGTGCGGGAGAGCCGGAGAAAGCCGCTCATCCTGGCGATCGAGGATCTCCACTGGATTGACAAAACATCCGAGGAGTTCCTTCATTACCTCATCGGCGTCCTACCAAAGACCAATCTGCTCCTGATCCTGCTGTACAGACCGGAGTACACCCACACCTGGGGAAGCAAGTCATACTACAGCAAGATCGGATTGGATCAACTCTCGGCTCACACGAGCGCAGAGCTCGTACAGGCAATTCTTTCCGGAGAAGACGTTGCGCCGGAGATCGGTGCCCTTGTCCTCGGTAGAGCAGGAGGGAATCCTCTCTTCGTGGAGGAACTGACCCACAGTCTCGTGGAGAACGGCTCCATCCAGCGCAAGGTCGATAGGTTCGTGCTCGCCCGCAGACCCTCCGAGATCCAAGTCCCGGACACGATCCAGGGAATCATCGCAGCACGCATGGACCGGATCGAGGACAATCTGAAGCGGATCATGCAGGTGGCCTCGGTCATAGGTCGAGAGTTCGCCTACCGCGTCCTTCAGGCCATCACGGATATGAGAGAAGACCTGAAGAATGCCCTGGTCAATCTCCAAGGCCTGGAGTTCATCTACGAAAAACAGCTATTCCCCGAGCTGGAGTACATTTTCAAGCACGCCCTTACACAGGAGGTTGCCTACAACAGCTTGCTTTCCAGGAGAAAGAGAGAAATCCACGAGAAGATCGGCAAGGCGATCGAGGAATTGTACTCGGAGCGGCTTGATGAGCAGTACGGGCTCTTGGCCTATCACTACGTGCGGAGCGACAACAAGCCGAAAGCGGTCGAACATCTGATCATGGCCAACCGGAAAGCGGTCAATGCAATTGCCGTGGAAGAGGCGAAGAGTTACTTCGACGAGTGCATGAAGCTGCTGGATACGATGCCCGATACGAAGCAGACTCGGGAAAACAGGATCTCTCTACTGGTCGACTCATATATAGTGTTTCAGCTTCTTCTAAGGATACCGGACTACCACGCTCTACTGACCCAATATGAACCCATCGTGGCCGGGATAGACTCTGCCCAGTTGCAGGGCGCCTTCTATGCCAGCATGGGGAATTGTGAGTACCTCTTCGGATCGTATGATTCAGCGATTCAGACCTCCAGGCGGGGGGCTGAGCTGTGTGAGCTGGCAGGAGACGCGGAAGGAACCGGACGTGCGTTGACTTGTATGCAGATGAGCCATCTCTGGAAGGGGGACCTGGAACGCTCCCTCGCCCTGAAGGAAGATGTTCTTCGAATGAGCGACGAGCAATTCAGTGTTCTGAGATACGTACGCGCCTCGGCTGCTTACTCATTGACTTGTGCATTCCTTGGCAGGTGGGAGGAAGCCGTCGACGTGAGCCGAAAGGCATTCAATATTGCAGAGGAATCCGAGGACAGCAGTCATATCTCATTTGCCGCTTGGACCATGTCTTTTGCCTATGCATACAAAGGGGACCTGACGCGGGCAATCCAGTTTGGCGAGATGGCAGTCCAGGAGGCGCCGACGCCGGCCGACAAAGCTTGGGCAGAGGGGGTTCTCGCCTTGGCATGGTGTCGAGCCGGCAAGACGGAGAAAGGCGTCCCTGTCCTCGAGGCTCTCCTTCCGGTGTTCAAGGCCTCACGTGTCATGGTAGCCGAGCTTCCATGCAGGTTGTTTCTAGGGGAAGGATATTGGCTCGAAGGCCAGCTCGACAAAGGAGCAGAGACACTCGAGGAACTCGTTCAGACTGCAGGCCGCTGTGGGGCCAAAGGGTACCTGGGTCAGGCCCACCGGCTCCTGGGTGAGATCGCCCTTGAAACGGATGCCGGCCTGGCGGCAACCCTCTTCGAAAAAGCCATCTCGATTTTCAGCGACATGCAGGCCGAAAACGAACTCGCCCTCGCCTACTCGGGCATGGGCCGCCTCCACAAGCAACAGAGGAACACCGAGCAAGCCCGTGAGTACCTGACCAAGTCTCTGGGGATCTTCGACCGGCTGGGAACGCTCATCGAGCCGGACAGGGTGAGGGAGGCATTGTCTGATCTCTAGGCTCATTCGACAAAGGAAACGTCAGATCAGAATCGTACTGGACATACTGATCGGCGCTATTCTCGTTTTCATTCCTCTCATTATCGCTACAGGTGGCCTTTCCTTCTCTTTCTTGGGGATCTTCTTCAGCGTCACTCATGTTACCAACCCGTTGATCCTGCTCCTAATCCTCGTTACTGCGCGAATACTCGTTGTCTCCAATTGGCGAAATGCCCTGCTGTTCCTCGGTTCCCTTGTTTTCAGCATCCTGCTTCTGGAAGTCGCCCTCCGCATGAATCCTGAGATACTCGGGTATGTCTTTGCCAACAAAGTCCTATCCAAATACCGAACCGGGTGCGACGGTATTTTTGTTCATGACCACGAACTGAACATGAATTTCATGAAGCCCAACTTTCAAACGACCGCATATTGGAATGGTTACCGGTGGCATCATCAAACCGATAGTCGAGGATTTCGAAATCGTTTGAACAGGAAGAAAGCAGATATCGTCTTGTTGGGAGACTCGTTGATCTATGGCCACGGGGTGGACCTTGAACAAACCGTAGGACACTTTCTTGAAGAAATATCAGGCCTCTCCGTAGCAAACCTGGCAAGGCAGGGCGATTGCCCTTTTCAGGAGGCCTATGTTCTGGATCGCTTCGGCCTCAGCTTCAGTCCCAGGTACGTCTTTTGTTCCTTTTGCGACAATGATCTCAGAGATCTGGAGACTTACCTCTCTGAAGAGGAAATGAGGCAGTATATCCAGACACCCATTGAGGAGATTGACTACCCTCCCCGCTCCACACAACTGTCTGAGAATGGGCATCAACAGGGCCAGGTATCATGCTTACTGGAAAAGGGGCTCTATTGCACGAAGATCCCACGATTGGTGAGACGTATCCTATTGAGGTCGATCATCACCAGTGAGGAGAACAAGCAGCTGGCGAGATCCTTCCAGAAGCTCATGTTCAGGTCGGAAAGGACCTCTCTCGAATGGGAATACACAAGAAAAGCCATTGAGCGAATGGATTACGGAGCGAAATCGATCAACGCACAATTCGTGCTCGTTCCTATTACCCCACTAAACCCACAACATTCCGAAATACTCGAGGACTTCGCGAACAGCCGTTCGATACCGATCATAGATACCCGATGCATTACCGAAAGAGACGATTATGTTCTTCCCAATGACGGCCATCTTTCAGGACAAGGGGCTTTGGCTTTAGCGACGCTGATTGCGGAGTTCATAACCGACAGTTCTCCCCTCGCGTCTCCCCCCTTCTCCAACGGACAGGCGTTCTAATCCATGGACAACCCCCCTGCGCCGTCGATCACCTGCGCTTCCGCATCGTTCAGGTCGATGTTCTGATCGTGGGCGATCATACCGACATTCTTCGCCAGGTACAGGGTGGACTCGTGAAACGGGACGGTGAAATCCTCGCCGAAGGGGTTCGACACCCCCACCATGAGCTTGACTCCGACCTGTAGTACATCCGTGACAGGTCCCATCCGTGTTCTGAAGGCCTCAAGGGGGCCCTCGTAGGTGATCTCGTAGAAGATCGTTCCGCTGATCGGGATCTCACCCACCACTGGAAAATCAATCCTGACCGTTGCAGACACGCTGTCCGCAATCGTGCTGCCCGGCACCATGCCCTTCTGTCCCACGAGCGCCTTGTTGGACAGAATCACACCCTGGACCGGCATGTACGGTATTCGCGAACCTTTGTAGAACCCGTGCAAATACAAGTTCCCTGTTTCGTCGATGCTCCAGAAGTCCACATCATTCTGGCGGGCGTCGTCTCCCTCATCCGTTCGGGTCAAGATCATGGAGACCTCTTCCTCATGTATCATTACCGTATTCGGAAGAACGATCCACGCGAAACCGTCCTCTGCAGACACCCCTGGCAGGCCCCCTCCCGAGTAGTGCCACCATGCGCCAGGCGGCATGGGCCAGTAGTCGGCAATATCGAAGGTCTGTCCCGTTGCTCCGGACGGAACGAGCATCCATGCGAACAGGACAAGAGAGATGAAAGCGCGGGAAAACTGGGAACGAACCTCATTCGTGCTCTTCATTGGATCCTCCATATCCATATGTCCACGGTTAGATGAAAGGACGCTCAAGGGCAGAGTTTCTTACAGTCCAAACAAGAGAACGTAAGATAGGACCGTTTGACTCGTCTATTGAGAACAAGCGGACACCCATTCCACGAAGCGGCGTAGTCAACAGAACGATGAAAGGAGAAGAGACGATGAAGACCCGGAAACTCTTATTGGCGGTGATCTCCTGCATTTGCCTGGCTCTCTGCTTTGGCACGGCAGGATGCGGCAGCGAAGATGATGGTGCCTGTACTTGGGGGTCCGGTATCGGAAGCGGTTGTTTTCCGAGTGTCGATAATACCGGTCAATGCGATATGATGAACGGTACATGGCACCCAGGGGAGACCTGCGCCAGCTTGGGCTACACAGGATAATACGTAGTTCCTGGAATCAGCAACCTGCTCTGGGCTCCTATTTGCACCGGGAAGCAGGCGGACCAACGGTGTCTGCTTCCCGTATCAAGTGTGACCGATGCCACGACCTCGTTGCCCAAGGTGGCTCCAATACACATTGGTGGCACACAAGAATAATACCCAATCAAACGGCAAGGTATCATGCTTACTTGACGAGCCTGCCTTCGGCCTGTTCACGGCCCATGTCGCTCGCCGGGGACTGATCAACGAAAAGCTATTCAGGAAAAATGTATTGGGCTAATCTATCCTGAGGGTGTAATCCGAATCCCATCGGAAACGGATTGAGCCCCTTGTAGTAAGATACTCTTTCCGCTCATAGGCATCTTATCAAAGCGATTTCGCAGAGAAGCTCCCGAGTATACGAAAGACAGTGGCATTGACAATTCGGTGCCGACACAAAGATCATGGGATCCGTCTTCATCCAAATCCCCCGGCACCGACAATTGAGCGCCAAATCGCACATCCATGTGGGGAAGCGCTGAACTGATCCAGGCCCTCTCTTTGCCATCCTGGTCCACTATGCTCACGATTTCTTGTCCGGCCGATCCAATGATTAATTCCGAAACGGTAGCGTCCTTCCATAGTCTCCCAGACGAAAGAGCATAACCTAATAGTTGGTTTTCTTCCCGTCCAACGAGACTCCAAACGGTCTTCATCTCCTGCCAATTAACGAACCAAACCCTCCCGGCATTTTGAATCTCCCCGAAACCAGCGAATGGCGCAGCAAGCAGCCAACCGTTCTCCGTTCCTATCATGGTATAACCGATCCCCTGGTTCTCCCGTGTCCCATCAATTCGGCCATTCAACCTCCCATCAGCCGAATACCAGAATGCACTTCCTCCATTCTGGATACCGTGAGGAGAACTCCTAGGCGTTCCTATGAGGAAAGAGGGGACCCTTGCCGGCGATATCGGACCCGGGAGAAGTACAGAGCCAAACTCAACCAAACCCCGTTCTTCCCTCTCTAGGGTTCTGACAGTCTCATCCAACACGTGATAGAAGTATACGACACCGTTCGGCCCAGCATTGGGTGCCCCAATGGCTAAATAGTCTTCGTTGAAGGCCAGCGCTTGTCTGGAGTTGACCCGGTTTCGTGGACACATAAACTCTTGAGAGAGAGGAGGTCCACGATGCCGAGAACACGAAATCCGTACCCGCCAGAGTTCAAGCGAC
>JANQFG010000056.1 GCA_028277985.1 bacterium | reverse complement strand
TCGCCCACCTGTGCCCTGAACTTCGGGGACAACGACGGCTGTATCGGGTACCTGTGCGGTGAGGAAAACAAGGGGTTGGCGCACATGTTCCGCTTGATGAACGGTGCCCGCATCAATACCGGGGTCAGCGGGATGACACTAGCAAGCACCGCGTACCAGAACGCCTTGGCCTATACCAAGGAGCGAATCCAGAGCACCGACATTGCTGGCAGGAAGAAGGGTCCCGTCCCGATCATCGACCATTCGGATGTCCGGCGCATGCTACTATGGATGAAGACCATGGTGGAGGGTATGCGTTCGCTGGTTTATACGGGGGCCTACTGGCTCGACCTGTCCCACGCGATGCCCGAGGAAGAAGATCGGGGTCGGTACCAGGCATTGGTGGATTTCCTGACACCGATCACCAAGGCCTATTGCTCGGACATGGGATTCCGGGTCTGCGAAACAGCTGTTCAGTGCCTCGGAGGGTATGGCTATTGCGCAGAATACCCCCTGGAGCAATATTTGCGGGATGTCAAGATCATGTCCCTCTATGAGGGGACGAACGGGATCCAGTCCGCGGATCTGATGGGAAGGAAGATGCGGATCAATGACGGCGCTCCCTATCGGGCATACATGGAGGAACTGGAGAAGTTCTGCACCGAGCATGCGGAGCACCCCACGGTGGGCAGTGCGGTCCGGAAGCTCGCGACCACGGTAAGGGCATTGGCAGAGGTGACCATGGAGATGTCCGAGAGGATGACAAGGGATCCCCTCCAGTGGGCCTCCTGCACCTATCCGGCCCTTCTTTGCTTCGGTGACGTGACCGTGACCTGGCGCCTTTTGGACATGGCCGTTGCGGCGCAGCGAATCATGGACCAGGGAAAGACAAACCATTTCTACCGCGGAAAGGTGATGCAGGCCACCTATTTCGCGGGGGTCACAATGCCGCTCACCCTTGCGAGACTGGAGACGTGCACGCGGGAGGGTAGAGAAGTCGTGGAGATGCCGGAAGACGCCTTTTAGGCCTGGATGTGACCTTCGCTGCGCTCACTGCAATCTACAGAGGCCCGGATTGAGATGCCCGACGAGTGCCCTCGTGAGGCTTCTCAGGAGGAGATTGTCATGGATGACGTTGTGATTCTGAGTACGGTCCGGAGTGCGGTGGGACGCTTCGGCGGCACGCTGCGGGGCGTGACGGACCGGCAGCTTGCTGCCCTGGTCATTCGCGAGGCGTTGGCCCGGGCCCGTGTGGCTCCCGATCAGGTGGACGAAGTCGTCTTCTCCCAACAGTACCGAACCGGCGAGCTGCCCGCGAACATGGCTCGGCCCGTGGCGGTTGATGCAGGGATCCCCATCGAAGTCCCCCAGTACACGGTTGCGAAGGCCTGCGGTGGTTCGCTCAAGTGTGTCTGCCTCGCGGCTCAGGCGATCCGGGCCGGGGACGCGCAGCTACTCATTGCGGGAGGCGTGGAGCACATGTCCAACGCGGCTTTTCTGCTCACAAAGGCCCGCTGGGGGTACCGTCTGGGACACGGGCAACTGACGGATCAGCTCGTGCTCTATGACCCGATCAGCGGGAACACCATGGGAGAGACCGCGGAGAACGTGGCCGTGCAATACGGAGTCACAAGGGAGGATCAGGACGCATACGCCCTCGAAAGCCAGAGACGGACGGCACGGGCTGTAGAGAAGGGTGCCTTCAACGATCAGATCGTCTCGGTTCCTGTGCCCCGGCGGAAGGGGGAGCCGATCCTGTTCCGTGAAGATGAACACCCTCGAGCCGACACGAGCCGGGAGAGCTTGGCCGCACTCGAGCCCGTGTTCCGTGACGGTGGTACCGTGACGGCAGGCAATTCGAGCGGGATGAACGACGGCGCCGCCGCACTGGTGGTCGCATCCAGGGAGAAGGCCCGGGCTCTGGGCCTCGAGCCGATGGCATCGGTAGTGGGGTATGCCTCTGTCGGCGTGGAGCCTTCGATCATGGGCATCGGGCCGATTTACTCTACGCGTAAGGTCCTCGAGTCGACGGGCCTCAAGCTCGAGGACATCGACGTCGTCGAACTCAATGAAGCCTTTGCCTCGCAGAGCCTCGCTTGTATCCGGGAACTGGGGCTGGACCCCGAACGGGTGAATCCAAATGGAGGCGCCATTGCCCTGGGCCATCCGATCAGCGCCACGGGCGGAGTGATCCTGACAAAGCTGATCTACGAACTCAAGCGAAGTAAAAAGGACCTTGGGCTGGCCACCATGTGCATGGGGGGTGGGATGGGCATCTCCCTGGTGATTCGCAGAGAGCCCTCTGCGTAACGGCCAACCATCGAGCATAGGGACATGCAATGACTTCAAAACAAGACGACTTCCTCCTCATCGACGAAATGCCGACCATCGCAGACTGCTTCGAGCAGGGCGAAGCCCCATGCATCTCGTGCAGGAGATGGGGGAGATGGGCATCATCGGGGCAGTTCTCAACGGGTCCAAGATGTGGATCACGAACGGAAACATCGCGGAAGTGGCCGTTGTCTGGGCCAAGGTCGACGGCGAGGTAAACACTTACGAAGGCACCTACGACATCCACCTTCTCATCCTGGGCCACGCGATCACGGGCTTGTCTGCGTTTCGTTGAGGCTAAGACAGGGCAAGCCTCCACTACCTTCACTGCTACAATCCTTATGCTACAAACACTCAGGGATTACGCGCGGTTCAATACAAATGTACTTTACCCTTTGTGTACCGGGACTCTGCCCGATGATTCCGGGAGATGAGAAAGGTAGGGCGAGGGTCCATCGATCCCTCCCCGGGCGCTCCCGTCCGAGTCCAGTTGCCTCGTTCTGCTCGCATTCTTGTGCTGGCGCCCATACGATGCGGGTCGCTGAGGTATTTCAGATATCCACAAGGCACTACTCCCGGATCTGAATGCCGGGCTGTCCATATTTTTCCGGACTTGTCATCTCCCCAGTCTTTCGGTGAGACAGTAAGTATTACTCTTATCTACGCGAAATCTGCGGTGTGCGGGAATCGTAAGGATGTCGTCTTGAAGTGTTGTGCTCGCGATCCTTTTCCTGCGGTCAAGGGCTCTTGATGTCAGGAGGGAACCTTCTCGAGTGCCCGAAGCAAGCGCTCCGGGGTGACCGGGATTTCGTCGACCCAAACACCGACGGCATCGTGGATCGCACTGACAATGGCAGGGGCCGGCACGTTGGCGGTCATCTCGCCGATCCCTTTGGCACCGTAAGGGCCGGCCGTAGAGGGGCATTCGACGATCACCGACTCCATCTTTGCCGGAATATCCACCGCGGTCGGAATCACGTATGTGTTCAGGTTGGTGGGCTGCCCTTCGGGGGCCGGGTAGAGAGGATACAGATCCTCCATGAGGGCCGCCCCGATCCCCATCACTGAGCCTCCCTCGATCTGTCCTTCTACAAGCGTGGGGTTGATCGCCCCGCCCGCGTCGAAGGCACTGACCATTCGCAGCACCTCAACCTCACCCGTGTCGGTATCTACTTCGACTTCGACCAACTGGGCCGCCCAGGCCATGGTGCAGAACGGATCGCACGCTCCGGTTTCCGGGTCCATGGGCGAATGGTCCCGCGCAAAGAGTCCCTGGCCCATGACCATCTTTTTCATGAAGACGTTCGCCATGTTTGCGATATCCCGGAATCCGATGGAACGGCTCGGATCTTCTCGTAAGAAGATCTTCCCCCCTGATACCTCCAGGTCCTCCGGTTTTGCCTGAAGGGCGGGGGCAGCTGCCTCGAAAAGTACGGACTTCGCTTCACGGGCAGCTTCCACGACGGCGTTGCCTGCCGCATAGGTTACCCGGCTCGCAAATGTGCCGAAGCAGATGGGGCTCGTGTCGCTTCCCTGGTTATGTACCCGCACCTTTTCGAAGGGAATCCCGAGTTCCTCGGCTGCCATCTGCCCGAGCACCGTCCTTGAGCCCTGCCCGACATCCACGGACCCGATGAAGAGATCCGCTGTGCCGTCCGGATTCACCTTGACGAAAGCCTGGCTCACATCGCCTCCTCCGGCCAGGCCCGTCGGATATTGTGCCACGGCAATCCCTGTGCCCCGCTTCTTCATGATTTGAGCTCCCTTGCCTCGGAGGTCATGGCTGTGAGCCTGTCCGGCAGCTTGATGCCCGCCTTTTCCGCGCAGGCTTTCATCGTCTCGATCAGGTACACACTGTCCAGGACGCGTCGCGTCGGTGTCTGATCCCCGTTTCGGCAGGCGTTGATGAATCGCAGTTCCCAGGGATCCATCTTCAGCTGCGAGGCAATCTTGTTCATCTGCATCTCGCAGGCGAAGGTTGCCGGGAATACGCCGAACCCGCGCATGGAACTGGAGGGGGTCTTGTTCGTGTAGACACAGTATCCCTCCACGAGCACGTTCGGGATGAAGTAGGGCCCGCCGACCATGTAGCAGTGCTTTTCCACTACATAGGTGTTCAGGGCGCTGTAGGCGCCTGCATCGCGGACGCTCGTGACCTTCCGTGCGACGATGCGTCCGTCCTTGTTCACACCGTCCTTGAACCGGATGTGCCACCCACCCCTGTGGGTCGAGTAGAGGGTCTCTTCCTCCCGGGTCCAGCGCCATTTCACTGGCTGTCCGGTTTTCAGGGCGAGCAGTGCGGTGACGTGGTCGGCGTGAATGTCGTTCTTTGCGCCGAAGCTCCCTCCGACCGTTCCGCTCCTGAAGGCGACGTGGATATCGTCCAGCCAGTCATACAGCGGTTTTTCCGCCAGGCTTGCGATCCGCAGATCGTCCTTGTCCATCTTCAGGATACTGGAGAGCAGCCCGTGGTGAAACAGGAGGGACGAGGAGACCGTGTAGATGGTGAGCCTTCCTCTCCCCTCGGGCACGGCCAGGCTGACTTGCGTCTCCATGGGGGCGTGTTCCGCCGGTCGGGTCCGGAATTCCCCTTCGATGATTTGATCCGCCTCTGCGAAGCCTGCCTCCACGTCCCCGAAAACGACTCTTCTGCAGGGAGCATCCCCGAACATGTAGCAGTTCCCTTCGGGACGCACCTTCGGGGCCGAAGGCTTCATCGCCTCGAGCGGGTCGAAGACGGGCTCTTCTTCGTCCACCTCGATCTTGATGTGATCGATCGCATTCAAGGCTGCCCTTTCGTCGCGGGCGGCCACGGCTGCGATCGGCTGGCCCTTATAACGGACCGTCTCCGCAAGGACCGGCTGGTCCGGAACCAGACCGAAGGCGTTGTTCGGCACGTCCTCGTGCGTGATGATACCTTCCACGCCGGGCAGGTTCTCGGCAGCGGACGTGTCCAGTTGGCGGATTTTGCCTTTTGACGCAGGGCTGCGCAGCACCTTGACGGTCAAGGTTCCCGGGATGAAGACATCATCCACAAAACGGGTTTCCCCGGTGACGTGGGCGAGGCCGTCGTATCGTTTCTTTCTCTGTCCTACCACCTTGCGTTCCATCAGCCCGCCTCCTTTTGGGCCAACTCCCTGGACGCGGCCATGATCGAGTCGACGATCTTCACGTAGCCGGTACAGCGGCAGAGGTTGCCGGATATGGCCTCCTTGACCTCTTCTGCCGTGGGCGTGGGGTTTTGGTCCAGCAGGGCCTTGGCGGCCAGGATCATGCCGGGTGTGCAGAAACCACATTGGGCTCCGTAGTGCTCGTGAAAAGCCTTCTGCAGGGGATGGAGGTCCCCTCCAACGGTGATGCCTTCCACGGTGGTCACTTGTCTATCCTGGACACTCAGTGCATTCGTGATGCAGGCGCGGACCAAGGTGCCGTCGAGGAGCACGGAGCAGACACCGCAGTCCCCGGTGTTGCAGCCTGCCTTCGGGCCTGTGATCCGCAGCTTGTCCCGCAGGACTTCCAGAAGAGTGGTGTCGATGTCCACCTCGACCCGGTAATCGCGGCCGTTCACCTTGAGCTCGAGGGCTGGCATATGGCTGTCTCCGTTCGAGTCAGAATGCATAGATCAGAAGGCTTGTCATGCCTCAGGAAGCAGGAATCCCTCAGCACGAGATGCCAACGGATTCCCGCCTACGCGGGAAAGACGTCCAGGGAAAGAAATCTCTTGATCAACACCTCACAGATTCGACGTCTGTACCACGCGGTGGCCCGCAAGCCGTCCCTGTCGGGCAGTGCCTCTGACGCGGCTCGGGCAGCTTCTTCGACCAGGGAAGGTGTCAAGGGTTTCCCTTCCAGAAGTTCTCCGGCCCGGCGGGCCAGGAAAGGGGTCGGTGCCACCGTGCCGAGCGCGATGCGGACACTTCTGCAGGTGCTGCCTTCGAGATCGAGGGACGCCGCCAGAGAGATCACCGCGCAGACGCTCGCCTTCCGCTGCCCGAGTTTGTGCCATGTCCACCGGGTTGTCTCCCCCTGAACCGGAACGATCACCTCCGTGAGGAGCTCGTCCGGTGCGAGCACGGTCTTGCCTATGTCGACGAAGAATTGCTCCAAATCGACGACACGTTCGCCCCGGACAGAGATCAGCTTCACCCTGGCGCCGAGAGCGAGGAGGGAAGCCGAGCCGTCCGCTCCGGGGGATGCGTTGGCTACGTTCCCTCCGATGGTGCCCATGTTCCGGATGGCAGGCGACCCGATGCTCCTGACAGCCTCGGCCAGAAGAGGAGCGTTTTCCTGAACGATCGAGGATGCGGCAATGTCTGTGTGGGTTGTCGTAGCGCCGATCCTCAGCGTTCCTTCCCCACATTCGATGTAGTCCAGACCGGCCCTGCCGATAAAGACTACCGTTTTCAGGGGCGTCCGTCTCTGGTTGACCTCCACCATCAGGTCGGTTCCGCCAGCGAGCACATTGGCCCGCTCTCCAAACCTCGAGAGCAGCTCGCTCGCCTCCTTCACGTTGGAGGCGGAATAGAATTCGCTCTGTGCCATCGTGTTCTTGTCTCCCCAAAAGAAGCGAGAATCGGCCATGCATCTCCGGAATGGTAGATGGTTTTTCACTCAGCCGTTGAAAGGCAGTGTATGAAAACAGGGAATGGGGAGTCAAATGGAAGGGGAGTGGAGACGAGAGTTCACGAAAGGTTGAACAGCCTGCGGGTTTCCATCAGCTCGTTCAGCACCTCGTACACGATATCGTCCAGCATCATGACATCCAGGCCAAGCTGGTCCATGGCATGGTTGGAGGGCCTGTAGCTCAGGGAATCGAGTCCCGCCCCTACCCCTGCCATCAGGCATAATACGTTGGCTACGTGGACGACGTTGGCTGCCTTCTCGTCTTTTCCGCTGTATTCCTCCGGCTGATGGTGCCAGCGGACCACGTCTACCAGGTAGTCCGGCAGGTTCCAGTGTTCGAGGAGAAGGGCGCCCACCTCGGCGTGATCGATCTCGAGTATCTGTCGTTCCGCCTGCTCGAAGGACATCTTTTCGTCGTAAGCGAGCTCGCGGATCGATTCTGCATTTACCTCCACAAAGGTCCCGAGTACGACCTTGCCCACATCGTGGGTCAGGGCGGCCGTGAAGGTGTAAGAAGGAATGTCCAGATTCAGGGTTTGCGCGAGCGTGATGGAGCCGATGGCGGTTCCGACGAGGTGATCCCAGAGATCGCCGCCCGAAAGATCATAGCCGTTTATCGGAGTCTGGGTCATCTTACCCACGGTGGCTGCCACGACCAACTGGAAGACCTGGTTCGTGCCCAGACGGAAGAGGGCATCCTTGACCGTGCTCACTTCTCGGGGGAAACCGAAAAAGGAAGAGTTGGCAAGACGCAGGACATTCGTGGTTAGAGATGGGTCATATTCGATCGCCTGCGCAATCCGGCTGCTCGGGACCTTCGGGTCCTGAATCAGCTGAATCACCTCAGCCGAGGCGCTCGGCAGAGGAGGAACCGAGGCAATGCTCTCGATGATCTCTCGTCGTTTCCTCATGTACTAATTATACGATTCTCTTCAAGAAAAACATTAGTTCCGACACGAATTTTGCGTTCCCGTTTTGAAGAGCATCCTCCTTGTTGAAGCGTGTCTGGAAGCTTCGGATGTGCTAGGATCCCGGGCAACTTCTACGAGAAAGGGAGAAGAATATGATCAGAGGCATACACCATACCGCGATCTCGACCCGGAATTTCGATCGGGCACTGGCATTCTACAGGGACCTGCTCGGGTTCGAGGTGGTCATGGAGTTCGATTGGCCCACAGGGACGGAGTTTGCCGACAACATCACAGGCCTGAAAGACTCAGCGGCACGAGCCGCCATGCTCAATGCGGGCAATGCCCATATCGAGATCTTCGAGTATTCCTCCCCGGTGCCCAAGGAAGGCGATCCGGAGCGACCCGTCTGCGACCACGGCATTACCCACATCTGCGTTGACGTGGTCGATGTAGATGCCGAATACGAGAGGCTCAAGGCGGCGGGGATGACCTTCCATTGCCCGCCCCTGGACCTGGGGATCGCCAAGGCAACCTACGGCCGTGACCCGGACGGAAACGTGGTCGAACTCCAGGAGGTGCTCGACCCGGACTCCCCAATGGCCCTCAAGCTCTAGCCGCGTACTTCTTCTTTGAACGCATCATCGATGACGCGGACCTCGAAGTCCTCTCCCAGCCAGAGAGGGATTACGGTGCAGTCGAACCCCCAGCTCCGGATGAGTTCTACGGCCCGGTCTACCTGGTCCAGATGCACTTTCAGCTCCACCGGGTTCCCTGCGCAGTCATGATGGGCCGCGATGGCAATGTTCTTGGATCCGTGCTTGAGCACGGAGATCTCCACACGCTTTCGGATCGACTCGATCAGGGCTGCGTCCTTCTGGTCGCCAAGGATTCCGTCCGGACCCGGCTCGGTGATGGTGTCCACATAGTCCGCGCCGCAGGTCTCTTTCATGTATCGGTTCACCGGGAGCTGGGTTCGTCCGTCCATGCAGTTGATCGCTGTTGCGAATGTCCCTTGTGCCATTTTCTTCTTTCCTCCTCCTAGGTAGAGGCCGTTTCTGCGGCCCTTGATAAGACCTCGATCACCTTCCGGGTGATCAGTTCAACGTAAAGACTGCGTCCCATGGAGATGTCAGGGGCGAAGTCGCGGATGATGTTCACCTCTTCTTTGCTCGGAAGCTGAGTGACTTCCAGGGGGTCTGCAACCTTCAGGTCCCAGGGGACCTCGGCCTTGATCTCTTCCACGTTCGAACCGGGATGGATACCTGCAAGATACATCTCCTTGGTATTGTTGTCGAATCTGAAAACGCCCTGCCTCGTGATCAGGGCACTCGGCCCGGAACCCTCCGGCATGCCTGCCTCGTACCTGGAGTTACCGCCGTCCACGTAGCCCGGCGTGGTGAAGTAGTCCAGCTTCTCCACGAACTCCCCGCCGCTCATTGTGTAAACACCCCGCATCGCATGCCCGGCGAATTCAGGCGCCCCTCCTGCTCCGGTCAACCGCATTTCGTAGTTGTCCGGATCGCCTACGTAGCTGCTGTTGACGTTTCCATACTTGTCGATTTGCCCCACACCGAGAAAGGCGACATCCACGTACCCTCGATTGACCAGTGTCGCGAAAATGTCGAACATGTCGCAGCCGTAGGAGTACCCTCGTGTACAGCTCGTGTCTGCGATATGGAGCGGGACCTTGAAAGGGTCTATCCCCACGAGGCCGGCCTCGGTGACGATGACCGAAGCCGGGGCATGGGTCTTGCGTGCCAGCACACCGGCGGCCATGGGAATCCCCTGCCCGATGACCACGATTTCCCCGTCCTGGATTTCTTGTGCGGCCCGATAGACGATGAGCTCATCGAGCGTGTAATTGAGCCCCATCTTGTCTTCTCCCTGACTCACCCCTCTTTCAGGATGCCCTTTTCTTCCATGAACGCGACGAGCTCGTCAAGATTCATCCCGAACTTGTCCGAGTGTCCTGTTTCATCCCAGTTCGGCTCAAAAGAGTACCTGTAGTCCGCAGGCACACTCCTGAGCGGTTTGGCCTTGATCGCTTCGAGGCTCTCACGGCCGAACTTCTTGACGTAGTGCTCAAGGTATCCGGTGCGATCCGGTAGGCCATGGATCCATTCGTCCATCCATGCTTTCATTGCGTTCGGGTCGTTCACGGACGCGAAATAGAGGGCCCGGAAGACCATGTCGTAGTCGTAGTGGCCGGCCAGCTCAGAAGGGTGCGCCCCCCAGGGGCAGTGGACGACCGCGCAGACCTTGTGTGCTGGTGCAATCGTGAGGTGGGGCGCCGACAGGATCACGTCGGTATCCACGATTTCCTCGGCGGAAAGGATGATTCGTTCAGCGGCCAGCGCGGCCCATTTACTGTTGATCATCGCACCCCAGAGCTGGCCGTTTCCTGCCTTGTCCGCCCGTTGGACGTGCATGAGGGCGAAATCCGGCCGATAGCCTTTGACCACGAGGATGTCGTCGCCTCCGAAGGGGTCCTTTACTTGAGCAAAGGATTCGCCACCGAGAAACCCCTGCCTTTTCACCACATCCGTCACCTGCATGCCGCCCAGAACCGGCAGAAACGGATACCCCATGGCACCCGCTTTCATCATGGCCAGGAGGGTGAAGTTGGTCAGCTCCTCCACCTGCAGGCGGCCCTCCTTCAAGGCCCGATCCAACGGCGGGGTGACTCGGTTGCCCCCCATCCGGAAGTTATAGGCCACAGCCAGCCGGTCGATCGAGCCCGCAGATATGAGCAGGTCGACCTCTTCGATGCCTCCCTGCTGAAAGAGCATCAGATTCTTCTTGCCGGATCGAATCAGATCGTGTACCAGAGCCAGCGGCATTCCGGTCAGACAATTGGCAAAGACGAACGACTCGTTGTCGTTCACGAACCGGGCAACCGCCTCGGCCCCGGTCATCCTCTTGTCCGGGTCCATGAATTTCTTCACAGCGCCCTCACTGGGTGACCCATCCTCGAACATTCTCTTCCAGGCCCTGTTCCCATTTCTCCATCAGACCCCTGAGCCTTTCGCCCTCATCCGGGTGGTTGTCGATCAGGTTGTAGCTCTCCCGCGGGTCGATGTCCAGGTCGAACAGGAGGGGCCAACGGGCCAGCCTCCCTTTGCCCATCTTGCCGGCCAGCTTGGTCGGCTTGTCCACGGGAAGGGGCCAGACATACTGGTGGATGTTCCGGATGAATTTCCACTTTCCTTGACGAATCGCCTCCAGTTCCTCCACGTGATAGAAGTAGAAGATCTCGTGGGGCGTCTTCTGCATCTCGCCGGTCATGAGCCCGAGGATGTTCCTGCCGTCGATGATCCGATCCTGCGGGGGCTCCACTCCGGCCAGCGCCAGGCTCGTCGGGAAGAAGTCGATGTTCATGGCAGGCTCGTCACAGACCCTGCCGGCCGGGACCACGGTCGGGTACCGGGCGATCAGAGGCACCCGGAAGCCGCCTTCGTAGCTCTGGCCTTTTCGGCCGCGGTGACGACCCGGGTCGCCCTCGAACCAGGGGCCGTTGTCGCTCGTGAAAAGGACCAGGGTGTTCTGCTCCAGGCCGTTCTTTTCCAGGCAATCCATGAGTCGGCCCACACTCCAGTCGATCTCCTCGACCGTGTCCCCGTAGAGCCCTGCCTTGGATTTTCCGCGAAACGGTTCCGAGGCGAATAGGGGCTGATGAGGGAATGTGTGGGCAAAGTAGAGGAAGAAGGGCTTCTCTCGGCTCTGCTCGATGAAGGAGATCGCCTCCTTGGTGTAGAGGCCGGTGAGCTTTGTCTGGTCTTCCACGTGTTCCTCGAGCCTCTCCGTGTTCCTGTAGAGGGGAAAGGGGAGCATGTCGTTGCTGTGAGGGACTCCGCAGTAGAAATCGAATCCATGGTTGAGCGGGTTGTGGTCTGGATTGCGGTCATAATCTCCCAGGTGCCACTTTCCCACCATTCCGGTTCGGTAACCTCCCATCTTCAAGGCCTCTGCCAGGGTGATCTCGCTTTGAGGCAGCCCCGTGGTGCCGGCGTTGGGCCCGAGATCGACGAAACCGAGCCTGCCCATCATCTGGCCTGCGTTCTTCGATGCCCTGTAGGCTGCCGGCTCGACCTCGGGGAGCAGGATCCAGCTCATTCCGGACCGCTGGGAGTAGCGGCCGGTGAGAAGACCCGCACGGGAGGGTGTGCAGACCGAGTTCGAGGCGTAGAAGTTCGTGAAACGTGCACCCTGGCTCGCGAGACGATCGATATTGGGCGTCCGGATGACGTCCGTGCCGTAGCAGCCCAGGTCCCTGTATCCGAGGTCGTCACATAGAATGATGATGATGTTCGGTCTGGGAGCATCGGGCTGCACGGTGTTCAGGGCGGTGTCGGTGTAATTCGGCGGATATTCGTCAAAAAGGGGATCATGGGCAGGATCCTCGAAGAGCTTGTAGCAGAGAAAACCCACGAGGGTCACGACCACCAGGGCGATCGCGATACAGAGGGTCCTCCAGATGGATCCTACGGTCTTGCCCTTGTCTTCGGCCATGGTCAGCTACCTCCTCAAAAAAATGGTTGGACCGACGCCATATCCTTTTCGATCTACCTGGAAAGGTCAAGTCCGAGGAGTGCGAAATCGGCTGCTCCTGGCCTGAAGGGGCGAGAAAGATCTTGCAAAATGGGCGTAGAAATTGGAAAAGTATGTGGAATGGAGAGAAAAGGGAGCCAGAGAGGGCGGATTCCGACAGCCGGGAGGTCTGACGAGTGAAGGGAAAAGACAGATCCGGCGTGCCCCTGAACAGCAGATTCTTCGGCGTGTACGTCCACGATTTCGATGGGAATTTTCTGGATGCGAACGATGCGGCCCTCCGGATGCTGGGCTATTCGAGGGAAGAGCTTCGTTCCTTGTGTTTCGACTCTTTGCTGGAAGAAGGGGATGCGATCAGGGCTCGTGCAACCCTGGAAGAGATCAGACAGAAGGGTCATCAGCAAGCGCCCACCCGATACAAATTGAGAGCGAAATCGGGGGAGTCGGTCTGGGTGGATACGGAGGGCTTCCTCGTGCACAACCGGGGAAAGCCCTATGCGATTCAGGGAATTGCACGCGAGGTGACCGAGCAGGTCTGGGCGGAAGAGGAGCTGAGGAGCCACCAGGAAACTCTCGAGGAACTTGTACGGGTCCGCACCTTGCGCCTCCAGGAGACGAACGAGCTGCTCCAGCGAAAAATCGATGAAAGGCAGAAGGTGGAGGAAACGCTTCTCGAGAGCGAGGAGCGATACAGGCGGCTCGCCGAGAACATGCGGGACATGATCTGGATCACGGACGCCGAGGGGAGAGTGATGTACGTGAACCAATCTTCTGAACGAATCATCGGGCTCTCCCCGGAAGAGGCGATCGGACTTCCGAACGATAGGTATTTCACCGACGATTCGGTTCAGAAGACGGCTGAATGGATCCTCGAGGCCGAGACAGCGCAGCCCCGGCGGGACGCTTACCATGGGGAGGTTGAATGTGTGCACAAGGACGGCCGCACCATCCCCTGTGAGGTGAACGTCACGATTCTGCGTAACGGGAACGGAGAGATCCTGGGTTACGAGGGCGTGACGAGAGACATCAGCAAACGCAAGGCCGCTGAAGCAGCGGCCAGGAAGCTGAATCTTGAGCTCGAGGCAAAGGTGAGGGCGCGCACCGAAGAGCTCGAGAAGGCGTATGCCGAATTGAAGAGACTCGACAGAACCAAGGATGAATTCCTTGCACTGGTCTCCCACGAGCTTCGAACACCGCTTACTTCGATACGATCCTTCTCGGAAATCCTGCTCCGCTACGAGAACGACCATGAGACGCAGAAGGAATTTCTCACGATCATCAACAACGAGAGCGAGAGGCTGACGCGGCTCATCAACAATCTGCTCGATTTCTCCAAGATCGAAGCGGGAGCAGTGATCTGGCACGATGCAATGATATCCGTTGAGGAAGTCGTCCGTGACGCGGGAAAGGCCCTGCAGCATCTCTTCCATGAGAAGCATCTCGTGCTCAGGGTGAATCCGGAGCCCGCCCTGCCGCTTGTCTTCGCGGATCGAGACAGGATCCAGCAGGTCATCACGAACCTGCTCAGCAACGCGATCAAATTCTCTCGTGAAGGTGGAGAGATCCTTGTCCGGGTAGAGGGGCTCGAGGGGAGACGCTCAACAGAAACCTCGACCTATGTCCGGGTGAGTGTGAGCGATCAGGGGGTCGGTATCGATGAGGAGAACTTCGAGATCATCTTCCACCGGTTCCGCCAGGTCTCGCCAGGGGCGGGCAGAGAAAAACCGAAAGGGACAGGGCTGGGCCTTCCGATCTGCAAGGAGATCATCTCCCATTATGGCGGCAACATCTGGGTAGAGAGCAAGAGAGGGCAGGGAAGCACCTTCTGCTTCACCCTGCCACCCGTGAGCCCCACGAGGTGAATCCGCCCACGGCTCGTCCGCGGCCGATCAGATGCCGATCTCCCGTGCTTCGGTCCTGGACGGAATCGTCTTGGTGTCCAGGTGATGATGCGCGGTGATGTACCTGACCGTTCGGGTCTTGGACCTCATCGCAACGGAGTGGGTGATGGCGAGATTTTCCTCATATCGTACACCTGGCAGGAAGTCCCCCCCCGTGATGCCGGTGGCGCAGAAGATGATGCTGTCCCCCTTGGCCAGGTCGTCGATGCCATAGGGTTGATCCAGATCCGCTTCGGCATAACCCATTTCGAGGATCTTCTTTCGCTCCCCTTCGTCGCTCGGCCAGAGCTTCACCTGCAGTTCGCCGCCCAGGCACTTGAGCGCGGCAGCTGAGATGACCGCCTCCGGGGAGCCGCCTATGCCGAACAGAATATTGACTCCCGAGTCTTCGGTTGCCGTGGCGATGGCCCCGGCCACGTCGCCGTCGCTGATCAGCTTGATGCGTGCCCCGGTCTGACGTATCTCCTGGATGAGCTGCTCGTGTCGCGGCCGGTCGAGAACGATCGCGGTGAGATCACCCGTCCGTACGCCGAGGACCTTTGCAACCCGCTCGAGATTGTCCTGGACGGGCGCGTTGATGTCGATGCTTCCTTTCGCCTCCGGACCGACTGCGATCTTGTTCGCATAGTAGGAAGGCAGAGGTGCCAGTGTGCCCTCGTTGCCTACGGCGATCACCGAGATCGCATTCGGCAAGCCCTTGGAAGTGAGGGTGGTTCCGTCGATCGGATCGACTGCGATATCCACCTGCGGGTCCCGCAGGCCGCCCCCCCCGACCCGTTCACCGATATAGAGCATCGGGGCCTGGTCTTTCTCCCCTTCGCCGATCACGATCGTGCCCCGCACATTGACGAGGTCCATCATACCCCGCATGGCATCCACGGCTGCCTGATCCGCGGCATTCTTGTCCCCCCTGCCCATCCAGCGGCTCGCCTTGAGCGCTGCCGCCTCGGTGACTCGGATGAACTCCAGTGTGACTTCCCTGCCCAAATCAACCATGATGCTCCCTTTCGGTGGATGCTTTCGGAAACAGGGAAAGTCTATCCTACTACGGGCCCACCGGCAAGGAGCGCAACTTTCCCATTGACATGAATGTGACGTCATATTATAGAATATGATAGACATAATTCTCCTAGAAAAGGGGTGAGACCCCTTTTGGGGAAGAAAAAGAGATGGGAGGTCAACGTGGGCGACAAGAGGGTTTCCCGCAGGGAAAAGGAGAAACAGAGACAGCGGAACGAAATGTTTGCTGCCGCCCTGGAGTTGTTCTCGAAGAAGGGCTTTCACAATGTCTCCATGCACGAGATCGCCGGGAGGGCCGACTTCGCCATCGGAACCGTCTACAAGTTCTTCAAGAACAAGGAAGACCTGTACAAATCGATGCTGATGGAAAAGGCACAGGAGTTTCACAGGGCCCTGAAGGCGGTCCTGGACACGAAAGGGGATCCCCTGACCGTGTTGAGGAACTACGTGGCGGCCAAAGGGGCCATCTTTGCAGAGAATGTGGAGAGCGTACGGCTCTACTACGCCGAGACGCAGGGGGCGAGCTACAATCTCAAAGCGGGGCTCGATCGGGATATCCAATCCCTTTACGACGAAGTTCTGGAAAAGCTGACTTCCCTTTTCAGGACCGGCATCCGCAAGAGGCTGTTCCGAAAGCTGGATCCCTACTATATGGCAGTCGCCCTGGAGGGGTTGACCAATTCCTTCCTGTTCTGCTGGATGGAAGATACGGAAGCGCATCCCTATGAGAAGAACGTGAGCCTGATGACGGACATGTTCCTTGAAGGAGTAGCAACGAAATGAGATAGGCCGGCGAACGAACCCTCAAGAAAGGGCCGTGGCGGATGCAGGCATCCAGGAGGTCGGTGGTCCGTTTCCTACTCGGTTTCACCTTTGCGTCCATTTGCATGATGATCTTCTCCTCCCGGAGCGATGCCGGGCCTGCTCAGACCTTTGGTCTTGGGGGCAGGGCCATCGCCATGGGTGGTGCGCTCGCGGCGTCTTCCGACGACTATGCGGCCACCTTCTACAATCCTGCAGGGCTGGCTTTTGGAGAGGGCCCCACCTTGGGGGCGGGCTTTGTGTACGGCTCGCCTGATCTGCGCATCAGCGGTGTCGAACAGGACGTGGACCCGATTCGTGCCTTCCAGGTAGGAGGCTCCTTGCCCCTCGGGACCAGCAAATACCTGGGGAGGGTCACCCTGGCGATCGCGGTTCATATCCCGACGTCCACCGCCATCACGCTTGGAGCGCAGGATCCGGTCAAGCCCCATTTCGTCCTTTACTCGATCGATCCCCAGAGAACCGCCATCTACCTGGGGGGCTCGGTCAGAATTCTTCCGAGCCTTTCGATCGGCGGCGGAGTCAGTATCCTGGCCGAGGCCGAGCTCAACCTGAATCTGAGCCTTCTATCCACATCCTTTATCACCCATCATTCGCCGACCAAGTACAACTTCGATCCGATCTTCGGCCTGAAGTTCAAGCCCACCAAATCGCTGGCTCTGGCCGCGGTCTACCGGGAGTCGAAGACGGCAAGCTTGACACCGGAACTCAAGTTGTTCGTGGGCGAGGAACAGGTGCTCCCGACGATTAACATCTCAAACCTGTACAATTACGAGCCTCGGGAAGTCGTGGCAGCAGCCATGTACGACTTCGGGGGGCGGTTCATCATCGAGGCGGACATCACCTGGATGGACTACAGCAACTACCAGGTGTCCACACCCGAATACGAATTCGAAGAGCCGGTGCCGGACTGGGTGAAGATCCTGCTGAGCATGAACAATTTTCCAGATCCCGGGTTCAAGGATATCTTGGTTCCCAGGTTGGGTGCGGAGTTCATCGTGAACAGGTACGTCACGTTGAGAGGCGGGTACTACTACCAGGCGAGTCCTGTGCCGGACCAGCGAGGAATCACCAATTACGCGGACGCAGACAAGCACGTGGTCTCCTTTGGCGGAGGCCTGAACGTCTTTCTTCCACTCCATATCCTAGAGAAACCGATCCTCATCGATTTCGTGTTTCAGGCTCAGTTGCTCGAGGAAAGGTCGGTGGTCAAGGACGATCCGGAGGATCCGGTGGGGGATTATACGATCGATGGGGAGATCTTCTTGGGCGGTCTCTTTCTCAAGCACGTGTTCTAGGAGATCGCAATGATGTTCACATTGGCCAAGCGGGTCGCACCGCAAACCTAAGGGGAGAAATATGGGTAAGAACCGTCTATGTGAGCTTCTTGGTATTCGATATCCGATCGTTCAGGCTCCCATGAATTGGGTCAGCGGCGCCGATCTCACTGCTGCCGTGTCCAATGCGGGTGGCCTTGGCACGCTGGGGCCGAACGCGGGGGCCGAAAGCATCGTGGAGGCTGTGGAGCTAACAGGCGAGAGGACGCGGGAGCAGATCAGGAGAGTGAAGCGCCTCACCGACAAGCCTTTTGCCGTCAACGTGATGGCAGGATTTGGGGAACTCCTGCCGCATTCGCAAAAGACGGTCGAGTTGATGATCGAGGAGAGGGTGCCGGTGGCAGTGGTCTCCGTCGGAAGACCGGACGTTTATACGGAGATGTTGCAGGAGGCAGGCATCAAGGTTCTCCACGCCGTTTCCACAGCCCGACATGCAAAGAATGCAGAGAAGGCGGGGGTGGATGCCGTTCTGTGCGAGGGTTACGAATCGGGCGGCCACAAGGGACTCACGGAATTGACGACCCTCGTGTTGACGCCCATGGTAGCCGACGCCGTGAAGATACCCGTCGTTGCGGGCGGGGGGATCGCAGATGCACGCGGTGTCCTGGCTGCCATGGCTCTGGGCGCTGATGGTGTCTATATGGGAACGCGATTCATGGTCACGCGAGAGTCTGAGAGCCACGAGCGGGTCAAGGAATTCATCGTGAACGGACAGGACGCCTGTACCGTGTCCATTTCCAAGGGTTTCATGTTGGCCAGAGACTTGAGGAACGGATTCACCGAAAAGCACCAGGAACTGACCCAGGCAGGCAACGCACAGGTGGAATTGATGGAACTGATGAAGGGTTCTCAGTTTCGCGCGCAGCATCTAGGCCAGGCAGAGGATTCCGAGATATGCTGTGGACAGGGCGCTGGTCTGATCGAGTCGATCGGAGGCGCGGGTGAGGTGATCGAGACCATCACGGGTGGCCTGGCCGATCTGCTGAATCAGATCAGGGACAGAGTGCACGAATTCATACAATAAATGGGACGGGCATTTGAGGAGGGCCGAGCCCGCCCTTTATCGTGATATCCCGCGCGTGAAGATCTCGAGAAACAGATTGATTGTGGGCAGGAGGTAGTCCTTGTCCGGGTCACTTCTTCTCTTGGACTCTTCCCATATGATGATGCCGGTGACGGTGGAATACAGAAGGTGGGCATAGACCCTTGCATCCCCGTCGCGATACTCCCCTTGCTCTATCCCTTCTTCGTACAATCTGGTGATGGCATGAATGCCACCTCTCACAAGTTCATTCTGCTCCTCGAGCAAGGACAGATCCCCCAGGTCGGTGCGGGCATCTGGATGCAGGAAATCGTGAATGATTCGAAGAGCGAGCGGGTCGTTACGATAGGTGGAATAGATTGCCTTTGAGCATCTGGCGATCCTCTCCGAAATGGGGGCCTTTTTGTCCTTGCTGGCTCTTTCCGCTTCAGCAGCAAGACGCTTTAGAGGCTCGAGGCTCAGAGATCCGTAGAGATCCTTCTTACCCTTGAAATACTGATAGATCGTGGCAGGCCCCAGCTCGGCCCTTGCCGCGATATCCTCCATGCTGGTCGATGCGTAGCTCTTCACCGAGAACAAATCCTTGGCAGCGTCCTTGATTTGCTGGATCCTCTGCTGCCTCTCCCGCTCTTTTCTCTCTTTAATCCCCATAACTTCCTCTCGGATTGGACAATTGATAGACATTTGTGATTCGAATCATATAATATATGTCGAATGTCATTCAGTCAAGGAAAATCCGAGGATTTCCCTGTTCAATTTTGTGTTGACAGAATTATGTTCTGACAATAAATTAAATTCTGATAACAAATAAAATTCCCTGAAATGGGTCCTTTAGGAGGAGGGCATCATGAGCAGGAAGGCGTTGGAAGGGGTCAGGGTTCTGGAGTTCTGTACGGGGATCAGTGCTTCCTATGGCGCAAAACTCCTGGCCGAAATGGGGGCTGAAGTCGTCAAGATCGAGCCACCCGGAACAGGGGATAAGACGAGGGGTTTGGGTGCCTTTCCGGGAGGTGTTCCCCATCCCGAGAAGAGCGGCCTCTTTCTCTTTCTGAACGCCAGCAAATCCGGGATCACTCTGGACATTCGGCAATGGGAAGGACGGAAACTCTTCCAAGAGCTGGCGAAGAGCGTAGACATCCTGGTCGACGATGCTCCCCCGGGCAGCCTGGAATCGTTGGGCCTTGGATACGACGATCTGAAGAGTGAGAATCCCGGACTGATTATGGCCTCACTTACCGACTACGGAGATACCGGCCCTTACAAGGACTATAAAGCATATCCCATCAATATCTCGCACCTCAGCGGCCAGGCGAACTTCTACCCCGTTCCGTCGGATGATTTGTCCCGTGAACCGGTCAAGCTCGGTGGAAATATCGAGGCCTACGATTGCGGTGTGGTCATGACGCAGGCAATCTTGGCAGCGATCATCTGGAGAAGATCATCCGGCCGGGGACAGCACATAAGAGCCTCGAATCTGGGGATTCAGATTTACCTCACGGGACTGGAGCACACGGCTTATCCCCAATTCAATACGTATGTGGATCGGCTTGCCAAGAATTTCAAGAAATCGCCGGGTGGAATCATCAAGTGCAAGGATGGGTATGTGTCTCTGGGATTCCTCCAAGAGCATGAATGGGTCAATCTTCTCAAGCTGATGGGGGATCCGGAGTGGGCAAAGGACGACGCCTATAAGGACCGGATGAGCCGCATGGCCAAGATGCCGGAAATCAATCAACGTATCAATGAATGGATGAAGGATAGAACTCGGAGCGAAATCGTGGAACAGGGTCAGGGGCTTGGGGTCACGGTTACACCGGTGAACACACCGAAAGACGTTGTGGAGTCGGAACAGATGAAGGTCCGTGGATTCTTCACCGAAATCGATCATCCCGAAGCAGGCAGGATCACGTTCCCGAGAATCCCCTCCCTGTTTTCCGAAACTCCGCCGGCCATTGATCGAGCGGCACCTCTGCTGGGGCAGGACAATGAATCCATCTTCTGTGGGGAGCTGGGATACAGCAAAGAAGATCTCGAGAAACTCAGAGCTGAAGGCGTGATCTAGGAAAGGAGATTTTCGATATGAGGGAAGCACCTCTTAAGGGAATTCGAGCCGTGGAGTTCGGGTCGGCTGTTGCGGGTCCCATGGCGACCAGGATGCTCGGCATGCTGGGGGTTGAAGTCATCAAAGTGGAGAGCATGTCGTCCCCTGACCAGTGCCGTTTCTTCGATATTCTTTACCAGCTCAACGCGGACGGTGAAAGCTCGACCATGTACAACTACGTGAACATGAACAAGAAGAATGTGACCATCAACATCCGGGACCCGAAGGGCGCTCAACTCGCAAAAGAGCTCATGGGTACCGCTGACGTAGTGCTGGAGAGCATGAGCCCGGGAGTGATGACCCGTCTGGGACTGGGCTACGAGGAAATCAAGAAGATCAAGCACGATATCATCTACGTATCATCATCTGCCTGCGGACAGACCGGTCCCGAAGGGAGATACAAGGGGTATGCCCCGAATTTCGCGGCCCTTGCCGGCGTCGATCATATGACCGGCTACGACGATGCGCTGCCAAGTTCCTTTGCTGCCAGCATCGATGTGAAGAGCGCCATGACATGCACCTTTGCCATACTCACGGCCTTGGTACATCACAAGGAAACCGGTGAGGGGCAGTTCATTGATGTGTCCTCCACCGCCTCCATCAGCAGCCTTATTGGTGATGTGCTACTGGATTCCATTATTACCGGGGAGAACCCGATGCGTAAGGGAAACAGAAGCGATGCGATGGCACCCCACAATTGCTATCGATGCAGCGGTGAAGACAAGTGGGTGTCCATCGCCGTGGGTAATGACCAGGAGTGGCAATCTCTCTGCAAGGCTATGCAAAAGGACGAGTTGACTGCTGACCCAAGGTTCTCGGACAACTGGAACCGGTTGAAGAACCAGGACGAACTGGACCGCATTATCGGCGAGTGGACGCTTTCAAGAGAGAATGATCAGATCATGCATATGCTTCAGGAGCGAGGTGTGGCTGCTACCGTGACGAGCAGCAGCGAGAGCCTTTTCAACGATCCGCACATCAATGTGCTTGGACTGTTTGAACAGATCGATCATCACACCATCGGCAAGACCTGGGTGATCCGGCATCCCTGGAAGCTCTCCGAGACCCCTCCGGAGCCGAATCGTGCCGCCCCAAAGCTCGGTGAACATAATGACGATATCTTCGGACAGTCACTAGGACTCGACCAGGAAAAGATCGCCCAATTGAAAGAAGAAAAAGTGCTGTTCTGAGATTGCTCCGTCGAATCCATTCGAATATCGAATGGGCCTACAAATATGGAATGACAAAGTCAAAGGGGCTTTCTCTAAACATTTTCTATTTTAGTAATGGTGATTTATGACAATTCACGCATCCCCGCTACCCCTTGTTGCAGGTTACCCCTGGACCCACTGACTGACAAGACGAGGATTGGAAGCCAAGTTTCTTCGGCCTGACTCTGCACTTCGCCATCCGTAATCCCCTTGAGGAGCCTCATTTAGCAGCTCTCCATGAGGGTTTCTTGGTAGGAATGGCGCAGAAGCCTGTGGCAAAAAAAGAGATTTTCCTGTTGACAGAATATCATTCTGTTGATAAATTATATTCAGCCAGCAAATAGAATTTCTATTCAGCCCGGAACAATTCGAGACACTCGCTTTTCAAGAAGAGTCTATCGAACAAGACCCAGGCTGAGGTTCCTGACTGGCAGGAGTACGGAACCCTGGAAGCTCAGCACGGTGCCATCGCTGCCCGTGGGATCGGCTTGTGCATGATCTAGGCGTGTGAAGCATCAGAGAGACAAGGAGACGCCGGAATGACCAGAAGCAGGAGACGGTTTTCCCGACCGGTCGCCATCGCGGCTGTGAGCGACATCCCGTCCAGCCGTTATCCGGAGCAGGATGCCCTCGGTATGTACCGGATCGTTCTACAGAAGTTCCTGAAGGAATGGAGTATCAAGCCATCCGACATACAGGGCATACTTGCCGCTCCGGCAGGGCAGGGGTCTCTGCGGGGAATCGAGCTCTATACCCACGAGAAGCTTGCAGAAGAATTGGGTGCAACCCTTTACTACGCAGACACGATGAATGCAGGTGGGGGCACCTTCGGACTCATGGTGCAACGCGCAGCCCTGGCTGTGGCTACCGAGCAGGTGGACAGTGTTCTGTGTATCGGTGCGGGCAAGTTTGCCAAGGTCACCCAGGGAACGGGCGAGATCATGTCCAAGATGACTTGCCACCCTGAATTCGAGTGGATCTATGGCCCGAGCGTCGTGGGGATCAACGCGATGGCGGCTACCCACCACATGGCTACCTACGGAACCACGGAATCGCAACTAGCCCGAATTGCCGTGTCGCAACGCATGTGGGCGCTCAAGAACCCCAATGCGATCACCTACAAGAAGGGGCCCCTTACCGAGGAAGCGGTCCTTCAGTCGCCGCTCATGTCGACGCCCTTTCACCAGTTCCATTGCTCCATCCCCTGTGAAGGGGGAGCGGCGTTGCTGGTTACTTCAGAAGAAATGGCCAAACGCCTCAATCCGCAGCCCGCATACCTGTTGGGCATGGGAGAGTGTCTCACCCATGCATCGATCAGCCAGTGCCCCTCTCGGCCTTCACATGGAGCCAAGCTCTCCAGCCAGCGGGCCTATGAAATGGCGGGATTGACCCCCAATGATATCGACGTGGCGGAGGTATACGACGGTTTCGTTATCCATCCGCTGCTCTTCGTCGAGGATCTGGGGCTCTGTGAAGAAGGCAAAGGAGGGCCGTTCTACGAAGAAGGCCGTGCTGATCCCGGCGGGGACATGCCGGTCAACACGTACGGAGGCCTCTGTTCGAGTGGACACACCGGGGACGCTTCCGGCATCTGCATGATAGTTGAGGGTGCCCGCCAGGTGATGAATCGCGCGGGAGATCATCAGGTCGAAGGCGCAAACACGGCCATCGTGCACACCTTTGGGGGCATGTTGGCAGACCATTCCACGTTGATTCTCGGGAGGCATCCATGAGTGAGAAGCCGATTCCGGAAATAAGCGAGGCCGCCCGTCCCTATTGGGAAGCAGCCCAGCGCGAGGAGCTGTATCTGCAGCGCAACAAGAATACAGGAAGATACTTCTTCTACGCACGGCCGTGGGCGGTGGATGACTATTCGACGGATCTCGAGTGGGTCGCAGCCAGTGGCAGAGGCACTGTTGCGACCTTCACGATTGCATGTTTTCCCTTGTTCGAGTCCTATGCAAACGATCTGCCTTACGTCGTGGCCGTGATCAAGCTGGAAGAAGGGCCAACGATGATGACGAACATCGTAAACTGCAAGCCCGAGGAGGTTCGGGTCGGGATGCCGGTGAAGGTCACCTTCGAAGAGCGAAAGGATGGTTTCAAGGTTCCGCAATTCGAGCCTGCATAGCTATTTCGTAGAGGAGATCTCCTTGATGCCCAAGAGGAAGAAAACACCGGAAGAGATGTTGGAGAAGGCCAAAGAACTTGTCGGCAAGTGGTCCAAGGAGATTCCGTATCAGTACCCGGTCGAACACGAACCCATCTATCGGTACTGCGACATGGTGGATGACGAAAACCCTCTCTTCCTCGACCCCGAGTATGCTGCGAAGACAAAACACGGAGGCGTGATTTTACCTCCTTTTGCCGCTTTCGGGATAATGATGCCGGGTTTTCAGGAGATCATGATGCCTCGTATGCCTCGAACCCCGGGGCCCTTCGTGATCAACATGTCCCAGGAGTACGAGTGGCTCCGACCCGTGAAGGTGGGAGACCGGTTGAGCTTAATGAGCAGGGTCGCCGACATCTTTGTGAAAGCCACCAAGATCGATCCGAAGGCATGGTGGATCGTCCTGGAGTTTCTGTACAAGAATCAGAGAGGCGAGGATGTCCTTCTTGTGAGGAACCTCGCGCTCAGCCACAGATCGCCCCAACAGGTAGCAGAAGAGGAACAGGTGGCCACTGAATAGGCGTATGTCATTCCCGCGCAGGCGGGAATCCTGAGGTCGCAAACCCTCTTGGGCCTCCGCGTTAGCCGGGAGACGAATTGGAACCTCCGCGCAAAGGAGTATCAACATGGAACGTAAGCAACTGTACTGGGACGAAGTGGAGGTTGGGCAAGAGGTTCCGACCAGCTACTCCCTCAAGCTCGACATGACGCGGTTCTGCAAACAGGTAAGCGGTACCCAGGATTACTATCAGGTTCACCACGATCGGGAGTTCGCAAAGAGCCAAGGCGTGCCCGACATCTTTGTGAACACAGGGTTCCTCACGGCATCCCTGGGCAGGCTTGTGACCGACTGGATCGGCCCCGAAGGCTGGCTCAAGAAGTTCAAGATCGAGATGAGAAAGATGGCCCTTCTGGGAGACACCATGACCGTGAAGGGCAAGGTTACCGACAAGTACGAAAACGAGGGCAAGCATGTGGTAGAGGCGGATGTCTGGTGTGAAACAGACATCCAGGGTGTTACGACCCCCTGCCATGCCGTCATCATTCTTCCAAGAAGGAGTTCATGAGCAAACGGAGAACGGCGAGTCTTGTGAGCGGAGCCGCGAAGTGCCCCCCTGCTTCGTAGCCCGCCACTGTAGCTACCATCGGCCATGGTGGAGTCTCAAGGATTGTTCGGCGCCGCTCGCAAGACTCGGCCACCCTTTAGGGTGTAGCACGGACTGAAGCCAGAAGGAGGGAAGAAATGAATGAGAGGAGAACCACAAGAACGTTACTGGTGATCGCAGCCATTACGGGATTCATTGCCCTTGTCCTTCCTTTAGAGGTCTTCGCTCAGGGCGATGTGTGTCAGATCATCCGGATCAAGCAGGAGAAGGGTGCTGCAGGGAGTCGCATCGAGGCGCGTCCAGACATGGTGAAGGTTCCGAAGGGTGCTTGCGTCATCTGGGTGAACTGGGTCCCCAAGAGCCAGATCAGGGTAACCTTCAAGGAGAATGCAAAGGCGTGCATGAGGGCAACGGATGCACCCTCTGGATTCAAAGAGGTGGAGAATTGCTACCTTTCGGAATTTATCCCCCTCGGCAAGAGCGTGAGCCTGCATTTCAACGAAGCGGGCACGTTCAAGTACCACATAGAGATTCCCGACACGACGAAACATACTCCGGCAGGCATCAACCCGGGCAAGATAGAGGGCGCGGGTGAAATACACGTAGAATGATATGCGGCATTCGGGCAGAGAGAGAGTAGGGTGGGGAGATGGCGTACAAGCAATTCGATCTGACAGGGAAAGTCGCAGTTGTAACCGGGGGAAGCAAAGGTTTCGGGAAGGCGATTGCCCTGGGGATTGCGGAGGCCGGCGCCGACGTTGTCGTCGCGAGCAGGACACAGGGAGATCTGGACCTGGTTGCAGATGAAGTCGAGAAGATGGGGCGAAACGCACTGGCGGTGGCGACAGACGTCACGGATCTCCCTTCGATCCAGAATCTGGCTGACAGAACGATGAACGAGTTCGGAAGAATCGATGTCCTGGTGAACAATGCAGGACATGGAACCTACATTCCATTCCTCCAGATATCGGAAGAGAACTGGGACAGCACGATCGACGTCAACCTGAAAGGCTATTTTCTTTGCACACAGGTCATTGGCTCTTTCATGTACAAGGCGAAGTCGGGCCGAATCGTGAATATCTCATCCGTGATGGGCTCTTCACCCTCGGAATACATGGCTCACTATGCCGCCTCCAAGGGCGGAATCGATGCCATGACCAAGGCCCTTGCCATCGAGTGGGCAAGACGAGGCGTCACGGTAAATGCGATCGCGCCCTCCTTTTTTGCCACGGACATCAACAAGGTGGCCATGGAAGACGAAACCATCTCAAAGGTCATCATGGATCGGACGCCGGTCCGGCGGTGGGGGCAGGTGGAAGAGTTGGTCGGCCTTGTGGTCTACCTGGCCTCCGATTCGTCCAGCTTCATGACCGGGGCCATCCTTCCCCTGGACGGCGGATGGTCAGCCGGGTAGTCGCTTCAGCCCCTCCAGGCAGGAGGGGCTGAAGTGGATTTCATGATGCGGTGCGCAGGCTAGCCGAGCAAATCCTCGATCACAAAAGCGGCGTCGGGGTTTACCGCTCCGGCTCCATCTTTGCCCCGCAGGGTGAATTCGAAACAGGGTCCCGGCTCTACGATTGGAAGTGAATCAGCCATGGACTCGCTCTCGTTGCCGCCCAACGTCAAACTGCCTTCCGCGTTCCACGCCCCTGTGAGCTCGAGGATATCGCTGAACCGGCAGCCGACGATCTTCCGTACATCGTAGCCCGTGAAATCACAGGACGGGATCTCTTTTACGAGCAGGACGGTTTGTACCTGGGCCAAGGGCGACGTCTCTGCTGGAATCTCTTCTTTGCGAGTCGTCGTGATGGTCACAAGAGGCAGGCCTTCTCGAATGACTGTACCGTTCGTCCGGTTGCCGCGCTTGTGCACATGGATCGCGGCGCCTTCCTTCGGATATCCGTAGAGCTCTCGGCCATGGGTCAGCGGCCCGGCCGACAGCTCCCCGTCGAGAAACAGCGGGTAAATGGTAACCCCGTCATGTTCCTTGTACTTGCAGGGGAGGTAGAAGGCGAATTCTTTGTAAGGCGCATTTCTTCCGTCCGTGCCGTAGTAATCGTCCGGACAGAAGAGGACCGCAGAGATGAAGGGTGGCAGCGCAGGGTTAGGCTCCAGAGGTTCTGGAAGCATCCTGGCGAGAGCGTCCGCATCCGTGAAGTAGGTTGCAACATGGAGGTTTGCGTTCGTGTAGACGCGTCTGGCGATGTCAGGTATTTCAGAACCAGGAAGCCTGCCGTAGGTTGCCATATAACCCTTGGGGATTCCTTTGGAACCAGCCTTGTCTGACATTTGGTGCCTCCTTCATCGGTTTGGGCGATGCTCCCGGGTTGGTCAAAGGATTGATTTCATTGCATGTATTTCTGAGACGTCTCATGACCGAATGTTATTCTAAACATGAATACTTATTAGCACAAGAATGGGCCTCTGTCAAGGAAAGTTTCCCATCATCTTATAGGTAGCGATTATCAGATTTATATTCATATACTAAATAGCATTCTAATACGGAATGCCCTGTACAACTCCTTGTGGCCCCATCATTTCTTCTTCCCGTGAGGGATGCCGAGCTTGTTCATCTTCTTTCTCAAGGTGCTCGGATTGACCCCGAGAAGGTCTGCAGCCCCACCCGGTCCGCTCACTTTCCCCCTTGCGGCCTTCAGGGTTCTCCTGATGTGAATCGACTGGACGTCGTCCAGCTTCATTACATCGCCGTTCAAGGCTGCGGGCAAGGGGGTGTCATCGTTGTGTGCACGGTTCGGTGTCAGGGTGTCGAAGGTCAGCATACCGCCTCTGTACTGGACGAGGGCCCGCTCGACAAGGTTCTCCACCTCCCGGACGTTGCCCGGCCAGTCGTAGGACATGAGTTGGTCGATGGCTCCGGGCGCAAGGGTCGGCGTCGTATCCAGTTTCAATTCCTGGGTCTTCTGTCCGAGAAAATAGTGCACGAGCGCCGGGATGTCCCCCTTTCTCTGGCGAAGGGGAGGAATCATGATCGGGAACACGTTCAGGCGGAACCAGAGATCCTCCCGGAATTGCTGGGAGGCAACCATATCCTGCAGGTTCCTGTTCGTGGCGCTGATGATCCGGATATCCACGGGTATCGATTGAGTGCCCCCCACGCGTTCGATCTCCTTGCTCTGAATTACGTGCAGCAGCCGGACCTGGGCCTGGGGAGGTAGTTCCCCGATCTCATCCAGAAAAATGGTGCCCCTGTCGGCCCGCTCGAACCGGCCTCGCTTCTGAGCGATTGCCCCTGTGAAGGCTCCCTTCTCGTGCCCGAAGAGCTCGCTGTCCAACAGGTTGTCCGGAATGGCGCCGCAATTGACTTTGATCAGAGGGCCCTCCTTGCGGTGAGAGGAATAGTGAATCGCGTTTGCGATGACGTCCTTTCCCACACCCGTCTCCCCGAGAAGAAGGACCGGGCTGTCGAGCGGCGCCACCTGCTTGACGGTCTCCATGACCCCCTCGAGACCGAACTCGGCTCCCACGATCTCGGAGCCGGAGAGTTCGAGAAGCTCACGCCTGAGATATCGATTGTCATCGGCAAGCATGTCTTTGAGCCTTCCCAGCTCCTCGTGCTGCAGCGCATTGGCCATGGCGACCGTATAGGGATCGTGGAGCAGGCGCATGAGTTGGCCGTGTTCCTCTGTGTACTTGTCCGTTCCGTTCGTGCCCAGCAGGATGAGCCCGACTCGGTTCCCTTCGAGCTCCAGCCGCACGGCCATCATCGAGATGTCGAGTCTGCGCCCGTGCTTCTTCAGTATCCCACCTACCTCGGGGCGCAAATCGGGCTGGTTCACGATCTCGATCTCCTTCATCGATATCCAGCTCGCCATCCGGGCATCCCTGGTTTCTTCCGGCATGGGCAGTATCTTGCCGAAATCTTCCCCCTCATCGGAGGAGACCGATGCGAACGTGCGAACCAGATCCAGCCCGGGGTCGAAGAGCAGGAGATGCATTTCCGTCAGCGGCAGGTGGTCTCGAATGTATTCAAAGCTGCGCCTGAGGGCGGTTTCTATGTTCAGGCTGCCGCAGATGCGCATGGTGGCCTGCCGAAAGAATTCGTTTTCATCGATTCGCATTGGTTTAACCTCTTGGAAAAGGGGAGTTGAGGCTCTTTTTCGTGCCATGGGGCAAATAGGTCTTGTTTCGTCCTATAGGATATCTTGTTTTGTCCCATAGGGCAAAATAGCAGTGCCACATCATTATTAAATTATTGATAAATATAGATTTATTTTCTTGGCACGATTCGTGTATTTATTGTATTTCTAGTCGAGAACCTGAAGACGGAACAAGAGCCCAAATGAGGTGGATCGAGATCATAACGCTGCGCTCTGCCGGTGATGCCGAGAAGGAAATGATCGCCGAGCTCCTGAAGCAAGTGGAGGGTGCCGGCGAGCAGGGGCACCCTCGGGAAGTGAGGATCTATCGTCACGCTTCCGTGGAGACGGATCTCAGCATTCACATTTCCTGGGAAGCCGATGGTGCTGCAGAACCGCACAGCACCCTGGGGGATCTGCTGGTGAGCGCAACCAGGGATTTCGGCATGGTCAGTCATTCAATATGGATCGAGAAGGAGGACATCCTGAATGGGAGCTGACGTGATCGTTGTGGGAGGCGGAATCGGGGGACTCGGGGTTGCGGCCCTGCTCGCTCGGAAGGGCCGCAAGGTGGTCGTGGTCGAGCCTTACAAGCTCGTTGGAGGAAGGTGCTCTTCTTTCGAGAAGGACGGGTTCAGGATCCCCACATATGTGCACGCCTTTCCCCGGGCCGAGCACGGCTACCACACAGCATTGGCCAGAAAGATCGGAGAACCGATCGCCTGGGTCAGGCAGCAGGATTGTATCATGAACCTGAATGGACTGGACGTCGAGTTTTCGTTGTCGTCTCTCTTGACAACGATCAGGGGTATGCACAAGGCAGGGGTGCCCTGGTTTGAACTGCTTGGTATCGGTGGGCGGGTAGCCAAGGATCTTCTTCTGCAAAGGAAAGAATTCGAACAACGACTGGAAGAGGACGACGTCCGCAGTTGGCTCCTTCGATATACGGACAACGAGACGATTCACGCCCTCGTCGCCTGCTTTGCCACCGCGGCCCTCGTGGTTCCCTACTGGGAAGGCTCGATGGCGGAGTTCTTTCCGATCATGAAGGAGATGCTCCGGACCAAGGGGGGCGGCTATCCGGTAGAGGGTTGCGGTGGGATCGCTGATGCCTATGAGAATGGCCTGCGAAAAGCTGGAGGCGAAGTCAGGCAGGCGAAGGTCAAGCGAGTCATGATCGAAGACAACTGCGTGACAGGTGTGGAACTCGAAGACGGAGAGACCATCGAAGCCCCAGTGGTTATAAGCAATGCCGGAGTGAAGTCAACAGTCCTGGAACTGGTAGGAGAGGAGCACTTTTCCACGGAGTATTTGAATCGTGTTCGAGGACTCGAGTACTCCATGAGTTCCCTGGCCGTGCAGATTGCCCTGGACAAGAAGATCACGGACTTGAAGTTCTTCACCTATATTCCCTCCCTCGACACGCTGGGCTACTTCAAGACACTGGAGAAGGGAGAGATTCCCGACGAATTGACCTTGTGGCTGACCTCTCCTACGAATCTGATCCCCTCCCTGGCGCCGGAGGGGAAACAACTCGTCTGCTGCATGACCCCGGTTCCCTACTGGCCGGACACGGACTGGAAGCCCTGGGTCGAAGCATTCCTCAAGACCATTGAGCGATTCCTTCCGGGTTTGCGGGAACATACCCTGTGGAAGCGTACCGTTACTCCGGAGAACATCAGGCTCTGGAGCGGAAAGGAAGGCACGTGCATAGGACTCGGTCAGCGGGTCGGCCAGAGCGGTAAAGACCGGCCTTCCATGCGTTCTCCTGTCGAAGGTCTCTATTTCGTGGGGGTGGACGCAGGTACGGGTGCCGTGGGCGTGGAGCTGGCCGCTAAATCCGCCCTCGAATGCTCCGAAGAGGTGGAATCTGCCGTAGGGGCCGCAAAGGTAGCCTCTAGCGCGAAGGCCCTACCGCAATCACGATAGAAGAGTGCAGGGCAATTCGGGACAGAGAAATGGTGGGGGGGTAATGGAGATTTTCCGGGACAAGAAGGCGATTGTAACGGGTGGTGCTTCAGGGCTGGGCAAGGCGCTTTGCGAACTGCTCGGCAAATACGGGGCCGATGTGATCGTTGCAGACATCAACCTTAAGGGTGCCCAGAGCGTGGCAGCGGAGATGAGCCGATCCGGCGCCCGCGCCGAGGCGGTCCATCTCGACGTTACGATCGAAGAAGATGTGTTGAATCTCATCGAGAAGACCGTGGATGAAAAGGGGCGTCTCGACTACATGATCAACAATGCGGGCATCGGCGTCAGCGGCGAGGCTCAAAACATCGGGCTCGATCAATGGAGACGCATCGTCGACATCAACCTGTGGGGCGTGATCTACGGCACCCTTTCCGCCTACCGGGCCATGATCAAACAGGGCCAAGGCCACATCGTCAACATTGCCTCCGCGGCAGGACTCGTCCCCTTTCCGTTTCTTACGGCCTACACGACGACCAAGCACGCTGTGGTGGGGCTTTCGGCAGGGCTGCGGGCCGAGGCGGCCGAGTTGGGAGTCAAGGTGAGCGTTGCCTGTCCGGGCCTCATCGACACGGCGTTCGAGGACAATGTGGCCTATGTGAATACGAGCAAAGAGGCTCTATTTTCTGTCTCACCTTCGGGTCTCACAAAGATGAGGATGAGCCCTGAGGATTGTGCCGCGGCCATACTCCGTGGCGTGGCGCGGAACAAGGGCATCATCTCCGGACAGGCTCTCTCCAAGATATTGTGGTGGGTCAATCGCGTGAACCCGGGAATCATGGAATCCCAGACGCGAAAGACCCTGGCGAAATACAGAAAGATGGCTCGCGAGAATCAGTAACCCCCGAGAGCAAGAATTCCCAACCAATTGAAGGAGGGCAACCAATGCCTGCTATCTACAGCGACGAATGGTACAAGGCCATGTGTGATCTAGCCAACAGCCGGGACGACATCTCCGCCAAGGTGCCGCAGGGTGAGTGGAAGGTGGTCGTGGAGGTAGTGGGAGACGGGAAGTCGCCATATGTTCCCGAGGGGACCGTGAAGCACTTCCTCATACGCTTCCTGGACGGAAAGGTCGCCGAATACCGGGAGGCTTCGGAGAAGATCACCCAGAAGGGACTGAACTACCGGATTACAGGGCCGGCCAGTGTTTTCGAGGGTGTGGCCGCCGGGATCGTGGATCCGGTGGAGGTGGGGTTGAACGGAACGATGACGGTCAAAGGGGACATGCGGTTCCTCATGCAGAACGCGGACATGGTGAACGTGATCTTCGAGGTGTATTCGCAGACCGACGTGACCGAGTGGGACAAGGCAAAGCCGCCCTACAATTGATCCTATTGTTGAGCAGAAGGGAGAGCCGAGATGGAAAGAGAGACCTACGATGCGATCGTCATCGGGGCCGGGCACAATGGCATGGCCCTGTCCACCTACCTGGGCAAGAGCGGGTGGCGTGTGCTCGTTCTGGAGAGAAGACTAGAGGAGGGCGGAGGGCTGTCGACCGAGCATTACACACGGGTCGGATTTCTGCACAATCTGCACAGCAACTATCACACTTTTGTGGGGCTTTGTCCGGTCTATGATGACCTCGACCTGGTCAACGAACCGGACGGGGTCACGTACGGACACCCAGCCGTGCAGATGGGTTCCATCTTCGAGGATGGAACGGCCCTGACGATCCATACGGACATGGCCAAGACCCATGCATCCATGAGCCGTTTCAGCACAAAGGATGCCGATACCTTCCTGCGGCTCTACAAGGAGGTAAAAGGGTTTCAGGATTTGATGATCCGGACCCTCATGTACGCGCCGCCTATTGACGTAAACGACATCACCAGGGCCCTGAGTACGTGGAAGGTGGAGGACAAGACAGAGTTCTTCCGTGCGAAGCTCCGGTCCATGACGATCAACGACTTTCTCAACAAGCACTTCGAGCATGACAAGATCAAGGCCATGCTCGCCTTTCATGCGGCCGTGTGCGGCTATTGCACGGACCTCGTCGGGCTGGCTGTATCGTTCCCGTTCATGCTCGGTAAGATCGACAACTGGAAGATAGCTATTGGCGGCTCCCATCGGCTGGCACACGCATTGTGGAGACAAATGCGCAGGGCCGGGGTCACTCTGCTGCCCGCTTCCCCGGTCAAGGATATCATCGTGGAGGACGGGCGCGCCGTTGGAGTCCGCACGGACGACGGGAGGGAGTTCTACGCCGAGAAACTCGTGGCGAGCAGTCTCGACGTGAATCAGACCTTCAAGAAGATGCTTCCCGCCGAAGTGGTTCCGAAGGAGACCCTGGAAGAGGTGGACCAGCTCGAGTATCAGGATGGTTCCCTGTTCTCCGTGCACATGGCGATGCACAAGGTTCCCACCTACAAGGCAGCCGCTTTTGATCCGGATATCAACAAGGCGTGGGTGTTGAATCTCGGGTACGAGTGTCTGGAGGACTACACGGAAGACTGGGAAGCGATTCGAAGGGGCGAGGCTCCGGAGGACCCGAAGCTGAACGTGGCCGTGAACTCCATGTTCGATCCGACGGACGCGCCTCCGGGCAAGGCCACCGGCTTGATCCGGGTCTTTGCTCCTCATTCGGTGGAAGGCAAGGGAGCAGCCGTCTGGGACACGCCGTTCAAGAAAGTTTACATGGACCGGTGTGTGCACAAGATGATGGAGTACTGCGATGATTTCTCGGAGGAAGACATCTGGCTGGCAAAACCCTACACGCCGCTGGATATCAGCGAGAAACTGATCAACATGGTCAATGGGGATTGGATGGTAGGGAAGATTGCGGAGTCGAACCTGATGGCGAACCGGCCGTCGGTCGCGCTCTCTCAGTACCGGACGCCCATCCAGGGTCTGTATCTATGTGGCTCGACAACCCATCCCCACGGCTACATCACGTTCGGACCCGGGTTCAACGCGCTTCAATCCATCGCGGACGACTTCGGCATGGACAAGTGGTGGGAAGAGATCTGATCGCCTGCGTTCCCAATATGAGGAGAGAATACGATGATAGCGAAAGAGTACGATGCGATTGTGATAGGATCGGGCCACAACGGGATGTGCCTGGCCGCGTATCTGCAGCGGGCCGGTATGGAGGTTGCGATCATCGAAC
>JANQFG010000055.1 GCA_028277985.1 bacterium | reverse complement strand
CGTGGGTATGGGCAAAGGAGACATAGGCCACGGCCAACCAGAGAAGGACCAGCAGCCTGCTCGTGATCAGCGGAATGGCTCGATTCGCATCATCCAAGGGTGCGAGCGCTTCTTTCCAGTTGAAGATCCTGGGCCACAGTGAAGCGAAGACCGCGAAGCCGAGGTGATACACGCCGCCGATTCGGATCAGGGTCTCCACAATCCCTCCCCGCATACTCTCGTAATCAGAGTCCATGCCGGTTCAGGAAGTCCAGAATCGCCTCGTTGAACTCGGTGGGTTTCTCAACGGGTGAAAGATGACCGGCGCCCGGGATCGTCACCAGGTCTGCCGTGCGGATATTATCCTTCAAGTATTGTCCGTATTTCGGCGGCGTCATCTGGTCTTGTTCCGCCGCCAAGATCAGGACCGGCACGTCGATCTCTTGCAGATCCTTCATCACGTCAAAGGCATCGCACGCCTTGAAGTTCCCATAGACCACCTCGGGGTTACTTTCCTTTACCTCTACCGCCATGCGTTGCCACTTCTCCGAGTCAGGATCTCCCGAGGCGACGGTCATGGAAGGCATCATCTCAGCGAAGCCGGGGAAGTTGTCCTTGATCGCATCAAAGATCATCGGCATGACCTTGAGCCGGGCCCCCGTGTTCACGAGAATCCCTGATTTGAACCGCTCCTTTGCGTGGATGAGCAAGCGTTGAACGATGGCACCGCCAATGCTGAGACCGCACGGTATCGGATTCGGAAGGTTCGTCTGGTCAAGGAAGTCCAGCATGACCTGTGCGTATCCTTCTACCGTATCCCTGCCCGGTCCTTGACTGGCTCCGTGACCAGGTAGATCGATGGCGACGGTGTTCACCCTTCCTGACAGGGCAGCAACCTGTTCTTCCCACATCGACTTGGAGCCGACGGATCCGTGGATGAAGAGAATGGTTGATTTCTCAGAGGCCGGCGGCCATGCGTCCGCAAGCACTCCTAGTCCGTGTTCAAGTCTCTCCTCCATGGGCTCCTCCTTCGATGTGGTAGGTAGCATCGGATGTCGAGTTCGGGTCAAAGGCCGCCTTGAATTTCCTCTGCCAAGCGCTGTAATCGGCGTTCATGTGGGATGGCAGCGCATCGTGCGCGGAGCGGCCCTTTGCTATGGCCTCATCCAACATACCCCACGCTGGAATCGAAAGCTTGTTCTCCAGAACGTGCCGGTGTGCTTCTTCGATGACATGGTGAACCGCCTGAACCGATTCCGGAACCGTCGGATCATACATGGTCTCGTTCTCGTAATACTCCATATGGCCGTGATCGATCAACAGGGGACCCCATCCTCCTTCCCCCAGATCATCCACGATCAGTCCGGATTCCATGTGTCTCTTCTTGATCTCCTCCGTCTCCACCATTGTCCTGGCCATGGTTCTGCGGGAAGGGAACAGGCCGCACATGACCGGGGCGAAGTTGCCGGCGGCGGAGAAGGCCCTGGCCGGACCATTACCCCCTTTCACCAGTGTCAGTGTCAAGACGTCTTTGAACTCCTCCTGATTGACCATGTCGAATTTGGTCCCGTTGGTCTCGTTCAGGATGTCATCCAGGACTTCCTGGTTGTGCCGAAGTTCGTTCTCGGAGCTACCCACCATCATAAGAATGAACGAGTGTTTCGGGAGCAGAGGCGCCATGCTTTCACGCATCTCGGCCCCTCCCCTGTTGTCCGTTGAGATGGCGATCGTCATCAGCCCCCTGCCGAACAGCCCGAGGGAATAGGCTATCTCCTCTTCTCCGATTCTTGCCAGAGCCTCTTCCATGTCCACATAGTTCTCGAAATACGGGGCAACCAGCTTGATGTTCTCAGGATATTCGAGCAGCCTCTCCTCCATGATTTCGATGTTCCTGCTCGGCATCTCTGCCGGCCCTCCCCAATGATAGAGCCGCACTGCACACTTGGTGAAGACACCGAAGCCGCCGAATGCGCCGATGGCCCCTCGCATGATCCCACGGAGCGACGGCCCGGGGCCGTCCCCGGATATCCAGCCCGCCCCGGATCCGGGGGAACCAAGCCTCAGGATCTCCCCATTGGGCAGAACCCATTCGACCCCCAGAATGCTCCGCGCATTGTATCCCATGGAGACATTGTTGTACCCAAGGCCCTGCACTGACGTACAACTCGCCAGTGGAGATGTGCCTGAGCCCGCGCCGATGGTCGCACAATTGAGGCCTTTTTTCATGGCTGCTGTCTGCAACTGCGCCCAGATCACGTAAGGCTCCACCACGGCGTACATATCCTTCTCGTTCAACTCGATGAGACGGTTCATTCTTCGCAGATCAAGCAGCACCACGCCCTCACTGGTAGCGGCGCCAAAGGCTCCCCACCCGGTCGAATGGGCCTTGATCTTCAGGTTGTGACGATTGCACAACTTCACGATGGCCTGAACCTCCTCGGTCGAGGACGGCAGGGTCACACACTCGGCCCGATGGGGGAGCATGCGCGTCGTATCTCCGGAATTCTCCCCGGTCCACTGGTAGGTGTAGGCGTCCAGTGTGCAGGGGTCTCTCGTGATGTTTTCAGGCCCGAGAATACTCTTGAACTGTTCGTAGACGCTATCTTTCATGGGTTCCTCCGGATATTTCAGGTCGCATCGGCAAGGAGTAATTCGGTCAGGTCGAAGATCTTGAAATTATCGCCTTTTGCCTCGAGGGCGTCCTTGAAGTTTCGCTCACACCAGCCGCAGGTCGTCACGAGCGCATCGGCACCGACATCCTTTGCCTCCTCGATTCGCTCGAGGGCCGTCCACTCGGAGAAGTCCTCATAGGCTTCCCGGACCCCTCCCCCTGCGCCGCAGCACCAGCTGTACTCCCGTATTCGCTCCATCTCTACAAGCTCGATGCCCGGAATCGCCTTGATGACGTCGCGCGGTTGCTCGTAAATACCCTCAGTACCACGATGGACCTTCCTGGGAGGATCCGGCACATTGATCTGTCCAAAGGCCTTTTTCCATTCGCCGTCCCAGGGCACATACGTGTCGCCGAGCCTGCCCAAGTGGCAGGGATCGTGATATGTGACCCTGAGCGATCCGTTTCCTTTCGGCTCGAGCCTCCCTTCCTTCATCAGTCGGTCAAAGTATTCCGTGGTGTGCAGGATCTCTATATCGATCTCTTTACGGATCATGGTGTAGAACTGCTTGAATGTGCTGTAGCAGTCCGCACAGGGTGTGACCATCTTGCTGGCGCCCGAAGCTCTCAGGCGGGAAATGATATCGTCCGCATAGGTTTCCATCTGACCTCGATAGCCAATATCGAAGGCCCTGCCGCCACAGCAGGCCTCTTCCTGCCCCCCGATACCCACATCCACGCCTGCCTGTTTGAGCAGGGTTGCGGCACCGCGTACGACTCCTCGCAGGTCCTGGTCATAGCTGAACCTGCAGCCCGCGTGAAACAGCACGTCCGCCTGCTCCGTGTTGATGTTCTTTAGCCCCAAACCTTCAGCCCAGTCACCTCTCTCGGCTTTCGGCTCTCCCAGTGGATTGTCATCCTTCCGCATGCTGTCGACCATGAACATGTGCTCGGGCAGCAGGTTGCCGTCCTCAACACACTGGATCCGCAACTCACGGCCGATCTCCAGGGGCTCGCAAATCTCACCGACGATGTGGCAGGCCACTTGGCAGGAGCCGCACATCTGGCAGCGGTAAATGGTATCCAGGGTTTCGTCGCTGATCTCGCTCCTTCCGAGGTGCAGTGCATACGCCATGGCAACCCGGCCCCCACCGGCGTAGCTGTGGAAGTTGTACTTCGAGATTGCGGGGCAATTGCCCGAGAACCTCTTGGACTGAATCTTGTTGTAGGGGATCCACTTACAGCTGGAGCAGCGGATGCAGTAGCTCATGGATTTCTCATAGTCTTGCAGTGCCATTTTCCTTGCCTCCTAGAAGCAGAGTTTTCCCGGATTCATGATGTTGTCCGGATCGAAGATGGCCTTCAGCGTCCTCAACGCATCACGCGAGGCTGCATCGCGGTTGATGACCCTTTCCGCCAAAAGGTCGTAAGGCCGGGAGAAGAACGCGCCCTGGTCCATGAGGGCCCCGGCTGAAGAGAGATACAGATCTCTTGTGCGGGTTCGTTCGGTCTCGTCCCCAGCGTCATAGAACAGGCTGAACTCGCAGTGATGTCCGTGCCCCTGACAGACCGGTTGGATGTAGACTCCCAGATTGGAGAGGGGAAACCGGCTTGTCGCCGCTTCTTGTTTCATCACTTCCACGAGCCCAGGCACCTTTTCCATGGGGGAAATGAACGGTATGTCCTGGCAGCCACCACCCCCGCGAAGCTTCCAATATGGTTCAGGAGATGGATTGGCGGCCCGGTCCAGCACTCGTTCCGCAGACACTCCGCAGAGCGTTTCTTGGATCGGAACACCAAGATTCTTGGCGATCTCGAAGATGTCCTTTTCCTGATAATCGATTCTGCCTTCGGGCCGATGTTGATATCCGGCAATGCAGAACACGAGGTTCCAGGTCGGCAATTCAGCCTTGAGCCTCCCGGTCTCCTCTGTGTCTCTGCCTATGAGGAGGGCAAGATGGGTTGCGTTGAGAATGAAGATTTCATCTCCCAACCGCTGCCTGACCATGCGGTAGGCAAGCTCGAGAAGCTGCGCCAGATCTTCGGAACCGGCCAGGAACGGCTCCTGCAGTCGTGGCAGCACCTCGCACCGTACCGTGGACCAGGTGACGATCCCGAAACTTCCCTGTGCGCCCTGGATGATCTGATTCACGTTCATCTGCAGGCCATACGGAACCTTCTGGAATCGGCCCGCAGCCTGTTGCTCTTCGATCGTTCCGGGGCCGACCGCGTCGCCCGTACGGAACACATCCCCGGTACCGAAGACGATCTCGTTGCATAGAAGCGGATCCGAGTGATCCAGGTGATACTTGGGAATGATGTGGGGCTCCCTTTCCAGGCAGCTCGCGACAACCGACTTGGTGGCGCGAGGACAGAGCGGAGTGGGCAGCCGAAGCCCTTCGCTCGCCAACGCGGGCTGAAGCTGGCCGAACGTGACGCCGGGCTCGATCATAGCCACGCGCTCTTTTCGGTCCACCACCTTGATCTCCTTCATGGACGACATGTCCACGATCGTCCCGCCCATTCTGGGCACCGTGTCGCCCCGAAAGCGCGGCTCCCCTGAGCTTACGGGTATGAGCGGCGTCTGCGTTTCGACAGCAAGTTTGATCAGCTCTTTCACCTGATCGACATTGGACGGCTTGACCACAAAAGTGGGTTGTCGTGTCGGGGTGAAGCTGTGATCACGGGAATAGGCACTCAACAAGTTGGGATCATCGAGTGCATTCCCGGCTCCGACCAGATTGGTTAGCTGTTCTCTTTGCATACTCACACCTCCTCGAGAGTTACCTAGACAATACCGTCATTCCTGAGACGTTCCGCGAGGTTTTTGCCTGCCTCCATGGGGGTTTCACTTTCAATGATATTGCACTGTCCTTTTCTCATCTCCGCCGCGAACAGCCTTTTCAGAACAATGCGGTTGGGCAACGCGCCTTCCAGGCCCAGATCGTTCGATCCCCATGACTCGACCGGCTTCTTCTTTGCCTCCCGCCTCTGGATCATTGTGGGATAGCGCATCTCGCCCACCTCATTGCTCGCCACGATCAGACTCGGCAAGGGTGTCTTCACGACCTCGTACCCATAAGGCGTGACTCGCTCCGTGACCGAGTGTCCGTCCTCTATTTCCACCTTCCTTGCGAGTGTGACGGCTGGAATCCCCAGCAGCTGCGCAATGCCGATGCCAACCTGCCCGGCATTCCAGTCTGCGGCTTGCCTCCCCGCGAAGATGAGATCATACTTGCCGATCTTCCTGATTGTGGATGCAAGGACGGACGCCGCGGCATGGCTGTCGAGAGCACCTGATTCAAAGGCGGCATCCTCTACCTTCACGAGCTCATCAGCTCCTACCGCAAGGGCCTTTTGAAGGACTGCATTGGAGATCTTCTTTCCGATACTGACCGCGGTGATCTTCACCTCCTGGTCCTGGAGGGCATCTTTGATTCGCAAAGCCGCCTCGAGACCGTTTTCGTCAAAAAGGCTCAGGACCGGAGGAATCCCCCTAGGCTCGACCCGCAGCGTCTCCGAATTGATCACGAAACAATCCTGCGGGCCTTCCGGGTCAGGTACCTGCTTGACGCAAACGATGATGTTCATGGGAGTCTCCTTATTTCCGCATCTCCAGAAGCGCATCTTTCAGGGAGGGTATAACCTCTTCGCAAGAGCCCACCACCCCATAATCAGCGATCTTGAAGATGTTCGCTTTGGGATCCTTGTTGACCGCTACAATCGTTTTCGAGCCCTGCATCCCGGCAACGTGCTGTGTTGCTCCGGAAATACCGACTGCAATGTAGACAGTGGGAGCGACCTTCTCCCCGGTCTGACCCACCTGCGCCTTTGGCGTCGCCCAACCCAGATCTACCGGCGGTCTGCTAGCGCCAACCGCGCCGTTCAGGATGGCCGCCAGTTCCGAGAGTTGCTCAAACCCTTCCGGACCGCCGATTCCCCTTCCACCCGAAACGACAACTTCCGCGTCCGTCAGTTTCAGGCCGGCGTCCTCCTCGGTAACTCTTTGGATGACCTCGGTCTTGGTGCCCGCAACATCGATCTCAACATCCAGAGAGACGACCTCCCCTACCGGTGCTTCCGCCCTTTGCCCCGGTTCTTCGACTCTCGAACGAAGAGTGACGATCCAGGGCTCGGAGGCAAAGGAATAGGCCGCCATGACGTTGCTGCTGTAGACGGGCTTCAAGAAGCAGACCTCGTCCTTGTCGCTCTCGATGGCCACGCAGTCCGTGATCAGCCCCGTGTCGAGGTTGAAGGCAATCCTCGGCGCCAGGTCAACCGTGGTGAGGGTATCGCCCATCAGGACCGCCTTGGGCTTGACGCACTCGCACACTTGCAGGAAGGCGGAAAGAAACAACTCGGGTTGATAGTGCTCCAATGTCGGATGATCGATCAGGCAGACCTCCGCGAGGTCGTAGTGGGTCAGTTCGCGTGCTGCTTCTCGAACCCCATTCCCCATGACTACAGCAAGCACCCTGCTCCCGAGACTGTCTGCAAGTCTCCCCGCCGCGGCTACGCATTCCAGGGAAATCGGGAGGATCGCTCTTTCAGCGCTCAGTTCGACGAAGACGAGCACAGAGTTTTCGGTCACCATTTCAACCCCCTTTACTATACAATAGAGAAATGATCTGTCACATCTGCTATTTACCACCCCTGCAACACTCCTGTCAACAGAAAAATCAGGAAAACCTGTTGAGTCATTCCTGGAAAAAGAACCCTTATGGTTAATTAATATATATCTTACAGTATCTTATGAAGAACAAGGCATTTTTCTTGACATGTCGCCTGCCTTCTTGTATCTTGCTCTAAGAAGACAGGACCCGGGAAAGCCACTGCCGAAATGTTATGTTTGTGGAGCGTAAATGAGTAGCGCTTTTGATGCTACACAGGACTGGATGCGGATCAAGGATCTTGCTCTCCGGGCGGGCATCAGTCGCTATACCATCCATTACTATCTAAGGGAGGATCTACTCCCCCCGCCATTGAAGACGGGTCCCACCCGGGCGCTCTACACGGGTGTCCACCTGGATTGCCTGCGGCTGATTCGGGAACTTCGTGAAGTGCAGGGAATGTCGATCGCTGCCGTGCGGCAGGAGGTCAAGATCCGTTTCGGGGACCAGTGGAGGATAGCCAAATCACCTTCGGCGATCAGGGGGAGCAATGCGAGGATAGGAGCGAAGGGGAAGCAACAGAGACAGAGGATCATCGAGACCGCCCTCGACATCTTCTCACGGAACGGCTACCACCGCTCCCACGTACGCCACATCACCGAAGCACTGCACATATCCCAGGGCACTTTCTACAAGTACTTCGAGAACAAGCACGACCTCCTGGTCACAGTCTTCGATCATATGATTCAAGAGCTGGCCAATACCGATGAGGAAATCTCCAAGGAGCCGAGCCCGGTGGAGAGAACCCGGGCACGGGGCCGGGCCTTCTTCCGCTTCTACGGGAAGTATCATAAGATATTCGATATCATTCGTGAGGAGTCCATCGGCCAGGAGAGCAGGCCGGAGCTGAGCGTCCACGTAATCTACCGGAAGATCCTCGGCCAGGTGGCAAGCGATCTGATCGATGCCCGAGAGAAAGGCCTGATCCCTGACTCCCAAGAGGACCCCGAACTGCTGAGCTCGCTCTTATTCGGGGCTCTCGAGTTCGTCTATCACCGCATGCTCACGGAAGACATCTACTCGCTCGAGGAAGTGCTGGATATCCTGGCCCGATGGATCGGGGTCGATCTGCCCGATTGAAGTGGGGCTCGAGATGAATGCAAAGACGGCTCCATGATCACCCTACCGGCAACGCTTCCGAGTATCACAGCTGCTTGTCAGAGCAAGCCGAACCATGAGTAATTCGCAGCACAAAAAGATTGTTGTGATGGGCGAAATTCTCTGGGACGCGTTTCCAGATGGGGAAACGCTGGGAGGGGCTCCCTTCAACTTTGCCTACTACTGCAACAGGCTCAGAACCAACCGGGTCTGCTTTCTGTCCGCTCTGGGGGATGACTCGAAGGGAAAAGAAGCACTCGAGCAGGTGAGCCGGTCCGGCATCGACACTCGCTTCCTATGCTTCAACCGGTTGCCGACCGGCAGAACTACCATCAAGATGCGACCGGATGGTTCACACGACTTCGTCATCCACCAGGATGTCGCGTGGGATCATATCGCCATCAAGGAAGACCAGACGCCCGAACTATCGAACGCCGACCTCTTCTATTTCGGCACCTTGTCGCAGAGGTCTGACGCCAATCGGCAGGTTCTGTTCGATACGCTGCTCCCCAACAACCGGAAGGCTTTTCGGGTCTTAGACCTGAATCTTCGGCAACAGTTCTACACGACCGAGCTCATCGATCGATCACTCAAAGAGACCAACCTGTTCAAGCTGAATGACGAGGAATGGCTGGTTGTCAAAGACCTGTTTGGCTTTCCGAGAGAAGACCCTGAAGCTCGGAAACGTCTGTTCGATCTGTACGGCATATCCCATCTTTGCATCACTATGGGAGCCGAAGGTGCTGCGCTCTATTTGAGAGAAGGACAGCAATTCCTCAAGAAAGCCGATTCCGCCATCGACTTCGTTGATTCGGTCGGCTGCGGGGATGCTTTCGTTTCTGAGCTGTCGGGATCCTTGCTGCACGGCGACGATGAAGAGACAGCCCTGCAAAAGGCTGTCGGATTGGCCGGCAGGGTTGCTGAAAAAAAAGGCGCGCTCCTGTGAGAAACGAAACATGGTAGATACGATTCTACTTGGCCTGGCCGGGTTGATGGCTCTGGCCGGTGTCGCATCGCTGGCGGGCAACCTGAGAAAACATCCGCCCTCCCGAAGGCTGTCGCTACGAAACCGGTCATTTCCTGAAGGCTTTCTGTGGGCCACCGGTGAGGATGCCTACCAGCATGAAGGCGGGAATCATAACAACGACTGGGCCCGCTGGGAGGCTCAGACACCCTCTCCTATCCAGGACGGGCGGACCTGCGGAACCAGTATCGACTTCTATCATCGATACGAAGGAGATTTCCGTCGAGCCGAAGGGGACTTTCAGAACGCACACCGGATCGGCGTGGAATGGAGCCGCCTGGAACCGGAAAAGGGCTCCTACGATGAGAATGCCTTTGAGCACTATGAAGACATGTTGTCATCCATGAAGAGCCTTGGGTTCACGGTATTTCTGAACCTGTGGCACTTCACCCTCCCCCTGTGGGCCGCCGACCGTGGGGGCTGGGACGACGAATCCGTGATGGAGCGATGGAAGGCCCTGGTGGAAAAGGTCGCCCGGAGATTCGGCAAATACGTGGATTACTGGAGCACCCAGATCGACTCGCAGATCTACGCCCTGCGGGGCAATGCTCTGGGAGAGATCCCGCCCAACAAGACAGACCTGAAGCTGGCCATGAGAATCTACCGGCAACTGATTCTTGCCCACGCCGAGGCCTACCATATCATCAAGGCCCACGCGAACGTGGATATGGAAGGAAACCGGCGAGATCCTCGAGTCGGCCTCATCTACTTCTTCTTCCATTTTGAGCCGAAGAGCATCTTCATCGACCGCTACGTGACCCGCCAGCTGGAGAACTTGTTCAACTGGGCTTTTCTGGATGCCTGCTCCACAGGTCAGATCGACATTGGGATCCCCCCCGGACCATCCGTGAGCGAATTCAACCAGAAAGTAAAGGGTACGCTCGATTGGATCGGCATCAACTATTACACACGCCAGATCATCTCCTTCCATCCGTTCAAGCCAGGATTCACTTCCCTTCAGAACTACCCGGACTACCCAAAGAGCGACATGGACTGGGAGATCTACCCGGAGGGTCTGTATCGCCTTGGCAAGAAGCTTGCCGAGCGCTATCCGGGCATTCCGCTGATGATTACCGAATCCGGTCTGGCGGATGCTGAGGACAGCAGACGCCCCCAGTTCATTCTCGATCATCTGGCCTTTGTCCACAGGCTGATCGAGGAGGGCTGCCCGATTTTCGGATTCACTTACTGGAGCCTCACCGACAACTGGGAATGGCAGGAGGGGTTCCGGCCGAAATTCGGCCTCTACGAAGTGGATCTTGAAACCAAGGAAAGAAGACCGAGACGCAAATCGGTTGAACTCTATCGATTCATTGTCCGGAACAATCGCCTGCCCAGTGAGGAGGAACTCTCAGGCCTCCAATCACAGAGCTGATTCGATGAAGATGCTCCGATCCGCCTTCAACTTCATCGGTCCCTCGGCTTAGAGTGCATGCTTGAGCCTGAAAACAGCTTCTAAAGCCTGTTCTTGCCTCTATCAGGCCAAATTTTTCTTTCAAGTCGGCCACTTGGCTTGGTCCGACCCCTTTCACGTTCACGTACAAATCAGTGACTGTCCCCGATTGAGGCAGTTTATGAACGGAGTCGGATCACACGATGTGTCCAGTGTTCCCACATCGGAAGGATTTGACTCGACAACTTCTACCTTCGCATGACATAAAGGTAACAAACATGAAGTCTGAAGACTCGTGCATCCGACGGAGCCATCTATGTTCAGATCAGTGCGTCTGCCGGGCGGTGTAAAAGGGGAATTATTCCTTCACAGCATGCCGGGGCGGGATGAGGAATTCGATGCATCGGTCTCCGAGATTATCAATCGCAAAATCGATGAGGTTGTTTGCCTTGCTACGGACGAAGAAATCATCATGAAGTCGCCGCTCTATAAGTATATACTGCAAACAAAGAAATACGCTTGGCATCAAACGATCTATTCTATCCCAAATTTTGGGGCACCCTCCGACAAGGAGGAGTTCTTGCAGTTCACCCGAGATCTTGCCGGAAAACTTCTCTCCGGGAACAAGCTGCTCGTACACTGCGGCGGTGGCATCGGGCGTACGGGGATGCTCGCTGTAGCTCTGCTCATGTGTTTGGGCGTGGAAATGGAGGAGGCGAGAGAAACAGTTGCATCGGCCCAGTCCTCCCCGGATACAACGCCACAGAATCGGCTATTGGAATGGTTGGCACTTCAGTTGAAGTAGATCCTCAGGTGACATCTCTTCTTCAAAAGACGAATCTAAGAACAGGGTGTCAGGGCGAAGACTTGAGCAGATCCTGCAGTTTGAAGCGCTCCGTGCCCATCTGCCGGTTGACGGAACAGCGAATGGGGCAGCCGGAGAAGAGCTCGAAGATACACCGGTTGCATCGGACGCATTTTCGGATCGTGTCGGGCTTGCCTTCCTTGACCTTGTTCGCCCACTCCGCATCCGCAATAAAGGCGCGCGAAGAGGAGACAAGGTCCGTCTTGCCTTCGCTCACGGCATTCGCCGCGTTGTCCGGGTTGTGCAGGCAAGGCGTTATGACCGGAACGTTCACCAGGCTCTTCAGTTCCTCGGCCCCGCTCAGCATGGTCCCATCCTCGTCGGGCAGGAAGTACTTCGCCTGCTCGTAGCATCCGTCGGACACATGCAGGTAGTCCAGCCCCGCCTCAACAGCGGCGCAGGCCACCTTCTTCATCTCGTCGAAGTGGATCCCGTCCTCGTTGTGTTCGTCCACAGAGAGACGGGCCCCCAGGGCGATGTCTTCGGGCAAGGATTCCTTTGCGGCCCGAATGAGCCTGAGAAGGAACCGCATGCGGTTCTCTAGGCTCCCTCCGTAGGCATCGGTTCGTTTGTTGTATCGTGGCGACAGGAAATCGTGGATGAGATAACCGTGGGGCGAGTGAAGCTCGATGCCGTCAAACCCGGCGAACACGGCCTTGCGGCAGCCACGGGCAAAGTCCTCGATCAGCTGCTCGATTTCTTCTTCCCGGAACGCATCCGGCAACTCTCCTTCCATGTGTGGAATCATGTTCGGGTATTTCGAATACCACTTGACCAGGCTGTCGGGCATATTCTCCAGGCGAAGCTGCAGACGGACCGGTGAAGGCGCTTTCGGCCTCAGCCCGGAGTCCCGGGTGGCGGCCTGCACACCGAGTCCGGGTGACAGTTGAATGAACACCTTGGACTTGTGCCTGTGAATCGCTTCCGTGAGAAGCGACATCTTGGCGACATGCTCCGGCCCCCACAGATGGTGGATGTTGTAGATCGAAGTGATCGCAGCGGTGGGGCTGATCGGGGTCGCCTCGAAGACGAGCAGCCCCAGGCCCCCCTTTGCCCTTGCCAGGTACCAACCCAGGCTCTGGTCGCCTACCAGGTGGTTGTCCGAGAAATTGGTATTCGTCGGCGCCAGCACGAGGCGGTTCTTGAGGTCCACCGTTCCGATCCGTACCGGCTCAAACAGGATGTCGTGCTTCATCTGCCCCCTCCCCTTTTCTCTTGCGCCACAGACATTCTTCGACAGTCATTCAGCGATGTCAACCACAGCCTATACACACGTACCTGTGCCGGCAACATGCGGGAGTGTTGGTTCATTGCGGCCGAGAGGAAGCGGGATTTATAATCAACGGAAGCTCTGTTCCGTCCGGGCGATGATATGGTCCTGCAACCCTTTGGTCAGGTCGACGAAGTGGGCGCTGTAACCGGCCACCCGGACGATCAGGTCCTGGTGGTCTTCCGGTTTCTCCTGAGCCTTGATCAATGTGTCCCTGTTCACGATATTGAACTGCACGTGGGGTATCCTCATATTCCTCCATGCTTTCAGATAACTGATGAACAGAGGCTTCATTTCTCCTTCCAGGAGGTCGGGTGTGAATTTCTGGTTTAGCAGGTGGTTGTAGGTTTGCAGGGTGTCGATCTTGGCGCAGGAGTTGAGCAGAGCAGTCGGACCGTTGAAGTCCGCTCCCGGGCTCGGCGCCAGGGTGGAATCTGAAAAGTATCCGCCGTCCTTCCGGCCGTCAGGGGTCGCAGGTGTGTTCACGGACAGGCCGTAGGTGGCAGAGACGGCACTACCATCCCCTCTCAGGGAGTAGCCAAATCGATCCTTGACGGTTTCGATGACCGCCTCTGTCCGGTGATGCACTTCCCGGGCGATCGGGTCGGCATAGTCATCATCGTTTCCATACTTGGGAGCATTCAGACAGGCCTGCCGGATTTCTTCGCGGCCTTCCCAATTAGCCGACATGATCCGGATCAACTCCGTGAGGGTCACCCGCTCATCCTCGAAGACGACCTTTCGAATGGCGGCGAGCGAATCGGCCACGTTCGTGGTGCCGATGGTGATGATGAAATCATTGATCATGGATGGGTAGACCCACTGGCGGCACTCCTTGCCCTTTTCAATACACCCCTCCAGAACCGAGCTCAGGAAGACCCGAGGGCGGTACTTGGCGTAGATGTCCCGGCAGGTGTTTTCCAGCTGAGCGAGCTTCCGGGTGAAGAACAGGACCTGTTCCAGATAGGCTTCGAACACGTCTTCCCATCTCTCGAAAGTAGATGGGTCTGCGGTTCGCGCTCCCCATTGCTCACCCGTCTCCGGGTGGACTCCCTGGTGAAGGGCCCAATACAGGCATTTGGGCAAGACGAAGTAGCCCAGCGCCCTTCGCACCATGTTCTTGGCCGGCAGATCCATGTACACGCAACCCGTACTGGAATAGTCGCGGGCGTCCTCCAGTGGCGCTCCCCACTTCTCCAGCAACGGCACCAGGGCTTCGTCGTTGAAGAGAGCCGGGTAGCCGACGCCGGTCCGGATGACATCCACGGCTTCGGAAAGCAGCTCATCCGGCGTGCCGTCGTGTATTCGCATGGCCAGGCTCGGCTCGATGGACTGCATGGTCTTGCCGGTTTCGAGTATGAGATACGTCAGGCTATTGGTGATATCCTTCCCGTGGGCATCTGTCCCGCCGATGGTCAGGGCCTGAAGAGACGCGACACCGCCGTAAACGGAAGTCAACAATGGGGAATAGACGAAGCCAAGTTCCATGAACTTGATCCAGAGAAGCTGCAGAACCTCCAGGGCCTCCTCCCTGGTGATTCTCCCCGCTTTCAGGTCGTCTTCGTAGAACGACCCCAGCAGCAAGTCCAGACGCACGCCGATTCCAACCGTGGAGAACTCCAGATACCGGACCAGGTGGATGAAATAGAAGAACTGGACCGCCTCCAGGAACGTGCGGGGCGGATTCTCAGGGACCCACTCGCAGGTCTCTGCAATCTGCTCCAGGTTTGCTTTCCGTTCAGGATCCGATTCTTGCTCACTCATCGTTCGAGCCTTCTCGGTGTAGCGTGAGGCAAACCGTAGAAGCCCCTTCAAAGCGACCAGAGAGGCTGTAAGGAACTCCTTTTGCTCTATGTAGTCTCGAGGAATGGTCGCGTCGATTTCGGCCAAACGGCTTTCCACCTGGTCGATCCGACCCTTGATCCCGGTCTTGAAGAGGGTTTCATAGTCCGGGATCCCCCCCTCGGTCCAGTGGCTCCATAGGATGGTGCCCTCGTATTTCCAGTACTTGCCCAGATCGCCGCCGAAGAGCTCCTGCTGTCTGTCGCTCATGGATTTTCCTTTCCAGTAAGCGCACAGATCATCCAGCTCCTCTCTCCCCTCGTCGTCCAGCAGGCTCTTGCCCATATCGCTGTTCACCAGCCTCTGAACCGATTTCCAGTTCAGCTCGATGGGATGCACCAGCCCGTTCGGATCCGAGGTCTGAAGCCCTACGATCCGTTCCCAATCCTGTATGACCACGTCGATATGATCCAGTGCGTGGGCGAGTGCCTTGGCCTGCCGCAGCACCATGGGCTGGCCGTCGGTCTGTTTCATGGATTCGGTCATGTACCGCGACCGTTGGAGATCCAGCTTGATCTCCGGCCGGAACATGCCCTCGACCGCTTTTTCGGATTTGTAGCCTCGTTGAACATTGCGTGCAGCCTTGACTACCAGTCTGCTTCGCAGGCCGCCCTGATTCGTGGTCATGGGTCATCCCCTCGTCGGAACGTTGAGATTCTGATCATATTCTTAATTTAGCACTTGCGCAGGGGCGATTGGAGTGGCATAAATGACATTATTCGATCCATTTGCGCCAAAATCGGTCAAGGCGGAATCCCTATGAAGAAGATCACGGTGGTAGCGATCGAGACGAACGTCTCGTCGTCGGTGACGGTGCCCCTGGACGTTTTCTACCTGAGCAGCTGGTTCTGGGAGAGGACCGGGACAGGCGACCAGCGACCCTTCTTCGAGGTGGAACTGGTCTCCGTCGACAGGAAACCGATCCAGGGTCATCGTCACGTGACACTGATGCCGGATCGTTCGATCGATGAGGCATCTGAAACCGACGTCATCATGATCCCGGTCATCGGGGACCGTATCCGGGACGTCCTCGATTCAAACCGCCCGCTCATGGAGTGGCTGAAACGCCATCATCGACGAGGGGTCGAGATCACGGCTGTGGGAACCGGTGTGTTTCTGCTGGCCGAGGCCGGGTTGCTCGAAGACAGAATCGCCACGACCCACTGGCTCTATGTCGAGCCGTTCAGGCAGATGTACCCTCAGATTCAACTGATGCCGGAACGGCTCATTACCGAGGACGGAAATATCATCTGTTCCGGCGGGAACTCGAGCTATGATCTTCCGCTCTACATGATCGAGAAGTATTGCGGGCATGAGCTCGCCGTCCTGGCCTCCAAGTTTCTCATTCTGGATCTGCCGCGGACGTTACAGACTCCCTATACCATTTTCGATTTTCAATTGGATCATAACGACGAGGAAATCCTGGCGGCCCAGAAGTGGATTCAGGCTCATTTCAAAGAAGACTTCACGATCGACAGGGTGGCCGAGGCAATCAACATGAGCCCTAGAACATTTCAGAGGCGCTTCAAACAGGCAACCGGAGAGTCGCCCCTGGTCTATCTGCAGCGCTTTCGGGTCGAGATGGCGAAGAGAATGCTGGAGAAAGGCAACCTTTCCGTTGAACAGATCGCGGTTCAAATCGGATACGAGAACAGTAGTTCGTTTCGGAAGGTGTTCAAGAAATGCTCCGGGCTTTCGCCCACGGAATACCGAAGGAGATTCTGAACAGGGTACGGGCGAAAGGATGTGATGTCGTGCTGGTTTTCTCTATGCGGCGTCCATCCATCCCCGGCGTTTGGTGGGGACGGTCTCTTCCGCGTTTTCGTCGGCCGGTTTCGGTTTGCAGGGGTTCCATTTGGCCAGGATTGCCGACAAAGCATCCGGATCGATCGGCTTGGCAATGTAGTCATCCATCCCGGCCTCGAGACATCGCTCCTGGTCACCTTTCATGGCATGGGCGGTCATGGCAATGATGGGCACGTGTCCCCCCGAGGCGGCCTCCCTTTCACGGATTGCACGGGTCGCTTCCCAGCCATCCATGACCGGCATCTGCACGTCCATAAGGACGATATCGAAGGAATCCTCCTCCAGACAGTCGAGCGCCTGTTGCCCGTCCTCCGCAACCGCGACCCTGTGCCCCTGTTTCTCCAGCATCTTCAGGGCCATTCTCTGATTGATGAAGTTGTCTTCTACCAGCAGCAACTTCATGGTCCGCTCCTGGCGAACTTCCCGAATCGTATCACGGGTGACGAGTTCCTCCTTCTCGACCGACTCTTCCAGCACTGCGCCTCCCATGACCATTCGGATCGCATCGAGCAACTCGGACTGCTTGACCGGTTTGACCAGATACCCGGAGATCCCGATATCCCTGCATCGCCCCAGGTTTCCTTTCATGTCCGCAGAGGTAAGCATGATGATTCTCGTATCGCCGAGGGCCGGGTTGTTCTTGATGGCCTTGCTCACCTCGAAGCCGTCCATGTTCGGCATATGGCCATCCATGAGAACGAAATCGTAGTGCTCATTCTCTCCAGCCGCCCCTTCGATCGCTTTCAGAGCATCTCTTCCGTCGGCGGCCTCATCATAAGAGATCCCCCAACCGGTCAGCATTTCTCGCAGGATCATCCGGTTCGTTGCATTGTCATCCACGATCAGCACGTGCGATCCGCCCAACTTGAGAGTATCTATCCTCTCGCCCACAGGCGCCTTTTCCGAGCCCACCTCGAACCGTACCGTGAAATGAAAAACGCTTCCAACAGGATCGTTTCCTTCAACCCGGAGGCGTCCCCCCATCAATTCCACAAGCCTTCTGGAGATGGAAAGCCCCAGACCGGTTCCGCCGTACTTGCGCGTCGTGGAGCCGTCCGCCTGGCGGAAACTCTCGAAAATTGCTTCCCGCTTCTCTTCTGGGATCCCGATACCTGTGTCGGCAACACTGAACCTGACTTCCACCGAACCATCCCCTTCCACCTCGAGCCCGCACTGGACCACGATCTCGCCGGAATCGGTGAACTTGACCGCATTGCCGATCAGGTTGACGATGATCTGCCGCAGCCTTCCAGGATCCCCGACCAGGAACTGCGGGACTTCCGGCGCAATCCGGCAAGCGAGCTCCAATCCCTTTTGATGGGCTTTCACGGCCAGAGTGTCGGCAGCGTACTCCACGGTCTTCCGAACGTCGAAGTCCGTCGCATCCAGGTCCAGACGGCCTGCCTCGATCTTGGAGAAGTCCAGGATATCGTCTATGATCGCGAGCAGATGATCGGCCGACCGTTTCACGGATTCAAGGTACTCCTGCTGCTCCCTGTTCAGGTCGGTATCCAGGGCCAGGCTCGTGTAGCCCATGATGCCGTTCATGGGCGTCCGGATTTCGTGGCTCATGTTGGCCAGGAACTCGCTTTTTGCGCGGTTGGCCAACTCGGCCGCTTCTTTGGATTCCCGTAGGGCCTCCTCCATCTGTTTCCGCTCTTCGATCTCCCGTAGGAGCTGTCCATTCGACTCCTGCAACTCGGCCGTTCGTTCCTCGATCCGCTTCTCCAGGAGCTCGTTCTGTTCCCGGATCTTCTGTGACATCTCCTCATTCGCTTGGAAAGTCCTTTCGACTGTATGGAACCAGGGCTTCCAGAGCCCCGGTACCCACTTCCGGTAACGCGGCTTCTCGCCCCGGCTTCTGAGGACGATGTAGCTGACGAAACGCTGGGAAGGTATGATGAAATACCTGCCGGTGAAGGAGAAAACCAGAAGAATCAGGCCGATCGGTAGAAGAGGAAACGTGAGCGGCACCACACCGAATTCATCGATGGCGGCCGCCAACGGAGATTGCTTGGGAACGAGACAAATGAGCTGCCAGGGCGCATAGTTCAGGCGTGTACTCAATACCATGAGGGAACCGATCTCTATGGTTTCCCCGTTCTCCATGGTCCCGAAGCGGGTCAGGTCATCCTCGAGCTCCGGCGGCAGGGCATCCGCCAGGGACTTCACCGAACTGTCGTCGGACCTGACCAACTCGGGATGGGCGAGAAGCTGGTCCCTGTCATTCACCAAGAACAGGGTCGCATTGTCCCAGAAGAAGTCTCCGAGAAGGCCATTCAGGAAGTCAATGCTCATGTCAACGGCTACCGCGCCCAAAAACCGGCCCTTCTCATAAATCGGAACCCCGCAAGTGATCATCACTTCCTTCGCCAGGGGATCCACATAGGCGCCCGTCCAGTATGGGGTCTTTCCCGGATTGTTCTCGGGCAGGGCCAAGGAGTAGTACTCCTGCTGGTAGCCCTCTGCCGCATACCGGATGTCTCTCCACTCCGTCCTCGGATAGATCGTCCCGAACTCGCTCGCTGAGAGGTAGTAGCACCACCTCACCGCGTCCATGCTCCTAACGAGAGCTTCGAACTGCGGAAACAGTCTCAAGGCCATGTCGAGCTCCCGGTAGTAGTCCCGGGACCTGCCCTCGATGGAGCCCAGGCCCGACAGATTCCCGATCGACCCATCGGATTCCCAGCGCCCCACATCCTCGATATTGAAATCATTTCCTTCTGCAGCATCCTCGATCAACACAAAGGCGGGGGACAGAGCGAGCTCGTCCGTCTGTGAGCTTGTGAATATCTGGGCTCTTGCTGAGATGCGCATCGTCTCCAGCCGGTTCGCCGTAGTCTCCAGCACCTTGTCCAGGTAGGTAGCGCATTCCCGGAAATGGTGTTGGAGCGCCGTCCTCTCCTGTTCTTCGTGCACGCGGAGTTGCCTGGGCAACAGCGTTGCCAAGCCCATCACCATGACCAGGATGATCAGGCTCGCCAGTAGTACGTACCATCGGTGAAAGGTCGCAACACCTGCGGTTTCGTTCGTACCGTCCCGTTTTGACATGCTCAGAGCCTTTCGGGAATCAGGTTTCATTGGGCCATCGAATAGACCGGATCCAACACTGGTTCATGGAAAGCAATCTGCATGCCGGTAATGAACCTCATTCCTATTCCCCGCATAGGATACCAACCCTTTGATTTCATTATGTATTCTATGCGACTGGCACCAGAGCCTGCATGTCGGAGAACGGATTCTTGTCTTGTCCCGGAAGACGGCGTCCTGTCGTACAAGACAGTTGTGTCCTCCGGGACGAAATCCGTTGACTTTGCACCCCATTCTTACTATAGCCAATCATCGTGCTGATGGGACACTCGGGAGGCAGGTACAGGAGAGAAAATGGCAGAATCCTATGACATCCTGATTGTGGGTGCAGGAACCGCAGGCACCTATTTCGGCTGGCAGATGGCAAAGAAGGGGTATTCGGTTGCCATCGTCGAGAGGCACGAAAGAGAGCGGGTCGGCACCAGACTCGACGTCTTCCACGTCGACAGCCATGCATTCGAGGAATTCGGAATCCCCGAGCCGGAACGGGATGCGCCTGATTTCTGCATGGTCATGGAACAGTCTACCAACTATTCACCTGAAGGAAGGTATCCGAAAGTTGTCCGATACCCTTTCCATGTGATGCGGCTTCCCCCCTTTCTGCAAAGGATGTTTGCTCTGGCCGAAGAGGCGGGTGTGGATTTCCGGTTCTCTTCCGAATTCGCAGAGCTGACTTACGAAGACGGCCGGATCAGCGGAGCGAAGCTCCGCAAAGGAGAAGATCGATACGAAATCAAGACCAGGCTGGTCGTGGACGCATCCGGGATCGGCGCCGTTGTCCGCACTTCCCTGCCTGAAGACTACGGGATAGAGAATTTCAGGATAGGAGCAGACGAAAAATTCTACGTCGTCCTCAGGTATGTCACTTGGCTGGACCCGAATCAACCCAGAACGATCGCACTGGATGGATGGACCTACTACAAGACTTGGCTGGCCCCTTCGTATCATGAACGCGGCGCGCTCATAGGCGTGGGCGCAACAGGGTCCTATGAGCGTGCAGAAAGTATCCTAAGCGAGTTCTTCGAGACGATCCAGCTACCGCCATACAAGGTCGACAAGACCGAGAGAGGGGTTACGCCCTATCGCAGGCCCCCCTATTCCCTCGTTGCGGATGGCTTTGTCTGTATGGGGGACAGCGCCTGTCTGACCAAGCCCTTTTCCGGCGAGGGGGTCACTTCGGCCTGGCGGCTCTGCATGATCGCCGCCGAGGAGGTCGATTGGGCACTGCGAAAAGAAGAGTACCTGACGGCCGGATCACTATGGAAGATCAACGAACGCTATTTCAAAGACCAGGGCGCCAAGTTTGCCGGGATTCTGGCGACCGTGCCGTCCGCTGCGAACGCCACTCGCAAGGAGAACCGCTATCTCTTCCGCAAGGATGTCATCCTCTCGGAAGAGGATTTCACCGATATGAACCGGGACTTCGAGATCCACATGACAACCGGCAAGATGATCAAGGTCTTTGTCGCTCTCATCGTGGGCCTGTTGACCGGGGACTACTCCTGGGCAAGCTTCAAGGCGCTGGTTCGGTCCGTCGCGGTTTCCGGGAAGATTCGAAGCCTCTACGAGGACTATCCGACAGATTCCGCTTCCCTGCCGGAATGGACCGAAAAAGCGGAAGGCCTCTGGCGAGAGGCTGGGGTAAAGATGGGTTGATCCGGCCCACCACCCTCATGCCGTCTACCGGCTTTCGCTCATCTGGGAACACGCTCCGCCTTGTAGAAGGTGTAATACCGGCCGGGAGACGGATGCTTCAACACCATCTGCCATACTTTCTCTCCCGAAGGATTCACCTCAACAACCCTGCCCTCGTGAGAGGCGGTTACGAGGGTATTTCCATTGGGAAGCCGATTGGCGTCTCCCCGGATGGGCGCCCACAAGGTTTCGTCTCTCCATTCCCACACGATTTCCGCGGTTTGGCTGTTCGGATCAACCGCCAGTTCGAGCGCCCGTGTCACCATCGGGTCTTCGCCGTCCAGGTCGTTGTCGAAGAGCAGCACGTTCCCGTTCGGAAGGAGTTCCGCGTCGTGAGCGTGACAGAAGAGTCCACCTCCGAATGTACCCGCATCTCCACAAGCCCAGAGAATCTCCCCGGAGGGGTAAGAGATCATGATAAAGGTGTTCAGGTTTCGGATATTCATCAATATGGAGGAGGTTTCTTCATAGAAGTGAAGGCTGTTCGAGTGACTCCAATCCCGGGCTCCTCCCCCTCGCGAGAAGTCCTCGATGCATACCGGACAGAATAGGTCCGGTGGGTGGAAGTGATCCTCCAGGTCCCAAGACCAGAGGATTTCGCCGGTCACATAGTTGATCTCTCTGATGGAATCCGTGAGTAACGGTTCCTGCCATGGATCTACGTCGATCCATCGCCTCGACAGATACAGGACATTCCCCCAGGGCAGCATCACAACCGAATGGTGCACACCGGGGAGTCTGCCTTCCCAGATCAACGTATCGGGGGGTCGCAGGATAGCGGCCCTACTGTCCCTGTTGCACGCGTACAGAACGTCGCCTGCGGGCAGCACCTCGAAATCCCAGAAGTCCCTGCATGGAGGATCCTGGAAGGCCCAACGCAACTGCCCTTGCATGCCCACGCAGAAGAGTTCCTTCGGCTCCGGGACCGACAGCACGATCGTGTCGCCGGGGAACACCTGCTCGGGGACGTAATGGGAGATTTCGATATCGTGAACAAACTCGCAACTTGCGACCAGGACAAGCAACAGGCACACGACCATTCCGCGTGCAAGAGATGATCTTTCTGCGACCCCCACTTCTGTCGTATTCGCCATGTGCGCACGGTCCCGTGCAGGCTCATTCGGGTGCATCTGTCAGGATGGAAGTCGACGGTGAGCCGGGTTTCGGAAAGTTCAGTGAGGTAGGTTCTTGAGGCTGTCAACAGAAACCGGTGCTGATCCTACTCGCCGTCGTGGAGGAGTGTCAAGCTTTTTCTGATAAAGATATCGACGTTATACAACTAAAAGATCTTCTCCAATCCCTTCCCTACGCCCTCGAGGACGCCCTTGCCCGCTCTCCCGGGAGCCGTCACGGCTCCCTCTACCGCCTTTCTTACCCCTTTGGCAGGGAGATATTCGATTCTGGGATCGTCCATGGGACCGTGAATCTTCAGGTAGACTTTCGTGACGCTTGCACCCACCCCTCCGGCGATAGGAATATACCCGAGTGCCTTGTCCACGGTGCCGAGCAGCCCCACGGAAGCCTTCAGGTCGAGCGTCCGATTCGGAAGGTCCGCCTGGCCGAAACACTCCATGTCCATGGCCGGGCTCTTCAAACTAAAGGAATCAAGGTCCAGGGTGCCTTCAGCTACGCGGAGCTTTGCATCTGAGTAGTCGTACGGCAGGCCGTCCGTATCGAGGTCTACATTGAGTTTCCTGTCGAGCAGAGTGCTCACGTTGAGGAATCTGAACAGCTTGAAAATAGCAATGCCGGCAGGGCCCACGTTCTGGATTCTGCCCGGCCCGACACGCCACTCCATTTCTCCCCGCAGGCTCTTGAGCAGATCATCCGTGCTCCCTGTTTCGCCCTGCATCCTGCCGGACAGGGAGAGGGGACCCGTGGCAACCGATCTCTCCAGGCCGACCAGGACGGCAACCCATTCCTCCGGCACGGAACGAACATCCGCTTGAACATCAAAGGACATCTTCTGCAGATTCCTGAAATCGGCGGCACCCGTGACAGCCACATGGCCCTCGCCGATTTCCACGTCCAGCTTGTGACTCTTCAGCACACCTCGCTCGTAGAGGGCGTTGAGTTTCAAGTTCTGGAAAGCCTGCTCCCGATACTTCCCGGTCTGAAGATCGGCTTCGACCTCTGCCACGAGTCTTCCCAGTAGAGCAGGGAGCTCGCGCTTTGCCCCCTGCACTGCCGGCTCAGACGAGGGCTCCCCTTCCACCGCGGGAGGAAGCAGTCGATCCAGATCCAGGGCCGGGGAACTGACTCGGAGGCGCGCATGAGGGTTTTGTAGATCCGAGACTTCCCCGGTCAGCGCAAGCTCCTGGTCGTTCGCCGTAAATGTCAGGTTCGTAACCTTGACCGTGTTTCCGGCCATCACCAGATCCGCGCCCGCGTCCCGGATACGATACGAGGGCTTATCCAGTTTGAACTCCACACTGCGTACCTTGACCTCTCCATTCATGCGGGTCGCCATGGGGTTGGCGTGCGGATAGTAGATTGCCAGATTCAGGTCCAGCGAACCGTTGAGTTCCAGATCTTCGATGGGCGGATGAAGGGCACTCGCGAGGGCCAGATCAAGGCTTTGTATGCGGGCCCTCCCATCTACTACCAGCCTTTTCGTCCCAACCTTGCTGAGCTTTCCGTCCAGCCGAATGGGAGACTGGTTCATGTCGCCCCGTAGGCCTTCAACAGTGATTTCCACGCTCTTGTTTCGCTGCAGATTCAGCCGACCTCTCAGATCCCTGAAACGCACATTTCCGTCGAGGGTGTCCGCATCCACACCTTTCAGCACAAGGTTCGCCCGCACGTCCCAGTCGTTGGGCATGGCATGATCGTAGTGAGCTCGGATGGACGTCTCGATGTCGGCCGTAAGTCGCTCGAGACCGTATTCTCTGAGAAGCTCATTCACGTGCGCGTCGGTGCTGCCAACGAGCCGCATCGGTCCACCGGCCGTGGCCGAGACTTTCGGCTTGCCTGTCAGGTTCTTGGCTTTCACGCTGAGTGTGGGTAGCGTCAGCGGCCCGATTCGTCCCGACACTTCGGTCGCCTCGAGAACCCCCCCTCCCAGCTGGAGCTTGCCGGCTATGTGTTCGATCCCGGGCATCAGCGGCAGAGCCTTTAGAGACGCATCGAGGATTTCGATCGAACACTCCCCCTTGGACAGAACCTCTCTCCAGTGTTCCGGAATCTGGTGGAGCGGAAAATCAGGTAGAGCCGCATGCTTCACAGTGATCTTCCCTCCCTCCTCGAGGGACTCCCTGAGTACGAATTCGCCTTCTCCCACCTTGTTCCATGGGACCAACGGAATGATCTCGATCAGTGGTATCTCAGAGGAGAAGACCGCATTCTGAAGGATCGCCCCCTCTTTCCACTCCCTGAGGGTAGCCTTTGCAGACAACGAAATGCCGCCCAGCTCCAACTGAAGATTTTCAATCCCGACCTCGAGCGGATCCACGGAGACTCGATAGTCGAGCGTTGTCTCTTTCCCGGGAAGGGGCGCTTCCCACATGGAGGGATCCGAGTAACGAATGCCAGAAAGGTCTATGCGCCCTTCCGCATGGAACCGTTCTCCGAGGTCCCACTGAGAACTGACCTCCATGGAGACGCTACCCTCCAATCGTTTCGGGACGGATTCGTTCCCCAGGTACGGATCGATGACATCCACATCAATATCGGTCAGGCCGGCCTGCACCATCAGCCGGGGGTCGTCCAGCGTGAATTCTTCGGTCAATCCGCCGAAGATCACCTTCCCTTTCACGGTTCCGTGGTCAGGCTCAGCCGTATTCTGCATGCTCAACTCGGCGGTCAGCTGTTCCCCAAGCTTGAGATCGACACCCTGAATGGATACGTCGGTCAACTCCTGCACGATCCGGCGGCCCGGCATCGTCAGTGAATCCTCGAAGCGAAGTCGGCCATCTCGGACTAGGAACTCCTCGATGAAAACCTCTACCGGGAGCGGGGACGGCTCTCCGTCGTCCATGCCGGAAGACGGATCGACGGTCGGCTCGCTTTCCGCCTCTTCTTCATTCGATTCGGTATGCAGAAGGCGTATTGTGGCGGAAGGTCCATCGAACAGAATCTCGTCCACGTGAATCTGTTTCTTAAGAAGTGGCAGGAGGGACACCCTTGCATAGAGGCGTGCGAGCTCCAGATCCCCCGGGAAGGCATTGGCCCCTTCCACGCTGAGATCTTCGGCCTGTACCCAGATACCGCTTGAGATCCCCCAGTCGAGATCGCCTATGGTCGCTGTGCCGCCCAGCAAGTTCTCCAGCTGTGAGACACAGAAACCTTTGTATCGATTCAGGTCGATCAGCCGTGGCAGCAGCAGAAAAGTCGCAGAAGCCAGGACCAGGAGGCATAGAAGGATGATGCCAGGCGCTTTCCATCGGGTCGATCTCACGACACCATCCTAGGCTATGAGGCTGACGGGTACTGTTTCGGATTTCACGGGAGCTTCGATACTTTGGATTCTCTCTTATCCCCCCGTGATTCGCTTATCATTACATACATCAGACGAATGTCCGCATCAATCCCTTCCACTTCCTAAAAGGGCCCGCCTTCTCGACTACGGGCTCGTATCGACGGTTTCCCAGTCGGAGCAGATGATTCCATCCTCCACGGTTGACTCTCAGACCGGAATACCGGAACAATACCCTCCGGGAGGAAAGGAACATGGGAGAAGCACCCTTCGAGACTGCTCACAAGAGAGGGCGACTCAAGACAACGGCAAGTCATCCGGCTCGGTTCAGCCGGCTGTCCAAGGCTTTAATCGTATACTCCGTTCTCAGGGAGTATATTCACCATCCTCTGTATTTTCTCCTGGCGTCGGCCCTGACACTGGGCCGCTTCAAGAAACGTCTCCCCGAGAGGATTCCGAACGGTTTCGTCGATCTCTATGCTTATCCGACCTGGATCTACATACGCCTGAAGAACGAACTGGGCGCGGAGCAAGCTCTTGCCCTCGCCAGGGCGATGATTCTTCCATTGGGCATGGCAGTGTATGGTGCCGAGTTCGGCCTAGTGGAAGCCCCACGAACATGGGACAATTTCATGAATTACCTGGAGCGAAGCCTGCAGGAAGGCGCTATTCAGTGGAGCAAAGTGGAAGTAGCCGAGCGAAGCGACACGGTTCATCGATACCGGTGCACGTTCTGTATGATCCATGATTTCCTGTCAACCGTGGGCGTGCCTGAGTTGACGGAGCCCTTCTGCAGTCTGGACAACGCACTCTACAATGCGTACCTGCCGAATGAGATGACTTTTGAAAGGGGAGGAACAAGAAACACGATCGAGAAAGGAAATCCGTTCTGCCAGTTCATCCATGAACGCAAGCCCTGAACCCGGGCCGGGGGAGTTCTTTTCTTACGGACTGAGTTCCAGTGCTCTGGCATAAGCGGCGGGAGCGAACCCGTGTATGGACTGCCCATTCACAACAGCAAAGGGCACTCCCCTTCGCGGGTCCAGGCTTCTCTTGCGTTGCGCCGCATTCTCGTCCCTCTCGATGTCGTATTCCCTGAAAGAGATTCCTCTGGATCGGAAAAAGTCGCGCGCTTTCCCGCAGTAGCCACACCAGCTGGTCGTGAAGAGCTCGACTTCAGGTGTCGGCCGTGTCGTGCCCTTGTCAACCATTTGAGAAGAGGTGTCACGAGAATTGCTCCCATCCTGGCCGACACTTGCTGAAGGGCTTGGAGAGGGACTTTCATATTTTCTCGTGGGAATCGATTTCACTTCACCCACTGCAGCCATGTTTTCAGGCGGCCTGTCCGAGAAGTGGATGGACCCCTTTTCGTCCACCCATTTGTACAGTTCAGCCACCCCCACGCCACCCAGGAGAAGCGATCCGATCACCGCGAAAACCATTACTTTTGCGTTCATTTCAACACCCCGATAAGTCCGTGATTCCGGGCCAGGTTGGGTCACGGCAATCCATCGTCCCCTCCCCGGCACCTTGTCCTTCTTCCTATTCTTTTCGGCTCTTTTGCCCTGCGACTGAAGCGTGGGGCAAACCGAGCTTGGTAATGCCGGAGAATTGGAGAAGAGCGGACGCGGCGGGAACTGCCCCACGCACAGGGAAGTATAAAACTCAAGGAAACCGGACTCTTTGGCCTTGACGCAGCATATCCGTAGGATAGAAGGTTCCTCGCCAACGGATGCCACCGTTGCGAAAGCCCACGAAACCGGACCGTGCGAGCAGCAGGTTGTTGATGAGCGACCCGACCGGAAACAGGATCGCCGAGACAAGCGGTCGTTTGATCCGCCACACAAAAACTCCGAGAACGGCAATCCTCAGCATCACCCCGACAACACCCAACACAGGCAACCAGGGCACGCCGACCGGAAGAAATCCGAGAAAAGGCAAGAAATCGAACAGAATCGATACCAGTGCAAAGGCGATCATCCGCCCCAGGCGATATCGTCCAATGATGGCAAATCCGGCCTTTTCATGACTGCTCCGCAATTCAGCCAGTGTGTTGTAGAACTTGAGCGATACATCATCGCGAGCATTCAGCAGAGTGCATTTCGCTGAGGCCTGTTTCATCAACAATCCGACCCCTAGATCGTCGGCAATTTCGAGACGAAGCCAGCCAAGACCCTCGGTCCGCTCGAACACGCTCCGCCGGACGAGCAGGAACGCCCCAAATCCTGCGACCTGCCTGGCTTTCGGATCATCGACGTTCCACACCCTACCTCCTGCGAAGATCCCGTAGACCGACAGGGTGGCGGCTGCATCGAGCAACAGCTTCCCGGTCGGCAGGAAACGCGGGATCACCGTAAGAAAATCGCGCTCTTCAGCTTCACAGAACGCAACCGTCTTGGTCAACGACTCCGGTGAAATATGTACGTCGGCATCGGTGAAGAGCAGCCAGTCGCCGGACGCTTCCCGTTGTCCCACGTCCATGGCATGTACCTTTCCAAGCCACCCTTCGGGCAATTCCCGTATGTGGATCGCGCGTACACGTTCATCCTTCTCGGCAAGCCTGTCGATCGTCTCCGATGTACCATCTGTCGAGCGATCATCAACCAGTAAGAACTCAATGTTCGGATACAAAGTCTGCAGATGCGACCGCATTGCGTCCTCGATATGATCCACCTCGTTGCAGGCCGGGACGATGACACTCACCCGCGGCCATGTCGCCGGAGGTTCCGCCCGAATTTTGCTCAACAGCCGTACTCTGCGCATCCCCTGGACCGTGATAATCAGGGCGATCGCCCACATCACACATGCTAAAAGGGTGAATGAGACAACAAGGATTTGGATTGCGGTCATGTCTGTCCAACTCTGCTTGGTCGTGATGTCATTCGCTCATCGTGCAGCTGAGCCCCGTCCGCGATTTCCTTTTGTATTCCGTTCGTATACAGAAATGCAATCATTTTCTTGATCATCGACCAAATTTCAATATAGAAAGCTTGGTAACAGAGAAGGAGTTGTCGAAGAGATATGTAGAGACACCGTATACGGAGCGCCGCCGTGAATCTTCGAACCGCTCCGGTTCGCGGGTGGCGCCAACAGCGACCATCCCGGAGACGAAAACCTGCGCTTCTAATGGAAGGGGGAAATCATGAAGGGGACAAGAATGGTACAAACAAGGCTATCCCTTACCGAGTGGTCGTACAGAGCGATTCTCCTCGTCGTGGTTCTAACGCTCGGTCTCGTGCACATCGGCTGCGATTCGGACGACCCCGCGGCCGACACAGAGAGTGTCGGACTCACACGCTGCACATCCTGCGACTCCTTGGAGACCTATTTGAAGCAGTCGGCAACACGCATGGTCGAAACAGCCTACTCCGAGGCTGACGGCTGTTACCGAATCATCGGTATGCCCGGATTTCCTGAAGAGGACTTCCTTGCTCCGGCACCCGGAGGGGGTGAAGCACTGAGCGGACAAGACTACTCTACGACCAACCTTCAAGAACCCGGCGTCGACGAGCCTGACTTCCTGAAAAACGATTCGGAACACGTGTACGTACTGAACGCAAACCATTTTCTTATCTATGATGCGGATCCCCCGGAAGAGGCGAACGAGGTATCCAGAACGGACATCGAGGGTCTTCCCGGGCAGATGTTCATCAGCCAGAACATGGCCGTCGTCTTTTCCTCATTGACCGAACCGCTCCCTGTCGAGGACGAACCCGGGGCATATTACTCTCTGAAGATTACGCTACTCGATCTGACCGACAAGGCCTCTCCTCAACTCATCCGTGAAATCTACTTTCAGGGGCACTACCACGCGGCGCGGCTCGTTGACGGCTTCGTCCATGTCATCGCCTCCGGTTATGTGAACTTCCCTATCCTGGATTATGGGGCCGAGCTCTCCGAAAACCTGGAGAGGATCGAAAAAGCCGAGCTGGCCTCATGGATCCCGAACCTGGCAGACGTAATCCACCCGCAAGGCGGCAAGAGCACCACGGATCAGCGTCTCCTCTCCTGTGCGGATTTCTATCTCCCGGGTAGCGGTGACATCCGTGCGATCCTTACGATTCTCTCCTTCGACCTGGACAACCCCCTGGAAGGACCCGAGCAGTCCTCGATCGTGAGCCCCACCTCGATCGCCTATGCATCTTTACAGAGCATCTACGTCTCACATGTCGGCGTGGAGAAAGAAGACTGTTCACGGCACACACGAATTCACAAGTTTGACATCCGGAGCAACCCGGGCGAGGCCGTCTACAGGGCGAGCGGGGAAGTGCCCGGGTGGTTGCTGAACCAGTTCTCCATGGGCGAGCACGAAGGATTTCTTCGGGTGGGCACTACGGAACAACCGCTTTTCTGGGGCGACCCCTCCGAGATGAGCAACAACCTCTTCGTCCTTCAGCAGAAGGCCTCGCGTCTTGACATCGTAGGACAAATCAGGGAGATCGCCGTTGGGGAACAGATCTATGCAACCCGTTTCCTCGGAGACGTGGGGTTCATGGTTACCTTCGAGAGGATCGACCCCCTCTTCACCTTTGACCTGAGTGATCCGACCCGTCCGCAAATCCTGGGAGAGTTGAAGGTGCCCGGATATTCGAGCTACATACACCCGGTCGGAGACGACCACCTGCTCACCATCGGCCAGGACGCGGAGGACATGGGGGATTTCGCCTGGTTCCAGGGGGTGCAGATTTCCGTCTTTGATATCTCAAACCTTACCGACCCTATCCTCAACGATATGGAGATCATCGGGACCCGCGGAACAGGATCCGAGGCCCTTCATGACCACAAGGCGTTCAACTACTTCCCACCAATAGAGGTGCTCGCCTTCCCGATCAGGGTGTACGAAGGCGGAGAAGGCGGACCAGACTTTGGGGAGCTTGTCTTTTCAGGCTTTCATGTATACGACGTGGATCTGTCTCAGGGATACTCCCTGCGGGGACAGATCGACCACGACGATTTCTATTCCGCTGATGACTGCACCTACCAGTGGATGCGAAGGACCATCATCATGGGCGACTCCATCGTCACGATCTCCAACGCCGGCATGAAGATCCATGCCCTGGACGATCTCGCAACACTCCAGGCAAGCGTTCCCTTCCCTACGTGCGAGGGCTACGGGTACCCGTTTCCGTTCCTGGGCGGCTAGCGGGGTAGTGAATGAGTCTCATCCAATGCCCCCATACATCTCGATACCCGCTCATGAGTCGTAGTCTCTCACTCGCAGGTGCGCCTCAAAGTCCTCACCCGGATCCGGCCACTCGTTGACAGCTCACAGTGCAGGCGGCGCATGCTCGAATTCGTGAATCTCCTGTGGGAGGACGTCCTTCCATGTCATGCCGGACACGTCCGGGATATCCGCTGGCCTCTCAGATGTCCAATCATGATTCAGGATCGTCTGCCAGCCAACATGCACCTTGAATGATAGCGTGCTTCCATTGCTGAGCGTGTTGTCCCCCTTCTTGTATACCCACATCGCACTGTCCGACTTCCAGCCCAATCTGCCCAGCTTGTCAACCGAGTTGCGTAGCTTGGTGAACAGTTCCACGTCGCCAAACTCCTTCGCCGCCCATAGACCGAATCCAGTGGCCATCTCCGAAGGCCCGCCCTCCGGGAATTCCCGAACGTAGGCATAAGGACCGATCTCTTTCACGAAAATCCTTTTCCACACCGGATAGATTCCATCGTGGTAATCAGGATCCAGCGGCCTAAGAACCACCATGGACCACGCGTTGGTGTAACCGGAAAGGTATCTTTCCACCGTATCCTGAAGCGGGTGGTACTCCATCCAGTAGAGGCCCGTTTCGGGATCCGTCATTCGCTTGCGAAGGAAATCCAGTGTCCACTTCACTTCGTTTTCGGTGTAGTTTGTTCCATAGAGCTTGTCGTAGATGTGCAAACTCAGCAGACTGATCGAATTGCACTGGACGAAATAATGGTCTGGCTGGCAGTTGGCCCCTTCGTAGAGACCCTGACTGTGGTGTTCCCTCATTTCCCTGACAATCTGCCCCGTCAACCAAGCGTATTCCCTGGAGAAGCGATCATCTCCGCTCATAAGTTGATAGAGTCCGTACATCAAGTTCAGATGTCCCTTGTACATGATGTTCTGGTGCGAGATCGGGTCTTCACCGAAGCCGGCCTCTTCCCAGTCTTTCCAGATCTTCTTGGATTTCATCATCTTCACCATGAGTCCCATGGTGTATCTCGTCATATCGGCGTTCTTCGGATCGATGAGGCAGATGGACGGTAGACCGTATGAGGAAAAAGCGATCGAATATCTCCAAGCGAACTGCAAGTCTTCATTCCAGCCCCCGAAGGTATCGCCGCTCGCGTCCAGGCCGCCAAAAAGAAACCTCACATATTTCCATTGGCCCTGCTCATCGGGGAGGAGTTCCCTCTCTCCGATCGGCCTGAAGTACGCCTCCCCTTCAGGCATACCCGTTGGGAGAACCACATAGAGCGACACGCCGACCAGAAGCACCAGCAGAAGGCCGGCGACGAAGGCTACATTTCTCCTGCTCCTTCCTTTTCTCTTCCCTTTCTCTTCCATTTCATGCCCTCCTTTCGGATGAGAAAGATGGAATCAGGTCTGATTACAGAAGATGAACTCCCCCTACATCATTGCTAAGGTTTATGAAAGTACGGCATCAAGGTTCATACAAACTCGTCCGGCGCTCAGATGGCGCCTCGCTCGTCCAGGATCGCCTCCAGCCGGAGGGCGCTCTCGGCGGCCAGTTCGGTGCCGATGTTGTCCTGGCCTACGTCGGCGCCGACCAGGTAGAGGTTTTCAATGGGGGTGACCGGGCTGGGGCGGTCCGTTCCGGTCTGGCCGACGCTCTGCGTGATGCCGATGATGTCCGGATGGAAACGCCCGGAGCACTTGTTGATACGGTCCAGGGTGCTGAAGTCGTACCACATGAGGTGCTTCTCGACCTCAGGGTACAGGGTGTAGAGGTAGCCCAGATGGAAGTCTACCCATGCGTCGAGGTTCTTGGAATGGACCGGCGCGAGACCATAGAAGTTCACGAGCTGTTTCCCGGCTGGGGCCAGGGCCGGGTCCATGTTGGAAGGCACAGGGATGAAAATGTTGATTCCCTTATAGTCTTTGGGAGGCTTGTCCTCCATGATGCCTTGCATGAGCTCTGCCAGCCCTTCAATCGTTCCTTCTCTCACGTTCCGGAAAACAAGGGGTGCATCGATCACGGGTGCGGCAAGGGCAAGCTTGAGGTAGATCATGCCCATGGGCGTCCCTTCCACGAGCTTACCGGTGGTGAGGGATTGAACCGATTCCACATAGTCGGGCGAGAGGGCCTCTTTCTCCACGTATTTGTTCATGGTCTCCTTGATGCCCGCATTGCTGATGATCAGGGGAGCGCGAATTTCCTCTCCATCCTCCAGCCGAACCCCGACGGCCCTCCCCTGTTCAACGAGAACCTTGGAGACGGGGGTCCTGAGTCGGACCACACCACCCGCATCCCGGACCACTGAGAGTAAGGCCTCCGGAATGGCGCCACACCCGCCAATGGGGTACCCCACGTTCGCGTCAGTGCGTGCATTCGCGAACATCCGGATCATTTCGCCTGCAGAGGCCTCTTTGGGGGTGATCACGCTGCATAGCAGCACTTGCTGGTGTTCCAGGCCGAGGAGGAGCTTGCTGTCTGTGAAGGTCTTCAACCACGTGGTGTACGGCGTGTTGTCCAGCTCGAAGGTCTTTTCGTAGGGCATGTTCTCGATGGTGTCGTAGATCAGGAAGGCATCCTCTATCTCCTTGTCGCTGAAGCCGAAGGCACGGTACACGCTCTCCCTCTCTTCCGGAGAAGAGTAAGACGGGTCAGGGTGAGGATAGGGCTCATCGTCGATCCACAGCACGACCCGGGACTCGGCTGAAGGGTGCCACCAGCGGACAGCGTCCGGCCTCGCGACTCGACGGAGAATCTCACCAAAAGGACCCTTCTCGCAGCGTCCGACCATGTGAACAAAGACATCGATGACGAATCCTTCTTTTTTGTAGCTGGCGCATCTGCCGCCGACAAAGGGGTTTCGTTCCAGGACCGTGACCGTCTTACCGCGACCTGCCAGGAGGGCGGCCGCAGCCGATCCGCCGATGCCTGTGCCGATGACGATTGCGTCGGGGTTTGCAGTCATGTTGCGGCCTCCTTTTGAAGGGCCTTTTCCACGGCAGACGCGAGCAGCATCTGGGTGAACAGCTCGGTGGTCGCGAATTCGCGTCGCTTCGTCCAGTTCTCCAGGCATTTCCAGATCGCCTCTTCCGTCGCGCGCGCACCCTCTCCTTCCAGGCCCTCCACGTGAGCGTGAAACTCGGTCAACAGAGCGAGGAGCTCGTTGTTTGTCCTGTCGAGCACAGAAACCCGGAACTCTGTGTCCGTGGCCTGTGCCGCCAGTCTCATCCGCTCTCTGAGATCTTCGTTGCCTACCACGGTCAGGGACTCGGCGAAGAGCTGCCTCAATTCCCGGTTCTCCTCGAGCCTTCGTGAGACGGCCCGCTCCATCTCTTCCGACACGACCCCGATCAGCAGTGCGAACAGACCGAGCTCTGCCTGTGCCTTTTCCGCCTCCATGACAGGCACATAGTCTGCTATGAGAGCTCCGGCCACGGTCTGCAGGATATGTTCAGCGCTAGGTCTCATGTGATCTCCCTCATCTGGCTCAGGATGATGCGTCGTTGAAGGTCCATGGCCCAGAGTCCGCCGTAACCCACGATCGGGTCCGTGTTCAACCCGTTCGCGTATACGTTGTTCATGGAAACCCAGATCGCAACCGACTTCACGCTGTTGAACAGCTCCCACCAGAACAGCGCGTCAGGCTCCGCCTTGAATCCACTCACTTCTTCCCAGATCCTGACTCCTTCCTCGCGGGGGATCATGAAGCCGTTCTTCTCCGGCTCACTCCAACTCCACAACCGGTTCATCGACCAGGCCAGATCCTCGAGCGGGTCCCCCAGGTGCATCATCTCCCAGTCCAGGATCCCTCGTATTTCTCCCTTTCGATTGAACAGGAAATTGCCGGCCCTCATGTCGCCGTGGACGATCACGATCTTCTGTGCGGGCGGCGGGGGATTGCGGCGAAGCCACCGGATGGCGGCGCGGAGAACCGGGTGCGGTTCGAGTTCGTTCTTGTCTGCATCCGCCTCCCAGTAATCGAGTTCTCGTTTCCAACACTCCTCAGGCGCAATAGATTCGAGTTTCCCCTCGAGCCCGACCTTTGCCGGATCCGTCGTGGCAATCGTCGCCATGATGCGGAAGAACTGTTCCCCCACCTTTTCGCGGACTTCGTCAAAGGGCGGGACGGTCAGCAGCATGTGCTTGTCCTCGCAGCCGATGATCTCCTCCATCACATAGAAGGGTGTGCCGAGCCACTTTGGGTCTTCCTCCCTCCAGAGCACTCTCGGCACCGGGACCTCGGTCTGGTGAAACGCCCGGTACGCATCGAACTCCGTATTCACGCTTGTCTCGATAATTCCGGACTCAAACTCGCGGCGCAGGATCACCCGTTCCGACACGGGCTCGCCCTTGAGAACGTAGTTCAGTTCGAGGCTGAAGGTTTGGCGGGAAGCACCGCCGAAAATCGGATTGACGAGCCCGATATCGACGTCTTTCGCCTCCGGAATCTTCTCGGACACAAAGGCCTTGAACTTCTCGACCATCTCCGTCTCGGTCATCTTCCCCTCCTCGATCAGTCACTTGACCCGCAATCGCGTCCCGACTATGGTCTCCGTAGCGGTAGGATGGACCTAACCTATAGCAATTCCGGGAAGAAGAGCAAGACATGGGCGAGAGAAAGAAGGACGGCTTCCATATGACCCCCGAGGAGTTCCGCCGGCACGGGCGGGCCGTGGTGGACTGGATCGCGGACTACTACGAGCGGGTGGAGTCCCTGCCGGTGCTATCACGGGTCGAACCCGGGGACATCCGGGACTCCCTGCCCACCGAACCGCCGACAAGAGGGGAATCCTTCGAGACAATTCTAGCGGATCTGGACAGGTGCATTCTTCCAGGGATCACCCACTGGCAGTCGCCCAACTTCTTCGCCTTCTTTCCCTCGAACAGCTCCGGGCCCTCGGTGCTGGGAGAGTTACTTTCGGCCGGGCTGGGGGTCCAGGGGATGCTGTGGGCCACGAGCCCGGCCTGCACAGAGCTGGAAACGCATGTGCTCGACTGGCTCGTGGACATGATGGGCCTGCCCGGGAAATTCAGGTCCGACGGGATCGGCGGTGGAGTGATCCAGGACACTGCCTCCGGGGCAACGCTCACTGCGCTCCTCACGGCCCGGGAACGCGCAACAGGCTATCGAGGGAATGAAAAGGGGCTGGACGGCCGGCTGGTGGCCTATGCATCGAGCCAGACACATTCATCCGTCGAGAAGGCCGTCAGGATTGCCGGGTTGGGACGCGAGAACCTGCGAGACGTGGAGGTGGATGAACGCTTCGCAATGCGGCCCGACGCCCTCGCCGCAAGGATCCGGGAGGACCGCAAAGAGGGTAAAATCCCATGCTTTGTATGTGGCACGGTGGGAACGACGTCATCGAATGCTATCGATCCCCTGCCGAAGCTCGGCCCCCTCTGCAGGGAACAGGATCTATGGCTTCACGTGGACGGCGCCATGTCCGGAACCGCAGCCCTGTGCCCGGAGTTCCGCCACATCCTCGACGGCCTAGAGTTCGCTGACAGCTACTGCTTCAATCCTCACAAATGGATGTTCACCAATTTTGATTGTGACTGCTTCTTTGTTGCGGACCGGGCAGCCCTCATTCGGACGCTGAGCGTGCTACCCGAGTATCTGCGGAATCAGGCCACCGAGTCCGGCGCGGTGATCGACTACCGGGACTGGGGGATTCCGCTGGGCAGGCGCTTCCGGTCGCTGAAGCTCTGGTTCGTCATTCGTCACTATGGTTTGGAAGGGCTTCAGCATCACGTTCGCGAGCACGTCCGATTGGCGCAGGATTTTGCGAGTCGGGTCGAAAACGCGGAGCGATTCGAGATTGCGGCTCCTGCACCGCTGAACCTCGTCTGCTTCCGGCACGTGGGGGGAGACGAAATCAACGAGCGGTTGCTCGAGCAGCTGAATCAGAGCGGCAAGGTGTACCTCACCCACACAAAGCTGGACGACAAGTTCACACTTCGGCTCTGTGTAGGGCAGACTCACACGGAGGAGCGCCACGTGCTGCAGGCGTGGAAATTGATTCAGGAGACGGCGGCTACGATCGAGGACGGCTCCGAACCTGAGGGATCCCCGACTTCGCGGGGATGACCGCTTCCCATTTATTCTTTCTTTACGCGCAGGACCTTCTTGTCGATCTTGCCGACCGCGGTCAACGGCATCTCCGGGATGATCTCGATCTCCTTCGGAACCTCATACGGGGCACAATTCTCCTTGGCGAACCGGATGATCTCTTCCTGAACTGTGCTCTCGTCCCCTTCGTAGCTGTAACCCGGATCAAGCTGAACGAACCCCTTCACGACCTCCGACCCGGGTCGCTTCGGGTTGTCTATACCCACGAGGGCAAGCATACCTACGGCGGGATGTTTGGCGATCACGTCTTCCACTTTGCTCGAGAAGACCTTGTAGCCTCCAACGATGATCATGTCCTTGGTACGGTCCACGATTCGCATGTAGCCATCTTCGTCCATGATGGCCACGTCTCCGGTGTGCATGTAGCCGTCCGCATCGATCGCCTTAGCGGTCTCCTCCGGTTTGTTGTAGTAGCCTTGCATGACCAGAGGACCTCGTATACAGATCTCTCCTGCCTGCCCCAGAGGCGCTTCCTCACCCGTTCCCGGATCCACGAGCTTTGCCTCGGTATTCAGGAAGGGCACGCCGATGGTCCCCAGCTTCCGCAGCCCATTCATCGGATTCATGGTCGATACGGGGGAGGTTTCGGTCATTCCGTAGAGCTCGAGGAGCTTGCCCTTTCCAGCGATGCTCTCGAATTCTTCCTGCGATTCCTTCGGAAAGGGGGAAGCGGCACAGACGCAAGTACCGAGATTCGAGTGGTCCATTTCCCTGAATTTGGGGTTGGCCATCAGCATCTGAAACAGGGACGGAACGTTCACGAGGTTGGTCACCTTGTACTTCACCATCTCGTTGCAGATGTGGTCCGTATCCCGCGGGTTGGGAATGAGCACCTGGGTCCAGCCCGCATACATGGTGACTTCGGACATGGTCAAGCCCGCTATATGAAACATGGGAAACCCGGACAGGACCACGCCCTCGGCTTCTTCCCATCCGAGCCATCTGAGCACGCTCCTGACGTTGTGGACCGCGTTGCGATGGCTCAGCATGGCGCCCTTCGGAGGCCCTGTCGTGCCGCCCGTGTACTGGATGTACCCCAGATCGTCCGGGCTCAGAGATATCCCCGGTGGGTTGGTCGGCTGTTTCTTGAGAATGTCCTTCTGGAAATCGAGAACGATCTTTCCCTCCAGGGGCGTAACCTTGCCGGAGGGCACCTTCTTGGTGAGTTTGCCCAGGATTTGCTTGATCTTCGGAAGGAACCCGGCCACGCTGGTGGTGATCACCACGGCCAGCTCTGGGATTTCGTGGGCGATCTTCGCGATCTGCCCGGGGAAGGCGGCGTCCAGGGTGACGAAGCCGAGCTTCTTTTCGCCTCCCGCTCCCAGGTCGCTCAGCTGGTACTGGATCTGAGGGGCCGACATCAACGGGGATACGCCCGATACGCTACAACCCGCCTTGAGCGTGCCGAGCAGGGCAATCACGTACTGCGGCGTGTTCGGCAGGTTGATCCCTACGATGTCCCCTTTTCGGAAGCCGTTCTCGAGCAGCATATTCGCAAACTGATTCGAGTACCGGTCCAGCTCCCCGAAGGTCACGTCCACGCCCAGGTAGCCCAGGGCCGTCTTGTTCGCGTTCGCTTCGAAAACGGGCCGGATCATGTCGACGTAGGTCGTGTCGAATTCGGAAGGGTCCAGATCGGTTACGCCCTCGTCCCAGTTTTTCATCCAGAATCGGTCCGCGTAAACGCTCACTTCGGTCTCCTTCTCTACTTGATTGAACTCAGAATACCTGTTTGCATGGCGGCCTTCATGGTCCTGGATACATCCACCACCCTCGGGCCGTCCTTCACCACCCGCAGGGTTGTCCGCTTGCCGGGTGAAACCTCGAAATCGCGCTCTCCGTCAAGGCCGAGCACGCAGGGCGAGGAGCTGACTTCGATCTCTTCCCCTACCTCGACGACCCGCTGGTGCCGGACAAAAACCTTTTCGATCAGCCCAGGGGCCACGGCCGCCACGACCCGTTGACCTTCTTCCCCGAGTTCCAGATAGAGTGCCCTCGGCTCTTCCGGGTCGATGCAGCGAATCTGGCCACCGATGGAGGACAGGCCGATGCAGTCCGCGCTTGCCCGGTTGAGGAAGACCTGACTCACCTTGCCCATGTCCCATATTGCACGGGACCCCGTGAAAATGTCGTCGTATACGACCACATCCACCAAGGCAAGATCCTTCTCCTCTCCGTCTTCGAGCACTTCGATCTTGGTGGATCGAAACGTGCATTCCTCCGGCGCTACCCGGTCGCAGGCAACCAGCCCGCCTGCCATTCCGGCAATCGTTCCCTCCACCATAGAGGGAAAGACATTGTTCGTTCCCGTCGAGACCGGCAGGATCGGAACGGAACCGCTTCCCTTGGCCACGGCCCGGTTCGTGCCGTCTCCACCCAGGACGATGATGCAGGCCGCGCCATGCGCCTCCATGAGTCGAGCGGCTACCGTGGAATCCTCCTGCTCTCCGATTGCCGTGAATTCCAGGGGAAAGACGTGGGTGTCGATCTCGATCTCTCCGGAGGCCCGACCCACGATCCCGTAATAGTCAGGCATGAAGCAGACGCGGTCCACCCCCATCTCCGACAACCCGAGCAGGATCCTTCGAACGATGCGGACTTTCTCCTGGTTGTCGAACACACTGCCGTGGGCCACGAGCCTTCGGATGTCCTTGCCCGACGCCGGATTCGCGATGATGCCTACAAGCGCCATGGTGCTTCCTTATGTATCATCTCAGAATCCTTATCGTCCGCGATGCGAAGGCTCAGGCCCGGGAGGATCTGCCTTCTTTCATGGAACGTGTCGTGCCTTCGGTGTTTCGATTCTGGTTTGTACAGGGCGACTTTATAGACTCCCGCCCTCCTTGCCCCATACCCGATCCGCAATGGTACCCACTACCCCCAAACCACTTCATTATTACAATATCTTCCAAATCCGCATAAACTGCTCAACGCCGACCACGTAACGAGAGTTCATTGTGCATCGACAGGGTTGTGTCTTGCAGTGGATATTCCGGGGGCGATTTGTGCCGGGCGACTTTGTAGACACGGGGGGGCGACGGAGCCCAAACAAATCGAACACGGAATATCCACTGCAAGACACAACCATCGAACGCGGTATCTGGAACTCGCGTCCCGTGGTCAAGTCTAGTTCATACGCATACCACCACACACATTGATCGCCTGGCCTGTGATTTCGCTCGCCTCGTCCGATGCGAGGAACACGACCGTATTACCGATATCCGTGGGCGTCTGCTGTTTCCCAAAAGGAATCCTGGTCGCCACCACGAGGTTGAACACGTCCTCGGGCGCTACGCCGCCTGCCTCCGGTATGGCCTCGGATCCGAATTTGGCCAGACGCTCCCACATGGGTGTCCAGATGATTCCGGGGCACACGGTATTCACGTTCACATGATAAGGGGCCAACTGCAGGGCGATCGACTTGGTGAGCGAGATAACGCCAGCCTTGGTTGCCGCGTACGGAACGAGGAGATCCTCGCCCTGGCGACCTGCCACCGAAGAGATATTGATGATCCTTCCGGCCTTCTTCTCCTTGAACAGGGGCGCCACGGCCCGGTTGCACATGAACACACCCTTCAGGTTCACGTCCACGACCAGGTCCCAGTCCCTCTCCTGCACATCCTCGATCAACGGCGAGACAGGCGCGTCGCCTGACGGAAGGCCGTCCACTCCCGCATTCGCGACCAAGATGTCCAGCCCGCCCATCTCCTTCACGGTCACGTCCACCATCTGCTTGCATTGGTCCGGATCGCGTACGTCCGTCTGGATCGCCAGCGCCTTCTGCCCCAGCTCTTTGATCTTGGCCGCAACCTGTTCGGCCAGATCGAGCTTCAAGTCACTCACCACCACGTTCGCGCCCTCACGGGCAAGGCACATGCAGATTCCTTCGCCAAGTCCTCCGCCTCCTCCTGTAACGATCGCCACCCTGTCTTTCAGCCGCATCTCACTTCCTCCTTCTCACGGTTCTATGAGGATCATCATCTCTTCAGCTCTAGCGAGCTTGTTGAAGGCCTCATCGATCTTCTCCAGAGGCATGACCGAGCTGACCAGGGGTTCCACCTTGACCCGGCCCGACCGGATCAGCTCGATGGCAATGTCGAAAGGATCGTTCTGAGGCGGGTAGCTTCCCGGAAGACCGGACAGGAATCCTACCATGTCCAGGTTTTTCATCATCACCATGTTCAGGTCGATTTCGAAAGCGTTTTCATACGTGGACACGATGATCGCCTTGCCTCTGCCGACAGGGGCCATCTCGATCACCGACCTGGTGGCGTCCGGATTTCCCGCGCAGTCGTAGATGACGTCCGGCCCGAAACCGCCGGTGAGCTCGTTGATTCTCTCGACCACGTTCTCGGTACGGGGGTTCACGACCTCGTCCGCACCCAGTTCCTTCGCCTTCTCGATCCTCACGTCCGAGACCTCGGTTACGATCACCCGTTTCGCCCCGGCTGCTTTAGCGCACTGCATGACGAACAGGCCGATCGTTCCCGCGCCCACCACTACGGCCACATCTCCCAGGTTCAACAGGGACCTCCGGACTGCATCCACCGCCACCGACAGGGGCTCTACTAGTGACGCCTCCTGGTAAGAGACTTCCTCGGGCAGAGGATAGACCACACTCGACAAAGGGTGCCCTCCGAGACCCATGGCAACCGCATAATCCGCGTAGCCGCCTGCTCCGCGTATCGTGACCCGGTCTCCTGGCTTGTAGAGCTCGACACCAGGGCCCGTCTCCGCAACCTCGCCGCTCATCTGATGACCCAGGATGGCCGTCGGAGGAAACCCGAAGTAGACCTTGCTCCAGGAATCGAAGGTGGCTTTCGCTTTGTCCGATTTCGGCTCGGGACCCCACTGCCAGATGTGAATGTCGGACCCGCAGATCGAAGTGTACTTCACCTTGAGCAGCAGGGTCTCCGGAACGAGTTCCACCTTGGGCATCTCTTGGATCTCAAACTTGCAAGCATCTACCAGGACTGCGTTTTTCATGTTTGATTCCCCCTTAACCCATCGTGTTTGCAGGGTCGGAACGACTCTACGCCGGGACAGCATAGCATCGTCCGCCCCATTCTGAAAACACTCGAGCTGCGCCCATGGAATGCTATCTCGTCCGGCTCTTTCCGTCCATAGGGCCTGATCCCATTGAAGACAGATCTTGAATCCCGATTTGGGCCGGAGCTATCTTATAACATGTTAATATTTATCATAATTTCTCTTGACTTCCGGACCCTCGTGGCAATAGAGTGGCTGCAAGTCGGTTTTTCTTGGCGAGGTCTGACCAAACGAGCTACGGTTTTCCGTGAGAGGGTGAAGAAGCTATGTTATGCAAGAGTACTCGGTCAGTGTGGATCGGCATTGTTCTCCTTTCAGGGGTGTTTCTGCTTGGACAGCAAACCTGGGAACACGAGGGGCCGGTCTGTGACGAGGGGGACGTGGTGGTCGTCTTCCCGGATTTCATGTTGCACGTCAAGGTAGCGGAGGATCTGGGCTGGCCCTATGGCTGGACGGAAGGGCTCTGCTCCTCTGATCTCGAAGGGCTGACGGTGTTGGGCGCCCGCTTTTCGGGCATCTCGGACCTCACAGGATTGGAGTACTGCACGGGGTTGGTGGGTCTATACCTTCGCAACAACCAGATCACTGACATCACCCCCCTGGCCGGCCTCTCGAACCTGACCGAGCTTTGGCTCGACAGCAACCAGGTTACCGACATCGGGCCACTTGCAGGGCTCACCAACCTCGAAGACCTTTCCCTGTATGAGAACGACGTCAGCAACATCTCTCCTCTTGCCGGTCTCACGAATCTGAGCACACTTCAGCTCGCACGCAACCAGATCGTTGACACCGGTGCCCTGGCAGGCCTCACCGGGATGACTTATCTCGACCTCTACCAAAACCAGATCACCGACATCAGCGGTTTGGGTGGACTCACCGACCTCCGTATTCTCGAGCTTCACCACAACCAGGTCACGGACGTCAGTGCGTTGGCAGGCCTCACGAACCTGAACGAACTCAGGCTCGGGAGCAACCAAATCGCCGCCATTGGTGCCCTGAATGGACTCACCAACCTGGTGTTCCTCGATCTCTACGGCAACCAGATCAGTGACGTCACCCCTCTTGCAGGGCTCACCTCCCTTGCGGTCCTTTATCTCTCAAACAACCAGATCACGGACATCGGTGCCCTGGCCGGCCTCACGAACCTGACCGAGATTTGGCTCGGGAACAACCAGATCGCCGACATCGGCCCACTGGCAGGGCTCAGCCGCATTTGGCACCTCTCCCTGGATGAGAACCAGATCAGCGCCATCCCTGCCCTGTCAGGGCTTACCAGCCTCAGTAATCTGTACCTCGAAGACAACCAGATCAGCGACGTCAGTGGCTTGGACGGGCTCCCCAGGTTGCGGACACTTTATCTCCAGAACAACCAGATCAGCGATATCAGTGACTTGGATAGACTCACCGACCTGCAGACTCTTAGGCTCGAGAACAACCAGGTCAGCGACATCACCCCTCTGGCAGGGCTCACTGACCTGACGTCACTCTATCTCGAAGACAACCAGATCGCCGACCTCAGCGGCCTGGGAGGACTCACCAGCCTGTTGTATCTCTATCTCGAAAACAACCAGATCAGCGAGCTCGCCCCTCTGGCAGGCCTCCCCAACCTGTCGAGGCTTCACCTCGGATACAACCAGGTCACTGACGTCAGTAGCTTGGTTGGACTTCCCGAACTGACGGATCTCGATCTCGGAAACAACCAGATCAGTGACTTCACCGGCTTGGGTGGACTCGCTGCTCTGAGGAGTCTGCATCTGGAAAACAACCAGATCACCGACATCAGTGGTCTGGCAGGTCTTCCGCCCTTGTCAGCACTCTACCTGGATGACAACCAGATCAGTGACATCAGCGCCCTTGCAGGGCTGACCAGCCTGCAGCATCTCCACCTCAACAGCAACCAAATCACCGTCATTACCTCCCTGGCAGGGCTCACTAACCTCCATGGTGTACGTCTCAACAACAACCAGATCAGCGACATCTACCCGCTGGTGGAGAACTCCGGGATCGGATGCACGGACTATTGCGACCAAGTGTATCTGGAGGATAACCCGCTGAGCTCGACGTCCTGCACCGACTATATCCCCCTGCTGGAGAGCACAGGTGCGACCGTCCATCACGATTGCACGTAGCGGAAAGCCTCCGGGATAGACGCGGGCTTCGTGATTATTCTTTGCGGAGGGTACTGAACCGGTGTTTTCGAAGAAAACGGGTCAGGTGTGGATCGGCATTGTTCTCCTTTCCGGGATATTTCTGCTTGGACAGCAAAGCTGGGAACACGAGGGTCCGGTCTGTGACGAGGGAGACGTGGTGGTCGTCTTCCCGGATTTCATGATGGGTGCAGAGGTTGCGCAGGCACTGGGCTGGCCCTATGGCTGGACGGAAGGGCTCTGCTCCTCTGATCTCGAAGGGCTAGCGGAGTTGAACGCCGGGTTTCGGGGCATCTCGGACCTGAGTGGACTGGAGTACTGCACGGGGTTGGAGAGGCTTCTCCTTCATATCAATCAGATCACTGACATCACACCCCTGGCAGGACTCACGAACCTGACCGAGCTTTCGCTCGAGAGCAACCAGGTTACCGACATCGGACCACTCGCAGGGCTCACCAACCTCGAAGACCTTTCCCTGTATAGCAACGACGTCAGCAGCATTTCTCCTCTTGCCGGTCTCACGAACCTGAGCACACTCCATCTCGGATACAACCAGATCGTTGACATCAGTGCCCTGGCAGGACTCACCGGCATGACCTATCTCTATCTCTACAACAACCAGATCGTTGACATCAGCGCCTTGGATGGGCTCACCGACCTTCGCGATCTCGAGCTTGAAAACAACCAGATCACGGACGTCAGTGCCCTTGCAGGCCTCACGAACCTGTTCGAACTCACGCTTCAGAATAACCAGATCGCCGCCATTGGTGCACTGAATGGACTTACCGGGCTGGTTTTCCTCAATCTCCACAATAACCAGATCAGTGACGTCACCCCTCTTACGGGGCTCACCTCCCTTACGGTTCTTTATCTCGGAAACAACCAGATCACGGACATAGGTGCCCTGGCGGGCCTCACGAACCTGACCGAGATTTGGCTTGAGAACAACCAAATCACCGACATCGGCCCACTGGCAGGGCTCAGCCGCATTTGGAGTCTCTCCCTGAATGATAACCTGATCAGCGCCATCCCTGCCTTTTCTGGGCTCACCAGCCTCAGGAATCTGTACCTCGAAGACAACCAGATCACCGACGTCAGTGGCTTGAACGGTCTCAACGGGTTGCGGAGACTCTATCTCCAAAACAACCAGATCAGCGATATCAGCGACTTGGATGGACTTGCCGACCTGCAGACTCTCTACCTCGACAACAACCAGGTCAGCGACATCACCCCCCTGGCAGGGCTCACCGACCTGTCGTCACTCAGACTCGACAGCAATGAGATAACCGACATCAGTGCCCTGGAAGGGCTTACCAGCCTGTTGTATCTCTACCTCGAAAACAACCAGATCAGTGACTTCACGCCTCTGGAAGGGCTCCCCGACCTGAGGAACCTGTATCTCGGATACAACCAGATCAGTGATATCGGTGCCTTGGATGGATTTGCCAGTCTGACGTATCTCGATCTCGGAAACAACCAGATCAGCGACTTCACCGGCTTGGGTGGAATCACTGCCCTGAGGCATCTGCATCTGGAAAGCAACCAGATCAGTGACATCAGTGCCCTGGCAGGATTTCCGCCTCTATCTGGGCTCATTCTCGACGACAACCAGATCAGCGACATAAGTCCCGTCGCGGTGCTGACCGGCCTGCAGTATCTCCACCTCAACAACAACCAGATTATGGATATTACCTCCCTGGCAGGGCTGACTGCCCTGTACAATATATTCCTTAATCAGAACCAGATCAGTGACATCTACCCGCTGGTGGAGAACTCCGGGATCGGAAGCACTCCTGAAATCCACGATCAGGTGAGTCTGGAGGATAACCCTCTCAGTTCGACATCATGCAACGAGTACATCCCCGAGCTGGAAAGCAGAGGTGCCAGAGTCTATCACGATTGCCCGTAGGGGCGGGAATGGCGGACAAACGGCCGTGGTGTTTTATGGCTTGATGAAGCCCAGTTTCCGGAGAAGTTGCAGGGTAGTCGCGTTGACGCTTCGGTTCTCCAGGTCCACGGAGGACAGCCAGGAAGCTTCGGTAGCGTCGCTGGAAGGGACCGGCTCGCCGGAAAGATATTCGGCCATCAGGTCGATGATCACGTAGTGGAATTGGACGCGGTCGTCGTCGCCCCGCTTCACCGCATCGAAGACATGGCAGATCTCGCCGGCCCTGACGGTCACCCCTGTCTCCTCTTGAAGCTCCCGCTCGACCGCCTCTTTGAGCGTTTCTCCCAGTTCCACACTCCCCCCCGGGATGGCCCACTCTCCGTAGGCGGGCGGTTTTCCGCGGCGGACGAGCAGGACCTTGTCGTCCTTGATCACCACACCGCCCACGGCCAGCCGGGGCTGGTCAGGGTACTCGCCACCCATCCTTCCCTCGCATTCAGGGATACGACCCGGGAGAAATCGCCCTGCGGCGCTTCTATTTGTTGACGAAGACGGTCACTGCAGCGTTTGCCATCATGATCTGATCGCAATCAGGCGCAATCTGCGGAACGCACAAACCTTGAGCCATCAGGCCGCCGGCCACGGAGGTGACACTCACCTTTCCGAAGGGCAGCATGGTCTTGACCAGGTCCACATCCACTTCCTCGGGCTTCGGTGTGCCCACCAGGACCTCCACTTCCATCTGGCCCGGATCCTCGAGGCCCACGATCTCCAGGAGCCCACAGAGGCAGTTGCTCGAGATCGCGTCTTTGACCGCACGGCACGCCGCCTCGGTCACATCCTCTCCGTGCAGATCCGCCCCGGTCCCAAGCTCTACGATGAAGCGCTTTCTTGCCATAGTTTATTCTCCTTAAAGCTTCCTGCGCGCGAGTGTCCTCATTCGGACAGGATCAAGATGGCAGGGTTCTCGATCAGGTCTTTCAGCTCTGCAATGAACGCGGATGCGGGTGCGCCGTCCAGGACCCGGTGATCAAAGGTAAGGCTCGCAGGCATGAGCGGCCGGGGCACTACTTGGCCCTCCACCACAGCGGGTCGTTCGACGATCGAGCCGGTCTGGAGGATCGCGGACTCGGGCTGGTTGATAATCGGCGTCCCGTGGGCATAAATGTTACCGAAGGTGCCCGTGTTGGTCAGGGTAAAGGTGGAGCCTGTGACGTCGTCCGGGACGACGGTCCCCTCCCGGGCTTTTTTCACCACGGACGCAACGGCCTGGTTGATCTCGGCCAGGGACTTCTGGTCCGCATTCTTCACCACCGGGACGATGAGTCCGCTCTCGAACTCGGAGATCTGAAGGGCAACGGCCACGCCCACGTGCACGTCTTCCCACAGTACGACACGTCCGTCGATGAGGCTCGAGTTCATGACAGGCACCGCCTTCAGGGCCTTGGCGATGAGATAGACGAGCAGATCCGTATAGGAGACCCGGAAGCCCAGCTTTTCCTCCCGTGCAACGAGCAATTTACGCAGCTTGATGATCTCGGTCATGTCGAACTCGGTCATCGTGGTGAGCTGCGCAGCTACCTGGAGGCTCGCCACCATGTGGTCCGAGATCGCCTTGCGCATTCCCTGAAGGGGCATAGCCGTCTTGACCCGCTTCCCGTCGATCACTTCTCCGGTCCACGCCTCTGCTGCAGCGGCAACCGGCGCGGCAGCTGCCGGGCCTGCGGCCAGGGCCTTTTCGATGTCTTCCTTTACGATGCGTCCGTTCGGTCCGCTACCGGCCACTGTTGTGTAGTCCAGGTTGTGCTCCTGGGCCAGCCGCTTGGCCAGTGGAGAAATCTTGACCTTGCCCGGCGGCCCGGCAGCCGGTGCAGCCGCGGCCGCAGGTGCGGCCGGCTCTGCAGAAGTCTCCACAGGAGCTGCCGCCGTCACGTCAGGGGCCGGTGTCTGTGCCTGCAGTTCGGCCAGCTCTTCTTCCGAGTCGGCAATCTGACCGACTGCATGCCCTACGGGATGGGTCTCGCCGGGAGGGACCAGGATGTGCAGGAACCCGGTGTCCTGTGCCTCCACGTCGTGGGTTACTTTCGCCGTCTCGACCTGCATGACGATCCGGCCCTGTTCGACCCGGTCGCCCTCGTTGAACATCCAGGCCACCACCTTGGCCTCTTTCATGGTCATGCCAAGCTTCGGGATTGCTATGTCTCTCGCCATCGATGGGACCTCGCTCTAAAGAAGTTTCATGCCCGCTGTTTGCACCTCGAGTTCGACGCGTTCCGCCCCTACGAGGTCCGTAATTGCATTCGCCAGATCCTGCGGCTGAGGCAGGACACTCTTCTCCAGGATGCCCCCCGGTATCGGCATGTTCGCTCCGCCCAGCCTCTTGACCGGCGCATCGAGGGAGTCAAAGGCGTTCTCCACGATCTGCATTCCGATTTCCGCCCCGATGCCGCATCTCAACGTGTCCTCGTCCACAATGATCGCGCGACCGGTCTTCTCGACCGACTTGATGATCGTGTCCATGTCGAGCGGCTCCAGGGTACGCGGGTCGATCACCTCGACGCTCACCTTGCCTTCCAGCTCGGCGGCCACACCGAGGGCCAGGCTGACCTGGAAGGAGGTCGCGACCACGGTCACATCGGTGCCCTCTCGCTTCACATCCGCTACGCCGAAGGGAATCAAATATTCTTCCTCGGGCACCTCACCCATCGCGGGCAGTAGCTGCTTGTGGTAGAAGTAGCAGACCGGGTTGTCGTCACGGATCGCCGTCTTGAGAAGCCCCTTCGCATCGTACGGGTCGGAGGGCAACACCAGCTTCAGTCCCGGGTGGTGAAGCACCACGGCCTCGGGGCACCGGGAATGCTCGTTGCACAGGCCGGAATAGCCTCCGATCGCGGCCTTGAACACGAGGGGCACATTCACCTTCTCGGCGTGTAGCATGTGCCATTGGGCCGCCTTGAGCAGAACCTCGTCCATGCAGCAATAGATGAAATCACCGAACATCAGGTCCGCAACCGGCCGATACCCGGCCATGGCGGCACCCACCGCCGCACCTGCAATTCCGTTCTCGGCAATCGGAGCATCCATGACCCTGTCCTCGCCGAACTGCTGGACGAGTCCCACGGTCGTGTTGAAGGTCGATCCCTGAACGCTCTCTCCAATGATGAATACGGAGTCGTCCCGCTTCATCTCCTCCGCCAGTGCCTCGTTTATTGCCTGTAGGTAAAGTAGCTCTCTCATCGCAAGGTCTCCTCTCGAATCCTAGTCCGCGTACAGGGCATTCTCCAGGATGGATGGTTCCGGATAGGGGCTCTCTTCGCAGTGCTTCTCCATTGCCTCGACCTCGGCATCGATCTCCTTGTCGATCTTCTCCATCTCCTTCTTGGTCAGGATGTCCTGCTTGAGCAGCTTCTTCTGGAACAGCACGACCGGATCCCTCTTCTTCATCTTCTCGACCTCTTCGGGCGAGCGGATCTCGCCGTGCATCCAGTCCGGCGCCCCTTCTACGTGGGAACGGAACCGAAGACACTTGCACTCTACCATGGAGGGGCCCTTGCCCTTCCTGGCCCTTTCCACCGCCACCATGACTGCCTCGGCCACGGCCACCACGTCCTGGCCGTCCACGACCACGCCCGGCATGCCGTAGGCCCCGGCCATGCTCGCGATATCTTCCATGGGGAAGGCGTCCTTGATCGGCACGAACTGGCCCATGCCGTTGTTTTCACAGAACCAGATGATGGGAAGCTTCCAGTTCATCGCCATGTTCATCGCCTCGTGCATGGTGCCACGCCCGGCGGAGCTGTCACCAAAGCAACAGAGAACGACCTGCCCCTTGCCCGCCTTCTTCGCTGCAAGCCCCCATCCGACCGAAACCGGGAAAGCGGAGCCGATCGTGCCTCCGGCACCGAAGATACCGTTTTCCGGATCACAAGCATGGAATCCGGTGATTCCCTTGCACGAACCGGTAACCTTGCCGCAGTGCTCGGCCATCAAGGGGACCAACTCGGCACCTTTTCCGGCGGCGTGCGGTAGCCCGTGGCCACGATGGTGGACGTAAATGTAGTCGTCCTTCCTGAGGCATGTGGCACCCCCCACACCCGGAGCCTCACCCCCGTAGGCGGAGTGGAAAAAAGACGTGAACTTGCCTTCACCCAGCATCCGGATGGAGGCCTGATCGAACTTGCGGGCCCGCACCAGATTCCTGTAGAGCTTGACCAGGTCCTTCTTCTTGAGCTTCATGCTACCCTCCCTTGGGTTTAAGTATCTTGGGGATGAGGTATACCTCGTTTTCGTCATCACGAGGGCATCGATTCAGGAACCCAAAACTTACGCAAATCAAGTGGTTATGTCAACGTTCAGCCCACTTGCGCGCTGAAGCGGTCGAGGGGTCGGCAAGGCCTTTTGGAGCCTTCGGTGAGCTCATAACTTCTTGTCTTTTCAAGCGAAAAGGAGTATAAATTTCGTTTTCCATGAGGGCGGAGGTTTGCATGAAGCAAGGGAAGAAGAGAAAGAAGATCGCTTCTCCGAAGGGGAAGCTTGGAGTTTTGGTCCCGGGCATCGGCGCCGTGGGAACCACACTGATGGCGGGCACGTTCTCGATCCGAAAAGGCTTGAGCCTGCCGATCGGATCCCTGACGCAGATGGGTACCATTCGACTGGGCAAGCGAACCGAACGTCGGCGACCCCGAATCAAGGACTTCGTGCCGCTGGCGGGCTTGGACGACCTGGTATTCGGAGGGTGGGATATCCACGGCAAAGATGCCTACGAGACCGCTCTCGCCGGGGGCGTGTTACGGAAGGAACACCTGGAGCCGATTCGAAAAGAGCTGAAGTCGATCCGGCCGATGAAGGCCGTCTTTGATCCGACCTACGTGCGCAGGCTCCAGGGGGACTGGGTCAAGCAGGGCAAGACCAAGATGCACCTGGCGGACAAGCTTCAGAAGGACATCGACACCTTCAAGACAAAGACCGGGTGCTCGAGGCTGGTGATGCTCTGGTGTGGATCCACCGAGGTCTTTCTTCAAGCGAAGGAAGTACACGCGGATCTGAAGAGGTTCGAAAAGGGCCTCAAGGAAAGCGACCCGGCCATCGCGCCGAGCATGATCTACGCCTATGTGGCGATCCGAAACGGTATTCCCTTTGTCAACGGCGCCCCGAACCTCTCCGAGAACATCCCCGCCCTCCTCTCCCTGGCGCACAAAAAGAAGTGCCCGGTGGCCGGAGATGACTTCAAGACCGGCCAGACCATGATGAAGACCGTGATTGCTCCGGCCCTCAAAGCACGGATGCTGGGTCTCGGCGGCTGGTTCTCCACCAACATCCTGGGCAACCGGGACGGGGAAGTTCTCGACGATCCGGATTCCTTCAAGACCAAAGAGGTGAGCAAGCTCGGTGTGCTGGAGTACATCCTGCAGCCGGATTTGTATCCTGAGCTCTACAGCGAAGCGTTCCACAAGGTGAGGATCAACTACTACCCGCCTCGTGGCGACAACAAGGAAGGGTGGGACAACATCGACATCTTCGGGTGGATGGGATACCCGATGCAGATCAAGATCGACTTCCTGTGCAGGGACTCGATCCTGGCCGCGCCGATCGCGCTGGATCTTGTGCTGTTGATCGACCTGGCCAAGAGGGCGGGGAAGTTCGGGATCCAGGAGTGGCTCTCTTTTTACTTCAAGAACCCCATCGTCCCGGAAGGCCTGTACCCGGAGCACGATCTGTTCATCCAGCTATCGAAGATGAAGAACAACCTGCGCTACCTGATGGGCGAGGAATTGATCACCCACCTCGGCGTGGAGTATTACCCGAACGGGGTCTAGCCCAGCCAAAACAGGGGATCAACAGGGGGTCGGACCAAGCTAAGTTCTTGAAACCGCACAAAACAGACCAAGAAAACCACCGGAAAACGCGCTTAGAGCCAAAGCTTTGTGGCCGTCCCTTCTAAGGGCCGAAGCGAGCCCTTTCTTGGCCTGATAGATCTTTTGAATCAACCATTTAGCTTGGTCCGACCCGTTCTTGTGTTCTTGTGTAACTGGGTTTAGGCCCTAGCCGATCGATTTCTCGCGGCCTTCCCAGAATTTTTTCTTCACGTCCTTCCGAAGGATCTTGCCGATCGGTGTCTTCGGAAGGGCCTCCCAAAACTCGATCGCCTTGGGGCACTTGTACCCGGCCAGCTTCCCCTTGCAGTGCTCGATCAGATCTTCTGCGGTCGCCTGCTGTCCCTCTCTGAGAACCACGGCAGCTTGCACCCGCTCTCCCCATCTGTCGTCCGGTGCGGAAACGACGGCGCACTCCATGACCGCGGGATGCTCGTAGAGCACGTCCTCGGTCTCCTTCGGGTACACGTTCTCTCCGCCGGTCACGATCATGTCCGCCTTCCGGTCCACGAGAAAGAGATAGCCCTCTTCGTCGATGTAGCCCATATCACCGCTGTGGAGCCAGCCGTTTCGGATCGTCTTACTGGTCTGCTCCTCGTTCTTCCAGTACCCTTTCATCACGTGCTTTCCGCGGATCGCGATCTCGCCGACCTCGCCTGCCGGCACCGGAAGGCCCTCCTCGTCCACGATGCGAATGTCTGCGCAAATGGACTCCTTCCCCGCGCTGGCCAGAAGCCTCGTCCCCTCCCCCTCCAGCACGTGATCCCATGGAGACAGCCCGGAGGCACCGAGCGCCTCGGTCATGCCGTAGGCCTGCATGAACCGGTCGCCGAACTTCTTGATGCATCGCTTCAACACCTCGGGAGGAAAAGGGCTGCCTGCGTAAGAGATGAGCCTGAGGCTTGAAAGGTCGAAGGAATCGATGTCCGGATACTCGAGCAGCCACGTGTAGATGGTGGGGACCATATTGACGTGGGTGCACTTCTCGTCCTGGATCAGCCTGAGGATCTCCCCGAGATCCGGTCTTCGGTTGATCGCAACCTTTCCGCCCACGAGCAGGACGGCCAGGGCCGGCCAGAACGAGACGTGGAACAGAGGCAGCACGAAACAGGTCGTGTCGTCGTAACGAAACCCACACCCCAGCGCAGCGGCAATCGTTGCGGTCATGATGTTCCGGTGGGACATGAGCACTCCCTTCGGAAGGCCGGTCGTGCCGCCGGTGTACATCAGGATGGCGATCTCCTCCTCATCCACCTCCAGATCCGGTTCCCGGGCGGGAGCTTTCTCGAGAAGGGTTTCGTAGTACTCGGCTCCGTCCATCTCCTTGTCGAGGGAAATCCAGTTTCGGATATCCGGCAATTCGGTCTTGAGCCCGAGCGCCCTCTCTTCGTATTCGTCTCCGACCAGAAAGCAGACCGCTTCACTGTCCTTCACGATATAGGAGATCTCAGCGTCCGAGAGCCGAAAATTGAGCGGCGTCACGCTCATGCCGAGCTTGCCCGTGGCAAAATAGATCTCCAGGTACTTGTGCGTGTTTGCCGCCAGGACCGCCACACGATCGCCTCTCTGGTACCCCATACCGAGCAGCGTGCTGGCCAGACGATTGACCCGGTCATTCAGCTCGCGGTGCGTCAGCCTGGTGCCCTCGAAAACCACGGCCTCGAAGTCCGGACAGATCCTTGCGCTTTTCCTCGGTATGTCTCCAAGGGTGTACATGGCCGATCTCCATTCGTTTGTTATTGCATATCGATTCGGATAGACCCCTGTCTCTGCCTACTTCCTCACGTCGGATTCGATGTTGCTCTGCTTCTGTTTCTCGGTGAATTGATCCGGCTTCTCCCGGTAGATGTCCAGGGCCGCCTGGATCGGCGGGCTGTTCTGCAGCCATTGGATTCCGTTTCTCTCGACTGCGAGCGCCGTATCGATGCTGCCCCCTTCTGCAGACTTGTCCATGACCTCCTTGCCCATACGGAGTGCGATCGGGCTCTTGGAGCCGATGATCCGGACCATTTCCTCGAATTTCTCCTCGAACTCCTCGTCCTTGAATACACGGGTCAGCAGGCCCATGTCATACATCTCCTGGGCCGAATAGTCCTTGCGGCCGCTGAAAACAACCTCCTTGGCCCGGTAGATCGGCATGCTTCTCGGCAGCCGGGCGGTTCCGCCCCAGCCCGGCAGAATACCCATATTGATTTCGGTCGTGCCCATCTTTGCAGACTCGGTCGCATACAGGAGGTCGCAGCAGAGGGCAATCTCGAGCCCCCCTGCCAGGCAGTACCCGTGGAGCTTGCCGATCACGACTTTTTCGCACCCGGTGATCGACTTCTGGACATCCAGCCCCTCGTGGGCCAACCAGTCCATGGCGGTCTGATGCTCGGCCAGGGAGGGAAAGACGGAGAGATCGCCGCCGGTGCAGAAGGACTTGCCGGATCCGGAGAGGACCACTACACCCACCGATGGGACACCTCTCACCTTTCGAAAGGCATCGACCAACTCCGTGGCCATCTGCCGGTCGATCGCATTGTACTTGTCCGGCCGATTCAGCGTGATCCTGCAGATTGCGTCGTTCAGGCCCCCGATCTCATATGAGATCGTTTGATAAGCTTCCGTACTCATCGCGTTCTCCTTCCCGTACACGTTTTCTTCTCATTCTTCGGATTCGAAAGAAACGGATGCAATGCGCTTCAAAGGCAGGCGGAAGGATCCGAAAGGTGCAGTGCCGTGCAGAGAATCCTCTGCGTTCACCTCGATCACGAATCGCTGCCCGTCTCCCATGCTCAACTCGGCCTCGTGGCGGTCGCCTCTATCGTGGACCCGCACAGACTGGATCCTGCTCAGAACCACATCCACCTCGGCATCCCCCATCCGTCCACGCAGAAAACCCTCAGGGTCTATGGAGATGCTCTCGAGCCTCGTCTTGCACCCAGAACTGTCCTCAACCTCACCGGCCGGCCCCTTCCAGGCGTCCGGCTCCTGATTGGATGAGCCTGCATGCACCAGGCCGTTCTGCACGATGTCCATGATGATTTCCATGCCCTCTTCTACCGAGTAGCCGGGTTCGATCATCTGCCAGTAGCCGAAGCTCTCCGCCATGACCAGGTGGAGGTACGCTACAAACGCCTCGTCGTGCTTGATCCGAACCGTGCCGTTTGCGACCGCTCTGCGCAAGTCCTTCAACATGGGTCGGCTCAGCACCCGAAATGCCTCGATCGCCTTCTGCGCCATCAACGGATCGCTCCGGCCGACCGCTCCTCGTATCATGTTGAGGATCCCTCGATACCCCGGAAAGGCCCTCAGGAAGGCCAGACCCCTCTTCTTGTTCTTGAGAAGGTACTCCTGCTCGTTCCGGATCTCATCCCACGATTCCCTGGGCACGATCGTGACCGCGAGCCGATCGATGCATTCCATGAAGAGCTCTCGCTTGTTCTTGAAATACACGTAGAACGTGCTCTTCCCCATACGCAGTGCTTCGGTGATATCGCTGATCTTCGTGTTTTCATAGCCTCTCTCGGAGAAGAGCTTGATTGCCATATCCATGATCTTCTCCCGATTCTTCAAATCCTCTCCATCCGCGGCCTGGTCATCGATGGGTGCCTCCCGGTCGACGGGTTCCAGGGTATCTGCCGTCGCGCCGCCAACCTGCGACAGGGGCCCCTTCGGCTTGCCCTGCTCCAGGACCCGCTTGATCTCGGCCAAGGAAAGGCCCTTTTTCTCCTTGAGCTCGCGGATCCGCCGGAGCCGTGTGAGGTGGGTCTCATCGTACAAGTGCAGATTGAGGCCGGCCTTTTCAGGACGGTGAAGGAGGCCCAGGCTGACATAATAGTGAACCGCGGAGCGGCTCATGCCTGATTCCCTGCAAAGCTCCGACGCCTTCATCTGGCGGGACGGAATTCGGTTCCTGTTGTCCATTGTTCAGACGCCCTGGCTGTCAATCCTGTGGTTTCTTGAGATAGTAACTTAACAGAAAAACTGTCAAGTATGAATACAAGAAAGATATCCGTCCTTTGAAAAGTTGTCAAGAAGAAAATGCCTTTCTCGACAAGAACACCCATAATATATTGAAATATAACAATTAAAATGTACTCACCCTCATCTGAGAAAGTTCTTGACATCTCCGAGACACATCCGCTAAACTTCGCACCAGGACTTATGAGTACTTACTTTTTGTTGTCTAACCGTCTCATGACCGACCGTCAGCATCACAACCGAACCTAAAGGAGACAACACGATGAAGACTATAAGAAGACTCTCCGGTTCTCTTGTATTTCTCTTGCTCCTGGTGTGCCTCAGCCCAAATCTCGTGGCCGGTGAGTCCGGACGGGAAATCATCGACAAGACAAACTGGGAGAAGGCCGAGGGCCTCGTACCCGACTGCATGCTGGAATGGGTGAAGAAGGGCGAGTGGACCCTCCCGTTGGGCAAGCTCAACTACGACACCTCGGAGTACTTCACACCCTATGCCATAGAGAGCTTCACCGGGAATGTAGGCAAGTACGATCTGAACGAAGAGGATATCATCGTCGAAACGGAAACGGGCGAGATGGCCAGGATGGTTATCGGGTTTCCCTTCCCCAAGATCGACCCCGAGGACCCGAAGGCGGCGATCAAGATCATGTACAACAAGCAATACGTAACGTACGTGATCGGGTGCAAGAACTTCTCGACCTTCGTCTGGTGGATCGGCCGCAGCACGGGATTCGAACGAGAGATATCCGTTATCTTCAACGACGCCTATTTGACAGGCTATCCCGGAGCCAGGAAATATAAGAACCCGAAGGACATAGAGCGATACGCACTCATCTCCGTGAAAGCGCCTTACGATCTGGCCGGCACGGCTCAGTTGATGTGGCGTTATCTCTCCGCCAAGGCGGACATGAATTTCGCCTACGTTCCTGCCATTCGCAGGGTGCGAAGGATGAGCCCGGCCAACCGCTCGGATGGGTTCGTGGGTTCGGACTTCGCAGTGGATGACATCCTTGCCTATGACGGGAAGATCCCCCTGTTCGAGTGGGAGTTGATCGAAAAGAAGGAGGCTTTGGTTTCCTTCGCAGGGACTGAACCCATCCAGGCGAACGTAAACGCACGGGGCGAGTGGGAGACGGGACGCAGGCGCCCCTCCATGGACTACGGGTTCCACAAGAAGGAGTGGCAGGGGTCCCCGTGGGCACCCCTGAGTCTGACCTATGTGAAGCGCCCGGTCTGGGTAATCAAGGCGAAGTCCAAAGACCCGTACTACAACTACGGCACGCAGTATGTCTGGGTCTTCGCGGACAGTTGGGGCCCAGCCTACAAGATCGTTCACGACCGCTCGGAAAAATTCTGGAAGTTTCTGTCCGCCACCACGGCCGGGTACAAGACCGATGACGGGAAGGTGAAGTTCCTGTCCTGGATGGACCACGTGATCGTGGACACGCGAAGAGAGCACGCCACCGTGATTTCCCAGCTCCATCCGGACACAAACCTCATGTTCAACGCAGAGTTGAACCTGAACGATTTCTCTCTGGCCGGCTTTCAGAAGTTCTGTAAATAGCGAAAGAGGAGATAGCCTACAACGCACAACCGGGGGGAACGCGAGAAATGTATCGACAAGCAAAGACGAGACAGCGGTTTCTTCTCGCCCTGTCCTGCCTGCTGGTCATGTTCATCGTGACCGAAGCGGCGCAGGCGGTGGTGATCGACGACAAGCGGTCCCTGGAGTTCATCGCCAAGCTCCAGTCGAGGATCTCTCTCAGGATGGACGATTCCTCGGGATTCACCGCCCCGGAGGTATCGGTG
>JANQFG010000035.1 GCA_028277985.1 bacterium | reverse complement strand
CATAAGCATCTGTCCAGCAAACAGTGGCTGACGCCCTGGGGCAAAGTCAAGATACGCCGTGGGCTCTACCAACCTGACCGCGGCGGGAAATCCTATGTTCCTCTGGACCATCGTTGTGGCATGGTAGACCGGTTTCTGTCCCCAGACATCGAGGAGGTGTGCGTTCTGCTGGGTAGCCGGATCGTGCCGGAGGAGGTCGAGGAGGCGCTGGCTCGAGTCTATCCGGAGGGCCCCTCTCGCAAGGCCATCCAGAGGGTGCTGTCTCGGGCAGGCGCATACGTCGAAGCGCACCTTGACGATCTGGAGGAAACGCTGAACCGGATGGCTCCCCTGAATGTCCAAGGCGATATCCTGGTGGCTGGCTGGGACGGTGTCACGGTCCCGATACGGGAATCCGCACCCAAACGTGGGCGACCCGCTGAGCGTCCTGGCGTCCGGGACAGTGACTCGGGCCGTACTGCCTGGAAAGAGGCGGGTGTGGGTATGCTGGCCGTGTATGAAACGCCACTGGATCCATTGACCGAAGCCCCCGAACGGATCGACGTGCGCTATTCTGCGCGCATGCCTGAACCCAAAATGGCTCACCTTGTGGATCAAGTCACCGATCAGGCGCAGACTGCGTTACAGAACGGTTCGTTCGATCACAAGGTGTTCATTGCCGACGGTAAGAAGGAGATCTGGGCCACCGTCGAGAAGCATCCTCTGCTGACCGAGTTCACACCGATCAATGATTTCTTTCACTTCACGCAGCACCTTTCACAGACGGCCGAAGCGCTCCACGGAAAGAGCACCCAAGAGGCCAACCAGTGGTACGTGCGATGGTACGACAAGATCCTGCGTGAACCCGGAGCCGTGCGGAGGCTGATCCGATCCATCAGGCGCTACCAGACCACCTTGCGAAAGGGCAGTGAACGCCTCCGTGTGGTCGCACGTGAGATCGGATACTTCCAACGCAACAAGCACAGGATGGACTATGCCACCTACCGGGCCGCCGGCCTGCCCATCGGGAGCGGGCCGATTGAGGCTGCCTGCAAAACCCTCGTGGCCCACCGCCTCAAACGCAG
>JANQFG010000025.1 GCA_028277985.1 bacterium | reverse complement strand
CCTCCCCTTCTGGCGCGGCAAGTCGGTGGAAGACCGCCTCCAGGAGCTTCTCCCTCCTGACGTGGCCCAGGACATGGAGAAATTCATCTTCACCATGATGCTGGAGATCACCTACGGCATCGGCCATTTCACCATGGATCACCCGAAGGTGCTCGAGAAGGGCCTGAGAGGAATCATCGAGGAAGCCCGCGGCCATCGAGACCGCCTCCCGGCGGAGGAGCACTCCGGAGACAAGGGTCTCTTCTACGAGGCCGTCATTCGATCTCTCGAAGCGGCCGTACGGTTTGCTCGAAGGTACGCTGAAAGGGCCGAGGCGATGGCGGGAGACGAAAAGGATCCGGTTCGACGCAAGGAACTCGAGAGGATCGCACAGGTCTGTCGCCGGGTCCCGGAGCATCCTGCGGAGACCTTTCACGAGGCGGTCCAGAGCGTCTATTTCATCCACCTTGTCTCGCAGATCGAATCCGGAGGAAACTCGATTTCCCTCGGAAGGATCGATCAGGTCCTCCGTCCGTACTTTGACGCCGACATGGCGAGCGGAAGGATCGGAAGAGAAGAGGCCCGGGAGCTCCTCTCCCTGCTCTTTCTCAAGACGAACGAGATATGGAATGTGCTCGAGGAGGCCTTTATCCCGGGAGGCGAGGGCGCCGAAGGGAAGACCACGCAAAACGTGACAGTCGGCGGGCTCGCAGCGGACGGAGAAGACGCCACCTGCGAGATCAGCTTTCTCGGGTTGGACGCCTATGCGGACATCAGGACGGCACAACCGAATTTCGGCGTGAGACTCAGCAGGAAATCACCGGAGGCTTTCCTCGAAAAGGCCGTCACATGCGCAAAGGAAGGGGTGCTGCTTCACTTCTTCAACGACGACGCGATCATCCCGTGCCTGGTCGAGGGAGGACACGACCTCCCTGACGCACGTGACTACGGCGTGGTGGGGTGTCTGGAGCCGAACGCACAGGGAAAGACCTTCGGCTCCACCTTCGCGGTCCAGTTCAGTGGTATCAAGTGTCTGGAGCTGGCCCTGAGCAATGGTACGGACAACGTCTTCGGCCTCCCGGCCGGCCTAGAAACCGGCGACCCCTCCATCTTTCAGACCTTTGACGACGTCTGGAATGCCTACACGACCCAGGTTTCCCACTTCCTCGGCCAGATGGTCAAGGGCATGGCCGCACTGGACAGGGCCATCGCCGAGCAAGTCCCCTCCCCTTTCGCCTCGTCCATGATCCAAGGGCCGCTGGCAAAGGGCCTCGACCTGACCTCGGGAGGGGCCATATACAACTCCACGGGCGTTCAGCTCATGGGTTTTGCAAACACGGTGGACAGCCTCTACGCGGTGAAGAAGGCGATCTTCGAGGACAGGGTGGCGACCCTCGATGAGCTCGTCTCGTGGCTTGCCAAGGACTGGCAGGGCGCCGAGGACAAGAAGACCTATTTCCTCCAGAAGATTCCAAAGTACGGAAACGACGTGGATGAGGTGGACCGGATGGGCGTTACCGTGTTGAACCATTTCTGCGACGAGCTGGCCAAGCACGAGAACTACCGGGGCGGACAGTTCTGGCCCGGGGTCTTCTCGGTGGGCTTCCACATTGCCATGGGTGCCCTCACGGCCGCTACCCCGGATGGACGCTCCACCGGGGACATGCTGGGCAACGGCCTTACCCCCACTACAGGGAACGCCTTGTCCGGTCCGACAGCAGTAGCCAACTCGGTGACAAAGCTCCCCCTGAGGCGCATTTACAACGGTACGAATCTCAACATGCGCTTTCCCGGAAAGAAGATCGCCTCCGAGAACCTCAAGGGCTTCATCCAGGGTTATTTCGGGCGTGAGGGCTCCCAGGTCCAGTTCAACATGGTGGACTCCGAGGTGCTCGCGGAGGCACAGAAACAGCCGAAGGACTACCGGGATCTGGTCGTGCGGATCAGCGGCTACTCGGCGCACTTCGTCGGCCTGAGCGAGACGGCTCAGGACGAGATCATCGAGCGAACGTCGTACGAATTGTAGGTGGGGGATGCAATGAGCAAGATCACGACCATGAAACAGGCCATTTCCGAGCACGTCCATGACGGGGATTTCGTCTACATCGGCGGCTACATCTGCAGGCCCCCGTTCTCGGCCATCCACGAGATCATCCGCCAGGGCAGGAGGGATTTGACCATCACCCGGAGCAATGCGGCGGACGATTTCGACATGCTCATCGGGGCGGGCGTGGTCAAACGATTCATCGCCACCTTCCTCTCCCTCGGCTTCTACGGCCTCGGACGCTGCTACAGGCGCTCGGTCGAAAAGGGCATACCCCACAAGGTCGAAGTAGAGGAGTATTCGAACCTCTCCCTGCCGATGATGCTCATGGCCGGGGCCATGGGCATGCCCTTTGTCCCGGTCAAGGACATGGTCGGAACGGATCTGATGAAGGTGAAGTCCTTCATGGGTGACGGCAAGTACAAGATGATCGATTCCCCTTTTGACGGGAAGCCGACCCTGCTCGTGCCCGCCCTGAACCCGGACGTGGGTATTATCCACGTGCAGCAGGCGGACGAGAACGGAAATGCCCAGATGTGGGGGATCGGGGGTGACTGCAAGCACGGTGCGAACGCCTCCAAGAAGGTGATCGTGAGCTGCGAGAGGATCGTCTCCCGGGATGTGATCGGCAAGGACCCTTCCCGCACGATCGTACCGGACTGCAAGGTTGCAGCGGTAGTGCAAGACCCCTTCGGTGCCCATCCGGGCTATACACCCGGCTTCTACGATGTGGATTTCCAGTTCGGCTCCCTTTACCAGCAAGCCTCCAATACGGTGGAGGGCTTCGAAGAATTCCTCAAGGAATGGGTCTTCGACCTGGAGGACAGAACCGCTTACACGCAGCACTATATTAGCCGGTTCGGTTACGGAGCCTTCAAGGGCCTGCAGGCAAGTTTCGACTACGGATACCCAGTAAGTTACGCATACTAACAGGAGGCTGGTTGATGCACGAGCACCCGAACGACTACATCAAGCCGGAGTTGATGGCCTGTTGCGGAGCCAGGGAAATCCGGGACGGAGACCTGGTCATCGTGGGCACGGGCTTCCCCACTGTGTCGGCCAACATCGCGAAATACACGCACGCACCTGGGGCCACCATGATGCAGGAATCGGGCGTGTATGACGCCCAGCCGAAGAGACCCGCGCTCTCGGTCGGCGACCCGTGCCTGAACCCCGGGGCAGGCATGATCGGCGGGCTGGCGGATGTGATGGGGATGTTCCTCCAGGGAGGTTGGGTGGACGTGGGGTTTCTGGCGGGCAGCCAGGTAGACAAGTACGGAAATATCAACACCACGGTCATCGGTGACTATGATCGGCCGAAGAGCCGACTGCCGGGCAGCGGTGGGGCGAATCCGATCGGGGCGCTTGCGAAGCGGGTCATCATCATCGCCCTGCACGACACCCGCCGCCTGGCGGAAAAGGTGGATTTCATTACCACACCGGGCTACATCGACGGCCCCGGTGCGAGGGAGCGCTGGGGGCTGCCGGAGAACACGGGCCCATCCATCCTGATCACGAACAAGGCCCTGCTCAGGTTCGACAAAGAGAGCGGGGAAGCCTATCTGGCCTCTTATCATCCTGGCAGCTCGGTAGATGAAGTGGCCGGACTCACGCCTTGGGACCTCAAGGTGGCCGACGATGTGCACGAAACCGAACCGCCCCGTTCCGAAGAACTGAAGGCCCTGCGTGAGATCATCGATACCCTCGGCCTGATCAAGATCTACGAGAAGAAGGGCTACGTCTGACCAAGACCGAAGATCGGAAGGATTTTTCAAAGGCTGCCGGGCAGTAAGCAGGCGCCAAGGGGGGACTCCATGAACGAGACGCGAAGGCTCGCTGCCTTTTGTGCCGGTGTGACCCTGGACCGGCTTCCCGGAGATGTGGTCCAGAAGGCCAAGGCCTGCATCCTGGACTACATCGCCAATGTCTACGGCTCGCTGGAACTGGATGCAGTCTCAAAGGTTGTCTCATACGTCCGCTCGCTGGGAGGACCGGAAACGGCAACCGCCCTCGCTTGTGGTTTCAAGACGGGGACCCATCAGGCCGCATTCCTGAACGGAGTCACGGCCGAGGCGATCGAGGCACAGGACGGCCTCCGATTCGGGGGAAATCACTCCGGGACCGCGGTCATCCCGGCCGCCCTGGCCGTGGCGGAAGAGCTGGGCCTGGGAGGCAAGGAGGTCCTCGAAGGGGTGGTAGCGGGCTACGAGGCAGCGAACCGGATCTCAGCCGCCGTCCATCCGAGCCACACCTTGTCCGGGTTTCTTCCCACCGGCACTTGCGGCACCTTCGGCGCCGCCTGCGCCGCCGCCCGACTGATGGGCCTCGACGAGGAGGGGATGCTGAACGCCCTGGGAAACGCCGGGTATGTGGTTCCCCTCTCCATGGGCGAGCAGTTGATGGGCGGATTCACGGTCAAGATCATCCAGGGAGGCCAGGCCGCCGCCTCCGGTCTCACGGCCTCCGGTCTCGCCCGGGCCGGGATCACGGGCGCGCCCTACGTTCTGGAAGGGTCGGACCTGAACGGGGGCTTCACCCAGATCACGATCGACGGCGAACCTGCCCTGGACAGGATCACGGATCGCCTGGAAGAGCACTACACACTCATGGACGTATACTTCAAGCCCTACACGGCCTGCCGGCACACTCACGGGGCTGCCCAGGCCGTACTCAACCTGGTACGGGAGAACATTTTCGACCCGGAGGAGATCGAGAGCATCGATGTTCACACCTATGGCATCGCACTCCTCGCCGTAGGCAAGCCGATCTCCGAAGAGGCGAGCTTTGTCACGGCCCAGTTCTCGATCCCCTATGTCGTTTCCGCCACCTTGCTCGACCAGGAACTCGGCCCCAAGCAGCTGACCGAGGAGCGTGTCGCGGACCCTGCGCTGCTGGAATTCTCGAAAAAGGTACAGGTCCACTGTGACGACGAGTTGAACGAGGTCTACCCGGAAAAGACTTCCAGCAGGGTGGAGGTCAACATGACCGGAGGCAGGAAGCTCGTGAAGCAGGTTGACATCCCCAAAGGAGACCCCAGGGACCCGATGACCCTGGACGACCTCGCAGAGAAGGTGAGGCACTTTGCAGGGGAGAGGGACCCCGGAGGTCTGGAAAGGGTCATCGAGCGAACGGTCGAGCTCGAGAAGGTCCGCAACATAAAGGAACTGACAGAGATTATCTGAGAGAAAGGAACCGTGCGCGATGGACTTCAATCTGAACGACGAACAGAAGATGCTGATCGAAACCTTGAGAACCATGGGGGAGCGGGAGAAATTCAAGGACCTGGCCAAGGAGGTGGATGCGAGCGGCGAGTTCCCGGAGCACCTCATGCCCAAATTTGCGGAAATGGGGCTTCTAGGGATGGTGCTTTCCCCGGAATACGGGGGTGGAGGCCAACCCGCCATCAACGCGATCCTGGCCATCGAAGAGCTGGCCAAATTCAGCCCCATGATCGCAGGATCCGTGTTCGAATCGAATGTGGGGCCGGTCCGGGCCATCGATATCTTCGGCACCGAGGAGCAGAAGAAAGCGCTCCTTCCCGGGGTGTGCAAAGGCGATCTGAGCGTGTCGGTCTGCATGACCGAGCCGGAGGCGGGCTCGGATCTGACGGCCCTGACGACGCGACTCACACCGGACGGCGACGACTACATCATGAACGGAAGGAAGATCTTCATCACCGGCGCCGGACACGCGAGCCATTACTTTGTATACGCCCGTTTCGGGGACTCGAAGGGATACAAGGGCATCGGTGGGGTGCTCGCGGAAAAAGGAATGCCCGGCTTCAGCTTCGGCAGACAGGAGGAGTTCCTCGGCCTCAGGGGGATGCCCTCCTGCGACCTGATCTTCGAGGACGTTCGGGTGCCGAAGCAGAACGTGGTGATCCCCGAAGGCGGGTTCCCGGACATGATGCTCACCTTTGACATCGAGCGCTGCGGAAACGCGGCCATGTGCCTGGGCGTCGCGGGCGGCGCCCTGGAGGCATCCAAGACCTACGCCCAGGAGCGCAACGCCTTCGGGAGGCCGATCTGCGAGTTCCAGGGCGTCCAGTTCCCGATCGTCGACATGGCCATGAAGCTGGAGGCGGCGCGCCTGCTGGTCTACCGGGCCGTGATGGGCGCCGGCCGTGGCTTCCCTTCGATCTATGATGCGGCTGTGGCCAAGTGCTTTGCCAATGAAATGGTGATCGAGGTGACGAACGCGGCCATGCAGGTGTTCGGCGGCTACGGCTACAGCAAGGAGTTTCCGGTGGAGAGGATGCTCCGGGATGCAAGGGCATGGTGCGTGGCCGGGGGGACCGTCCAGATGCTCAGGATCACCATGGCGAGCCTGCTCTTCGGCAGGAGATTCGATCAGCGCCCGGGCAAGTAGAAATCTGACGGGAGAAGATACAAGGCATGAGCGCGCAACCAGGCAGGAAGATCTACCCGGAAGACACGATGACCGCGGAGGAGCGCCTCGCTGCGGTCGTTCGACTCGAGCAGCCCGACCGGGTCCCGCTCTCCATGATGCTCTACTACTACAACCCCTTCCACACGGGCCACGACATGAGCGAGTACATGTCCAGGCCCGAGGTCTATCGTCAGGCGAGCCGCAAGGTCTATGAGGACCTGGGGCCCTGGGACATCTATTACAATATCAACCCGATCTCACGGCTGCTCTACAGCTTCGCCATGATGATGCGCTACCTGTACCCGGGCATCGAACTGCCCGACAACGAGATGGCCCAAGTGGATGAGATCGAGTACATGAAGCCCGAGGACTACGACGCGATCCTCGAGCAGGGCTACACCTTCAACGACCTCAGGTTCCGGATGCGCATGCTCCCCCGATTCTGCAACGACGCGGAGGGGGTGAGCCCGGCCAGGCTCTGGCCGGCCATGGCGCGCGACTTCTTTCTCCAGCGCCGATTCTGGAAGAACGATCTGGATTGGTGCAGGCAGAAGGGGCTCGTCATGCAGATCGGGATGCAGGCGGAGATGCCCGTTGATCTCTTCTCCATGGCCCGGACCGTGGTGCCCTTCTCGCTGGACCTGTTCGACAGGCCGGAAAAGGTGCGCCGGGCGTCCATGCGGCTGGCGCCGAGCTTCGCCGATTTCATGATCCGGGTAGCCCGTCTCATGGGGACCCCCCGAGTACAATGCTATTGCCACCGGACCTCGAACAGTTTCATCTCACCCCGCCAGTTCGAAGAGCTTGCCTTCCCGAGCATGGAGGAGATCGTCTGCCGCATCATCGACGCGGGCATGACACCGATTCTCCATTGCGACGGCGACTGGCTCAAGAACTTCCCGGTCCTGCGCCGCCTGCCGGCCAAGAAGATCATCCTCCAACTGGACGGTCTCACAGACATCTACAAGGCGAAGGAGGCGATCGGAGACCACATGTGCATCTTCGGCGACGTTCCTGCGGACAAGCTGGTCCTGGGAAGCCCGGAAGAGGTGGATGAGACCTGCCACAGGCTGATCGAGGAAGTGGGCAAGGGGGGAGGCTTCATCCTGGCCGGAGGATGCGAGATCCCCTACAACGCCAAACCGGAAAACCTGAAAGCGATGACCGAATCGGTTCGCAAGCACGGTTATTACCCTTCTCGTTCTTAGAGAAAAAACAGCATTTCTCTTTCCCCCCTGTGGGCTAAAGTCTTCGGCCCGGATGGACGACTTCCCTTAGAAGACGAATTTCAATATGCACGGGAAGGAGAAAGCGCATGAGACTGCTTACGAGGTCGGATTTCGACGGCTTGGTTTCCGCGGTCCTTCTGAAAGAGGTAGGGATCATGAACGAATGGACGTTCGTGCATCCGAAGGATGTGCAGGACGGTGCCATTCAGGTCACGAAGGATGACATTCTGGTGAATGTCCCCTTCGCACCCGGCTGCGGCTTGTGGTTCGACCACCACTCGAGCGAGATGGAACGTCTCAATTTCCACTTCCCCTTTGAGGGCGCCTCCAAGCTGGCCCCCAGCTGTGCCAGGGTGATCTGGGAATACTATGGGGGCAAGGACGGCTTTCCCGAGCATTTCGACGAGATGCTTCGTTACGTGGACAAGTGTGACAGCGGCGACCTGACCACCGACGAGATTGAAAGCCCGACCGGCTGGGTCCTTCTGAGCTTCATCATGGACCCCCGGACCGGCCTTGGCAGGTACCGGGATTATCGCATCAGCAATTACCAGCTCATGGAGCAGATGATCGAGTGGTGCAGCAACATGAACGCGGAGTCCATCCTGGACCAGCCGGACGTGCAGGAAAGAGTGAATCGATACTTCGAGCAGGACAAACTCTTCCGGGGAATGATCGAGCAGAACGCGGTCCAACGGGGAAATGTCGTGGTCATGGACCTGCGGGAAGTGCCGGAGATCTACTCAGGCAACCGGTTCGTGCTCTACACCATGTTTCCGGACACCAACATAAGCATCCAGGTCATCTGGGGCAGGGAAAAGAAGAACGTGGTCTTCACCTGCGGCCACAGCATCACCAACCGAACGAGCAACACGGACGTGGGAAGCTTGATGCTGAAACACGGGGGTGGGGGTCACAAGAAGGTGGGTACCTGCCAGACGCCGATCGACCAGGCGGATCGGGTGCTCGAGCAGCTCGTCGAACAGATGAACGACGACGGGTAGCACCCTCTTCCCCTTCATCCGCACAGAACAACATCCCTCTCTGCTATGTCTTCAGAAGGGCATCCTGAATCCGCATGGCGAATTCGGTCAGGGCCTCGGTCGCCTCGGCCGGAAGCTCTGCGAAATGGACGGCGATCTGGTGCGTAGGAACCGGCTCCTGCCTCTCCTCGTCTCGCCCCTCCAGATCCTCGGGCCGGATCGGGTCCACCCGTACGACCCGGGCGGTCGCACGCCACCGCTTCTCTGAAGAGGGAAGTCGCAGCTCGACGAGCATCAGGTCGTCCTTGTCGCAGAGCAGCTGATCTTCGAATCTCAGGCCCGTCCCGCTGAAATCCATGAACGGATCCGGCTCTCTCCAGTCTCCTTCCTGCCCCGGTGCTTCCTCCCCGGCAAGCCAGGCAGAAGACTCCTTCTCCCTCTCACGGGCGGCCAGGACACGATAGCGGATGTGGATGCCGCCGTACATCCTCGGAAAAGACCGCTTGTCCGGGGGTACCAGGCGCTCTGTCTCGACCCGGAGGCTGGGCCCGTCCACCCCGGCAACCAGCCCCTTGATGCGGAGATCCCGGTCAGGGCTGCCGTCGAGAACGACCCGCATCCCGGGCTCGAGTCTCGGGTCCGACTCCTCCAGGACGACCTCACAGGGACCTTCCCCTTGGCAGGTCACGCGCCCCTTTCGGATGACCGGGGGAGTAACGGAAAGGCAAATGATCTCGACAGGCACATCTTGCAGCTCGACCACGGGATTCGTCATCGCTTGTTTCACTCACTCAAGGTTCAAGGAATCTTCGAGAAGGATCGGGATGCAAGAAGAATAGGTGAACCGGCAACATCGTGTCAAGGGAAACAGGGCCCTAGGCCTCCTCACGAGCCGTATCAAGGGAACGGCTCGATCCGCTTGATCTCCGGTCGATGATGCATACAATGAAGGGACCATGAAGAAGATCGGCATGCTTTGCCT